>JBJKQR010000012.1:0-238598 GCA_046735395.1 Fidelibacterota bacterium | reverse complement strand
ATCCCTGCCCGTTGTTTCCCAAAGCGTTCCTTTTCCAGGTTCAGGCTTTTGATCGTATTCTCCTGTTCCAGCGCCCTGATCTGAACGTCCTTCAGCTCCAGCGTCTCCAGATTCTGCATCTGCGTCATTTTCCGGGCTGACTGGGCAACCGCGATGGAATCGGAGAGGGCTATCTGACTGTTCAGATGAGAATAGGCACTGCGAAAATTTCCCACTTTCTGATTATAACTGGCCAGAAGCCTGTTCAGGTCAATGATCTGCTGTACCTGATTCTTTTTTTCCGCCAGATCAAGGCCTCTGTTCAGGCTGTCAATGGCAGCTTTAAGGTGGCCCTTTGCATAAAGTATTTTTCCATACAGCAGGTAAGCATTGGGAAGTCCCGTCAGAATATTAATTTGCCGTTGGATCGCCATGGATTTATCCAGAAAAACTTTGGCCGAATCGTAATTCGCCTTGAAATATTCGATCTCAGCCATATTTCGATAACAACCGGCCATGCCGTATTTCCGGTCATTTTTCCCGTAACTTTCCATGGCCTGCTGGTTGTACCGGGTCGCGGCGGCATAATTCTTCTGCGTACTCTCCAGCTCGGACAGGCGTTCAAGGGCCATGGAAACTCCGTTATAGACACCATCCCGTTCCGCCAGTCTACGATAGTTATCCACAGCGATCAGATAATTTTTTTCCGCGTCCGAATACAGATGCATGTTTTCGTAGAGCAGGCCAAGAAGGTAGGATATCCAGGCAGATCCATCCTCAAATCCCGCTTTATAGTAATATTCTCGTGCCTCCAGAATATATTTGAGCGCTTTATCATAGCCCCCGTTGACACGGAACAGATTCCCCGCAGACGAGTAGGCCCCGCCGAGAATCCGGTAATTGTTTGAAAAACGGGCAATATTAATGGCTTTCCGGTAATAGCCAAGGGCCTGTTCCTCGTTATTTTCCCCCATCAGCATACAGTGTCCGATATACAGCAGAATTTCTGAAGTGAAGTCATAGGCTTCCACCCTGCTGCTCAGATCCAGTGATTTCTGCAGATACTGCCGGGCCGTATCATAACTTTCATGAAAATAATATGCCATGGCAATGCGGAAATAACTTTGATAGATCAATGATTCCCGGGCAATATTCTCTGATATGTTCAGAGCTTCCTGCGCGTGAGTCAGCGCCTCCTGAAAATTCGTCTTGGAATATTCCCTGGAAATGTCCAGATGCAGCTGAACCTGCGTCTCCGTATCCGCGACAGGCAGCATTTTCAGAAGACTGTCCACAACAGTCTGGCCGTCTGCGCCGAGTCCCTGCGCCGTACTCATCATCGTAAGCAGTACGAATATGAAAAACACGTTTAACCGTTTAATCATGGGCTAAATATACGACTGAAATCACAGACATCGCAGTATAGATTTCAGTTTTTTCAACTTTATAAAAAGACTCCTTACAGGTGGAAACCCGTTCCGGGTAAATTGAGGTTCAGACCCTGTTCATTACCCTGCCGACGCGATACAAAGCCGCAGGATAGTCGCGAAGGAAGGTTGAGACGGGCCAAACATCCTTATTTTTCGATATGTAAAACCTTTTTAAACAGATCTTTCCGGGAATTGATCTTTTCCTCGTTGCCGTAGACACAGATGGCGTCTTTTGCAAGAATATCGCGAACGAAGGGACTCATGGCGCGGATATCCTCTGCCGTAGCGGCCAGAACCTCATCCCGTTCAGTCTGGATCTGCTCATGACTGATCTCCTCCAAGGCTCTGGAAACAGCGATCTGCCCCATGCCGGCAGGAGTCAGCGGGCGATCCATCCGTGAAATGGTTCCGATGATAAAGCGGGTCATCTCGCTTTCATCCGGTTCGAAGCTGCTGAGAAACTCGGGAGATCCGTCAATATTTTCCAGTGTGGATTTCAGGTTCGGGTCCCGATAGGAACCGAAATAGGCCAGCCCATTGGAGGAAAATCCGGAAAAACCGCCATAGGCGCCGCCCACAACCCGGATCTGATTATTCAGCCATTCACGTGACAGTATCTGGTTCAGCACCCTGATTTTTCCATTCCATTCATAGCCGAGTTTCTTGAAATCATAGCCTTTCATGACATACTGAACCTTGGAGGCCGTCAGAAAACCCTCATTCTTCACTTCCTCATCAAAGCTCCATGTCTGCGGATCGGGCGTCGCATCGGGCAGGGCAGCAATGAATCCTTCCAGAGCCGTATTGCAGCCAGGAAGATCATCCTCACCGCAGACCACCGTCGCGATCAGATTCGCCTTGTTGAACAGCAGATCAGAGGTCTGCTGAAGCTTCGCAATGACCTGAGCAGAATTTTCATCGAAATGATTCATCAGATCGGTCACAAACCAGTAATACGAGATTCCGGAGGTCAATTCATCGAACATACCCGAATTCGAGTAATAGGATTCCAGTCGGGTTCGGGCCATGCCCATGCCGTTGTTCCTCACACTGGATTCGAGACGGGACTGATGCCGGGTCAGCAGTGTTTTCAGCCGGTCACTGTCATCCAATGCGGAATGATTGACGATGTCTCCCATCAGTTCATACATCCTGCCTGTGTTTTCACTCATGGCCTTGGAATAGACGCTGAACTTGGGCATCATTTTGTCGTCGTCCCGGGATTTCAGGTAAGCAGTGAGATAGGTATTGAATCCGCCCGTGTTGATATTCAATTCGTTATCCAGTTCACCGAAGGATAAGCTGTCCGTATTCATGCTGCCCAGCAGATTGGTCAGCAGCGATGCATAGGGAATAAGGTCCTGGGGCAGAACCTGGGCGTTGAAAAGCAGCGTTGTGTAGACGATATGGTTGGTGAAGACAGGATAAACGAGTTCCCGGACACCGGCCACCGATTCCTCGCTGACGGGATACCATTGGGCCACCGGATTGATATCCTTCAGTTCCAGCATGGGAATGGTTGCCAGCGCGTCCTTCGAATCCTCCTGTTTCTGATAATCGATCAGATCCTGTGTATCCTTCACCAGAGCAGTGATGTCATCGGAATTGAGAGAAGCCTTGTAGGCATCGCATTCGGCCTGTATCCGCTCCTTCCGTTCCGTTTCCAGGCCCGGTTTTGGCTCCATGGTCAGCAGCAGCGCATGGGGATTATCTATGAGCTGATGTTGAATCAGGTCTTCAAGCGCGGTCGTATCCAGGGCGGTTTTCGCCTTTTTCAGCGGTTTTTCCCACTCAAGCCCGAGAAAGGGATCATTACCGTACCACCAGCCGCCGAGAGACCGGAACAGCAGCGCCATCCCCTTCTGCGCGTCATTTCCTTCACGCAGACGGAATTCCTTCCGGTTGATGATTCCCTTGATGATATTCTTGTCGATTCCCTTGGCCACGGTTTCATTCAGCGCCTTTATCACAACATTATAAAAGGCGTCCGTATCGGCCGGATTCGCGTTCTTTATCCGTATTTTAAATACATTCTGTTTCAGTTCGTCATTAGAGGCTGTCACATCGCGTCCCAGGCCCGCCTCCTGCAGAGCCAGACGCACCGGGCCCGATTCGTGATTGACCAGAGCATCCGACAGGACGTCCAGGGCCATGTCCAGAGCCTGATTCTTCCCCTCGCCGATCACCCAGCTCAGCGAGATAAACGTCTGATCTTTCGTATCTGAACCTTCCGGCAGCGGATAAAAGGCGCTGACCCGCTTCATCTCCGTAAAAGGTTTCTGCATTTTTATAACCGGAATATCTTCCGATTTCTTATAATGGGACAGATAATTGGCGTCAATGAAGGCCAGTTCCGAATCCGCTTCCGCGTCACCGTAGAGAAAGATGTAGGAATTGGACGGATGATAATATTTGCGGTGAAAATCCAGAAACTGTTCATAGGTCAGCTGGGGAATGGTTTCCGGATATCCGCCGGACGAATACTGGTAACAGTTGTCCGGAAAGAGATTCTTGTCCGCGATGTATTCCATTTCTCTGAGAGGATTCGAGAAAGCACCCTTCATCTCATTGTATACCACGCCCTTGTAGCTGACCGGATCATCCTTCGCCACCAGCTCATGATGCCATCCCTCCTGCTTGAAAATCCGTTCATCACTGTAAATCAGCGGATTGAAAACGGCATCCAGATAGACATGCATGAGATTGAAATAATCCTTGTCATTCATACTCGCCACCGGGTATACAGTCAGATCGCTGCCGGTCATGGCATTCAGGAATGTATTCAAGGATCCTTTTGCCAGAACATCAAAGGGGCTCTTCACCGGAAAATTCTTCGATCCGTTCAGCACCGAATGTTCCATGATGTGGGGCGTACCGCAATCCGATTGGGGCGGTGTCTTGAACCCGATGGAAAAGGTCTTGTTGGCATCATCCGCGGCGATCTTCAGCAGATGAGCGCCGCTTTTGATATGTTCGAAGTAATACACATCCGCGTTCACTTCCTCCACAAAACGCTTCTCCGTCAGCCGGAATCCGGAATACACCGACCCGACTTTATATTTGTCCTTCTGACACGAAGAAGCAATCATCATCGTGCATAAGACGAACAAGGTAAAAACTTTTTTCGTTCCCATTTTATGCCCCCGTACTTGTTATTATTCAGATTCATAATTATTCAGGTAAAACCCCTGCGTAATATACACGGCACAGCTCATTTGTCAAAAAGTTTTAAGGAATAATTTTGATATACTGTCTGCGATCTCCGGAAGATTGCTGTTGTTGAATGCTGTACAGACCGGTATAAAATCAGAATCCGCTGATGAGTCTCAGCCATTGGAATAAACAGGGATTTTCGTCTCCAATACGGATGCGATCCGTTCCCGCTCAATTTCCAGATCATACAGCGCCTGAAGATTTAACCAGTACCGGTCGGAAAGTCCGAAATATTTGGACAGTCGTAAAGCAGTGTCAGGGGTAATGGAGCGAATACCATGGACAATCTCATTGATCCTTCGCGGCGGCACCAGCAGGTCTTTTGCAATTCGATACTGACTCAGTCCCATGGGTTTAATAAATTCCTCAAGTAATATTTCCCCAGGATGAATCGGACCTATTTTATTTGTTTTCATTATTTTTCCCTTAAAGATAATCTGTGATTTCAACCTTCACCGCGTTGCCGTTTTCCCAGATGAAACAGATGCGCCATTGATCATTTATCCTGATACTGTATTGACCATCCCTGTCTCCTGTCAGCTTCTCCAGATGATTTCTGTGGGGAATCCTCAAATCCTGCAATTCATCTGCAGCATCCAATAAAAATAGTTTTCGCCGGGCTGATCGCTGGATATCGTTCGGATATTTCCCCGAATAAATTCCTTCAAATATTTTTCGTGTTTCTTTTGTCGCATAACTTTTTATCATCCCTTGAAATAATAACGTATTCCGTTATTATCGTCAAGCGTTATTATCTTAATAATTCTGAAATTCTGTTACTTTATAGAAATGGGAAAATATTTAGTTATTTTTTGGAAGAATATTCTCCAGCCTAACGCAGACTGTCAGACTCAGCAGGGATATAACCGGGCAGGCGCGTGTCCACATGGATTTCCACATCCGAATCATAGGTGATCCGGCCCTGCATCCCGGACAGCCATTCATCGTACATGAGCGAATACTCAAAGGAAGCGCCGCCGATCTCCTCCACCCGGTCATCCGGAAAACGGTATATGAATTCGATGGAGGCGGCTTTGTGGATTTTCGAAGGTTTGTCACCGATGAAATAGTACGAAAATTTCCAGCGCCCCACAGATTCCAGGATATCCGGATAAAAAGGATCGAATACCACATTGATATTTCCGATGCTTCTCAGATCTCCGTTTTCCAGATAGCGGTAGTCCAGACTCTGGCCGTTGATAGTTTCAATCCGGTTGTTTCCGCTGATGCGCTGTTCCAGATTGAAATCCTCTGTCGTCGACAGATACAGGCCCAGAATATGTCCATAGGGATCGATCACCATTTCCACGTTCCCGGCCTGAAAACACAGAGACTGCAGCTGGCCCTTCAGAGTCATGTTCACGCGTTTCAGGATGAGCGCATCCTCAGCCCGGACAGAAACAGATATTCCTATAAATGTGGCGACTATGATAAAAAGTCGTAAAAACCGGGTCATTCCGCTTCCCTCCTGCTATTTTCAAGAGATTCGTATAATTCCAGCAGTTTCGATTCCTGACTTTCCCAGCGGTAATAACGGCTGAAAATATCCTCAGCTGTGGATTTCAGGTTCTTCAGGCCCGGATCTCTGCTCAGCAGATCCGCCAGGGCTGCGGCAATGGCCGCCGGATTCAGATCTGCCACGATCAGCCCGGCGCCGTGATCATGGACAGCCTCCCGCAGCAGCGGAAGATCCGACGCGATAAAGGGCAGTCCGGCCTGCAGGTACTCGTAACTTTTATTGGGCAGGGCGTTCACAAAATTTTTATAGGGCGGCAGCACTATCCAACCCATATCGGCGCTTTCCAGAATGGATTTCACCTCTTCATGCAGCACGGGGGGATAATAATAACTGGTGCCGGAGCTGTCACAGAGGGCCTTGAATTCCTCCACATCATCCCGGTCACCCGTGCCGACCGCAATAAATACAGACGGAACTGCATGCTCTTCACTCAGCAGCCGGACGGTTTCCACAGCCAGGTCAAGCCGTCGTTTTCCGGAAATCTGTCCCGCATAGACAAGGGTAAAGCGATCCCGGCTCAGTTCCCGAATTTCCTTCCGGATGCCCGCAATCGGTGAATTCGGATGATCTGTCGGATAATTGCGGACTTCCACGACAGGTACTTTCAGATAGGAAAATTTGTGATTCAGCTGCGGCGTAACCGCAATGACAGCGTCACAACACCTGGCTCGGACGTGTTCGTAGAGGGCAATTAGCCGGGAGGACAGAAAACGTCGCCAGCGCGGACGCCGGGAAAAAGTCCGGAGTATTTCCGGAAAATCTTCGTGAACATCATAGATCAAGCGGGCGCCTGTCCGTTTCCGGAAGCGGCAGCCTGCGCCGAGTGTGTGCATTTCGTGAATATGCACAATGTCAGCGCTTTCCTTTTCCAGGAGACCATTCAAAGATCTGAGCATGGTGCGCAGCGGTCCCCGGGGCAGGGTCAGGCAGCGGATGCCGTCCTTGCGGAATTCACCGGCTTCATCACCGGTTCCGATGATGGTCAGCTCATGGCCGGCGGCAACCAGACTCAGCCCTTCCCGGTAGAAAATCCGGTCATCCAGCGGATCATGAGAAAGGGTCAGATGGAGAACACGCAAAAATCAGCTCCTTCGGAACATGGATACCGGCAGTTTGATGACACCGGTATAAATGGGAACCACGACGAAAAACGTCAAAGCGAACAGTTTTATGAGAATGATCTGAGGAAAATACAGAAAGAGCGCTCCGGAAACCAGAGCCGTACCCAGCAGCTCGGCAATACGCTTCCATTCATAGGGAATGGGATACCATTTCCGGGTCACAAACCAGGTGATGCCCGCCATCCACAGATAGGCGATGAAGGTCGCCCAGGCCGCGCCCATCATGCCGAGAACGGGAATGAGAAAATAGTTCGCCGCCACATTGATGGCTGCCGCCGATCCGCTGAAAATGGGAATGACCCAGGTTTTCTCCGTAAAGTAGATGGCCGGCAGGAGGTTCATATATATCCCGAGAAAGATATAGGCCGCCAGAATGACGGGAACCACCGGAAGCGCGGCCCAGTAGCTTTCCTTAAGAAAACTCAGGCCGAACATCTGAAAGGTAACAAGATCGTGGATAAAGAATGTGACGGCCAGAAAAGAGCCGAACAGCACATAGAGAAAGAAAGTCATGATGCGGGCAAAGGTCTGGGGCGCGTCGGCATCCTTGCCCTTGTTGAGAAAAAAGGGCTGCCAGGCAAACTTGTAGGCCGTGATAATCACCAGCATGAAAATTCCCAGCTTGTAGCCGGCAGAATAGAGTCCCACTGTTTCCTTGTCCGTCAGCCACTGCAGCATGTAGCGGCCGATGATTTCCAGGACCATGGATGCCAGTCCACCCGGAACGAAGGGCAGGCCGAAGATGAGCAGCTGCTTCCACAGCGATGGAATGAAGCGCGGGCTGAAATTTTTCACTAAAACCGGAGAAACGAGAATCAAAGTGGTGAGTGATGCCAGGAGATTTGACAGAAAAATGGACTCCAGGCCACCATGACGGAAATGAATGAAATAAATATTCAGCGAGAAATTCACACTTACATTGATAATGTTGATGATATTGAACATAAGCGGCCGGTTCACCATCCGCAGATAATGCAGAGGAATAATAAACAGATTATCCGCCATGAGAATGAGGGCTGAATACCGGATGTACAGGGCGTATTTCGGGTCTCCCAGCAACAGATTCGAAACAGGCGCTGCGGCCTTGTAAATGAGAACCGTCAGCACGGCTCCGGTCACTAATAAGGATACAAAGGTATGCGTCAGCACTTCCCGCGGGCCGTACTCCGAATCCTCCTTTACAAAAAAGCGCAGATAGGCGCTGTCCAGGCCATAATGAAAAATGATATTCATAAAACCGATGGCGGCATAAATCAACTGAACGACCCCATAATCCGCCAGATTGATATGGTAGGAATAAAAGGGCAGCAGAAAAAAAGGTATCATGCGGGTCAGAACATAGCCTGCGCCGTAAATGACCGTGTGGGATCCGAGCTGCTTAATATCGCTGTTTGCCATCAGATATCTGTCCTGTCCCAGCGAAGCGTATCACGGAAAATGCCGCTGCTGCCGAAACTTTCCTTGAAGCGGGCCAGCCCGAAATTCGGTTCCATATTCACCGTGAAGATCCCGAAATCGAGGTAGCGGAAACCGCGGGCAATACTGTCCTCAATCACCTGCCGGAAGACCAGATTCACGGCGCGGTATTCCTGAAATTCTTCATCATGAGAAATGTAAAAAGCCAGGGTGACCTGCGGATTGACATCAAACATGACGATTCCCGCGATCATCTGAGTCTCCAGAAACGCGGCGTAGAGGCGGATCTTCTCCGGATACAGAGCCGCCAGGCGTTCCAGTTCCTCCAGTGTATGGGTGGGAGCCACATTGTGCCGGATCTTGAGGTTTTTACGAAGTATCCCGTAGAATTCATCATACTTTTCGGAAAGAGAGACGGTCACACCCGATTTTTCCGATTTCCGGCATGCTCTCAGAACCGAGGACTTGAATTTCTGCAGATTTTCCCCGATCGTATCTTCCAGATAAAGCACCGAGGAGATTTCCCGCTTCACATAGCTGAAACCGTTGCGGAACAGGGCAAATTCCAGATAATTGCTCAGACGCCGGAAATAGATATCCGGGGTAAGGGTCATGATAATGCGCCCGATGCCCTGCTGACCGGCGTACTTTTTCAGAGCGTCTACGGCATGAAAGGCCCGGTCGATGGACATGTCCACATTCTGAATCAGCCCTCCGTAGCTGGCGCCCCGGTGAGAATGCAGGATTTTCACTCCGTCCTCCTCGTAGACGACGGCGGGCAGGATCATCTGGAGACGTTCATCCTCAAAGAAAAGCAAGGAATTATCCTGAAAACGGCCTTCGGGATGGTAGGACAGAAAACGCCGTTCAGCAAAGAGGTGGCCATTATTGGCCTGTCGGTTGAAGTCATCCCAGAGTTCCTCATCGTCTGCAGTAAATTTTCGGATTTCCACATTCGGCCCAGAGTTTATGAGTTGCTAATACCTTGAAAAATTGCCAGATAATCGGCGCTGCTGCGGTCCCATGAGAAGGACTGAGCCATACCGTTCCGCTGTATTCGTTCCCAGTCGGGGGTCCTGAATTGACGGATGGCCTCATCCAGCGTCCTCAGAAAATCACCGACTCTGTAACTGTAGAAGAGAAAGCCGGTCTTGTCCGGCCCACTAAAAATGATGGTATCGGCCAGGCCGCCGGTGGCAAAGGCCAGAGGGGGCGTCCCGTACTTCATGGCGTACATCTGAGACAAGCCGCAGGGTTCGAAGAGCGACGGCATGAGAAAGAGGTCACAGCCGGCCTGTATTTTATGCGACAGGTCTTCGCTGTACGATTTTTCATAATGAATCCGATCGGAATACACTGCAGCCTTCTTTTCCCATTCCCGCTCAAGGATGCTCTCACCACTGGCCAGTATGACCAGACCTATATCCCGTTTCATCATGTCATCCAGTGCATCGAGCAGCAGCTGAAATCCCTTCTGCTTGGTCATTCGCGCCACGATCCCGAGTACCATGGTGTTATCACCGGCCTGAAGCCCGGTCTTTTCCATCAGGACGCTGCGGTTTTTCCTTTTCAGACCCAGGCTGCCCGGGCCGTATTTCACCTGCACGTATTCATCCGTTTCCGGATTCCAGTAGCGATAATCAGCGCCGTTCAGAATACCTGTGAATTTTTTCTGATGCGCCATCAGCAAATCGAAAAGCCCGTAGGAATAGGCCGGATTGTGGAGAAGTTCCATGGCATAATGGGGACTCACCGTATTTACCGCATCCGCGAAGATGATTCCCGTCTTGACGAAATTCGTCTTCCCGAAGTACTCGAAATCCGACATGGGAAAGAATTTTTTTTCTGAAATATCACAGAGGGAAAAGACGGTCTTGGGAAATACGCCCTGAAACAGAAAATTATGCAGAGTAAGCAGGGTACGGCTGCGGTGGAAAAAATCGGTATGATGGAAACGTATCAGCGCGGGAATCAGCGCAGTGTGAAAATCGTGGACATGAATGACCTGGGGACTGAAGTCCAGAAACACCAGGGCCTCCACAATGGCTCTCTGGTAGAACACCCACATATCGCCTTCGTCATCATAAGGTTTGTTATGCCGCCTCGAGTAAACCCCTTCCCGCTCGAAATAAAAGGAATTTTCGATAAATATCACTCTCAGATCGGGCCGATCCGCCGGCCGGTATTCCCGAAGCCCGTAGCTTACCGGCCCCTTGTATCCGAATACAAAACTCAGGTCTGATGCTCCCGGCAGCGGCTGAGCCGCATATTTTTCCCTGTCTATAGCAGCATACCAGGGAAGAAACAGCAGTACTTCATGCCCCGCCTCCGCAAATTTCTGAGGCAGAGCGCCAATCACATCTCCCAGGCCGCCGACTTTGACAAAAGGTACCCCTTCTGCGGCGCATACTGCTATTTTCATAACCACATCCGAATATGTATGTTACAGGTCTTCAATCCTGAACTGCAGTTTCAGATCCACGCTTTTTCCCGGCGTCAGCGCCACATGCCACAGCGGAACAATGCAGGTGCTCTGGTAAATTTTCTCGAATCCCTGCTGAGTCCGGACCAGTGTCTCCACCGGATACATGAGCAGGCGTACAGGATCACTGAAATTCAGCGTCACACGAACCTTTTCCTTGCGGTTCTCAAACCCGAAGCTGCTTACCGATTTGAGATCCAGAAAATCCTTGTAACCGGCACCTTTCAGGTTCACGTCGGCGAACAGAGTTTTTTCTCCCTCTTCCCCGCTGTGCAGCGCAAAATTGAACTCCGGCCCGAAGCAGAATTCATTATCTCCGATGCCGATATTTCCGATAAAATAGTCCACATCAAATCCGGAGCTGTCCAGCAGCACCTGTTTCTTCAGCCTGGCCCGCTGCCAGTTGATCCAGCCACGGCGTTCGAAGACCAGACTGCGGTCGCAATTATTGTTGCAGATATCCACGGTTTCATTGATGAAGTCGCTGGCCTCCTCATAGGCATTGCTGTGCAGGCCCTCTACCGTGACCTTCGAGTCAAAAAACCGGTCCAGCAGTCCGTATCGGGGCTTTTCATCAAAGATGACCGTATCGTTACTGATATAGCGGTCAAATTTATGTTTATCGCTGGCAGAAGCCAGGTTCCGGTTGTCCACAATCTGCTGATGATACTGCTCCGGATAGCGGCGCATGGAATCAAAGAGATTGTATTCAGACGGTTTGTAATCAAATTCGACCAGGGCACCCGAGTATTTCTTGGAAAATATAGCCGTATACTTCTGAGTGCTGAGCTGAATCTCCAGATGGCCGTCTCTGTCAAAATCCGCTTCATTGTGAACGAAGGCACCATCCTTCAGATTATACAGCTTGTCTTCAATTTCCTTTTCAGCCCGGATAATGCTCTTCCAGGTCGCGTTCCTGAGATGCGGCAGGTAGATTCCGCCGAAATGCCCATGCCAGAATACATCATTGCACATGGACAGCCACAGCGAATCCCGGATGCCCCGCAGACGGTTCTTGTTATTCACCTGGCCTTCCAGCAGACGATACTTCCGGCTGATCTGCTGAATCCGCTTCTGCATCCAGTTGCTTTCATGATATTTCGTCATGAAGTTCCGCCAGATACCGCCACGGATAAAGGGACGGATCGCTTCAAAATCGCCCCGGTTCGAGAGACTTCCCAGCAATTCGTTAAACCGGCTCTGCTGCGCATTGTGCAGGGTCCAGCCATCCATATCACTGAAGGAACCGGAGGGGAAATAGGCGATTCCCTGCGGCGGAACTGAATCATAGTATTCCCGGAATGTATTCATCTGAATCCGTTCCGAATTATCCTCAAGCAGGCTGAACAGACGATCCAGCCAGCTGATACAGTCGCAGCCTTTTCCACCGGGATCCGTCCGGCGGTACTTTTCTCCGTCATCGGCGATCACCACCACATCCTGATTATTATCACTCAGGCGGCTTCGGAGAAAATCCAGAAGATCCTCCGGGTCACTGTGCAGCAGCAGCCTGCCTGCGCCGCGGGAAATGGGAAATACACCGAGGGTATGGCCTTCGTTCTCCGTATTGTAATAGCCTCTGACCGGAAGTTCGGATACGCCGTTCAGGGTAAAATTTTCTTCATCGATGGCCGTGTAGCGCAGCCCGGCCTGTTCAATGGATTTGGGCAGATCCGGCTCCCAGATTTTTTCCGCCAGCCACAGTCCCCGGGCTTCCACGCCGAAACTGTGCCGCAGATACTGATTCTGTTTCGTAATCTGTCCGATGCGGTCTGTTTCAGGGATACCGGCAAGCACCGGTTCATAGAATGCTCCGCTCAGCAGTTCTATCCGTCCCAGCCGAACCAGATTTCTCAGCTTTTCCAGAAATTCGGGCCGATTCTGCTCCAGCCAGGTCAGCAGAGTACCGCTGTAATGCAGCGACATGCGGATGCCCGGATGCTTTTCCAGACAGCATAGCAAAGGGAGATAACTGTTCTCACAGGCATCGTTGAATACATAGTCGAAATTCCCCGCAGGCTGGTGGTTGTGCAAAGCAAATATGACGCGTATGGATCTGGACATGACACTCCCTGTGTTTCAATTGCAAAAATACAAAATAATTCCCAAATGTAAAGCGTAAATTTGTTTGCAGAAGCTCTTCCAATCCCTTTTTAATCCCGTATTTAGAAGCATTTTAGTTTGTCTGTTCGCCGATCAAAATAATTCCCCCGGGGGGCTGATAGTTTTTGCTAATTCACTGTTATTTAATTAAATTAAGCACCATGTTCAGCGTCCGGAATCTTGCACGACTCAATTTATTTATTTGTGCCTGACAGCTGGTAAACAACAAGCGAAGTTACAGGGTCATGCGCTCGGAATACACAAATCCTCAATACAATGTAGACAGCGACGACAGCATTGAGAACAGTCTGCGGCCGCTGCATCTGGATGATTTCATTGGGCAGAAGCAGGTCATTGACAGTCTGAGGATCTACATCGAGGCAGCCCGAAAACGGCAGGAACCCCTGGACCACGTTCTGCTCTTCGGCCCTCCCGGACTGGGCAAGACCACGCTGGCAAATATTATCGCCAACGAACTGCACAGCAGCATTCGGGTAACCTCCGGCCCCGTGCTGGACCGTGCCGGCGATGTGGCCGGCCTCCTGACCAACTTGAATTTTTCCGATGTGCTCTTCATCGATGAAATCCACCGCACAAACAAGGTTGTGGAGGAATATCTGTATTCGGCCATGGAGGATTACAAAATTGATATCATGATCGATAAGGGCCCCAATGCACGCAGTATTCAGCTGAATCTGGAAGGATTCACGCTGGTGGGCGCCACCACCCGCGCCGGCCTCCTCACGTCTCCCATCCGCGACCGCTTCGGCGTCATTCTCCGACTGGAATACTACAGTCCCGAAGAACTGTTCACCATTGTGAACCGCAGCGCTCAGCTCCTGAATATCGATATGACGGAAGACGGAGCGCTGGAAATCTCCCGTCGATCCCGGGGAACGCCCCGTATTGCAAACCGTCTGCTCAAACGCTGCCGGGATTTTGCCCAGGTGCGCGGTGACGGCACGATTACACTCCAAGCGGCGCATGACGCCCTGGCCATGCTGGATGTGGATTCCATCGGACTGGATGCCATGGACAAGAAGATTCTTGTGACCCTCATACAGAATTTCAATGGCGGCCCGGTGGGCCTGCAGAATCTTGCAGTTGCCGTCGGTGAGGAATCAGAAACGATTGAAGAAGTGTATGAACCCTTTCTCATCAAGGAAGGACTCATACAGCGTACCGCCCGCGGCCGTATTGCTCTGGCAAAGGCATATCAACATCTCAATATGAGCAATTTAACTCAAAACCTACAGGAGAGTCTCTTCAATGACGAAGTTTGAGATTTTCAACACCAAGCCCAAAACGTACCGGCTGTCAGACTTCCAGTATGATCTGCCCGAAGAACTGATAGCCAGTTATCCAACGGAAAAACGCGGAGACTCACGCCTGATGCTTCTCAATCGCGAAGCACAGACCATTGAGCATCACCAGTTCAGTGATATTTCGCAGTATTTCCGCAAGGGAGATGTGCTGGTACTGAATAATACCAAGGTTTTCCCGGCCCGACTCTTTGCAAAAAAAGACAAGACGGATGCCGATGTGGAAGTTTTTCTCCTGAGAGAGTTGGAAAGCAATATCTGGGAAGTTCTGGTCAAACCGGCACGCAAGGTCCGGATCGGAAACAAACTCTATCTGGGTGAAGACATTCTCTGTGATGTCATAGACAATACAGTTTCCGGCGGCAGGGTGATACGTCACAGCTGCAGCAAGGACGAATTCATGGACTATGTCATGAAAAACGGCAAATCCCCCCTCCCGCCCTATATCAAACGGGAAAGCGAGGACATTGACCGGGAACGCTACCAGACCGTATTTGCGAAACAACTCGGCGCTGTCGCAGCTCCCACGGCCGGACTTCATTTCACCGACGAAATTCTGGACAGCATCCGGGCCAAGGGAGTTACCATCGTCAATATTACGCTGCATATCGGACTGGGAACTTTTCGGCCTGTTCTCGTGGAGGACCTGAGCCGGCATACCATGGACTCGGAATATTTCCAGATCACCGAAGAAACAGCAAATATCATCAATAAAACCAAGGCGAAGGGCGGACGGATCATCGCCGTGGGCACGTCCAGCGTCCGCGCCCTGGAATCCTCGACCGTTACCGGTCATGAAGTCAATTCTCTGAATACCTGGACGGATAAATTCATCTTCCCCCCGTATCAGTTCAAAGTTGTGGATGCTCTCATCACCAATTTTCATCAGGAAAAATCCACACTCATCATGCTTGTTTCCGCCTTTGCGGACAAGGAATACGTGATGCGTGCCTATAAAAACGCCATTGACGAGAAATATCGCTTCTTCTCCTATGGCGATGCCATGATGATCATTTGATGAAATCCGTATCGGTGATACTGGCGGCCGGAGGCAGCGGGAAGCGCATGCAAAGCGGTGTTCCCAAGCAGCTTCTCGAACTTCGGGGCATGCCGGTACTGGAAATATGCATCCGAAAATTTGTCAATATTGCTGAAGTCTCCGAAATCGTGATAGCCGCTCCCGAAAGCCTGCTTGAGCCTATCCGTGAGCTCTGCAGCCGCTACAGCGATCAAAAACCTGTCAAAGCGGTGGCGGGCGGCGCGGAACGACAGGATTCGGTCTGGAACGCGCTGAACGCCCTGACCCTGGACAGTGACGCCGTCTGCATTCATGATGCGGTGAGGCCCTTTTTCAGCCCGGATCTGCTGCGTGACGGTCTGAACATGCCGGATGACTGCGATGGCGTTGTGGCTGCCGTACCGGCGGTGCACACCATGAAGCGCGTCATCGGCGGTACGGTACGGGAAAGCCTGCCACGGGAAGAAGTATACCAGATTCACACTCCCCAGATCTTTCGGCGCAGCCAGTACCGGAAGGCCAGCGAAGCCATGATCCGGGATGGCTTGACGGTGACGGATGATGCCATGATCATGGAACACGCTGGGTATCATATTCAAATCATTCCGGACAGTCATTCCAATATAAAACTGACTTACCCCGGCGACTATATCCTGGCTGAACAGCTCATGGCAGCGGAGGACGGTATCATATGATGAAATACCGGATCGGGCACGGTTATGATGTACATCGTTTCGCCGAAGACAGACGCCTGGTGCTGGGCGGCGTACAGATCCCCTCCGACCGGGGTCTGGCAGGCCACAGTGACGCGGACGTTGTTCTGCATGCTCTCTGTGATGCCCTGCTGGGTGCTGCGGCGCTGGGCGATATCGGGCAGCACTTTTCCGATCAGGATGACCGGTGGAAGGATGCGGACAGCCGGGATCTGCTTCGCCACTGTTATCAATTGGTTTCTGACAAGGGCTATCAGCTCGAAAATGCCGATATCACACTTTTACTGCAAAAACCAAAAATCGCTCCCTACACCGACAGGATGCGCTCGACGATTGCTGCAGCCCTGGATGTGAATTCCGACCAAATCTCGGTCAAGGCGACCACAGAGGAGGGACTGGGATTTACGGGCAGCGGGGAAGGCGCCGCCTGCCACGCGGTCGTTCTGATCAGTCATGGTTGATTTTTTTTCCGGCCTTTATCAGTTTTCCCTGAATCTGGATCCCATGTTTTATCTGGGTCTTATCGTGATTATTTCATTCCTGGAGAACCTGTTTCCACCGGTTCCCGGAGATACCTTTCTTGTTTATGTCACCTATGTGTTCATTGTGAAAAATGAACCGGTTCTGTGGCTCTTTATCATTTCCACCACCATCAGCACACTCGGTATGATGCTCATTTATGCCATCGGACGTCACTGGGGCCGGCAATTTTTCTATGAAAAGAATTACAGCTGGATGCCGGTGGTCTTTCTCGATAAAGTGAGTGAGATGTTCCGTAAATACGGCATGTGGGTGATTGTATTCAGCCGTTACATGCCGGGAATGCGCAGTGTCATCGGCCTGTTTACCGGCATTTCCAATGTCCGTCCCCTGTTCACCTGGATTCTCGTCACCATTTCCACCATCGCCTGGAACGGAACGCTCATCGGCCTGGGCCTCTATCTCGGCAATAACTGGGACAAGATCGAACTCATCCTGCGGCATAATTACCGCAGTGTTCTGGCCCTTCTCGGATTTTTTGTTCTGGTCTGGGTGACCCGCAGAGCATTGAACATCAAGGATATAAAAAGAGGAAGATAAATGACTGTTACTGTACGTTTCGCCCCGAGCCCCACCGGATACCTTCATGTGGGAGGCCAGCGAACGGCTCTCTATAACTATCTGTTCGCCCGGCAGCACGGAGGAAAGTTCATTCTCCGTATTGAAGATACGGACCAGGGGCGCTATGTGGAAGGCGCTGTCGAAAATCTCATCGCCTCGCTGGAAGCCATGGGCCTCACCTATGATGCAGGCCCCGGAAAGGAAGATGAATTCGGTCCCTATTATCAGAGCCGGCGTCTGGAAATCTACCGCGCTGAGCTGGATAAACTTATGTCATCGGGCCATGCCTACCGCTGTTTCTGCAGCTCCGAACGGTTGGAATCTCTGAGAGAAAGCCAGCTTTCCGCCGGACTGGCCCCCGGATATGACGGAGCATGCCGCAGCCTCAGCGCCGAAGAATCGGATCGCCGGGCCGCCAGTGAACCCTACACCGTTCGGCTCAGGGTACCCCGCGAAGGAAACTGCGAATTTGAGGACATCATTCGCGGACACATTTCCATGGCCTGGTCAACCATTGACGATCAGATCCTTATGAAATCAGACGGTTTTCCCACCTATCATTTTGCCAATGTGGTGGACGATCACGCCATGAAGATAACGCACGTGATCCGGGGTGAGGAATGGCTTCCCTCCCTTCCCAAACATCTGCTGCTCTACGACCTGTTCGGATGGAACCGTCCCGAATTCGCCCATCTGCCTCTCCTGCTCAACGCCGACCGAAGCAAGCTCAGCAAACGGCAGGGCGACGTGGCCGTGGAAGATTACCTTGCTAAAGGCTACCTGCCCCAGGCGCTCAATAATTTTCTAGCCCTGCTGGGCTGGAATCCCGGTACCGATGAAGAGATATTCTCCCTCGAGGAACTGGTTGACCGTTTCGACCTGAGCCGGGTCAATAAATCGGGCGCTGTCTTTGACCGCGTCAAACTGGACTGGATGAACAGCCGCTATATTCAGGCTCTGGATGACAGGGAGTTCCTGAGAATTTGCCGTTCAAGTGTCGACATGGCCGCACTTGATGAGGCTCGGGCGGACATCGCGTTTCTTGCCCTGAAGACAAATCTGAACACTTTTTCAGAGCTTGGAGACAAGCTTCAGATATTTCTGAGGGAGCCCTCTGCTCCAACTGATCCGGAAGCGCTGGAATTACTGAAAGATGAACGAATTCCCCTGCTTTTTACTGATTTTCTGGAGGAATTGGAACAGACAGGCGAGCTGGACAGCGAAGAATTCCGACAGATCATGAAACGCATTCAGAAGAAGCGAAAACAGGAAGGCATCAAGGGGAAACTGCTCTGGATGCCCATCCGCCTCGCCCTGACCGGAGAAATGCATGGTCCCGAACTTGGCTATCTGGTCCAGTATTTCGGGAAGGAGAAATGCGCCCGGCTGCTGCGTCTCCGGCTGGATTCTCGCGAATGACATCCATTGTCCTGAAAGCTTTTGCAAAACTCAATATCGGACTGGCCATCACAGGACGGCGCGCCTCCGATGGTTACCATACCCTGGAAAGCTTTTTTCAGGAAATAGATCTGTATGATGAGCTGGAAATCGAGGAAAGCCGCAGCGGGCTTTTCACACTGAGCTGCAGTCGGGATGATATGCCGACGGATGAGCAGAATACGATTCTGAAGGCATTGACGCTGATGAAGCCCCACCTTCCTGCTGATCTGGGTGCTCACATCCACCTTCGCAAATCCATTCCATCGGGCGCCGGGCTGGGCGGCGGCTCCTCCGATGCAGCTGCCGTCATCAGACACTTCAGGCCGCACTGCGATATAGATGAAGACGGCCTGAAGCATGTCGCAGCAAAAACCGGTGCGGATGTTCCGTTCTTTTTGAGAGGCGGACTGCAGTTTGTGGAGGGCATTGGAGACATTCTCACGCCTGTAGATACCCGTCTCGATGTCACCTTTCTGCTCGTCTTCCCTCCTATATTCATCAGCACGGCGGAGGCCTATAAAAAATTGAACTTCGCCTTGACTGAATCAAAAAATACCAGTAATTTACGCGGCTTTTTAACCCGGCCAATACGCTGGGAGCTTTTTGAAAACGCATTTGAGGATGTTTTAGTCCCTACATATCCACAGATCAGAGAGATCAGGGATCTCCTGACGGCACATGGCGCTGTCGGTTCTGGTCTGTCGGGTTCAGGCTCGACTGTGTACGGAGTGTATGAAAGTGAAGAACTAGCCGGGGCGGCTGCAGCAAAAATCCAGGAACACCATTCCTGCCGAATCTGTCTTCCGCACTATCGATAGAATTCACTCGGGGGTCGTCTAACGGCAGGACAGCGGGTTTTGGTCCCGTCAATCGGGGTTCGAGTCCCTGCCCCTGAGCTCTAATTTCGCAGATCAAGTCAGAAATAACAAATAAAAGGGAGAGCCATGAGCGGACAATTAAAAGTCTTTTCGGGTAGGTCTAATCCTGAATTGGCAAAAAAAATCTGCGACAAGTTAAATATTTCACTGGGAAAGCTGACGATCAAGCAGTTCAGCGATGGTGAATTGTGGTGTAAATTTGAGGAGAATATCCGGGGTATGGATATTTTCATCATTCAGCCCACCAATGCCCCCCATGAAAACATTGTCGAGCTGCTTCTCATTCTGGATGCGGCGCGGAGAGCCAGTGCCGGCAAGATCACAGCCGTATTGCCCTATTATGGCTATGCGCGACAGGACCGCAAGGACCAGCCGCGGGTTCCCATTTCGGCGCGCCTTTTCATGGACCTGATCGTCAATGCCGGGGCTCAGAGAATTATTGCTATGGATCTGCACAGCACCCAGATTCAGGGCTATGTGTCGGTTCCCTTCGATCATCTGTACAGCAAGCCTGCCATGCTGAATTACCTGATTCAGTCCGGTATCACGAGTGATCCGGATCTGGTCATTGTTGCCCCCGATGTGGGTTCCGTTCCCCTGGCCAGGAGTTATGCAAACAGCATGGACAAGGAACTGGCCATCATCGACAAGCGTCGGACTGCCCACAACAAATCCGAAGTCATGCATGTCATCGGTAATATTCAGAATAAAAATGTCCTTATCGTGGATGATATGGCCGACACTGCCGGTACGCTTGTATCAGCGGCTCAGCGCCTGGTTGACATGGGGGCAAACAAGGTCAGCGCGGCCTTCACACATGCCGTCCTGTCGGGCGAGGCCATCCCGCGCATCAATGATTCGGTCATTGATCAGATTTTCGTGACGGACACCATTAAGCGGCCGGAAAACAAAGCCTGCCCCAAGATGCGCACGGTCACCATCAGCGATATATTTGCAGAAGCAATCGAGCGGATTCATAACGACGAATCCGTCAGCATTTTGTTCAATAAACAGGTTTAATACCATAGCAAGGAGAAAAAATCCAAATGACAAATGAGGCATTAAACACCGAAGTCCGGAAAAGCACCGGGAAAGAGCAGATGAAAAAGCTGCGCGCCCAGGGAGTGATTCCGGCGATTTACTACCATCATGGAGAAGAACCGATTCCGCTGACTGTCAGTACGCTGGAATTCAACCGGGTTCTTCGTACCGGTAACAAAGTCATTGATATTACCATTGACAAAAAAAGCAAGAAGGTTCTCATCCGTGACATCCAGTTTCATCCTGTGACGGAAGCCGTTCTTCACATTGATTTTCAGGGTGTGAAACTGAGCGAAGCTATTCACGTCACCGTACCGGTTAAATTCACCGGATCAGCCATCGGAGTCCGCGAAGGCGGTATTCTCGAGCCCCTGATGCATGAGCTGGATATCCGATGCAAGGTTTCTGACGTTCCTCATGAACTGACCATTGATGTTTCCGAACTGACCCGCGGTCAGGGTATTTACATCAAGGATCTGGATTTCCCGGGCGTTGAACTGCTCAATCCCCACGATGCCATGGTGGTAATGGTCGGCGCTCCTGCCGGAACCAGTACTTCGGCTGAAGAAGATGAAGGAGCTGAAGAAACGACTGAAGAAGAAGGCACTGAAGAGTAAGTCAATGAAAGTCATTGTCGGATTGGGCAACCCCGGCCCCAGGTATCAGCAGACCCGTCATAATATCGGGTTCATGATCGTGGACGAACTTGCGTCTCGCTACGGGCTCAGTTTCCGATCCGGCAAAAGCGATTATATGCAGGCAATTCATACGGAAAAGGATTTTGGCCTCTTCAAACCCCTGAGTTACATGAACAACAGCGGCCAGCCGGTACGAGCCATTATGGACTGGTACAAACTGACGCCGCAGGACCTGTTCGTGATCATGGACGACCTGGATCTTCCCTACCCCGCTTTACGGATACGGGCAGGCGGAAGCTCAGGCGGACACAAGGGACTGGACAGTATCATCCGCCACATCGGCAGCCGGGATATCGGCCGCCTGCGCGTGGGCATCACCAATGATGACCGGAATTTCCAGGCGACGGAAAGCTTCGTTCTCTCCAAATTCAATCCGGAAGAACGGACGACCCTGCCGGAAACCATTTCCCGGGGAGCCGATGCTGTCGAATACTATCTGAAGAATGGCCTGACCGACTGCATGAATCTGTACAATCGCAAACCCCAACACGAACCTGATGAAAATCAGGCGGAGGTGAATTCATGAATAAGACATTACTGCTGCTGCCCCTTTCAGGAATCGCAGCCCTGCTGTACGCAGCTCTGAAAACCCGATGGATAAACAAACTGGATGCAGGTAACGATACGATGAAGACAATCGCCCGCAATATTCGTGACGGCGCGATGGCTTTTCTCACCCGTGAATACAGAGTTCTCGGCTGGTTCGTCCTGGTCGTAGCATTCCTGCTCTTTATCAGCAACCACGGCAGCAACCGCCTTGTCGCTCTGTCGTTCGTAATCGGCGCCATCAGCAGCGCTCTCGCCGGCTATATCGGCATGCGCGTGGCCACCGCCGCGAATGTACGGACCACAAACGCTGCCCGGACCTCGCTGCCCAAAGCCCTGGATGTGGCCTTCGGCGGCGGTTCGGTCATGGGAATGAGTGTGGTCGGTCTGGGAATCATCGGACTGTCCCTGCTCTTCATCATCTATACCAGATTTCTGGGCAATGATGCCGCTTCGCTTCAGCAGATTGTACTTCCCGTGATCAGCGGGTTCAGTCTCGGAGCCAGCAGCATTGCGCTCTTCGCCCGCGTCGGCGGTGGTATATATACGAAGGCTGCAGACGTGGGAGCCGATCTCGTCGGTAAAGTCGAAGCCGGTATTCCGGAGGATGATCCCCGCAACCCTGCCGTCATCGCAGACAACGTCGGTGATAATGTGGGCGATGTGGCCGGTATGGGAGCCGATCTTTTTGAATCCTATGTGGGATCCATCGTCGGAGCCATGGTTCTGGGAGCTGTCATCACCGTGGGAGGCATTTTCAATATCGAATTTGTCGTCCTGCCCCTGGTTCTCGCAGCAGCCGGGATTATCATATCTATTCTGGGTACCTTTTTCGTCCGTACGGGCAAAGGCAACCCCGATCCTCAGAAAGCATTGAACAAAGGTGAATTCGGAGCCGCCGGCGTGATGCTGGTCGTCTCCTATTTCATCATCACCCGTTTTCTTCCCTCAGGAAGCTTTTCCCTCGGAAGCGGCCCGCTCTATACCTCCCTCGGCGTCTTTTACGCAACCGTCGCCGGACTGGTGGGCGGTGTCCTCATCGGTATCCTGACGGAGTATTACACGGCTGAGTCAAAATCTCCCGCACACAGCGTGGCCGAAGCCAGCCAGACAGGGTCCGCAACCAATATCATCAGCGGCCTGGGCGTCGGAATGAGCAGCACGGCTCTTCCCATCCTGGTCCTGTCTCTGGCCATCCTGGTTGCCTACTCGTCTGCCGGACTCTACGGAATCGCTCTGGCAGCGCTGGGCATGCTGACCACTATCGGCATACAGCTCGCCGTGGACGCCTACGGGCCCATCGCGGACAATGCCGGCGGAATTGCTGAAATGTCCGGCTTGGAAAAAGGTGTCCGGACTATCACGGACCGCCTCGATGCAGTGGGAAATACGACCGCGGCCATCGGAAAAGGCTTTGCCATCGGTTCCGCGGCCTTGACGGCCCTGGCTCTCTTTTCCGCGTATAAAACAACTGCAGGCATCCAGACCATCGATCTGACGGATCCGTCCATTATGGCGGGCCTGTTCATCGGTGGCATGCTTCCCTTCTTCTTCAGTTCTCTCGCCATGAAAGCCGTGGGAGACGCTGCCTTCAGCATGATTGAGGAAGTTCGGCGTCAGTTCCGTGAGATCAAGGGACTGATGGAAGGCAAGGCGGCAGCTGATTTCAAAAAATGCGTCGATATCTCCACGGAAGCTGCCATTAAAAAAATGGTATTCCCCGGTCTTATCGCCATCCTCGTACCCGTTCTGGTTGGATTCTATGATCCGGCCATGCTCGGCGGGGTTCTGGCCGGAACGACGGTCAGCGGAGTTTTGATGGCTATCTTTATGGCAAATTCCGGCGGAGTCTGGGATAACGCCAAAAAATATATTGAGAGCGGCCAGTTCGGCGGCAAGGGCGGTGATGCCCATAAAGCAGCCGTGGTCGGTGATACGGTAGGTGATCCTTTCAAGGATACTGCAGGACCGTCTCTGAATATTCTGATAAAACTTATGTCAGTGGTCTCACTTGTTATCGCACCACTGATTATATCCTAGTCTATTTGAAAGGAGTACTACGTTGAGATACTATGAAGCGCTTTTTATTGTTCATCCCAACTATGAACAGGATCGGCTGAAGGCCGTTGTTGATTCCGTCGAGACAGAGATTGTCAAACGCGACGGAGTTATGATCAACAAAATCGATATGGGCAAACGCCGTCTGGCTTATGCCATCAACAAGCAGAAAATGGGTACCTATGTTCTGTTTCATTTCGAAGCTGAACCGGCTATCATCCGGGAATTGACCTCATGGATGGAAATCCAGTCCTATATTCTGTCCCAGATCATTGTCAAGCTTGAGGAAAAACCTGAAGTCATCGAAAAGGATCGGATCGAGGATAGTGAAGAGAGTGTCCGCGTTGCCAATGCCGAAGCTGTTTCTGAATCTGCCCCCGCGGACGATGAGGATGACGCTGAAGACGCAGAAGACGCTGATGACGATGATGACGATGTTGATGAGGACGACGATGACGATGAGGACGCTGACGAGGATGCGTCCGAAACAACTGAGGAAGCCTGAGTAAAACGTTTATGCCTGATCTGAAAGTTCCCGAAATCAATCTGGTTATCATTGCCGGCAATCTTACCGGGGATCCTGTTTACAGCGAAACCCAGAGCGGAATGCCTGTCGTGAATTTCCATGTGGCGTCCAATAAGCGCTTCCGTGACAAGAACGGATCGCTGAAGGAAGATGCATGCTTTATCGGTGTCGTAGCCTGGAATACTCTGGCTACAAGCTGCCGCGAAAGATTGTGCAAAGGATCCACTGTCGTCATTACGGGAGAACTTCAGAGCAAGAAAGTCCCCTCCGGGGCCGGCTTCCACAACAGCATCGAAATCAAGGCGAAAAAAATACAGTTTCTTGATATTCACCGGGAATCTGAAGACCCGGAGTATCAGGATACTCTTAATGATTTTGAAAATTAAGGAATTAAAACCATGGCATTAATCAGCAAGAAAAAGGTCTGCAAATTTTGTGAAAACAAAGTTAGCATCGACTACAAGGATTACAAGAACATCAGACGTTTTATCACGGAACAGGGTAAGATCATTCCCAGCCGTATCACCGGCACCTGTGCAAAGCATCAGCGGGAACTGGTCAAGGCTATCAAACGGGCAAGAAATATCGCTCTGATTCCTTATGCCTACGATGTAACCGATAAATGAAAGGGATCCCGTAATGAAAGTCATTCTTAAGGAAAATGTTGATAAACTCGGTAAAAAAGGTGAAATCGTTGAAGTGAAGGACGGATTCGGACGCAATTATCTGATTCCGCAGAAACTGGCCGACTTCGCCACCAAAACATCCATCAAAGCCTATCAGGAACAGCTGAAGGTGGGCGAAAAGAAGGAAACTGCTGCCCTTAAACATGCTGAAGGCGTCGCCGCCAAACTGAAGGATCTGTCTCTGACCGTGGCAGTGGCTGCCGGGGATGATGACAAGCTCTTCGGCTCCGTCACCAATCAGAACGTAGCGGACCTGCTGAAGGAAAAAGGTTACGAAATCGACAAGCACGATATTTCCATCGATGAACCGATCAAAGCCCTCGGCATCTACACTGTCTCCGTAAAGGTTTACAAGACGGTCAAGGCCGAAGTCAAACTGTGGGTCGTCAAGGAATAATCCTGGCCTGATAACTTATTATTTAAAACGGGGGCAGAGCCCCCGTTTTTTTTCTGTTTTTCAGCTCTCGTTTCTAATAAACGGGAGCTTTTTATTTATCCCTGATTATTTCCGCGGGTAGGGGATTTGAGGTAGAGACGCAATATATTGCGTCTCTACCTCTGAACTTTTGAACTTTTGAACTATTGAACTTTTGAACGTCTGATCGCCGGGTCTTATTCCAGCGCCTGCCTGGCGATGAGCACGGCTTTGCAGACTTCATCGGTTGCAACGGCCTTTCGGTACATGTCGCGGGCTTTTTCCAGCTCCCCCTCCCGTTCAAGCATTACGCCCGAATAGGTATAGGCCCAGGCCAGCTGCCAGCCGAATTCAAAATTATAGGTCTCACAGGTCTCGCTGAACAGATGCAGCGCTTTCTGATAATCACCGCGTGTCATGGCGAGAACGCCATCAAGATACACGGCCCGGAGCGACCATAAGGTCATATATTCCGGATCATCGGATACGCTCAGCCGTTTTCTCATACTGTCCAGCTGGGCCGATCCTCTCTGATCATCCCCGGACAGGATGAGAGCTTCGGCATAGAGGCTGCGGTATTCCATATTTTCAGGAAATTCCCGGGTCAGGCTGTCTCCGATCACAACGCCAGCTGCCATATCCCTGTCCTCATACAGCTTCAGCATCATGAGCAATCCTGCGGCTTCCCACCGTCCCTCGCGGCCCTGCCGTGCCGTTCGGGTCAGCTCGGTTTCACCGTTTTCCCGATAGCTCTTTTCATTCATAAAGGGCAGAATCCACGGGTAGTGCTGCCGTATCACCGATAAAAATACATCAAATGTCCCGATAGCCAGTCCCGTATCCGCATAATCAGGAGCAAGTGCTGCAGAGCGTTTTGCGGAGCGGATGGCCTGATACCCTTCCATCATGGCTGAGATATAGGCACCCCGATTCATGAATATCCGCGCTTTCAGAGCTTTTGCCGTCCCGTAATAGAGTTGGGCGGAGGCATCCTCCGGATGGGTTACCAGCCAGCTGTCAAAAGCATCCAGGACAGAGGGAAGCTTTTTCAGCAGCGTATCGGCGCCTTCCTCAAAGAGTCCCCGGCTCCGGTACTCGGCATTTTCATTTACAAGCATGTAAAACAACGGAAGCGGCTCACCCGGATAGTGCTGCGCCAGATCCTGAAAAAGAGAATCTGCGGAATGAAAATCGTAATTCAGATACGCCCGGATTCCTGTCTGGAGTTCCGGGCCGCACACAGCGGCACCACTGTTCGCAATCATACCGAAAGTGAGCGCTGCGAACAGAATACTGAGGCCTGTTTTTTTCATAAAATAGCTGAAATTCGCGTTTAGTACTTCTGGTTCAGATTTTCAGTCCGAATCTCGCTGGGGACAGTCCATGCCCTCGGGAACCCGTTCCGCCGGGCCTTGCTTTCCGTAGTACCGGCTTCCTTGATATCGATGAAATTCCCGACCCGGACTTTGTAATTGGGATATTCGAAAACCAGATACACATCATCACCGAACAATTCAATGGCCTTCATCTCGACAGCCTCGGCCTGCGATACATCCTGACTGCTGATGAGCTGTACCCGAAAACCCTGAATGGCCAGAGCATCGGCCTCATTATTTTCGGCAGTCGCCTCTTCCTTGTTCCGGGATGGAACCTTATCCTGATCATAGGGAATATTCACCATGTTCAGGGCATCCGGAATATCCAGAGTCATGGGATCCAGAAATTCATCCTGCTCCACCTGCGCACTTGCCGTAGCTGCCATCAGCCCTGTCAGCAGCACTGCACTCATTAACATTCCAATCATCTTATTCTTCATGTACCCCTCTTACTCAATCGCTTCTATCATTTCAGATTTTACCCAACCCACCTTATCATCGAAATAACTCAGTTCCGTCCAGTTTTCCAGGGTGCTCAATATCCGCACTTTCGAACCGGCATGCAACAGAAACAGAACACTGGATGCGTCTCTCGGTTCGCCCGTCACCTTGATTTCCGGAGCTGTCACAATGGCAAAATGATTCACGGACCGGTAGCGCAGCTTGTCAACGCTGACAGAAATAAAAAGTATCAGCAGAAATGCCAGGAGCAGCTTCGGGATTCTCAGCAACCGCTTCAGCAGGCCTTGCAGGCGTTCATCTATAAACCGTGATTTCGGTATGAGGAAGGCGGCGGCCAGGAGACTGAAGAGCAGTCCGCTCACGAACACAAATAAGGGCAGAGACATCCGCTCACGAAAGGCCCAATACCATTCGAACAGGATGAATCCCTTCGGCAGCACAACCTTGTCCTGCATTTTCAACGCGGCCAGCTGCAGATTATGCGTCACTTCCTCGCTTCCCGGGCGCAGGCCTTTGGCCTTCTCCCAGTAGAGGACGGCATGTCCCATATCACCCAAACGATAATAACAGTTTCCCATATCATAATACAGTTCAAAACTGACATCTGAGCCGGCCAGCAGATTCTGGTAAATATTCAGCGCCTGGCTGAAATTATTTGCGGCATAGGCATCTGCCGCCTTACTGAACTGCAGTTCCCGGTTGGTCGGGATTTCGGTGGCGGACAGAGTGAAGGGAATGATTAAAAAGAACAGGAAGAATACTTTTTTCATAACACTGCCTCCAGATCAGCCATCAGTCTCAGGAGGGATTCGGCGGAAAGAATCTCCGGCCCCTCCACATCCGAGGGTGAAAATTTCATCCTGTCAAACTCCCTGAGCACATCAAAGACCTTCGCCTGTAAGTCTTCAGATACATTTTTCCTCCGGAAGTGATGACTCAGTGTTCCGGAACCGATTTCCCCGGCGCCTATATTCATCCGGTCAGCAAGAAAGGCGGAAAATGCCTGTGACCGGGCCTGTATATCCACTGCGCTTCCGCTCAGCTGTTTACGGGCATTTTTCAGAGCATTCCGCCGACGTACCACCACCGGATTATTCATGAATATCCGGAATGCCAGATCATAAGCGTAATGAAGCAGCGCGGCCAGTACGGCCAATAGGGGCAGGATCCACAGGCTCAGATCCTTCAGCGGATTCAGCTTCGCGTCCACAAGCTTGCTCTCTGACGTAAAAATATAGCGGATGTCCTCATTCAGAAGCGAAACTTCCTGATGGGTCAGTCCTTTTCGCATATCCTCCACGATCCGTGAATTCGCCTTTACGGTCAGAGTCGGCAGACTGACGCTGCGGGTGATGAAAGCTTTCTTCTTCACACTGTAATAGGAAAATTTCATATCAGGCAGCGTATAGCTGCCGGCCTCGGTCGGAATAAAGATAAACTCCCAGGTTTTCTTGCCTGAATAGGTTCCGGACGAAACGGATATATCCTCACTCATGCGAGGGTCAAAGGCCTGAAAGGACGATGGAAATTCGGGTGCGGGAAAGGTAAAATTCTTCAGATTTCCCCGGCCTTTCACCTCCACGATGATATTTGCGGCCTGATCCGCCTCGACCACCGTCGTATCCAGATGTGCCTTCAGAGTAAAATCACCGACTGCACCTGAAAAAGTTTTAGGTAATTTTGCCGGCAGATCCTGAACTGAAATGCTTTCCTGCTGTGTCAGAACGTCCATAGACTGCGTATTGAAACTGCTGAAGAAGGGATCATCGAAAATGGACTGCCGCGAGGCCCGCCGCTGAACTTCCAGCCGTACTTTCTGCGGAGGGATGACGAAACGGCCCGTATCGGTGGGAACGACCAATATTTCCTTCAGCAGGGCCGTATTGTAATTGATACCATCAATGACCTCGGAACTGATGGACGGATTTTTTTTCTGCGGCACATTATCCACGAGAAAACCCGGCAGGGTGGCAATGGGATCAAAACTGAAACTGCTGACCTTGCTGCGGTAATAAAGCCGCCATTTCACAGAAATCACCTGTCCCGGTACCGCCGAATCCGCAGAAATCTCGGTACGGACAAATACAGGTTCGGAATTTGACGGTGTGGATGATTTGCTTACGATAGCCCGATTGCTCTGAGAAACGTGAATCAAAATGGGACGGCTGTGAACGACGGTCCCTCCGTCTCTGAACTCAAAGGCCGGAATGGTCAGATCTCCGGGCTTCAGTGCGGCAATGCTCCAGCTCAGAGTTTTTGAAGAGGTGGCCACGCCATTGACCCACGAATAATTTGTGGATTGAGTCGGCCCGCTGATGAGGGTGAAATCCCCGTTGAGGTTCGGAGTAAAGGATGGAAAATCCTTGAAATCGGAAAATTCGCAGGTCAGTGTAAAAACTGTAGTCAGTGTGACGCTATTCCGGTCTACGCTGACCTTCACAGAAGGTGCGGCCTGAAGCAGAGTCCCCAGGCTCATGATGAGCAAGGCAATTTTCCTCATCCTCACCAATCCTTGCTTCGTTTGATGTTTCCGGCCTTCGTCTGTTCCTTCAGCAGCTTCTTCATCGATTCCAGTTCTCTTTCCCTCATTGCATTCAGAATATTCTCGACCTGATCCCGTGACATATCGTCCTTGCTCTCGCTCATCTTCGCATCTTTCTGCATCGCCTGCTGTTGCTGCGGGTTTTGTTGCTCCTGCTGCTGCTCTTCCTGACTCTGCTTCTTCTGCTGATCCTCTTTATCCTGATCTGATTTCTGCTGTTGCTGCTGTTGTTCCTGATCCTTCTTTTTGTCCTGATTCTGATCCTGTTTGCTCTGCTGCTGCTGTTTCTGCTGCTGCATTTCCCGTGTCAGCCGTTCATAGGCGGCCTTGGCATTCATATCTTGAGGATTAAGCAGGATAGCGCTCTGCAGATTGCTCAGCGCATTCTTCATATCCTTTTTCTTTTCGTAAAGCCTGGCCAGATTGTAATGAGCCTGGCTTTTCAGCAGGGGATCAGTACTCTGCAGACTGCGCTGGTACCAGGTCGTCGCCTCATCATCCTTGTCCAGCTTCTGAAGCGCTGTACCCGCATTGTACTGAAGAGCCTGATTATCCTTCCCGCCATTGTCGAGGCGCTTCTGATAATACTGCAGCGCTCCGGGGTAATTTCCCTGGTCCCAGGCCTTCTTTCCCGGATCAGCCTGGATTACAAGCGGCAGCAGAAGGGCCAGCAGCAGTGCAATGTGAAGGGGACGCTCAGGAAGCATGGACTTTTCTCCTGTGAGTAAGCAGATCATGAAGATCAGATATGACAAATTCGGGAAAGAGAAGCAGAATGGCAAGGATTAGAAAGAATTGGTACAATTCAACATATTTAGAAAAATCATGCGTCTTATATTCCCGTTTATCCAGAGTCTGAATATCGCTGTATATGCGGGCAAGGGGATCCTTCCGCTCATACAGCCGGTAATAGCTTCCGCCGGTCTGGCTAGCCAGTTCGGACAGATCGGCTTCTTCCAGACGGCTGGTCACGACCTGATTTGAGGAATTCCGTTTATAATCGCTGAGCTGGCCGTTCTTGTCATAGACCGGTACAGGCCCGCCCTTCAGGGTTCCCACTCCGAGGGAATAAATGGTGATTCCGGCCTCGGATGCCTTCCGGGCAGCGTCTTCCACATTTTTTTCGTGGTCCTCGCCATCGCTGATCACAATAATCGCGCGGTCCCGTCCTTCGTCATCCTCCGGAAAAGCCTTCACGGCGATACCGATGGCATCCGCCAGAGCCGTTCCCTGAACCGGCAGCAGGGTCTCATCCATGACATTGAGGAGCATGGAAGCGGCTGAATGATCCAGAGTCAGCGGGCACTGAAGATGGGCAATACCGGCAAATCCGACCAGGCCGATCCGGTCTCCCTTCAGTGAATTGATGAGTTTCTTCACCTCAAGTTTGGCCCGGGTGAGACGGTCCGGTGTCACATCCTGGGTCAGCATGCTGCGGGACAGATCGAGCGCAACCACAATATCCACGCCTTCCCGTTTCAGTTCCTGAATGGAGGTTCCCACCCGCGGTCCCGATGCAGAAATGATGAGCAGGGCCAGCGCCAGCAATTCCGTTACGAATCGCTGTTTGCGTACCTTGCGGCCCCGGCCGCCCTGACTGAGAGTATGGAAGGCTTTCGGGTCAAAGCTCCGGCTGATTTCACGGGTTCTCCGCCGATGCCGGCGTATAAACCAACCCAGCAGTACAGGCAGCGACAGAAGCAGCCAGAGAAATTGCGGATGTAAGAACTCAATCACGGATAGACACTCCATTTATAGCGGGAGAGCAGAAATCCGGCGACGAAAAGGGTCAGGGCGGGAATGAGGAACCAGTCATAGCGCTCACCCCAGTCCAGATACTCATCGGTCTTGATTTCCGTCTTTTCCATTTTCGAGATTTCCTGCCAGATGCTTTTCAGTTTTTCTTCCGTATCTGCCCGGAAGAAGGCTCCGCCGGTCTTGTCCGCAATTTCCCGCAACAGTTTTTCATCGATCTGCGAATTGACCGGCACCATCTGTGTTCCGCCGAAAAAACTGTTCTGAACCGGCATGAGCACCTGTCCGTCCTTGCCCATTCCGATGGTATAAATTTTTATATTATATTTTTTCGCAAAATCCGCGGCTGTCAGCGGATCCACATCTCCTGAATTATTGGCCCCGTCACTGAGCAGAATGATGACCTTGCTCTCCGCATCCGAGTCGCGCAGCCGGTTAATGGCATTGCTGATAGCCAGGCCGATGGCGGTTCCGTCGTATTCCTCGGGAACGATTTTTATATCACCGATAATATTATCCAGCACGCTGTAATCAATGGTCAGCGGGCACTGAAGAAAGGATTCGCTTCCGAAAACCACCAGCCCGATGCGATCCGTCTTCCTGCCGTTCACAAAATCGGCCGCCACCTGCTTGGATGCTTCCAGACGATTCGGTTTGAAATCAACGGCCCGCATGGATCCGGAAATATCCAGAGCCAGCATGATGTCAATACCCTTCTGTTTCAGTTCGCGGGATACCTTTCCGATCTGGGGCCGGGCCAGGGCGCATATCAGAAGAAATATCGCGGCTCCCTTCAGCCAGAGTGGCAGCAGCACCTTATAGGCATTCCGGTCCCTGAAAAGGCTGAGTGATGCGACCGTACCGACACGCAGGTAATCACTGCGCCGGCTGCGGATATCCTTCTGCCTTCTGATAAGAAGAAGGGCAAATACGGGTATGAGTATTAAAAAATAAGGATAGGCAAATCTGAACATAGGGCATTATGAACGTCTGTTTGTGCGTTGGCAACGGGTTATGTCTTTTTCCATCCGGGTCATGAGTGAACCTCCTGCTCCATCCAATGCCCTAGCTGAAGCAAAGTTCCCTCCTGAAATACATTTCCGGCCAGATGAAGGCCGACAGGCAGGCTGCCCTCCGGAACTGCGGCGGGAATACTCATGGCCGGAATACCGGCAATATTGGCTGATACGGTAAAGATATCATTCAGATACATTTTGAGCGGATCATCACTGTAGCTGCCGAGGCGAAAGGCCGAGGCCGGTGTGGTCGGTGTGAGGATCACATCACAGTCCGTGAAATTCCGCCGATAATCATCAAAGAGCAGGCGCCGCACTTTCTGTGCCTTCTCATAATAGGCGTCGTAATATCCGGCGCTGAGCACGTAAGTACCCAGCATGATGCGGCGTTTCACTTCATCCCCGAAGGCATCCCGGTTCTGAGCATAAAAATTATTCAGGTCGCTCCCTGCCGCTTCGGCCTGACGGCCATAGCGTATCCCGTCAAACCGGGCCAGGTTACTGGATGCCTCGGCCGGAGCCAGAATATAATAGGCCGCGATGGCATAGGGCATGGTGGGAATATCCACCGTCCTGATGGTAAATCCGGCGCTTTTCAATGAGTCTATAGCGGATGCAAAAGCCTCGGCCACATTGTCGTCCAGGCCTTTTTCCAGCAGAGCGTAGGGTACGCCGATCCGTAACTTTCGCGGATCCCCTGTATCGAGAAGCGATACATAATCCGGAACCGCTACATCGGCGGTAGTGCTGTCATTTTTATCGTGACCGGCTATCACCTGCAGAAGTTCGGCGCTCTGCCTTACAGTCCGGGTCAGTGGTCCTGCCTGGTCAAAGGATGATGCAAAGGCTGTGAGTCCATACCGGGAGACCCGGCCATAGGTCGGTTTCAACCCGACAATACCGGTGAAAGCCGCCGGTTGCCGAATGCTTCCTCCCGTATCCGAACCCAGGGCATAATCACAGAGCCCCGCAGCCACGACCGCGGCAGATCCGCCGCTGGACCCTCCGGGAACACGTTCCGGATCACGCGGATTCTTCACCGGGCCAAAAAAACTGTTTTCATTGGACGACCCCATGGCGAATTCATCCATGTTGGTCTTGCCCACGATCACGCCACCGGCGTGAATGATCTTCTCTATGACCGTCGCATTGTACAAGGCCTTGCAGGGCTCGAGAAAGGCTGAGCCGCAGCTTACCGGCAGTCCTTCCACATTGAAATTATCCTTGATGGCAATCAGCCTGCCGCTGAGCAGGCCCGGTTTGTCCTTCTGATTTTCAATGTGGCGTTCGAGCCATTTCCGGTCCAGGGTCGTAAATATATTGTAGACATCCCCGGCGTCTGCATAGTCGTAAATGCGGTCAATCGTCGTCATGAGCACCCGTGATGTGTGAATTATTTCTTATCTTTGTCTTTTTCAGGCTCAACATTCGCGGCGTCTTCCAGTTCATCCTTCACGTCGTTGGCGGCCTTTTTAAATTCACGAATACCCTTTCCCAGCCCGGAAGCCAGCTCAGGAAGACGTTTCGCTCCGAAGAGAAGCAGAATTACAAAAAAGATAATCAGCAGTTCTCCCATTCCTAATCCACCAAGCATACATACCTCCTAACGTGTATAGCGTAAGATATAATACCCAAATCCCAGCCCGATAAGGCTGATGATATTCATTCTGAAAACAAGTGAAATTGAAAAAGCTATGATATGAAGATCAATAGCCAGGGGTTCGGTGAACCCGAGAACTAATTTACTCAGAAAAAATTCTTTTACAACGGAATCAGGCAGTACGAGCCCGAATATTTCACCGAGAATTCCGCCGATAATGGCGCCGAGAAACAGGACCATGAAGATTCTGCCGAGTGTGTTGGATTTCTTCATCGGATGACCTCACCTATACTTTCAAACAGTTTTCTGCCGTCCATGCCGCCCAGGACAGATTCCGTAACCCGTTCCGGGTGCGGCATCATTCCCAGAACATTTCCATTCTTATTCAGAATACCGGCGATACCGGCCCGGCTGCCGTTCGGATTTGCGTCGGCCACAATATTCCCCTCCGCATCGCAGTACCTGAATGCAATCCGGCCCTCGTCCTCCAGAGCCTTGATCGTATCATCCGAGGCGACATAACGGCCCTCGCCATGGGCGATGGGGATGGCCAGCGTCTCTCCGCTGCGATACTGCTTCAGCAGGGGCGAATTTGTATTTTCCACGCGCAGGTGGACGGTATCACAGACGAATTTCAGATTTTCATTGGGTGCCAGAGCTCCGGGAAGCAGTCCGCTTTCGGTCAGGATCTGAAACCCGTTACAGATACCGATGACAGGTTTCCCTTTTTCCGCTGCCTTTCGCACTTCCTCCATGACCGGTGAAAAGCGGGCAATGGCGCCGCTGCGGAGATAGTCTCCATATGAAAAGCCGCCGGGAAGAAAAATACAGTCATAATCTGCCAGATCTGTTTCACGATGCCAGATGAAGCTTGCCTTCGCACCCAGAGTGTTCCGGACGGCCCAGTAGGTATCATGGTCACAGTTTGACCCGGGAAAAACAACAATTCCGACTTTCACTCACTCTTCCTTCAGGTCGACTTTGTAGGTTTCGATATTGGGATTGGCCAGAATCCGGGATGCGGCCACCTCCCCTTTCATCAATGCTTCCTCCCCGCTCATTCCGGGGAAATCCAGTTCAAAATATTTGCCGGTGACCAGAGATGAGCAGTCGGTAAACTCCAGGCCTTCCATGGCATGAAGAATAGCTTTGGCCTGCGGATCCAGTATCCCTTCCTTGATGGTGACAACCACAACAACCTTAGGCATCGGACCTCCCGTTTAAATGTTCATCGTCATCATCAATCTCAATGAAATCATCCCGGCTCTGCTGATTTTTTCGCCAGTAGGCAAAAATATTAAGCAGAATACTCAGAACCGCCAGAAAGAACAGAACCTTTTCCTTGAAGGCCACGATGAGGGCCAGGTTCGCCACAAAGAACAGGGTATCCCACCTGAGCCCGGATGTCTTCTTGAGTGAAAAATTGGAAATTTTCTTGAAAGTGATCTGAGAGATCATGAGAAAACCGATAATGAGGATGAAGGGAAGAACCAGTTTGGGTTTTCCTACTGTTCCGGTGTAGGTAATGAAGAACATGGGCACGCTGATCACGGTGATCGCAGCCAGCGGACTGGGCAGTCCGATAAAATGCCCCGGTGATTCACGATGGGCCAGCACATTAAAACGGGCCAGACGGATGGTGCCGAAAATAACATAGGTAAAGGCAATCAGGCTTCCATAAATGTAGATGTCACTGCAGTAGACGAAATAAACCATGAGAGACGGTGCAATGACAAAGGAAAGCAGATCTGCAAGACTGTCAATCTCCACGCCGAAATCGGAGGAACCATGAACCAGCCGTGCGACTTTTCCGTCCATTCCGTCCAGAATAGAGGCAATGAAAATGAGCCAGCCGGCGAGAATGACCTTATCATGAAATAATCCTATATCTCCGCCGCTTTCACGAATATGATGAGCAGCAACGATCTGAATGATGGCAAGATAACCCAGAAACATATTCAGCAACGTGAAAATGCTGGGCCACAGTGTCCGCTTGATTTTAATCTTCATTCCTGTTCTCCTGATAGTTGGGCCAGAATGGTCTCTCCCCCCCTGACTTTTTGTCCGGTCTCGGCCAGCACGCGGAATTTACTCGAAAAATACAAATCAATTCTACTACTAAATTTCATCAATCCGAATTTTTCCCCGGCGGACACATCCTGCCCCGGTTTAAGCCGGCAGACCAGACGGCGCGCGATCAATCCCGCGATCTGACGCATGACCAGAGGCCCTGATGGCGTTTCCATCTCAATAAGATATTGTTCGTTCAGATCCTTGGCATCCGGGTTGAAGGCTTTCAGAAATTTTCCCTTCAGATAGGTGACCTGTTTGACATGGGCATCACAGGGAATCCGGTTTACATGCACATTATGCAGATTCAGAAAGATGGCCATATGTGTGCAGGGCAGATCACTGCCGGGATATACAGCCGTCGGATCAATACTCAGAATTTTACCGTCTGCAGGGGATATCAGCGCATCGGCCCTGTCCGGAACGGTTCGAGCCGGATCACGAAAGAAGAAGAGGGAAAACGCCGAAACGATAAACGCAGCAATAAAAAGGATCTGGGTCACCAGCGAGGCAGGAAAGACGAACCAGAGCACTGCCGTGACGATAGTAATGAGCCAGAACGATAAAATCGTCGATATACTGTCTTCAGCCATATTATTTTACACCGCACCTTTCATAGATTTGTGCAACATTTTTCAGAAAATCTTCATCCCGGAACAGCGTAGAGACATCCGTTCCCCCCGCTTCAAGAATTTTCATCGTCTCCGGGTCTTCCCGCAGATTCACGTCCAGTGCCACGCCCGTTTCCCAGGTTTTCATGGCCAGCGCCTGAATCTTCCGGTAGGCCTCTTCCCTGCTGAGCCCTGCATTGACCAGAGCCAGAAGCACTTTCTGACTGTGATGCAGGCCGCCGGTCAGCTGCAGATTCTTCTGAATATTTTCAGGAAACAGTCTCAATCCATCCAAAAGCCAGATCATTTTTTTCAGCATATAATCCATAAGATGGAGGGCATCGGGAAAAATCACCCGTTCTGCCGAGCTGTGTGAAATATCCCGCTCATGCCATAAAGCTACATTTTCCAGAGCTGTCACGGTAAAACCGCGGAACAGGCGGGCCATACCGGTAATTCGTTCCGCGATGATAGGGTTCTTCTTATGCGGCATAGCCGAAGAGCCCTTCTGCTTGTCTGAGAAAGGTTCTTCCACTTCATGAACTTCCGTCCGCTGCAGATGCCGGATTTCGACCGAAATCTTTTCCAGGCTGGCGGCCATTCCGGCCAGTACCGACATATAGTGCGCATGGCGGTCACGCTGAATCACCTGCGTCGTCACCGGATCGGCTTTCAGATCCAGTTTTTCACAGACCGCAGCTTCAATCCCGGGAGAAATATGGGCATAGGTACCGACGGCTCCGCTGATGGCTCCGTAGCGAATCCCCTCCCGGGCGTCAGCGAAACGCTGACGATGGCGAAGCATTTCCTGATGCCAGTTCAGAAATTTCAGGCCATAGGTGGTGGGCTCGGCATGGATCCCGTGCGTCCGGCCGATAGTCAGCAGATCCCGGTACTCCAGCGCTTTTCCTGACAGCAGGTCTATGAGCCGGTCTACCGCTTTGAGAATCACATCCGCCGAGTCACGCAGCTGCAGCGCAAAGGCTGTATCCAGGAGATCGGAACTGGTCATCCCGTAATGAACCCAGCGGCTCTCAGGCCCCACAAAGTCGGCGACACTTGTAAGAAAGGCAATCACATCATGATGGACTTCATTCTCGATGCGGTGAATGGCCTCCACATCGAATGCGGCCTTTCCGAGAATAGTCTTCAGCTCTTCCCGACTGAACACACCGTTCTCCGCGTTGGCTTCACACACGGCCAGTTCCGTCTTCAGCCAATACCCGTATTTTCTGTCCTCATCCCAGATGGCGGACATGGCCTCCGTCATATATCTGTCAATCATGAAATCCTTTCCGTCAATGCTTGGGTGCTTCCAGCACCAGTTCACGTTCTATCGTATCTCCGTTACGCCAGAGCTTCAGCTTGAGCTTGTCCCCGGCCTTCAGATATCCTTCATTGATAATGCGGTAAATATCCCGGTCCGTCTGAATTTTTGTTCCGTTCACCTGGGTGATCACGTCCCCCACGATGAGGCCGGCCTTGTCGGCCGTGGAATTCTTCTCGACGTTGGTGATGATAATCCCGCTGATATTGGGCAGATTCAGATAAGCCGCCAGAAAACGATCCACATTCTGGACTGAAAGTCCCGTGTCGTAACCGCGGTCAACCTGTCCCTTTTCCTTGAGTTCGGAAACAATCTCCATCACCCGCTTCGAGGGAATGGCAAAACCGATTCCCACAGAACCGGAACTCTGATTGTTACCGGTGAAGATAAAGGTATTGATGCCGATGAGCTCACCGAGCACATTGACCAGAGCGCCGCCGCTGTTACCGGCATTGATGCTGGCATCGGTCTGAATCATATCCTGATACACCCGGCCGCTCTTCTGCTCACCGAAATCCAGATGGGTGGAAGAAATGATACCCAGTGTAGCGGTGGGCTGATTATTCACATCGAACAATCCGAAGGGATTCCCCAGCGCAACCGCCCATTCTCCGATGATGACATCGTCACTGCTCCCGATCTTTACAAAGGGATAATCCTTCCTGCCGTCCAGCTTCAGCAGCGCCAGATCCGTCAGATTGTCATTCCCGATAAGTTTGGCCTTCACCTTGTCACCGCCGCTCAGCGTGACGATGATCTCGACCGCATCCTCGACCACATGTGAATTTGTAACCAAGTAACCGTCGGCGGATATGAGCACGCCCGAGCCCATGCTCTTGACCCGTTCCTTATACATCTGCCGCCCGAAAAAGAGATCCCAGACCGGATCATCAAAACCACGGTTTACGGAATAATTCTTCAGCTGGGTCACATGAATTCCCACAACCGCGGGAGCCACCTTCTGTATGGCCCGGGTCACCGCTGTCTGCCGGGACTGGCTGATATCCAGATTCAGCTGGTCCTTGTTGCTGTATACATATTTGCTGCTCTGTCCGTCCTGCGTGGCGGATCCACCCGGTTCCTTACCGGAACAGAACCATAATCCGGTCAGTAGCACGAGAACGGAAAATTTGATCAGATGTGATTTCATCATGTTTGCTGCCCTTTTATACTGTAACCCAGTTGATGGAATTCGGATAATACACTTTTTCCAGACACAGCCCCTGCGGCGGTGCCGTATAGATCTCAGGTCCTCGGGTACATGCCTTTAATACGTTGCTGAACTGCGCGGATCCGTCCGTTTTTCTTGCCATCATGACCATTGTTCCCACCAGTGATCTCACCATGGAATGTAAAAAACGGTTGGCAGAAATCCTATAGATCAAATGCTCCTCACTGCGGATCCATTCACTTTCCATGACCCTGCAGAATTTATGATTCACCTCGGCCTGAGTGGAACAGAAACTGGTAAAATCCATTTCACCCTGAAGACAGGATGCCATGTCATCCAGACTGGATAGTTCATGAAAGCCGGGGAGATACCATGATCTTCCCCGTTCAAGCGCAGATGGATGGAAACGCAGCGTGTATCGATAATCCCGCCGGACCGCATCATAACGGGCATGAAATTCGTTCGAAACGGTTGCGGCGGCCAGGACCCGTATATCTTCCGGGAGAATGGAATTGAGGGCTTTGATAACATTGATTTCAGGATAAGCCCGGGGGGCGTCGAAATGGCAGATCTGATCGCGGGCATGAACACCGCTGTCTGTTCGTCCGGAGGGAATTACCCTGCAGAATTGCCGGTACAGCTTTTCCAGAGCTTTTTCAATCTCGGTCTGTACCGTTTTTTCATTCGGCTGAAACTGGAATCCCCGGTATCGGGATCCGTCATATTCGAGCCGGAGAGCTATACGGCTGTCTGCAGATTCGCTTTCCTTCATGGATGAGCAGCTCCGTAACCCCGGCTGGTGAGAGCGATGCCCAGACTTTCACTGCGGTCCAGGGCCGCAGAGATGAGGGGCAGTATCAGGCCGGAATAATATTTGATGCGCATCATTCGGTTTCGGGGCAGCTCCAGGCCCAGGATGCGGTGAAGCTGCTGCAGGGACTGATATTCATCCCGAAAAATATCCCAGGTCATGAGAGCAATGAAAAAGGGACGGAGTACGGGAGCTGCATCCACACCTCGTGCCGCCAGCCGTTTTTCCAGTGATATGAGGGTTCTGCCCGGATCGGACTGCCGCAGATGATGCAGAAGCAGCGACATCAGAAGCAGCAGGTTCAGATTGCGAAGTGAAAAATACAGAGCTCTCACCCATAATTCCCGATCAGAAAACCCCTGAAACCAGGCTTCATCAAAGCGAACGAGGAGATGAAAGCACAGCGTCAGACTAAAAACCACGATCATCGCCCCTGACAGGCGTGTTTTCCTGCCGGCCGGCGCAATGAGCAGAAAAAAGGCAACACCCGCCTGAATCCACAGGGATTTTAAAAATAAAAGAAGCAGGGATGAAAGAACGATGACAGCGACAGACATTCGGAGGTCATCACCTCAAAGTAATATTCAGAGACAGGCCGGAAACACCGGCACTTTCCATATAGCTCATGGAGACATTCTGACTGAGTTTATCCAGATACATCAGGTCGATGAACGAAACCATGCGGTTGAAGGCCAGAGCGCCCAGAATCATGGTTTTCCGGTTACGGGCAAAATCCCGGCTGCGGCGCAGATTCCGGTAGGTATTGGCATTATTCAGGGTCAGCCAGGACCAGGCATAGGCTTCGCTATAGATTTTTTCAGGTGTACGATTCTCCAGCATGGCAGTCCGGTGCTGATCCCAGGACATATAGTCCCCCAGATCCCGCCAGTACTGCTCATTATCATAGAGCTGATCGGCCCGGGCGTATTCACTGGCATAATTGAAGAGATCATTCTGCTGCTTGTCAGCATACCATGTCATGCCGAAGAGTGAGCTGAGAAGGGCGATATCCGCAGTCATGAGAACGCGGCTGTGCCGCATATTCAGGTCCTGCTGTCCCCATCCCGGAAGAATCAGGCTTTTTATGTAATCCGCCTTTTCCGCACCGGCCAGTACGGCGGCGCTAAAAATCATCCAACTCAATCCGATGATTCTGATTTTTTTCATAGCCTCCACTTTCTTTTCTCTGTTCACACTTGAAAATATAGGCATTTCCGGCCTTAAAATCTGAGCGTAAAAAGTAAAATAACAGGAATCATGATGAGTCCCTTTACGAAAAGGAACTTTTTAAGTTCCCGTCTGCTCTGCGCCGTGGATAATCGGGGACGGGAAAATGATCCGACAACAATCTTTTCCGCCGTATCAGATGAACGCAGAACCAGTGTATAATGAATACTGTCAGAGGCTTGCTCCTCCTCCAGGCTTCCCGCCAGATCACAATTCAGGGAATCAAGAAACATCCGATACCCGTTCTGATCCAGAAGGGTGCTGATTTCGGACAAATATCCCGTTTCCGGGGAAATCGAGACAGATTTCCGGCTGTTGTCCGCCCGGAGCGGCGACAGACCGATCAGGAGCGCCGCAGCGAAATATATATAAATGCGCATAAACTCAGTCCCAGAATGATGATTGCAAAAAGGTTTCCGTGCAGGACATAGAAGGACAGGGTACGGGAGCTGTTCAGGGAGGCATCGAGAAAGGCCTGCCGGTACAGGGGAATTTTTCCATGAACCCGGCCGCAGACGTCAATGGCGCAGCTGATGCCCGTATTTGCGGAGCGGAAATAGGGACGCCGTGTCTCGATGGCTCTGAAAATGGCCTGGGATGCGTGCTGATAGGGGCCCAGCGAACGGCCGAACCAACTGTCATTGGTTACATTCACAATGGCTGCAGCGCCGTTGCGAACAGCCTGAACCGGCGGCCCCGGAAAGATACTTTCATAGCAGATCAGGGGGGCGAGAGCCAGGGTGTCCGCGACAATAAATTTCTGTCCTTCTGCGCCGGGATCAAAATTTGCCTGCCCGAGATTCAGATTCTTGAGCGCTGGGAAACGGTATGACAGAGGAATATACTCGCCGAAGGGAACCAGATGCACTTTGTCATAATGGGCCGTTATTCCCTTTCCCTTCTCGAATGCGACCAGAGAATTTGTTATGCTCAGCTCGCCCTTCGACATGGAAAAATCAGGCGTGCCGGTAAGGAGGATGAGATGATGATCTTCCACAATATTCTGTAAAAATTGCCGGTACTTCGTATTCGAACGAATATAGAGCGGAGTAGCCGACTCGGGCCAGAGAACAATGTTCACGCTGTCAATACCGGGTGCGCGGCTGAGGCTGTCCATATCCGCAAAAACATGCTGCCGGTTGGAGAGTTCCCATTTTTCGTAACTGTCAAAATCAGGCTGAACAATCCGGACCGTGAGTTTCTGTCCGTCATCGAGCCCTGCATTCAGCCGGGCCATCCCATATATCCACGGAAGTCCCAGCAGACAGAGGACAGAGATGAAACCCATTTTCACAGGAATTTGCCGGGAATAGAGCAGATACAACAGCGTGGATATGGAAATCAGGACAAAGGAAACCAGATAGATGCCGCCTATGTCCGCCATCTGGATGAAGAGAAGATTTGCTGTCTGTGTATTGGCCATGGAAATCCAGGGAAAACCCAGCACGCCGAAGCTGCGGATGAATTCCACCGAAGTCCACAGCGCCGGGAAGAGCGCATAGGCCCACATGGCGTGCCGTCTGTGAATATAGGAAAACAGCCAGGCAATAAGGCCGTAGTTCAGGGCAAGAAAGGCTGCGGCAGCCAGCATGGAGATAAAAACCATATAGACGGGAGCGCCGGAATTAAAGGCCAGCCAATGGACCAGGATAAGATTGAAAACAAAACCGAAGGCGTATCCCTTCAGAAAGGGCCTGCCGCCCTGCGACAGCTGCTGCAGGAGGAGAGCCGGGCCGAAAAAGCTCAGATACCAGGCATTGAAGGGAGCAAATCCGGCGGCGGACAGAAGGGCAGCGGCGCTGAGCCACAGCATCGTTTTCCATTGCAGTTTCATGAGCGTGAATCCAGATATTCCTGAAGAATGATTCGGGCAGCCATTTCGTCAACCTTTGTTTTATTGTGTCCGGTCCGTATCCCCTTGGCGATGAGAATCTTCTTGGCCCGCTCCGAACTGAAGCTTTCATCCCAGGGAATAATCGGGCAGGATATCCGTTCCCGCAGAGACTCGATAAAGGCATCGACTTTCAGGGTCTGGGCGCTTTTCTCTCCCTTGAGAGACCAGGGATAGCCAACGACCACCGCTTCCGCATCCTGCTCCTGAACGAGAGCTGTCACTTTTTCGACAGCTTCTTCCGGCCTTGTGATCCGCAGGGTATCCAGAGGGCCGGCAATGATTTTCAGCGGATCGGAAACGGCAAGTCCGACTTTTCTGTCACCATAGTCGACTGCCAGAATACGTGTCATGACTTCTCGGGAACTCTCAGGTAATCCTTCAGCATTTTTCCCGGTTTGAAATGGGTCTTCTTGCGGGGAGGAACATAAACGACCTCGTTGGTGCGCGGATTACGGGCCTTGGGTTTCGCCTTGGTGGGTTTGACTTCAAATACGCCGAAATTCCGGATCTCGATTCTCACCAGGTCCGTCTCGCTGTCCATCAGCATATCCCTCATGATGCCGAACAGATTATCAACGATCTGTTCACTCTGATACAGTTTGAGATCTGGCTGTGATTCCAGAAGAGAATGAGCGATATCCTTTTTGGTAAAGGTCTTTACATTTTCCGACATGAATTCCTCCTAAGTTCTTTCAATACTTATAATTCCGGGAATTTTCCTCAGTTTGTCCATAATTCTCTGGGCGTGACGCGTGCTTTCCACGGCAATGGCAAGATTGCCCTTGGCATGCTTTCCCTCAGATACAAAATTGATGGACAGCATATTGGTCTTACTATCCCTGATAATATCCGCAATGTCATAAATCATATTTTTACGGTCCGCGCAGAACATGCGCAGATGGGTCACAAAGGTTTTTCCCCGGGGCACATCCCAGTTCACATTGAGAAAACGGTCTTCCTCGGACTGAAGTTTGGGTATATTGCTGCATTCCGAACGGTGGATGGTCACGCCCCGGCCGCGGGTGATGAAACCCACGATCTCGTCACCGGGGATGGGATTGCAGCATTTTCCGAACTGCACCATGAGATTGTCGATACCCTGAATCTTGATACCTTCTTCACGGCGGTTGAAGGGTTTGAGCAGAGTGCTGATCCCGGCCTCGGCCTCTTCAGCCGGTTCAGGCGTATTTTCGGCAAAGAGTTTTTCCACGATATCACGCAGGGTGATATCACCTTTGCCGATAGCCTCGAAAAACAGGTCACGGGTCTGAAACGCGAAACTCTCCGGCCCCTTGTTTTCCGCCTCCTTGATGCGGTCCCTCATTTTCAGCCGGCGAAGGCCCTTTTCCAGGATTTCCTTACCCAGGGCAACCGACTGTTCATATTCATTCTGCCGCAGCCATCTCCGGATGCGGTTCTTGGCCCGGCTGGTCTTTACAAAATTCAGCCAGTTGTAGCTCAGATTACTGTTGGAGGACGTGAGAATCTCAATACGGTCGCCGCTGGACAGAGCAGTATTGATGGGAACCATCTTCGAATTCACCTTGGAACCGATGCAGTGGACACCCACCTCGGAATGGACGGCAAAGGCAAAATCCAGCGCCGTTGCCCCCTGAGGCAGAGTGACCAGATCACCCTTGGGTGTGAAGACGAAGATTTCATCCCGGAACATGTCGATCTTCAGGGTGTCAAAAAATTCCTCATCGTCGGTCACATCCTTCTGCAGCATCTCGATGAGTCCGCGCAGCCACTTTACATAGGCTTCCAGTTCGCTGTTGTTCTCATCCTCACGGTTTTCCTTGTATTTCCAGTGAGCGGCAATACCGACCTCTGCCGTGCGATGCATCTTTTCGGTCCGGATCTGCACCTCGATCAGGCGGTTGTCGGGACCCACGACCGTCGTGTGGACGGACTGGTAGCCATTCGTCTTCGGTGTGGCGATAAAATCCCGGAACCGGTGCGGAATGGGTGCATACTCCTGGTGCACTAGGCCGAGGACGGCATAGCATTCGGAGATTTCCTTCACCACAATCCGGATGGCGAGGATATCGTAAATTTCCTCGAACTGTTTGTTCTGACGCTGCATTTTCCGGTAAATGCTGTAAAAATGCTTGAGCCGGCCCGTAATCCGGGCTTCAATATTATACTGGTCCAGACTGGCCCGGATATCCTCTGAAAACCGCTCAATATAGACTTCCAGATCCTTTTTCCGGGACTGTATGCGTTTTTCGAGGAAGCGGTACATCTTGGGGTCGAGATATTTGAGAGCCAGGTCCTCGAATTCCGTCTTCATGCTGTACATACCGAGACGGCTGGCCAGCGGAGCATATACGTCCCGCGTCTCGATGGCAATGCGCCTCTGTTTCACCACCGGCAGCGAATACAGCGTTCTCATGTTGTGAAGCCGGTCTGCAAACTTGATAATGAGAACCCGTATGTCCATGGCAACAGACAGGAACATTTTATGAAAATTTTCCGCCTGCTGCTGCTGACGGCTGTAAAATTTGATTCCGCCGATCTTGGTGACGCCGGCAACCAGGTCGGCAATGACCGTCGTAAATTCCTCGGCCAGGACTTCGGAGGAAATATTCGTATCCTCCACCACATCATGCAGAAATCCTGCGGCGATGGTCACCGGATCCATGTTCAGCTCGGCCAGAATGAGGCCCGTATTGTAGACATGAACAAAATACGGTTCTCCGGAGCGTCGGAATTGTCCGCTGTGGGCATTCTGGGCAAAATTATAGGCCTTGTACAATAAATCTGTTTCCGCCAGATACCCCGGATTATAGCTCTCGATCTGCGTCAGGAGCGCTTGAAATTCTTTGGGATATTGGCTGAAATCGCTTGTCATGTTTTTTGCTTAGAACGGCGTTTCCGCTTCCATTCCATAATCGGCTGCTGCCGGATTGTCAAAACGGGCAATATGGGCATTGAATATAAGGGGCACTTCTCCGGTGGGGCCGTTTCGCTGTTTGGCGATAATCAGCTCAGCGCTGCCTTCGTGCTCCGGATCCTTGCTGTATACGAATTCACGATACACGAACATGACCACGTCCGCATCCTGCTCGATGGCTCCCGATTCACGAAGATCCGACAGCTGCGGCTTATGGTCTCCGCCGCGCTGTTCGACGGCACGGCTCAGCTGGGACAGCGCAATAACCGGAACATTAAGTTCCTTGGCCAGCGCCTTCAGCCCCTGGGAAATCATGGATATTTCATTCTGCCGGTTCTCGATGCGACCGCTTCCCTTGGCCAGCTGGAGATAATCCACAAAGATAATATCCAGGCCTTTTTCCATTTTCAGTCTGCGTGCCCGGGAGCGGATTTCCATGATACTGATACCGGGTGTCTCATCCACCCAGATGGGCGCATCAGACAGCTGACCGGCTGCATGGGTGAGATTGATCCAGATATCATTGGGAACCCGGCCGTTCCGCAGCATCTGATGGTCGATCTTGCTTTCGGCTGAGAGCAGTCGCATGGACAGCTGATGAACACTCATTTCCAGGCTGAAAAAGCAGACTTTCTTACCGTAATCGACCGCCATGCTTCGGGCCATGGACAGAGCCGAGGCCGTTTTACCCATGGAGGGACGCCCGGCCAGAATGATCAGATCGGAAGGTTGAAAACCGGTTGTCATGCGATCCAGCTGATAAAATCCGCTGGGCACTCCGATGATGTCACCCTTTCTGGCTCCCATCTTCTGGATGTGTTCGATACTTTCACCCACCGACTGTTTGAGGGACACAAAAGTCTGGGTACTCACACCCTCTCTCAGCGCAAAGATCTGCTGCTGGGTCCCGTCCAGAATTTCCTCGGCGGTCATATTCTCGTTGTAGCCGTCGGTCACGAGTTTTGTGGCAATATGAATAATGGAGCGCAGGGTCGCCTTGTCCTTGACGATCTTGGCATAATAGCGGAGATTGGCTGCTGTGGGCACCTTCGAAAGCAGGCTGGTGATATAGGCGGCGCCACCGGCTTTTTCCAGCAGTTTCTGCTCGAAGAGATACTGGGTTAGCGTCAGCTGATCGATGGGCGCGTTATTCTGAAACAGCTGCAGCATGGCCTCGAAAATCACCCGGTGATTATCGAGATAAAAATCTTCCGGTGTCAGAACCTCAAAGGCTTCGAATACGGCGGCCGGTTCAAGCAGCATGGCGCCGAGAACGGCGATTTCGGATTCGAGAGACTGGGGCGGTACACGGGTAATCTTGTCATTCATGGGCGGGAGTTCCCAATTTGTAGGTTTGGGCGAGACGATGAAAATCCGCCTTGTAGTCATCCAGCCGTCCCATATTCCGCAGGATGGCGGCAGGATGGTAAATCACTTCCAGCGGCACATTCTGATAGCTCAGCTTTCGTCCCTTCATGGCGCTGAGCGACAGATCCTCCTTGATCAGCGTTTTTCCGGCCACCCGTCCCAGCGCAATGATCACGCGGGGACTGATCAGCTCGATCTGCTTATGAAGATAGGGCTCGCAGAGGGAAATTTCATCGGGCCGGGGATCCCGGTTTCCCGGCGGCCGACACTTGAGAACATTGGCAATAAAAACCTGCTCCCGCTCGAGGCCGATCTCAGCGAGCATTTTGTCCAGAAGCTGGCCGGCTCTGCCGACGAAGGGAATTCCCGAAAGATCTTCCGCCTCTCCCGGAGCTTCGCCCACAAACAGAATCTGAGAGGAAGGGCTGCCGCTGCCGAATACGAAATGGGTCCGGCTGCCTGCCAGCTCACACCTACTGCAGTCCTGAATCTGTCTTTTATAGTCTTCCAGTGCTGAAAGGGGAACGATCACCTGATCTCCGAAAACATCTTTTACATAGGTTAAATACTGAACAATATCCTTCGGCATAATTCCGATCCAAATGATTCAGCCCGCAATGAATAACTCCAATAAGCGGTGGGCAAGATCCTTTTTCGATTGAAGAGGAAATTCGGTCTGTCGCCCTTCCCTGTCGAGAACACGAACCCGGTTTGTGTCGGCTGAAAACGCCGCACCCGGTTCATCCGGATTATTAATCACAATGAAATCAAGATTTTTCCGCTGCAGTTTATCCCGGGAATTTTCAATAATCTGGTCCGTTTCCACAGAAAATCCCACCAGCAGCTGATCTTTCTTCTGTTTTCCCATTTCCAGCAGAATATCCGGCGTTCTCTCCAGCTGCAGCGCAGGAGAAATGTCATTTTTCTTCAGCTTCGATGTGTGACGCTGAGCCGGACGCACATCCTCCACTGCAGCCGCCATGATTACAATATCCGCATCATGAAAATGGTCAAACAGAGCCTGCTTCATCTCTTCGGCGCTGCTGACACGGGCAAGGGAAATTCCATCGGGAATGGGCTCGGATACAGGACCGCAGACCAGTTCGGTTTCTGCCCCCATCTGCTGCGCTGCTTCCGCCAGGGCAATCCCCATTTTTCCGGAGGAAGGATTGGAAATATAGCGGACCCGATCTATATACTCACGGGTAGGCCCGGCTGAAATGAGAATCTTCTTTCCGGCAAGGGGCTGAGGCCCCAGCAAGGCATTTTCAATCCACTCCAGAATCACCTTTTCATCGGCCAGACGGCCCCGGCCCTCGCCTTCCACAGAGGTGGCAAGCGGCCCTTCCTCCGCATCGATGAAATGATAACCGCGTTGTTGCAGGCTATTCCTGTTTTCCGTGCAGGCCGGATTCTCGTACATATACCGGTTCATGGCCAGGGCGAAACAGGTTTTTTCCGGTGTGGCCGCCAGCAGCATGGTGGACAGCAGGTCATCCCCGATCCCGTTTGCAGCTTTGCCCACGATATTTGCGGTGGCCGGCACGATCAGAAACAGATCCGCGCTGCGAACCTGATCGATATGCCGGGTCGAAACCAGTTCCGCATCATCAAAAAGCGATGTGAGAACCTTTTTACCGCTGAAGGTTTCAAAAATCAGGGGGGTCATGAATTTCTGCGCCGCCCCGGTCATAACGACCTGTACGTCGGCTCCCAGATCACGGGTAAGCCTCCGCAGAAGGGACGCCGTCTTGTAAATGGCAATCCCGCCGCTGAGTCCCAGCAGTATTTTTTTCCCCTGAAGCTTCATGCTCAGATAATCATATCCTCGCCGTCACCGTCTTCCGACAGGTTTTCCGTCTCTTCCGCTTCCTCGATGTAATCGTATTCCAGCTTATCTTCGGAAAATTCCTTCATCGCCATGGTTGTGGGCTTCTCAAGGCTGTCATAATACTCGGTGTCAACTTCAATTTCCGTTTCGTACTCTTCATCCCCGTCAATGACATAGGGTTTCAGTGTGAATTTGCCGGCCCGTTTCTGATTGATCTGACGCGCGCGTTTCGCCATGACGGAAATGGCTTCAAAAATATCATCCGGGCGTTCTCCCTGGTACTTAAAATCCTTGGACATAAACGTATCTCCTTTACCTGTTCTCTACTATAATTTTGTCGGTTTGTTCCACCGCCTTCTCCAGATCATCATTGAGGACGATATAGTCAAACCCCTTTATTTTTTCCCGTTCAGCCGGAATCCGCGACAGGCGGGCGGCTATTTTATCTGTCGATTCGGTCTTTCGCGACAGCAGCCGTTTTTCCAGGACGGCCAGGTCGCTCACATCGATGAAGATGCCCCGTGAATTATCCGGATAGGCGCTGCGGACGTTCAGAGCTCCGTACACATCCAGATCCAGGATCATCACCTCCCCGTTCCGAACGGCTGCATCCAGGGGTTCGGAGGGCGTACCGTAATATTCACCATGCACATTCTCATATTCCATCAGCTTCCCGTTCCGAACCATTTCATCGAACCGTTCGTGAGTGATGAAATAGTACTCGCGGCCGTCTTTTTCTCCCTGCCGGGGAGCCCGCGTCGTGCAGGATATGGAAAACTTCCAGTCAGAATGCTTCTCCAGCAGCCGGTTGATAATGGTTGATTTTCCGGCTCCGGAATGGGCGGCAAAAATAATCAGAATGCCCTGCGCTTTTTCAGAAGTCCCTTGATCATTGAGGCCGGGCATTCTCTCATCCTTCATCATATATGTCAGTTCCCTGATATTTTACTGGAGATTCTGCACCTGTTCGCGCAGCATCTCTATTTCATTTTTCATTTCTACGACAAGATAGGAAATGGTACTGTTATTGGCCTTATTCCCCATCGTTGTCGCTTCACGGTTCATTTCCTGCAGCAGAAAATTCAGTTTTTTACCCACGGCCGAATCGTCGGAATCCATATATGTCCGGAACTGATCGAGATGGGAGGCCAGACGGCTGATTTCCTCGGAAATGTCCAGCTTGTCACCCAGAATGACAATCTCGTGATTCAGCGCTTCCGGTGACGGCATATCCGAGTTCAGCAGCTGGGAAACGCGCTGAGTAAAGCGGTCGATGAATTCCTGAATGGCGGTTTTGTACATGGATTCCACACGACGGTTCTTTTCGGCAAGGCCTTCCAGGAGAGAAACGAATAATTCGCGGATCGTTCCGCCTTCCGTTTCCTGCATCTCGTTCATGGACTCCAGCGCTCCGGCGAGCAGAGATGTGACAAATCCTGAAAACTGCTCCTCGCTTCCCTTCTTCTCCGCCAGGCTTACCACATCCTGGCGATTCATGATGGTATAGACGGAAATCTCACCGGGCAGTCCGAAGCGTGTCTTCAGCTCATTGCTGACGGACAGATAGCTCTCCAGAAGCTGCTCATTGAGGACGAATTCGGAGGAGACCGACAGATCTCCGCTCAGGTTGACCGAGCAGATGATCTTTCCGCGAAATCCGCTTTTCTGAATCTGCTCCCGAAGAGGCAATTCCAGAAATGAAATGGATCGGGGAAGATGGATGGAGATATCCTGAAAGCGGCTGTTTACCGAACGAATTTCAACGCTACAATCCAGGCCGTTGAAATGATCCGCAGCCCGTCCGTATCCTGTCATGCTCCTGAGCATTCAGCCCCCTTTGATTGGAGGGCGAAATTAACAAATGCCGGGAATTAATGCAAAGGAATAAGTTATTTTTTATGAATTTAGCGAATATTACCTGATGTGATACCGGAACAGGGGACATCACTGCAATACCGGCAACTCAAATTACCGTAGCGAACAGCTGACGCGAATCAGATTCGAATGTATCGGAAGCCCTCTTTCCGACCTTTCAACCGCTTGCAGGAAATCAGTAATCGCCTCCGTTATCCATCGTATCACCGCCGCCGCCATTCTGGCCGCCGCCCGGTTTTTCCTGATAATTATTGAAATTATATTTGAGAGATAATGAAAAGTAGGGTGCATCATGTGTGTGGAGAGAATGGCTGGTAAAATTCGCACCGGATGAGGTGGATTCATGCACGCCGGTTCCGAAAACGTCCCGAACCTGAAAATTGGCGGTCAGCTTGTTGCGGAGTATCTGGTATTTCAGGGAAAGGTCGGTCTGATAGCGGGCATCATCCCGTCCCTGGGACGTCACCCGTCCCGAGCGGTAGCGGGTCATCACCTGCAGCTCACATTTTTCATTCAGGCGGAATGTGTTGTTGAAGCGCGCATTCCAGGAGGTGTCGTGGGTATCAAATACCACCGTGTCGGCCACACCGACATATTCTCCGGCCAGACGGTAATCGTACACCGAACTAGTGAGATAGAGACTCCAGAATTTCCGGAAAATCAGATTGACCGATGCTTCCAGACCGGCGGAGGTTGAGGTTCCCACGTTCTTTACCGTATTCAGATAGAGGTCGGCTGTAAGCGGTTCGGTGATCCGTTCATCCTCATCCAGAGTCTGGCGGTAAAAAAGATCGAAATAGACGTCGTTGTTTCCGACCACCTTCTTGTATCCGCCCTCGACCGAATTGGTGTAGGACGGCAGCAGTCCCGGATTTCCTTCCCAGACATTCCGCGAATCCATGCGGGTCCGGAAAGGTTCCAGATACCAGCCCCGGGGGCGCTGAATGCGGCGGGTATAGCTGGCCATAAGCTGGTCCCCATTGCCGAGATCGTAACTGGTGTGGAGGCTGGGGAAATAATCCGGACGGTTAATGGTGAATACATCCGTATTGTCTCCTGTGGAAATTTTACGGTAGGTATATTCCATGCGCAGGCCGCCCTGGATGCCGATATTTCCGTACTTCTGATTGACCAGAGCGTAGACACCGTTGATATTCTGCCGGTACCGGGCATCGCGGGCCAGAGAATCCTGCACCACATAGGCGCCGTCGATATAATCCTTCACCGTCGTCATATCCCGGTTGTCGCCGGCATTGCCTTCCAGGCCCAGCTCCAGCTTGCCGAAATCCCCCAGCGGCTTCTCATAATCGGAACGGTACTGGACACGGGTCATGGGGCCTTTTTCCGTATTGATCTGGCCGCTCGTGATCTGATGATTCGAATCAAATTCCTCATTCGTCGAATTTTCTGAACCATTCCGGTTCATGAAATTGACCTGTGCGGATAATTTATGGCCTTCCTGTTCAAAATTATGATCCCAGGACAATGAAGCCGAGAGATGGGTTCCGCCATGGCTTCCGTCTTCCACGCCGGTATAGGCAAGGTCCAGCGAATCAGACGGCATGAGGCGCTGCTCAGTATAATCCAGTGTGGATTTCTCCCCCATCCGGAAATCTCCGATTCGGGCGCTCAGACTCAGAACATCATTTTTGCCCGGATAATATTCAATACCGGTCTGAACTCCGGCAAAATTCCGGTCGCGGTTTGAACTGCCCTGCGATTCCAGAATGGTCGTCAGCGTATCCACTGTCGTGGTTCGTGAACTTTCGCTGGTTCCGGGATGTTCTCCGCCACGGTACATGCCCTTCACGAACCAGTTGAACTTTTCATGTTTGAAGCTCAGGAGGAAATCTCCGCCGGGATCGTTATTGCTGCCGTAGCGGGCATTGACAATACCGCTTACGCCGGTGAGTTTCTTTTTGATCGTGACAATGTTCATGATACCGGCGATTCCCTCCGGATCATATTTCACAGACGGATTGGTAATGATTTCGATCTGCTCGATGGTGGATGCCGGAATCTGCGCCAGGGCGTCATTGGCATCCAGAATCGTGGGCCGGCCGTCAATGAGGACCGTAAATGATGAAGACCCTCTCAGTGAAACATTCCCATCGAAGTCCACATCCACGGAAGGGACATTCTGAAGCAGGTCCACCGCCGTACCGGATTCGGACGTGGCCTGTTTTCTCACATCAATGACCTTTTTGTCAATTTCATAATTAATAATGGGCCGCTCCGCCTCAACCTGTACTCCGTCCATGTGGATCACGGATTTCTTCAGAGGGATATTTCCCAGATCCACCTGGGGGTTTTCGTCATCTATTCTGACCGTATGAAAAATGTAATCTTCATATCCGATGAATTTCACTTCCACATAATAACTTCCGGGCACCAGGTTTTCCACGCGGAAATACCCCTGATCATCGCTCATGCCTCCATTGACCAGCGTGCTGTCCTGCAGCGAATTCACCAGTACATTGGCATATTCCACCGTCATATCCGTATCCATATCTATGATGCGGCCCCGGATGGAGGCGTTCCGGCGCGCGGCCTGCCCGAAAATCATGCTGCTGCCCATCACAATAAACAATGAAACCAAGATCAGTTTTTTCAACCCTCGTAATCCTTTCTGGACGAACTGTATTTTCCTGTTTGAATTTTTGCCATTGGTGATTAGACACCGGCTCATCAGGATAGTTAACGCCAAATTGACAATATTTTCAATATTATTTATTCCGGGTATGGGCACCCGGAAATAGAATGATCTCAGTGGTGATGATGTCCGTGAGCACCGTGTACATGGCCGTGATCCAGCTCCTCCGCGCTTGCTTCGCGGACGGACACGACATCCACGTCAAAATGCAGGGTTTCACCGGCAAGCGGATGATTCAGATCCAGTGTCACATTGTCACCCTCGACGGTCGTCACCGTGGCAATACGCACATCATGCTGGGTCTGTACCTGAAACTGGGCCCCCTCCCTGATATCATCCGGATTTTCAAACTGGGTGCGGGAAACGGTCTGAACCAGCTCGTCGCTGTATTCGCCATATGCTTCGGCCGGTGCAATGACCGCCTGCAGGGTCTCCCCTGCGCCCTTGCCGTCCAGTTCCTTCTCCAGGCCGGGAATGAGGTTTCCCATTCCATGAATATATTCAAGAGGTTCACGCCCTTCAGAACTGTCCAGGACTTCCCCGGAATCGGATTTCAGTGTATAATTAATACTGACTACTTTGTTCTTTTCAATTTTCATTCTTATTCCTTTTTTTAGACATTTGCGGAATATACCAGTTTTTTACCATTAATCAAAATAGTTGGATGGTTGGATAATTGCCGGGTTAAGGCGTTAATGCGTAGACGGGTAAATGAGTAGATGAGGAAGAACCTTTAAAATTGTAAAGTAGTAAAGCGGTAGAGTAGGGAAGAAACGAGAATATGCCCTGCTGTGAAACTGGGTATACTCGTAAATATCAACGTGTAATCTTGTAGGGCTGTTTCAGGAGCCGGAAACCGGCGACGCAAGCTTCCAACTTCCAGCTTCTTTCAACCGCGTTGATGCGGAAGAACGTTTCATGCTGAGACCGCAAAGATCGCGAAGGAAAATTAAAATTAAGGTTGAGGTTGAGGCTGAGGAAGAAACGAGAATTTGCCCTGCTATGAAAAACGGGGATTTTTTCTGGCTCCTGGCGCCTTGATCCTTATGCCTTTCGTGCCGGAGTTCGCTTACCGCGCCGGTATTCAGACGGAGTGACGGCCATGCGCTTGCGAAAGGCGGAATTAAAGACGGACTTGCTGTAGAAGCCGCAGTCCAGCATGATGGCCAGAATACTTTCTGATTCATACTCGGGGCTCTGCAGGCGTTCAGCGGCCTCGCGAATTCGGTAATCATTGATAAAATCATTGAAATTACTGCCGGATCTATCATTGATATAACGGCTGAGAAGATAGGACGGACATCTGGCGGCCGAGGCGAGATCGGAGAGATTCAGATCCGGATTTAGATACAGTCTGTCCTCTTCCAGCAGTTTTTTTAATCGTTCCTCCAGCCGTTCGCCTAATTCAGGATCAACAGGATTCCGCGATACGTTGCCCGCAGCCTGTCCGGGTCGTCCCTCCCGGTAACGGTTTACGGCCAGGGCACTGACAAGAAGCAGAAGAGCCAGAACAATGGGCAGGACGATGGCGGGAATGGCCGGGAGTATGCTGAAGTTCAGGCTCGCTGTATCCTCCGACCACAGTCCGTTTTCATTCATCACTGAAACTCTGAATGTATAAGGCCCCGGCGGGAGATTATTATAGCTGATCCGTGTCTGTCCGTCCAGCAGCAGTCCGATCTGCTCATCCCTGCCGGACAGGCGGCATCGAAAGCGGGGACTTTCCCCGTTCATTATTCCGACGGCGCTCACTTCCACATCTATATCATTCTGGTGAAATTTCAGAGTACAATTCAGCGTATCCACCGTATTTTGTCCTGCACGCAGGCTGACAATACGCGGGCGAAGGTTTTCCCCCTGTGGAATGTCCGAAGGCTGCAGGGACAGAATGGCACCCTGGCCCGCGAACAGAATATGCCCGTCCGGATTCTCGGTCATGAGCCGGGACCCGGTTCCGGGACTGCACAGGGCCGGAATGGATTCGGACTGTTCGCTCAGCAGCCGGAAGCCTTCATTCATCCTCCCCTTGTTAAATCCGTCGAGAAATATCTGCAGCGGCACGATAAGCGGCCCCTTGTCAGATCCGATGAAAAGCAGGGAATCGGAGCTGAGATACAGCGAATACAGATGTTCGGTCGGAAGCCCCTCCTTCCTTCCGAATTGCATGACAGACTGCCCTCTCTGCATTCGAAGCCCTGTATTTCCAGCACTGATACGAATCAGCGCAGCGCCTTTTCCGACCAGCAGAATATCAGCGGTGGATTCCGTGCTGCCTGCATCAGCCAGCAGTTTCCGGTCACGCCCGTTCCGATCCGTCAGAAAAAGGCCCTGAGATGACAACACCAGAATACTGTCGCCGCGGGATCGAAGGAGACGGACTGCCTCGCCATTGAACACGGAAAGCGGAAACAGGGTTTCACCGCGCCCCTTCGGATCAATGAACAGCCCTGTTTCACTTCCGATCCAGAGGGCCGAATCCACCGGCAGCAGGGCCATCACCGATTGAAATTCCCCATTCTTGCGGAGGGGTGTCAGGCCCTTATCGGTCAGGCGAAGCAGTCCCTCACCCGAAGTTCCAGCAAAGAGGTTGCCATGAATGGCGGCCAATGACAATATATGACTGTTTTCAAATCCGGGAACACGGACGAGCATCGAATCTGTTTCTCTCATCTGATAGAGCCCGCTGCGCCGTGTTCCGGCGAACAGAGTGCCCTCCCCATCACGGAGGAGGCATTCAAAGGCCAGGCCTTCAGAACCGGGAAGAGGAATCAGAATCCGTTTCCGGAACTGGAGCAGGCCATGAAGATCGGTCGCGGCCCAGAGACAGGAAGCCTTTTCTTCCAGAATATCATGAATGAAGCTTTCACCGCTTCCGGAAAACCGGTCCGTCTTCACGAGCCGGTTCAGGGTCCGGGAATAGGCCATCAGGCCGTTATTCATTGTTCCGGCCAGCACCTCACCTTTTTCACTGCGGATGAAGACCTGTACCGGAGTAAACTCGGATTCATCCACGTACTGTGGGCCTTCATCCGTATTCCACAGGCGGAAGGCTCCGTCCAGAGTCGCGATATAGAGCGTATCACCATCCATGAACAGATCAAAGATCATACTGCCGCTCATCCGCTCATCCCCGCTGAAGATCTGACGATGCCGTCCGTCCCAGCGAATCAGGCCGTCGCGGAAGGTGGCAATCCACAGATTTCCGGAGGCATCCTCCTCCGTATCGCTCACCATACGCCGACCGGTTCCCGCTTCATCGGGAAAGGGCCGGATACGTCCGTTTCGTCTGGTCAGCAGGCCGTAATCCGAAGAAATAAGCAGGCCGTAGCGCTCTGACATATGGAGATTTCTCACGCCCACTGCATCCAGGCCGAATTCATCCTTCTCCTGAATGAGTGTTCCTGTGCCGTCTACAACCCAGAGACCGCGCTTTGTGGTTCCCACCCAGATCCGGCCGCTGTCATCCTCCGTCATGCAGAGTACAGGAATCGTAAAATTTTGTCCGGCCCCAGTCTGGACAGGCATGAAGTTCCGGCCGTCAAAACGCTGAAGGCCTCCATCTCCACCCACATACAGATATCCATCCTGACCGCGGAGCAGTCTGTTGACCGTGTTGGAGACCAGCCCGTCCCGGACCGTTCGCTGACGGACGGAGAATCCGTCCGGCGGCGCTGCGGCGGCAAGCAGGCTGCCCGCCAGCAGTATGAAACTGCAAAGAGTTGCCAGCCTGCATCTGAAATTGTAATATGGTTCGCTTCTCATACTGCATAGACACCCTCGGGGCGCGTCAGGTTGTCAGAAGAGGTAAAATAAACTGAATGCCGCCGCAGCGCCGTCCTGCCCCCGGGCAGGTCAGCGACGCCGGGCCGTCAGGCCTGATTTATGATTTTGTTCGTTGGTTTTCAATAAGAGATACGGCGATGATGACGATGAAGGCGATGACCCAGGACGCGAGGCGTTCCGAAACGGCCGCCTGCAGCACTGCGATATTTTTCCAGATTACCGTGGACAGTGCGCCGGTCACCATTCCGGCCACAGCGCCGTTCCGGGTGATGCCCTTCCAGTAGAGTACCAGCACGAGCAGCGGGCCGAAGCTGGCTCCCAGACCCGACCAGGCGTAGGAAACCATGGAAAAGACCAGATCGCTGGTCTGGAAGGCCATGATCAGAGCCACGATTCCCACCGTCAGGGTCGTGAGCCGGCCTACCCTGAGCAGCTGCGCTGAACTGAATTTTTTACGGCCGCTCTTGTTGATCAGATCTTCCGTCAGCGCCGAACTGGTTACCAGCAGCTGCGAATCGGCCGTACTCATCATGGCGGCGATGGCGCCGGAGATGAGAATGCCCGCCACCCATCCCGGCAGGAGCGACGTAGCCATGAAGGGCATCAGCTGCTCCGGATCACTGAAATAACCAATTCCATAGAGTTTATAGCCGATAATTCCCAGAAAAAAAGCTCCGAGAAAAGCAGGCACCGCCCAGACAAAGGCAATGACCCGGCCCCGACGCAGCTCGTCTCCGCTGTGAATAGCCATGAAGCGGACCAGAAGATGAGGCTGTCCCGTATAACCCAGTCCCCAGCTCAGACCGCCCAGAACAGCGAGAAATGCGCCCATTCCCGTTTTTCCACCCAGCAGTCCCGACCAGGCACTGCTGCCGGCATGGATGAGAGCCGGATCGCTGTGCAGCACATCCAGCAGGCCGGCAACCGGCAGAATGACGAGTGTCGTGAACATGATGACCGCCTGGACCATATCCGTCCAGACCACGGCGAAAAACCCGCCGAGCAGCGTGTATACTATGATGATCCCGGCCCCGATGAGCATTCCCGTACTCTGGGGCATGCCGAAGGTCACATTCAGAACCTTGCCGGCGGCATTGAACTGAGCCGCCACATAAAAGGTAAAAAAGAAGATGATGATGAGAGAGGCTATCAGCCTGAAAGTGTGGCTGTCGTCCCGGAAATGGGCGGCAAACATATCAGGCAGAGTCAGAGACCCGTATTTTCCGCTCATCTCTCTCAGCGGCGCGGCAATAAAGATCCAGGAGCCGAAGATTCCGGCCAGGCATCCCAGGGCAGCCCACAGTTCCAGATATCCGCTGGCCAGTGCGGCACCGGGCAGCCCGATGAGCAGCCAGGCACTTTCGCCGGAGGCCCGCTCGGACAGTGCAATAGCCCAGGGCCCCAGCTTCCTGCCCGCCAGCAGATAATCCTCATGGGTTTCGTTTTTTCTGTATGCCGCCAGCCCCACCGCAAGTACTACAATGAGGTACAGGATCAATCCGCCGAGAACCGGTGTCATCAAAGGCCTCCTTATCGTTTTTTCAGCCCAAGTTTAATAAATAAATCCTGTGAATCCAAGGTTCCCTTCCGGCGCATGAGCCGGAGAGAACTGTCGGAGCCTGTCTGTCAGAACGTCTATTTAAAGCGGAAATTTTCCAGATAAATGAGCCTGCGGCTTGTCAGACTCTGATCCCGGTTCAGGAAGGCCAGGTTCACCTCAATGAAGCGTACCGCCTGCAGATCTGTTTCGCTGAGCGGGACAGAACTGAGTTCCAGGTCATTCGCATCATAATAACGGAAAAAGGATGCGGCGGACTTCACATGCGTCACCAGAATCTGCGGTGTGCCGCCGTCCTCGCTGCGGGTAATTCGGTCTGCTGTAATGACATAGCTGCAGTTTTTCCCGGATCCGGGCAGGACCTTGAGTTCCTGCCGGTCCGCCACCATCAGCGAATCGGAAAGTTTCACTTCCTGAAAGATCCGTTCCTGAGCCTGGCGGCTGGCTTTTGCAATGCTCTGGCGCTGGAGGATGAATTCATAGATGCGTCCGCTGCGTGACAGCAGTCCCACGGACATATAGAGCACAAAGGACAGGGCAACGACGGCGGCAATGATTTCAATGAGAGTGAAACCTCCCTGAGGCCGGTTTTTCCTGAAAGGATCTGCATCCCGAAGCCAGTTCCGAATCACGCGCACTGTCATCTCAATTGTCCCAGTGAAGTAATGAACGCTGACAGGGTCACATCGGCCTGTTCAGGATGGCTCACGGTCACCACAATGCGGATAAAGGGTGTCTCCGTGCCCGAACTGTCAGCCAGGTTTTCCGACAGATAATGCACCCGTGTACGGCGCGTATAATACGGAAAGTCTGAAATTGAATTTTCAGACGTATTCTGAAAGTTGAGGGCATAATCAAATCCGGCCGCGCGGACCACATCCATCCGCTCCTGGGCCAGATTGATCATGGTATCGCGGATCTGCGCCTCGGCGGATTTTCCGGCCGTACTGCTCAGAATAGTAATTATTGTTATAAATCCCACAGCGGCAATGGCGATGAACAGGGCGATTTCCAGAAGTGTGAATCCGCGTTTGTCATCTCCGGGTATCCATTTGGTATAGATAGAATCTCCTTTATTCATCGACGGCCACCCTTCCCGTTCCGGAGGCGACAGATACGGTATGACTCCCGTTGAGGACAGCCATTCCGCCCTGTACCGGGTAACCGTTTTTATCAATGATCAGAGTATTCCCGGCAAAGGTCGTGGACTGGAGGCTCACATGATCCCCGGCACCGAATTGCACGACGAAATTTCCGCTGTTCTGCGGATGGAGCAGGAGCTGCCGGGCTTCCGTGCTGTCACCGGCAAATATTGAATAGGCATTGCTGCCGGGATCCAGGACGACCCACACCGTGTCGGCATGCGTGCGTGCATAGAATTCGGCATATTCCAGATCCTGAGCCAGAGTCCGAATCCCCTGGCCGGCCCGGACTCCCGCGTAATAATCGGCGATGCGCGGATAGGCCACCATGGATACGACCCCGATCAGTACTATGACAACGATCAGTTCAATGAGAGTGAAACCCCGCAGAGCCTGACCGTCTTTTCTCTTCAGATCATCCATATTTCTTCAAATTTTAAACCATTAATTCGGCCCGGAACCGACCTGTGCAGGCGGTTCCCCTTCAGGGGCGGAAGTGTATCTCAACCTTGAAATCCGTATCACGGAGTGCAAATCCCTTATTTTCCGTGTCCGTCTGCGGAAGGTCGGAATAAACATAGGGATTGTTGTTGGGATTATAAATGATATTTCCCTCGGAAAAGAGGGATGCCACAGTCCGGCCGTCGTCCATCACCGTGGCCGTCGCCCATTCCCGGGTGAGCAGGCTGTCGGGCGGAAAGGGCGGAAACACGGCGTCGCCTCCCTTCAGCATGCTGTCATAATAGTAATTCGTGAATCCGTTCTTGATATTGAGCAGATTCATCTTCGTCTTGGCCAGCTTGGCCCGGGCCGTGATATCGGAATACTTGGGCAGGGCGATGACGGCGAAAAGCGTCATGATACCAATGACCACCAGCAGCTCAATGAGAGAAAATCCTCCCTGAACCCGTGCTCTTCGCATCGTCCTGTCTCCGTTCATATTTCCTGAATCCTTTACGAAACAGGGAGGGTTGCCCCTCCCTGTCATCAATACACATTGAGCGTCTTACTGAACCGCGCTTGCTCCGTCACCATTTTCAAATTTTGGGGCCAGAGTATATCCCGTGAGTCCGGGCGCACACGTATAGGTCAGGTAATACTCGGCGGTCAAATCCCCGTTTTCATCATAGGTGAATACACCGGTGCCGGTTGAATCGGTCGTAGCCGGCAGGTAGCTCAGCTTCGCTGCATCATAATCATCCAGTACTGCATCGAGCATGGTAGCCGCATCGGCGGATTTGGGATTCGGGAAAAGGCGGACTCCGGTTTCAGCCAGTTCCTTCACGCCATACATGCGGATCCCGCTGTTGATCTCGGTCTGCATCTGCTGCATGGTTTTTGTCTTTGCCGTGGTGGTGAGGTCAAAGAATTTCGGTACTGCGTAGGCGGCAAGGATACCCAGAATGGCGATCACCATAATGAGTTCGATGAGTGTAAAACCTTTCTTGTTCATGGTCGTCTCCTTCATTGCTTTTTTTTCAATTCAATCAATTTTTATCATGGCCGGAATACGGCGGACAGGGTATCCGGCGGCGCGGATTGGGAAATCCAGAGAATCTTGAACTCCGGGTCCACAATATTCGCCATCACCGATCCGCCGGGCGCGGAGATATAATTCACCGATCCGGTATTGATCACATTCATGAGATAGGGCTGTTTGTCAATGGGACAGAGCGGTACCGTCTTGGACTGAAAGAGATCCGCCCAGTAAATGGTGGAATAATTCGTCTTTTCGTAAAAAAGGACTGTACTGTTCGTAATAGCAGACATGGATTTGGCATTGGCCAGGGTGGGCCACTCGGACGACAGGCCGGCCAGTTCATGAAATTTCTGTACCACCGCCGATCCGAGTGTATTGATATCGGTCATGGCCTTGTTCACTTTCGCTTCCTGATTGATATGAATAAATGACGGAATGGCAAAGGCCGCCAGGGTACCGAGAATGGAAATGACGATGACCAGCTCAAGGATGGTAAAACCGGATGCATGTGTTTTCACGCTCGTCATATCGTTATCCTGCTACAAGCTCCATGCCAGAATGCGGGTTTCAGGCTCTTTTTGCCGTATTCGGGCCTGGATTACCCGATTTCAGTCCGAAAGCGCTCCCCTTACTGCTTTCAGGCCGGGCCAGACCTGTTTTTTCAATTCATACCCGAAGCGACTATTGTAACGAATCGTTACACTCATCCTCCCGACACTGTCAGAATTTGTTACAAATTCAGGGAATAAAAAAAGCCGCCTGGTTGAAGGCGGCTTATAAACTAACCTCATTCCGAAGCTTATTTCAATTTTTCCATTTCTTCCTTGAAATTCACTTCCTTGAAATTCGGGCTCTTTTTATTATGGCAGGTCTTGCAGGTTTCTTCCGTGGGCATGACCGGCTTGTAGGCTCTTTTCTTGTGATTTGAAAAATTTTCGGCATTGGTCAGATCCGTATGGCAGGCTTCACACCCGACGAACTGCAGATCGGCCATATGCTTGACTGCTTTGTCAGCCGTATTTGCCCAGAAGGCGGCATCCTTGATTTCATACCCGCCGTTACCGAAACCGGTCGTATGACAGACCACGCATTCGGCTTTTTTCTGATCTTCGGCTTTCAGCGATTCAAAGGCTTTCCAGTGCTTCATGGCCTGGACTTTCGTCACGTGCGATTCATTCCGTTTTTTATGGCACATGATACATTTTGACGCACCGTTGTAATCACCGGCGAAGAGCGAGGACGCCGATAACACGAACACGGCCATCAGGAGGATTGAAAACAACTTCTTCATGGGGAGCTCCTTATTTTATTTTAAGATACGTTTTCACCCTGTGCGAGGCAAGGGATTATTTGTGACAGACAACGCAGATGGGTTCTTCATCCGCGGATTCATGGCAGGCCATGCAGTATTCGATGCGGGATGCACCCATGGCGGCATGGTTTCCGCCTCCCTCACCCCGGCCGAAATTGAGCCAGTTCGAGGAAGAGTGGTTCAGCGGTTTCACGTCATTGACGCGGTGACATTCCACGCATTCGTCATGTTCGTGACAGGTTTCGCATTCCATATTGGCCGTCATGAACTCGGTCTTGTGAATCAGGAGGAAGTTCTGGGGATGAACCTGGAAGGCTGTATTGTCGCCTTCATGGCAGGATATACAGGTTTCGTCCCGATGGCAGGCAGAGCAGCTTTCGCCGTCATCCGCAGCCGCCGTGACGCCGTGCAGCGCTTCCCAGTGCAGTTCATGGGACTCCGGTTTGGCTCCCAGTTCCTCATGACAGGCATAGCAGGTGGAGAATTTCGCCACCGTCTTGTCATCGGGTGATGAACTCTCGGCAATACCTTCATGACAGGTCGTGCAGGTGATATCCCCTTTTTCCAGATGCATTTTGTGGGAAAATCCGGGAATGGGGGTGGTGATGCGCGGAAAGGTGGGATTGTCATCCACATTCGTATGACAGGTTTCGCAGTTCCCGTCAATATCGTCGGCATGGCAGTCGTAACAGGCATCGTGGCTGAAGGTAAAGAGATCATCCGTTCCGGCTGTACTTTCCGGAACCCCTTCATGACACTGGCTGCATTCGATTTCCATTTCCCCCACATGAAGCTCATGCGAGAATTCAATGGCATTTTCAGCTGACAGGGCGCCCGCCATTACGACAAGCGACAGGATGATGGAATTCATGATCTTTTTCATAACGACACCCTGTAGTTTAGATTAAAGAGGGCCCGGGTCCGTGAGTCGAACTGGGGTGACTGCATCTGGAATATTTTCAGTCCGGCATCCAGCCCCTTCAGGACCTTGTAGGTAGCTCCCAGATAGGTACCCGTTCCGTTCAGCGATTCATCCTCGAAGGTCGATGCCTCGGTGATATAGTTCAGGCCTGCTTCCACCTTCAGTTTTTCGAAGAAACTGTGGGCCAGTCTGGCGGACATTTCCAGTTCCCTGCCGTCAGGATTAAGGACATAGGCAAGTCCGATGCCGCCGAATTCCCGTCCCACGAGCTGAAGCGTGGTGTTGCTCCAGACCTCTTCTTCATAGAAGGTCGTGAGCTGGGAGACTTCGAGTCCGAACTTATGATTGAGCTCATAGAAAGCCCCGGCCCGCAGCACATCATAGGTGCTGCCGCTGAAGTAGAGATCATTTTCCGGATCAATGACAAAATCCCTCTGCAGGACGGTCCGGTAATCGGCATTCACCAGCAGTTTCGATCCGAAGGCCCGCGTCAGGCTCAGAACCGAATTTCCCAGTTTGCTGTCGGTCATGCGGTATTCACCGTAGGCATGAACAGCAAAGCCGGCGAGATGGCTGCGCCAGGTGGCGGCCAGGATACGCTGGTAGGCTTCTGCCGCATCGTGATCCAGAATGTAGGTGAATTCCCCGCTCAGCGATCCGAGGGATCCGACCGGAATTCCCTGACGAAGCACGATATACTGTCTCCCGTAAAAATCGGGGGCAGCCACACGGCTGTAGACCGACGGCGCCTGGGCTCCGTAAGCCAGATGCGTCGGCATGGATTTATTGAATTTCAGGTCAAGGGCAGCGCCATCAATGGCATGACGGACCGTCCGGTCCGTCGCGAAGAAGCGTCCGGCCCTGATCCTGAACGTGTCGCCCCGGTAATCCGCATAGAAGCGGTTGAGGGCAAAAGGCGTATACATGTCATCAGCATAAAAGCTGTAGGCATGGCGCAGCCGGGTGTAGATCCGGAACCGGTCCGATACGTGTACGTTCACGGCGGCCGCATTGTAGAGCCGGAAGAGGGTCGTAGGCTCAGTGAGCTGACCGGCCAGGTCCCCTTTGATCTCTTCCATGCTAACAGCTGACTGGCCGTCTCCGCCCCGGTTCAGAAATACAGCCGAACCGCTGTAATCCAGATCCACCTTCACCGCCGCGGACAGCAGGGAAGCGGTCATGAGAATGAGTAATAATCGCTTTTTCATTTGAGCACCCCCCAGAATTTTCCGTCCATGACGATGCTGGAATTGGCAGTGACTTCATTGGGGAAGTATTCCTGCAGGAAGGACGTCGTCAGAAACAGCTGCTGGTTTGCGGTCGAAGACGCGTGGCAGTTGGCCGCGCAGGCCGCGGTCTGCGGCGTGTTCTTGACGATATTATGAGGTGTGGCGTATTTCCAGGTGGGCACCTGATCATAGGCCGCGATACTGTTCACGCCCCAGTTGGCGTAGGTATCCTCGGATACGGGAACATGGCGGACGAGCACATAATCTTCCGTCCGGCCGTTCACATCCTTCAGGGGATTCTTGGCAATCTTGAATCCGTAATAGGGATTCCGGGCCTGATAGACCGGATCGGTCTGCCATTCGTTGCCCACGTGGCAGCCGTCGCAGTTGTCATAGGGCTGGCTGTGACAGATCTGACACTGCAGTTCCGTACCGGCAGTCTTGGTTTTTGCGTGCTGGGTATGGAAGAGATTATCCGGCAGCGGATCATGGCATTTCATACAGGTGGGCGCTTCGGAATAATTGTAGCGGTTCACCGTATTCCGGTCCGCCTCGGCGATCCCGTGATGCATTTCCTCTTCCTGATGGCACATCAGGCATTCGTTCGTGAAACCGGCGTTATGAGCGATGGACGCATGAACGTCCGGCTTCGTCTCGTAATTCGGTTCGTTGTCGTAGACCAGATTGGTCGTATCCGTCAGCGTATGCCCTTCGAAATCCACCGCGATGCGGGATCCGTGGCAGGCCTGACAGTTTTCGGTCTGGCTGGGCGTACGGTTGAAACGATGGCCGGATACCAGTCCGCCTCCCACCGACTGAGGCCGGGAGATATGACAGTCACCGCAGCTGGCATGACAGGCCGAACATTCGCTGGCATGGCCGTCCTGAATGGCCTGAGGACATTCCTCAAAGGTGCTCACACCTTCCCGGGCCGCGATGGCATTCTTTTCACCGTATACTGCAAAGTGCAGTGAATATTTGAAATTTTCAGCAATGGAAACGTGACAGTCATCGCTCTGTCCGCAGGATTTCACCGGATCCACAGCCGGATTGGCGATGAAATCACCGCTGGCCGCAGCACCTTCGTGCATATCTCCGTCCTCGCCCGCAGTAATACCGCTGCCGTGACAGAGTGTACAGGACAGGTCGCCATGATTCGGATCACTGGTAAAGGCATTCACATATTTCTTCTGCCATGAAGGAACCTCCTCCACTGTGCCGCCTCAACCACCTCCTGAACTTGTATTTTCCTCCTGAGCCACCAGTTTCTGCAGAATATTCTGACTGGCATGGCAATCAAGGCAGTCTCCTGTGGCTTCCGGCGCATGTTCGTCCACTTCAACAAGTTTCGAACAGCCGTAGAAGCTGAACGCTGCCATCATTCCGATAAACAAGACGTTTCGTGCTTTCATACATCTCCTCTGAACATATAATTAGATAATACCTTCATCATTAATACTTAATCCCATTTTATCTAATTTATAAAATGCTCCGAACTTAACAAAAGGAAATATGGATTTCCCGTCCACCAATCCCGAATAAATCGTCAATATGAGAGTCAATTCCTTTAGAGTGATACGACACTAATTGAATTTAAATTTCCCTGTAGTTAAATTTCTGAAATCGTTTCTGTTTTACTCCCTAATTGATCCGGGAATTCCACGCAAATGACAGCCAAGCGGGTCTCGTGTGGTATGCCAGATTTCGTTGCATCCAAATAGTCCATTTTTACTTTATAGTCCAGTAAATTGGAGTTTACATAATCATTAACTGCGCTTCTTTCATTTTCCATTTCCATTTCTCTTTCAACGCCACGGCTTAAATGATAAGAAGATGCAGGTGCCGGGTCCATGCCAATTTTCAGTCCGGAGGATATGAAATCACCCTGTGCGCCTAACTCTGCATAGTAATAATAGTCATCATGACCCCGGACAAAGCGGTATCCGTCACTGCTTTCATATTGGAAGGAAAACTCATCGCCCCAACCCCTGCCAGAGAACTGCACACCATTGGGTTGAAACCTGTCAATCATCCCACTGTCATAAAAATCAGCTAACTGGATGCGAAGGGCAGACTATTCTATTTTATTCATTTGAACTTCAATTTCATTATAGCTTTCCTTTTCATTGATTTTAGTAACATTGATATTATATCTTGTATCATCAATATCTATTTCAGAAGATATTAGTTTTGAATACTCTCGAGGAACATAGCCAACTGAATTATCTCCTTTCATAATAAGAATTGCATAAGGGTCAAATTCATTATGTTCTTCTCTTTTATAATTTAATGATTCATTTATTTCTATTTCTCGTGATAATTCTGACCATTCTTTTGTGAAAAAGGTTCCTTTAATATTGAACTTAAACTCATTTACAGTTGTCCTAAAACTATTAGGGGACAATTTCAAGGATACATCTTTCAGGTTTTCCTTGTCAAATACTGAAATATCCAAAGATTCAATTTCAATATTAGTCAAATTTGAAACCCACCTAATGAACTTTTTACCTTCAAGATAATTTGACCTTTCAAATAAGAGCATTGAAACTTGTCGACTTTTAACACCTATAGAACGAGCAAGACAACTTGTTGAATTATTAACTCCAAACTTTATATAACTTGTTAGATTCTTTATATTCTCAGGAAAATCTTCGTACTGAATATTCAATTTATAAGCAAGAATTAACAAGAAAGAGGAAAAACCCCAAGGATATAGATAATACATAGCTTTTGATATAAATATATGTAATTCATAAACTTTCTTATTCTTGGATTTCTGCCAAAGTGTAATAAGTTCATGAATAGTGGTGCCAGAAATCCATTGTTCAATAATGTCATAATAATCTTCAGGCACGATATTTAAGTTGTCCAACTTATAGTCTTCCAATTCATCAATGTCATTCTCAGTTATTAGCCGTAAGAAAATTTTTACAATTTCAAGATAATTATCTTCTTCAGTAATTGCCGATAAATCATCAAGATGTTCACTTATAAACTCATCTATTATCTTATTGCTTTTGTAAGAAAAGCCTGTTATACGATATATTGATAATTGTTCATAAGTTGAATCATCTTCAAAAGATTTAAAAATTCTATTAAAACCTCTTTTAATTGGTTCAACATCATATCCTCTTTTATCTAATTGGACTTTAAATAAACTATTATTGATGATTTTTTCAATTATTTCTTCATATTCAGTCCCAATTATTTCTTCAGACAATAAATCTAACAAATATGTCTCCGATAAAATTGAAAGGTCTGAATTGAAATTTCTATCTCTATAACCAACTCTATTTTCTAATGCATCCACTACTTTAAAAAAAAGACTATCTGCATCTTCAATATTTTCTTTATTAATATAACCTTCGTACAAACGCCTATCAGTTGCTGTGTTTATTATGAAAATTATATTCCCTTCTGTTTCCTTTCCTGCTCGACCAGCTCTTCCCACAATGTTCCAAAAATCACGAAACTGAATGTAAATATTGGTGTCATTAACACGATTTATCTGGGTCTCATAAAATATTAGATTCTTTATAGGAAAATTCAATCCTTGACCGACTGTATTAGTGGATAATAATACTTTAAGCTTACCGTTTCTAAAATCATCTTCAACCGCATTACGCACCTGTTCTGGCATATCACCGTAATGTATTCCGATACCATGTTGAATAGATTGTGTTATATAAGATTCACTGCCAAACCATAGATTGGCATAATAAGATGATTTTCTATTAGAATCAATTTGAAATCTTTCAGGTAAATCATCAATCTCAGATAAGAGTTCTAAAAATGAGGTTGCAACTGATTTAATGCGAGGAACCTGTGCACAAAACACTAATGTATTTCCATCTTCAGAGAATTTATATGCTAATGCAGCTGCTGATTCTTTTTTGTTTTTCTTTTTAGGAAATTTATTACCAAATTCCTTGTGTTTCAAGAAAGAGTAAAGTTTCGCTCCTTGCTTAACTCTTGTCTTTTCATCTTCTGTTTCAACATTTTGAAAAGTAATGTCTCCATGTTCACCGACCCATTCAAAGTAACTAATTAGCTTTCTTGTCGGTTCCCATTCATCATTTGTATTACTATCATCAAATTTTAATGACCTAAGAACATTATCAGGTGTGCCACTTAACCATAAAGAATATTCATTAGCATTTTCAGGTGGCATAACTGCAGAAATAAATAATGTCTTTATTTCTGGTATTTTTATTCTTAATCTAATTATTAAAAATTCAAGTAATGTAGCTCTTGTGCTGATATCTCCTATTATTTGCCCTTCATCTATTACAACGAATGCAACATTTTTAAAAAAATCAGGATTAAGCCTAAGAAGCAAATCAATTTTTTCTGGAGTTGCAATTAATAAATCAGAGTCAGATAAAACAACATCTTGAAATTCATCAATTTCATAACTTCCAGATAGGGAAGAAACCGAAAATCCTAATTTTGAAAAATACTTACTTAGCTCGATCTCCTTTTCACTTGTCAACGCTCTAAAAGGTGCTACATAAACACATTTTTTATTTGGGTATTTAATCAAGTATTTAAGAATTGAAAGCTCAGCAATAAAAGTTTTTCCAGCACTCGTTGGCATTTGGACAACAAAATTTTCATCCTGAACTATAAGTCCATTTTCAATTGCTCTAATTTGAGAAGTCCAAAACTCAAAAATGGATTTTCTTTGATTTATATCTTTTATTGAGTTGATTGCATAATAATCATACGCAAGAAGTTTAACATACTTCTTCCATTGTGAATTGGAAGCAATCCACTCATTAGATTTTAGATTGTTCCAAATACTTCTCTCATTAGATATTTTAATACGTGTCTTTAGAAGAAATAGCAAATGAGAAATATATGTGTTTTTTGAATATAGATAGTGTTTATAAACTTGCTCTAAACTTAATAAGTAATCATCTTCATTAAGTTTTAAAAGATACTCGTACCACTCACCAACTGCCTTTAAAAATAGAGAATAACCATAATCTTCTTCTAATCGACTATCGTTTAATTTATTATTGGCAAGAGGAATTTTTTTTAATAGTATTAATCGTATCTGTTCAATTATTTTATTATCAATACTTAGTTCTAAATCCTCCTTATCTGTTATGAGTTCAAGATTTTTAATCCTATCAGCTACACAAAATGCATTTGACTGATATCCTGATAAATCATAACACAAAGCAGATAGCACTTGAAGGTAATCCTTATCAAATTTCTCAGAAATTTCAGGAAGTTCACTTAAATATTCATAAATCTCTGCGCTTTCATAAAGACCTTTTATTGCAGTTTTTTTATATGCGTTATTTTGAAGGAGAAAACAACTGTTTGTTGCTAAAAACAATGCTCTATTCCATAAATAGTTTTCGTCAAATGTTCTATTAAAAGCAGCATTTAGCTTCCAGGCAAATGCCTGACTCTTATGATTATTCAACTTATATTCATTGATTAAAGTATAAATGTCAGTTTTTAATTCGCTTATGTATTCATCTTTATTCATTAGGCGCTACTTTTTGGCAAACTTATCAATTAGCACAGTCTCAATTCCATCCCATGTTTTATCAACCAAATCAGTCAAGTCATCGATAAAAACTATTGTAACTGAAAGAGGGTCAAGTTGAGGGGGTAAATTTTCTAAATCGGTTAAAATTTCTTCTATAAAATTATTCTTTTCAATAATCAAGAAAAGTTCAAATTTTCGGTTATAGTCCTGAGGATTCTTTACAATATCTTTAAATTTAGATGCAGTCGAGAAATCTTCTTTATCTACATAATATCTCTCAAGAAAATCTGCAATGGATTCTGTCGGCGCTAATTCATCCATTAATAAACTGTTATGGGCTAAGATGGAAATATAATGTCGATTGGTTTTTTTCCCTTCTTTTATATCTGGTCTTAATCTTGTTTTGATTTCATAATAGTAAATGTCTTCAATTTTTTCACCATTATTGAAAGCAATTAAATCTGTACCAAAAACTGCTTTATCTTTATTAAATTTCCACTGAAGTTTATTAATCGGGATAGATAAACCTTGAAAATAGGTTACAATTAGTCCTGATAATATTTCTCCCCAATCACCTTGTCTAACATTTTTATCAAATTGATTTTCTGCCTTTGGTAAAACATTGTTTAGTATATAGTTCTTTATTTGTTTTTCTGTTGCAGTATCACCAAAATGGAATTCATAAAATTTTAAACTTCTATATGAAGTCAAAATAGTCTCTTTTAAAAGATTAATTAAGTCATCATCAGGTTTATCTTTTTCCGTTATCTGAACGAGCTTAAAAACATATTTTGCTTTATTCTCTTCATTATATTCTAACCAGTTTTTAATCATAATCTAATTCATATGTGTGATGGCAAAAATTTGGCTCTTTTGCAAGCTGAAGTATCTGCCTGTGTGTCGGGGCTTGCAAATGTGCTATTTGTGCGTTGTTTTTTCATCATTTTATCTATGTCTCATCGGTCTTGCAGCATGAACGCATAACGTTTGTGTAAACCACATTGCAGTTATTCCTCTTATTTGGAGGGCTAACCACAATTGTGTTTATTTTCTCTAATACTGAACTCATTTTGTTTCTCTCTGCCCGGGCATCGAATAGCCCCGATACAAAATTCGCTCCGGACCGGCTTTCCGTCCCCTTCACATTCCTGTCTCACGCTTCCGTACTCCACTTCTTCCTTCCGCGTTCCCGGACCGGAATCATTTCCGGATCCGTTTCCTTATCTGTCATCACTCATAAACTGAAGTAAAAATACGATGTTATGACCGGATAGCAAACTTTTTTTTAAGCAGAGCCAATTTTTTTTCAAGAAACAGGAAGCGGTTCAGGGGCCGGTTTCGGCCGATTTCGAATCCACAGCAGAGCAAATTCTCGTTTCTTTCCAACTCTACCACTTTACTACTTTACAATTTTACAGGTTCCGTTTCTTCCCTCATCTACTCATCTACTCATCTACTCATCTACTCATTTACCCGTCTACGCATTAGCAGTAACGAGTATCGAGTATCGAGTTACGCGGTAAGAGGGCACCGTTTTTTATAGCAGGGCAAATTCTCGTTTCTTCCGCATGTACTCATCTACTCATTTACCCGTCTACGCATTAGCAGTAACGAGTATCGAGTATCGAGTTACGCGGTAAGAGGGCACCGTTTTTTATAGCAGGGCAAATTCTCGTTTCTTCCTCAGCCTCAACCTCATCCTCAACCTTAACCTTCCTTCGCGCCCTTTGCGAGCTCTGCGAGAAACGTTCTTCCGCATGAACGCATCAACCATCCAACCCGCAAACGGCTGTTATATTCAACATTCAACATTAAAATATTTAGCCGTTCTCGGGGGAATATGATAAATTTTCCCTATGAACAAACTCATCGTGAAAAACGCAGTGCTTGACGGCAGCCTGACGGATATCAGCATCGCAGCGGGCGTCATCGAAGCAATCGGACCGGCGGAAGCTGGCCCGGATACAGAGGTTTTAGATGCATCCGGAATGGCCGTCCTTCCCTCCTTTTACAATGGCCACAGCCACGCGGGCATGGCCGCGCTCCGGGGCATGGCCGACGATATGGAGCTCATTCCCTGGCTGGAGACGAAGATATGGCCGGCGGAAGCGAAGCTTGATCCGGAGGATATTTACTGGAGCACGCGCTTTGCCTGTCAGGAGATGATCCGCTACGGAATCACCTTTTTTTCCGATATGTACTGGCATCGGGATGTGGTCGTCCGGGCTGTCCGCGATTCGGGTATGAGCGCCCGTCTGCCCGTTCCCGCTCTGGATGCCGGCAATCCGGATCAGGAAAAGCGTGACCGCCGGAATATTGAAAAACAGTTCGAAGCCAGTCATGACGATCCGGCGGGGATACAGTTTGCCGTGTCTCCCCACGCCATTTATACCGTGTCCGAATCCCAGCTGAAGTGGATCAGCGGGTTTGCGGAGAAGCATAATCTGCCCCTGCATATCCATCTCAGCGAAACGGAGGGTGAAGTGACGGACTGTCTCCGTCAGCACGGCCGCAGGCCGCTCCATTACCTGAACGATCTGGGCCTGCTGAACAGCGATATCACCCTGGCCCATGCCGTCTGGGTGGATGAGGACGAACTGGAGCTCATGGCCCGGAAACGGGTCTCCGCCGTGGCCAATCCCGTATCCAATGCCAAGCTGGTCGTGGGCAGGCTCTTCCCCTACTCCGAATACCGGAAACGGCAGATCCCGGTCTGCATCGGAACCGACAGTGTCGCCAGCAATAACGCCCTGAATATTCTCAATGATGTGAAATATCTCTCACTGATGACCAAACTTCAGCAGAATGACGCCACCGTCCTGCCTGCGGAGGAATGTTTTTCTCTGCTGACTGACAGCGCCGCGCAGATTTTCGGAACCGGGGGCGGACGCATTGCCGTCGGCCGGGACGCGGATCTGCTGCTGGTCGATCTGAATCATTTCAGTCTGCTCCCCGGCCACTCCCTCCTGTCCGACATGATTTACGGCGACGGGGGCCGGGCCATCCGCAGCGTCATTTCCCGGGGCCGCCTTGTCATGAAAGACGGCCGGATTCCCGAGGAAGTGGAGGTGGCCGATCATCTGCGTCACATTGCAGGCAAACTGAATGGGTAAGGAACACGGCGCTCCGGACATTCTTCTGTTTCAGGGCCTTACTGTGGCAGATACGGCTATAGGCGATAAAATTATCGAGCTCCTCCGGGGCCGGTACGGGGAGATTCTGGAAGTCAGCGACTACCTGCGCTTCAGTGACCACACCGCCTATTACGAAAAGGAAATGGGCTCACCCCTCTACAAGCGGTATATGAGCTTCCGCCGCCGGCTCAGCCTGGAAAATTTCCAGCTTCTGAAAAAGGAAAGCAATAAGCTGGAGGCCGACTATACGGTCAATGGTAAACGTCGGATCAATGTGGATCCGGGCGCTATCAGCCTCTTCAATTTCAGTCTCCTCAGCACCAAGGGTTTTTCCCATCGCATCTATCTCGCCGATGGAATCTATTCCGAACTGACCCTCACCGTTCACCAGGGCCGCTTTCAGCCCCTGCCCTGGACCTATGCGGATTATCTGCAGCCCGAAGTCCTGCAGCTGCTGGAAAACAGCCGCCTTTATCTGAAAAAACAGATAGCCGATAAACAGTCTTAATTATGGCAAATCAACCCTGTCAAACCATACCGGATTGGTCAGGGCCACATTCGCGGCGGACCGGAACTCTGCCCTCACATAGAGTTCATCCCCTAGCAGATGAGAGCTGATCTCTGTCCGGTTTAAGGATGTATCCGGATGAAAGGCCAGCAAATGGCGTTCCCGGAGCCCTTCCCCGGTTCCGGCCCAGATGCGGATCACTCCCTCCCGGTCTTCCGCACAGCTGCTTTCAAAAAATACGGACAGGGACTCGCCCGTCAGCGTCTCTCCCATCCGGCTCTGAAAAGCCTCCACATTGCCGCTGCCCAGAATGAGCATTGGCCCGCTGCCGATAAAACAGTTTCCAGCGCTGAGCGCGTCCAATAGTGCCGCTTCCTTCGGCTCCGATACCCAGACGGCGGTCATGAAGCGTCCGAACCGTTTTTCCCGGTCCTGAGTCAGGGACCAGAGAGGTATGTGGATCTGCTGGTAACGGTTGAAATTTCCGTGGGCATCGTTGCCGGCGTAAATAAATCGCTTTTCACCTCTCAGCAGGCGCTGTATCCAGATTTTCCGTCCCCTGTCCCAGGATTCGTCCAGACGGCCATTCAGAATCTGCAGTCCGCGGATAGCCGGATCCGGATCCTCATCCCATTGCCCCCGGTTCAGCAGCCATCGTTCAGCCCGGGGAATATTTTCATAGGGATGGGCCGCGATACAGGGACGGGCCGGCGCTACCCGCCGGGCAACGTCATCAGCCTGCTGATCGGCCTTATTTCGAAGCAGCAGATCACCTGCGTCTCCCCGGCCTCGAATGCATTCATCATGCCCCAGAATCAGCATATGGACATTCTGCCTGCGGCGGTTTCCGCAGGAGAGTTCCTCACCACGGATCATGAGCAGCTCGGGGGACGAATGGGCCCGGACCTGACGGCCCAGCTCCTCCCAGCGCGGGAAGCCGTCGGCTGCGCGCTGCAGTGAATACAGGTCCCGGTCCAGGTCATAGCTGTGATCCGTCACCGGCTGCCAGTGCAGACCCATGGCGGCCGCAAAGGCGGCCAGCACCGGAATGGGCGCTCCATATTCGATCTCATCCCAGGTAAATTCGCTGTGACAGTGAATATCGCCGTACAGCAGGTTTTCAGGCCCCGGCAGAGGCGCCTCCGCGATGCGGATGTCCAGAGCATCGTGACTGAGGGTTTTCAGATTATGATTACGGACCCGGATCTGTTTTTTCCCGACCCGGAGCTCAATGTCAACATTCAGCAGAATCTGCAGCGGATGATCCGGAAAATGTTCCGTCACCGGCAGCGTAATTAATTCATGGAAAAAAGGCTCTTTCAGAATCTGATTATATTCTCTGCGGGCCAGGCAACGGCCTTCGCCGTCCACAATCTGCAGTGAAACAAGTTCGGCGGGATAGAGGTGCGCATCCCTGATCATGATGGCGACGGGAATATCCCGGCCGCGGACAACCCGCCAGGGCGCGTCTGCCACCACCTCCGGCTCCCGGCGAAAATAACGGGACGGAAAAAAAGGCGGGCAGCTGTGCATTTCCACATAGGAGCACAGCGCCGCATCGACCGGCCGTCTGAAAATTTTCATCCACTGCATCGGCACAATTTAGTGTCCAAATCATGAAAGATAAAGCGCTTTTCCGTGAAAATAGCCGGAGTCTGCGTCCTCCCCATATGTCCCGATAAAATGTGAAGAATAAAAAAAAACCGGCCCGAAGACCGGTTTTAAAGGGATTAATAATAATTCGGATTTAGAAGTAGAGATTATTTGTGATGCGGACTCCGAGTCCGCTCACCTGATCCCCCATCCCGCCGATCAGATAGGTATCCAGCCCGAATTCATAATGCTTTCCGATCAGTGCGAATCCGGAATTATAGGTCATCTGACGGGCATAGCCCTGCTGCACGCCGACGGTCACATTGAACCATTTCGCGGGAAACAGCCAGGCATTGAGCTTCCAGTGCGGGGCATCGTCATAACCCAGGCCGTTGGTCAGAAAAGTGGTCATCCCGGCTTCCAGCAGCAGAAAACTCAGGGGCTGGTAGGTTGCGGTCAGGTTCATCTTCGTGGAAATATTATACTTGTCCACGAATCCGGAATCCAGCACGATTTCCTGCATATTGAGCAGTGAATCGAGATTATCCGAGGTCTGCAAGACCTGAAGATCGGCGACACTCCCGGCCATGGAATAGTGTTTTTTAACCATCTCTCCAGATGAAAGCGTAGCACCGATATCCTGAACGCCCACCTGGATGTCCAGGTCATTATAGCGCAGCTCGGACCAGGGAAGCAGTTCACCCAGACGCAGGTGGAGCCCCACTCCGATGTCGTATCCGGGCTGAACACTGGCGACGGATGCCGGATCAAAATTGGGATTTTCCACATCCAGATAGGACGCATATGCACTGCCGCTGACTGTGACCGAATCGGGTGTGGACAGGATCTGAAGATGCTTGGTATCGATGGTGGCGAAAGATCCGGTGTAGAGATTCACCCCGGCACCGACGCGAAGGTCCCCAATCCCGGCCAGACGAATATCCGTTCCGTAGCCCATATTGGTTTTCAGGTAGGTTCCTACCACCATTTTCAGATTTTCCGTATACACGGGTTCATCAAAATGAATCCCCTTAAAGGGAATGGCCAGAACTTCACCGGGCAGGGTTCCGTCTGTTTCCACCTTGAGTCCGGTATTGATGAACATGGATCCGTAGCCCACCGGAAAACGGAAACCCAGAAGGGTCGGCAGTGACAGATTTCCATTCAGTGTCAGTCCGTCATCATAAAAGAGATTGACGAAATTACTGAGTTCTTCCGGAGTCAGAAGCCGCCCGTCATTGAAGTAGGTATTGAGCGTGCTCAGGTTAAAGGAATTATTCTGTAGCGAGAGGCCAATATTCGGAAAGGGCAGTCCGGGCAGTGACAGCGCGAAGAGAGTCTGGCTCTTCACTCCGATATTCGCCGGATTGCTGATCGCGTAGGTTGGCCGCCGGTATATGCGGCTGAAGATGATATAGGCCCGGTCGGTCTCGTCACCAATTTTCTGGTTATGACCGTAATCAATGGGCGCCGTCGTGATAGTAGTGAAATCGGGGCTGGTGCTGTAACTGTAGGTCGTATCCGTCTCCGTCGAAAAATTAAATTCAACGGGGGCGCTTTCCTCCTCCTTCACCGTATCAACCGGTTCGGGCGCCGTGGTCAGGTCATAGACGGCAGTGCTGTCACCCAGATCATCAATAAACTGGGCATCCAGTTCGTTGAAAGCCTGTTCGGACCGGGTCCGCACTTCTTCTATATTTGATCCTTCGTCATTCTGTGCATCCTGCGCAAAGACAGGAACGGACATGAAAAGAGCAGCCGTCAGGGCAAAGACGTATAGATTAAATCGTTTCATTTCTGTGCTCCTCCCGTGCTCGTTGTATCCTTATTCACGTCGACCAGTGCATCCACCGTTCCATACAGTCGCAGACTGAGAGAATCGGTGGCCAGAATCCGGGAATTCGGCCCGTTTCCCATCAGGGTAATATTATTCTTGATATACACACTGTCCTTCAGAAGGGATAGGACATAATCCGACAAATCCAGAGTCTGAGTAGTCGTATCCAGCGCGGGAATATAGAGAGAGGCGATGGTATCGACACCTGTACCCGTCTCAAAATCCGTTGTATCCCTCGCGGCGAGAACATCAACCGACACATCGAAATCGAAGCCGGAATTGATTTTTGCATGAATGAGTGCATTCTCCAGCTCCTCCGGTATATCCTGCGGATTATTCAGTTCAGGAGCCAGATCCAGAGATACGGGATCACTCAGATTGAATACCAGCGGAATGGCGATATTCATCGTACCGCTCACCACATCGGTGGATTTGATCTGTCCGCTTCCGTCAGCAATAACATGCCCCTTCGCGAGAATCACATTCGGGAAAATATTGATCAGCGTCTCGGCCCCCGGTATGGACAGCGGCTGTCCCGGTAGAATGCGGTCATTCACATGAATACTCGCCGAATCTCCGTCCGCATTGCCGGCCTTCACATCCAGATCCAGATAGAGAGGAATACTGATGTCTGTATTCAGCTGAAGTGTCATGTCGACCTGGCTGAATTTCACACCCTTCATCTCCTCCGGAAGTGCGTCAATGGTCTGCTCAACCGGATCAATATTAACCTCGATTGAGTCAACATTGCCGATCACCGAGCGGAAACTGAGATTCCGCATCTCCACGGTCACATTGATATCCTGACCGAAATTCAGGGTCATCTGCTGATCGGAGGGCAGGCTGATGGATGATACATAGTCCAGATTCTGCGGAGTGCCGGGTGCTGCTGCCGGCAGGTCCAGTGTATAATTCACAAGCGGAATGATTTTCTCAACCGGCACGGTTGTATCCGTCAAATGAATTTTTTCAGTCATTTTTTCACCCAGAGGCGTAAAGAGCTCGTCCACCGTGAAATCCACGTCAGCCACAATACCGACGTTATTCTGAACGGTCACAACCATTTCACCGGACTGGATGACAGCCGCATTGACCATGATATCCGTATCCAGCTGAATACTGTTTGAATCCACCATGGCATTCTGGTTGAAGTACCCGGTCACTGACGTGAAGGTGACACCGCTGATGTCCACATCCACAAGCATGCTGTCGAGTAAATTATAGGATCCCGAAATACCCGCAGGCAGCGTGACCTGAGTTCCATAGGTAATAAACTGTCTTTCCGTCGGAAGGCCGATATCAGCTCTCTGAGGTACGAGAGTGTATCCGGCAAGCGGAACACTGATCGTATTTGCCCCGGGAAGCAGCGTGGTCGTCTTCACAATCGCCGTTTCATTCTGATCCAGAAACTGCGGAAGGCTGATCACGAAATCGGGTGCGCCGACTGCAGTCGTATTGATATTATTCGTGATGACAATGGTCAGGCTGCCGCCACCCATGACGGCTGATGTAATGTCGCTGTCCGAGGTGATCCTGATCTCTCCCGAATCCTCCAGCGGAGCCTGGTCTACCGTGCCCCGATAGGTGGAAAAGGTCATATCCTGCCCCGATGCGGCTCCGTAGAGATGGATATCCACATTAACGCCGTCATTTTCCGAAACAAGAACCTTGTTTGTCCCCGTATCCCGTGTCTTGATGCGATAGGAATACTTCACGGCCTGATTTGCCTGATCCATGGTGAGATAATATCCAGACAGGGATTTTGTGTAGGCTGTCAATTGATTGGCCGGAAGTGGTACGGAAACCCTCAGCGTGTCAACCGGACCAATTTCGGTGTCGGTGGTATCGATGGAGGGAATGCTCAGAACCAGGTCTGCATCGATGGCCACGTTATTCTGAACCGATATGCTTAGGGTTCCGTCCTGGATGCGGGACCGTTCGACTAAATTATTTGAGGGTTCGAGCTGAATCACGTCCGTTGTATCGATCACCTGTTCCGGAATCTCAGCCATGGCAGAACTGACTTCCAGATTGATGGCCTGTATGGTCACCATAAAGGATGATGCGCGGGTTGCCGCCGTATTGGTGATGTCATTCCGGGCTGCAGTTCCGCAGACCACACCTTCAATCTTCACGATAATTGAATCCGGGATGGTCTTTCCGCCCAGGCTGATATCCTCCTGAGCCTGATTTCCCGGATTGATCCCCGCCGTCCACTGGGCAATGGCGTCACCGCCGAGCCCGCCGCTGATAATCGTCGAATCGGTATTCAGCAGCGAAACGGTGATGGGAGAACCCAGCTCAATGACCAGATCATTGATGATATTCAGCCGCAGCTGGCCCGTAATGAAGGTAGCGCTGGTAAATTCCGAAAAACTCACATTTCTGTAAATCACGGGAATTGGCTTCCCCTGAGCGATTGCAAGCGGATTCCCGTCAGGAATGGCCGATACATTGACCAGATCCGTAAAGGCAATGGGAGCGGTGGAATCAGGTTCGGTATCATTCATAGTGACCGGTCCGAGTATAGAACTGACAGATTCGGATACAGGCGCCACGCCCACCGTATCAAAGCCATTGGAAAAGTGCCGGCTCATTCCGTCGAACTGCACGTCCTCAACATTCTGTACAAAATGCTGGGGTGTCATATCATTGACACTGAACTGATCCCCGACGGATTGTTCGGGAATGTCAACGGTATCGCTGAAGACAAAGCCGTTATCTACAACGGTTCCGTTCACATTTACGGTTTTTTCCTGAATCTTGGGATCCTTCAGATAATCTTTCATCACAATTGTCTTGGAGGTTATGGGGAAATCCATGGAAACCATCCATTTGAACATGGTTGGTTTCACAATGTCGACGCAGCTCCACAGAGCCAGAGCAACACCAAAAGCCAACCCAATTTTTCGTAACTTCATGTATTCTCCGATTTTTGTTTTCATAATTTAGGGGCAATAATACCCGATTAATGTGATGAAGGCTACAAAAAAACCGCTTCAACACATTGAATTGAAAGCATTTTCCATTTTATTTCAGATTTTCCGGATTGAGGCCTTCCAGCTCCGGAAGCACAAAGCGTCCATCCTTACGAACCAGAACATCATCGAAATACAGCTCTCCGCCGCCGAATTCGGGTGTCTGAATGAGAACCAGATCCCAGTGGATGGAGGACGTATTTCCGTTATCGCAGTCATCGTAGGCATTACCGGGTGTGAAATGAATGGACCCGGCGATCTTCTCGTCAAAGAGGATATCCTTCATGGCCCGGTTGATATAGGGATTGAGGCCGATGGCAAATTCTCCCACATAGCGGGCGCCCTCATCCGTATTGAAAATTGCCTCCAGACGTTCCGGGTGATTTCCGCTCAGCTCCGTGATGCGGCCGTCTTTGAAGGTGAGCCGGATATTGGAGAATACGGTTCCCTGATACAGGCTGTCCGCATTGTACTGAATCACGCCGTTCACCGATTCCCGGACCGGGGCCGTAAAGACTTCCCCGTCGGGGATATTGACTTCACCGGCACATTTGATGGCCGGCAGTCCCCTGATGGAAAAGGACAGATCTGTCCCGGGGCCGGTGATCCGCACCCTGTCGGTCTTCTGCATCAGCTCAACCAGCGGATCCATGGCCGCAGACATTTTGCTGTAATCCAGAGTGCAGACGTCAAAATAGAAATTTTCAAACTGTTCACTGCTCATGCCGGCCTGCTGGGCTACCGACGGTGACGGATAGCGCAGAACGACCCAGCGTGTGTGCGGAACCCGCGTCCGAAAATGGACCGGCGTCATCCAGAGCTTTTCATAGCGGGTCATGTCCGCCGAATCCACATCCGAATTTTCTGAAATATTGAGAGAGCCGCGGACACCGATATAACACTGCATCCGTTTCATCCGCTCCGTCTCCAGAATGCCTGTCAGCTCCATCTGGTCATCACTGGAATTGCGGATCAATTCCTTCTGGATCAGGGCGCTTTTCACCGAGACGAAAGGATTCGCTCCCCGCGCCCGGACCGCCCGAACCAGCTGGATCACAAAACTGTCCGGTACATTGAAGCATTCGATGAGGACATTCTCTCCGGCCTGAGCATTGACCGAATAATTCACCAGGCCTTCCGCCAGAATCTTTTCCCGTATATCAAACATTAGTCCTCCTTCATCTTCAGGTCATTCAGGGCTCCGCTCCGCAGCAGTTCCACGAAATGCGGAAAACCTCCCAGTGCCTCACCGTCCAGCGTGATGCCGGGTGTACCCCAGTAACCGGTTTTTTCGTACAGCAGTTCCTTATAGTCATCGACCTTGGTGAGATCGACTTCCTCGTAGACAATTTTTTCGTGTTCCAGCATTTTTTTCAGGGCAAGACAGACGGAACACCATTCCCCTGTGTAAATAATGAGTTTACGCATTAAAATACTCCATGTAAGGTCGATTTATATCTTAGTGGCGGATCAAGATCATGCCACTCTGAGGGGCCACAGTTGTCTGGCCCATGATTCCTTTTCTGATCGGCTCGCTGTCGGCATGAGCATCATCGGCATACACATCCCAGTATCCGTTCCCCAGTTCAAACAGAGCCGTTTTTTCCGCTGAGGCATTGCAGAGGACATAACATTCACGCAGATCATCCTGAGGCAGGATATGGACGCCCAGCGCGAAATCCGTATTTTCAGAATAAACCGGTTCACAGGCATTCCGGTCGGCCCGTCTCAATTCGGGCAGGCCTTCCCTCATTTTGATGAGCCCCCGGTAATAATTCACCAGATTCTTGTTGAGAGCGGCAGTATGGTAATTGATATAATTCGTCTCATCATCCTTATTGTAGGAATTATTGTCGATCATGCCCTTGCGGGGATCGGGCACATCACCGCCCCATATCACCTGAGACCGGGCAAATTCCTGGCCCGCGTGCATCATCATGATTCCCTGGGAACCGGCCAGGATAAAGGCGCCCAGTTTGTTGAGATGCATCTCCTGTGGTGTGAGCAGGCTGTGCTGATCCAGATCCGTTATGACTTCATTTTCTGTATTCTTTCCGATGGCCAGACGGACGAAGTCTCCGAAACTGAGGTCATCGTGAGATTCGAGATAATTCACGGCATGCCGGCTGTTCTGATAGGTGAGGCTGTCCTGTTTCAGACTTCCGGTGAGCAGGCCGAAGAGTTTATCGCGGTCCATATCCTCATCCCATTTTCCGAAAATGAAACCGAGACGGTCATGGGGATTCTGTCCCTTGATGCCGTTGCGGAATTTGTCATTCCAGGACGCCCAGCCCAGTTCGGAAAAACGGGCCGGCATATATCCCCCGCCCCAGGGTTCGGCGATGATGACCACATTGGGATTGAGCTTTTTTGCCTCATCGCGAATGAGTTTCAGCGTCTTTTCGTCAATCATGGCAGCCAGATCAAAGCGGAATCCGTCAATATGGTAGGTTTTCATCCAGTAGAGAATGGAATCCACGATAAGCTTCCGGGCCATGGGGGCCTCGGTGCGGAAATCATTCCCGCAGCCGCTGACACTCAGATAGCCGAAATTCTTGTCGAGACGGAAATAATATTTATTGTCTATATACCTGAGCGGATTATAATCATACTGACTGACATGATTGTAGACCACATCCATGAGCACGGAAATCCCTTCGCGGTGCAGGGTCTTGACCAGGGTTTTGAGCTCCCGAGCCTGGCGGCCGTCCGTTCCGGAATAGGCGCCGGGCTTCATGGTTCCTCCGGAGGCATAATAACTTTCCGGCGCGAAGAAATAGGAGGTCATATAGCCCCAATGGTTTCGGGCGTAGGGATTCCAGGTATTGGTCACGCCGTCCACGGGCTGCTGATAGGGAATCTCCATATTACCGAAATCCTGAAGGGGCAGAAATTCCACCGCATTGATACCGAGAGACTTCAGGTAGTTCAGGCCGCCCTTCTTATCCGCTTCGGTCAGGCCGGGATAGGTTCCGGCACGTTCGGCGCCGGATGAGGGATGGGCCGTCAGATCCCGGAGATTGGCTTCATAAATCACCAGATCACGGGGATCGGGTGGTGTGAGCCAGGTGTCACCCTCCCAGTTGAAATCATTTTTCAGAATGAGGCTTCGCCCCGGATGGCGATAGGTATTCCGGGTGGAAACGGCCTCCGAATACGGATCGGCAATACAGATACCTGCATCAAATTTTTCCCCTTTTCCGGAAGGTCCGGAGACATAATATCCATAATACATGCCCCAGAGATCATCCGAACATTCATATTCCCACACTCCCTGGTCGTCACGGGTCATGATATGAATTTCATCCGCTTCGCCCCGGTAATTCGAAAACAGAGCCAGACGGACTTCCGTGGCCCTGGGGCTGAAGACGCGAAAATGAAAGGTCCCTTTTGCCCAGGTCAGGCCCATTTCCTTATCCGACCGCAGTTTCAGTGATTCCGTCAGGGTAAATGGGTTGACATTCCCCTTCTTTTTCGTGCTGCTGTTCATTCTGTCACATCCGAATAAAAGCAGAGACGCTATCAGTATCAGCGTTGCCGATCGTTTCATTTTCCCTCATCTCCCCGTTGGCAATCATTTTCGTTTTTCACAATTGAGCTACGAGTTCGCTGACGATGCCGGACAGTTTTTCCTTCACCCTGTCGGCCGTTTCAAATACTTCCTCATGACTGAGCGCGCGGTCTGAAATTCCGGCAGCGAAATTCGTCGCGCAGGAGAAGGGAAAAACCCGCATGCCCGCTTCCCGCGCAAAAATGATTTCCGGCATGGTGCTCATTCCCACTAAATCGCCTCCCCTCGCAGCCATGTAACGTATTTCCGCCGGGGTCTCGTAGGATGGCCCGGTGGTCCACACATACACACCCTGTGGAATATTAGTTCCCAGAGCAGCGGAAACGTTACGCAGCAGATTCAGTTCGCCATCTGTCGCGGCAGCGTAGGCCATATCACCGGCCTGGGGGGCAAGGCCTGTGAAATCGATACAGTCCCGGATGAAGAGAATATCACCTACCCCATACTGCGTATTGATCAGTCCGGCCGCATTCGTTACCACGAGATCCGGAATTCCCAGTTCACTGAAGAGCCGGACCAGAGTGAGAATTTCCTTCATGGCATAGCCTTCATAATGATGAAAACGGCCCCGGGCGGCCAACACGGTCTTTCCTCTCAGCGTTCCGGCCACAAGTTCACCATGGTGTCCGGCCACCGTCACGGCGGGAAATCCCTCAATTTCACTATAGGGGATAGTAAACTGAATCTCGACATGTTCCGTAAACGAACCCAGGCCACTGCCGAGAATAACAGCCGCGTCCGGCGGGTTCTTCTGAATTTGCTGTAAGAGCGGATGTGTAAGTTTCATGATTTTCACGCTGTTGTTGTATGTTGATAATATAACTGGCCGCAGGCTGCCCGGCTGTCACGGCCGCCTGACCAGCGGATCATGACCGGGAAGGGAGCGCTGCGAAGGCGTTCCTCAAAGTCTGCCATGGCTTTTTCGGAGGGCCGGAGATAGGTGCTGTCCGTTTCATTGAAGGGAATGAGATTGAGTTTACAGTTCAGTCCCCTCAGTTTCCGGACCAGCGCGTCCGCATGCCGCGGGGTCATATTGAGTCCGTCCAGGCAGACGTATTCAAAGGTCACCCGTTTTCCTCCGGAATCGACATAGCGGCGGACGGCTTCAAGCAGATCATCTACAGGATATTTGGACGAAATGGGCATGATCCGGCTTCGTTCGTCCTGAAAGGGTGAATTGAGTGAAATGGCAAGTTTATACTGGCCCGTCAATTCTCCGAAGCGTTGAATTCCGGGAATAATACCTGCCGTGGATACGGTGATTTTCCGGGCGGAGATATTCATGCCGGCTTCGTGATTCATCACCGAACAGGCTGCGGCCACGGCATCAAAATTCAGAAAGGGCTCGCCCATTCCCATGAATACCACATTAGTCACCGGCTGGGCAGCAACGCGCATCATATACAGAAGCTGGCTGAGGATTTCCCCGCTGCTCAGATTCCTCAGAAATCCCATCTTCCCCGTCTGGCAGAAATCGCAGCCGAGCGCACAGCCCACCTGAGAGGAAACACACACAGTCCGTCTGTCTCCGGCGAAAATGAGCACCGTCTCGGCATAGCGGCCATCCTGGAGACGGAAGAGAACCTTACGGGTCGACGAGATGACGCTGCCGTCATGATCAACCGCCTGCAGCAATTCCGTATTCCCCTCTTTTCGAATCTGCTCGCGCAGCGCTGCCGGCAGATTCAGCATATCATCAGCGGACGACAGTCCCTTGTGATTCAGCCAGAGAAAGAGCTGACGGCCCCGATAGGCGGGAAAGCCCCGGGTGACAACCCATTTTTCCATTTCTTCCAGCTTTAGATTCCGGAGACTGAACTGCGATTCGCGCATGGTAAAAATTCGAGAAATTCACCGTTTATTACAAGGTAAATCTCGCATTTTCCCCGTCCGGCAGTGACCATGTGAGAGAAGTATCATTTCAAAGGTTAAAGCCAGGGCTCTGATTTCCGGACGAATTATTGGCTTCGGACTGCATCCGGACTGCCGTCAGCCCTGTATTTTGACAATTTTTTCCTTAACAGTGGGGCTTTTTCATCGTATATTCTGGTGAAAGCTGATTTATACGGAACTGACCGATGAAAAAATTAATCATAACCCTTCTTGTGTTCTTCGTGATGAGCCCGGCGAATTCCGCTTTCCGGAACGATGCTGCACTCATGCTGATGATGGATAATTCTCTGTCCATGCGAAGCTCCGACCCCCATGGATTCCGTTTTGACGCCGTGGATACGCTGCTCAAGCGCGACATGGCCTTCAGAATGCTGGGAAGCGGAATTTTCAATGGTGAGGTTCGAATCCTGCGCCCCATTCGCTGTGTCAATGACAGCATGAAGTCCGTCATCCGATCCGAACTTCGGAAAAAAGGCAGCGAGCTGGGCTACTACACCGATACTCACAAAGCTCTGGAAGAAGGGCTGAGTCTCTTCCGCACGATGGAGGACAGTGCTACTGTCAGGGTCCTGCTGCTGCTCAGCGATGGACGCATCAACGTACGACAGGGCCAGGATGCGGAAACGCTGAAGACCGAAGATGTGAGAACACGCCTTCTGCCGGCCTTTACCCGAAAGGACATCCATATATTTACGGTGGCCCTGGGACCGGAAACCGATACACTCCTGCTGCATGATCTGGCCAGAGAGAGCGGCGGCGGATTTTATTATGTTCCCTCCGACTCGGAACTTGTGTCATCCTTCAAGGTAGTAGCGAATGATATTCGCAGCCATTTTCTGGATATACAGGCCCGGCAGTCCATTCTGGATGCGCGGAATATCGCACTGTATCAGGGCCCCAACGCGGCCCGGAGCTTTCTCATCAGCCGCGCCGCCAGTATTCCGTCTCCCCTTCTCAAGGCGGAAATCGAAAAATACGGTGCAGCGGACGCCCCACATTCCATCATGGAACCTGTTCTGGGCGGCGGATTTCTTCTCCTGCTGCTCCTGTATCTGCGGGCCCTCTCCCGGATGCGGATGATGCGGCTGGAGCTTTCTGCGCTGAAACTGGAGCTAACCAGCCTCGAAGCCGAGAACCTGGCTCCGCTGCCGACTCCCGAACTGCCTCATACGGGACCGGTCATTGTGGAAGCAGCGGCAAAATCGTCTCACACTGACCACAAGCACTCGGAAAATATTGAAGCTGAACCCCCTCACCCTCTCACGGTCTCCCTGGATGACAGGGATGGAAAAGAGGAAGAAAGTTTCGTTCGCAGCACCGATCTGAGTCCTGAGGACTGGATTCCGCGTGAACCGGGTCAGAAACCGGAGGATCCGGATTCGACAGATAATCTGATGGACGAGGCCCCACTCGAGGATACGTGCAGAATTCACCCCGGACGTGAAGCGGTTGTTCGCTGCAGCCGCTGTGGATACGCATACTGCAGTCACTGTTCATCCGGCGAAGAGGGAGACGGGTTCATCTGTGTCGAATGCCAGAGCAAGGAAGATACACGCCGGATGCTCGGAATTGTATAGCCTGCATTTTTTTATTTCATATCGATCGTAAATAAATTACACTATTCGCTAAAGCAGGGAGTAATCATGATTAAATCCATCTCTTTCTGGGTACTGGCATTTGTTATTACCATTGCCGCAGCCCGATACCAGCGAATGACTGGGCCCACCTATCCGCTGTCCGGCGACTATATCAGTCAATCCGGCGAAACCCTTCATTATGAGTTCACGCGAAGCCATGGCGGCCCCGGCGATCAGCATATATTGTTTGATACCGGCCGGACAGATATATCGGTCCGACTCAAGTACAAACGCTTCAATATGAAGGAAGATTACATAGCCATTCCCATGGCAGCCAATGGAGATGGAATTCTCAGCGCGGATCTGCCGCATCAGCCGCCGGCCGGCAAACTCGAGTATTTTCTGGAAGTGACAGATTCGGGAAAAACCTTCACTCTGCCTGCGGACCGAACAGTTGTGACCCGCTTCAAGGGAGATGTTCCGGCCGCCATCCTCATTCCCCATATTCTGTTCATGTTCCTGGCCATGCTGTTCTCCACCCGCGGCGGGATTGAAGCCCTCAGCCGCGAAGGCCGCAGTAAAAACCTCACATTTGCCACACTTGCTCTTCTTATCATCGGAGGGCTCATACTCGGGCCCATCGTGCAGAAATTCGCCTTCGGCGAGTTATGGACCGGAATCCCCTATGGCTGGGATCTGACCGATAACAAGACCCTCATTGCCGCCCTTGCCTGGGCTCTCGCCGCCTGGAAACAGGCCAAAGCCTCGCCAAACGCCAGATATTTTGTCGTTGCGGCGGCACTGATTCTCTTTGCGGTCTATATGATCCCCCACTCTGCTCTCGGTTCCGAACTCAATTACGAAACGGGCGTCATTACTACCGGTTAGATTCCCTTTATAAATAACCGGCTTCAACCGTTCTCACCTGGCTACTCGTCAGCACTGATCTGATCCGCTTTCATTCAGCATTCGTTATTCAAAATTGAATTGATGAATCTGAAATTAAATGACTTATACCCTCAACCTCGTCCTGAAGCCCCGGCTGCCATAATAGGATTCGGCTCCATTGTGATAAATAAACACTTCCCCGTAACGAGAGTCACCGAAAAGCGCTCCCCCCAGGTCCCGCACGGATTCCGGAGTCAGCACCCAGCTGGACGTTTTCCGGTCGAAGGGCCCCAGCAGCTGCAGTGCCCGGTACTGCTCCGCCGTCAGGACGTCGCAACCCATTTCGGCAGCCATACCCAGGACGCTGTGGCGGGGTTTATGCTCCTTTCGGGATTCCAGCGCCGCCGGATCATAGCAGAGGCTTCGGCGTCCGGCAGGGCTTTCCGCCGCGCAGTCCGTATAAATAATTTCACCTGATTGCAGATCCATTCCGGTTACATCCGGCTCGCCCCCCGTCGTCTCCATTTCGTTCAGAGACCAGAGTTTTTCCTGCTGACTGAGCAGACGGGCCTGCACCGTCTCCCAGGTCACTTTTTCATGTCGCGGCATATGGGCCCCGAAACGCTGTTTCAGCAGCGCAAGCAGCGCGACTGCTTGTTCCTGAGGAATAGATTTCGGTACTGTCAATTCGGGTTTCATTTCTTTACAGAATCATAGTAGGTTTATTATTAAGCGGCACGGTTTCACCCAATTATTTTTATCAATCATAGGAATTTCAAGCATCTCCTGCTTTTCCATATATTCGTTCCTCCAATTTCCTGATTGATTTATTCTCAATCAAGACCTTTATCTGCTCAATTGCAATTCTGTTCAAGTCCACCAGCCGTTTTTCCGCAGGTATTTTCTGTTTTATAAGTTCAGAATTGTAACTTTCAAGGTTAGAGAGCACCACAAGCTGTTCCAATGTGGCATTATCCCGCATATTACCTATATGATTCGGATTTTCATTTCGCCAGTCCTGCGCTGTTTTTCCCCAAAGGGCAAAATTTATTAGGTCTGCTTCATCAGCATAAATAAACTTCTTTTTTGAATGTGAGATATCATCCGGTATCAGATGCACTTTTACTGCATCCGTATGAATGGCATAATTTACTTTTGCAATTGTCCTCGAAATACTCCATTCAAGCCTTTTCTGCTGAATTTCCTCCTGTTTGAGGCGCTGAAATTCTTTAAGAATATAGAGCTTGAGTTCCGCACTTATCCACGAAGCAAATTCAAAAGCAATATCCTGATGACCAAAGGTACCGCCATATCTCCCTGATTTTGAGGTAAGTCCGATAGCATCAGTGGATTCTATCCACTTTTTAGGGGATAAGACAAAGTAGTTGCTTCCCGCTTCCAATCTAAAGTGGTCGAATTCGACCACTTTAAAATCAGGATTATTAAGTTTTTCCCATAATCCCAGAAATTCTATCGTACTACGACTGCGAAGCCAATTTTTTACAATATCTGCAGGAGCTTCGTGGTTTCTGTATTTTGCAATATCCGTGAGGGAGATATAGTCCTGCTGATTCATGGAATAAACCGAAATGACTGCACCCGGAACGGATAATGAGTTAATTTTTTTCTGCATTATTTGAACTCCTCCGTATAAGACAGCACTTGAGTTTCTTTATTCAGTTTTTCGGCACCGACTTTACTTAAAATAATGAATAATCGGTTAAAAATGCATCGTGCGTTCCCCCTCCTCCACCAGTTCAGTGAGCACGCCGAAGGTGGCGGCGGGATGGAGAAAGGCGACGGACGTGCCCTGCGCACCGGCACGGGGTTCGCTATCGAGAGCTGTATAACCGGCATCCACGGCCTTTTTCAGAGCGGCCTCGCAGGAATCCGCATCATAGGCAATATGATGCAGGCCCTGGCCCCGACGGGCAATGAACCTGGCAATGGGACTTGCGTCGTCCAGCGGCTCCAGAAGTTCGATCCGCGTATCGCCCACAGCAAATATCAGGACTTTCACGCCCTGATCCGGCAGAATTTCACTGCCAATTTCCTTCAGGCCCAGCACATCGCTGTACCAGCCGCGCTGTTCATCGCAATTATTGACGGCAATACCGATATGATTGATTTTCCGGATCATGGTCACCCCCGCACTGGTAAATATTATGTGAGTTACCGGCCGATATCAGATGACTATCGTTTCCCGGTACTCGCCGAAAACGCTTCGCAGCGTGTCACTGATCTCTCCGATTGTGGCATAGCTTTTCACAGCCTCAATCATTGCCGGCATGATATTATCCGACCCGGCAGCCGTATTCTTTAATTTTTCCAGTGTAGTCTTCACCGCAGCACTGTCACGGCCGGATTTCAGAATACTCAGCCGTCTCACCTGCAGCGCCTGCAGGGCAGGATTGACGGAAAGCAGATTTTCCTGCGGCTCTTCCCTGTCCCTGTACTTATTGACACCCACGATCACCGCCTCACCCGTTTCCACTTCCTGCTGAGCCCGGTAGGCGGAAGCCTGTATCTCACGCTGAACATAGCCCTGCTCGATCGCTTCGATCATTCCGCCCAGATCGTCAATTTTAGCAATATATTCCCGGGCTTTGGCCTCCAGTGAATCGGTGAGGGACTCCACCAGCCAGGATCCGCCGAGGGGATCGATACTGTCCGCCACCCCCGATTCGTGAGCCAGCAGCTGCTGAGTCCGCAGCGCCGTCCGCACGCTGTCCTCCGTCGGCAGAGCCAGCGCTTCATCCCGGCCGTTCGTGTGCAGGGACTGGGTCCCGCCCAGCACGGCTGCCAGAGCCTGCAGTGTAACCCGCACGATATTATTATCAGGCTGCTGGGCCGTCAGCGTGGACCCGCCGGTCTGGGTATGAAAGCGCAGCATCATGGATTTTTCGTCATGGGCATGAAAACGGTCCTTCATGATGGAAGCCCAGAGCCGCCGGGCTGCACGGAACTTGGCAACTTCCTCAAAGAGATTATTATGCGCATTGAAGAAAAAGGACAGCCGCCCGGCAAAGGCGTCCACATCCAGGCCCGCGTCCAGAGCCGCCTGCACATAGGCAATTCCATCCGCAAGCGTAAATCCGATTTCCTGAGCGGCATCGGAACCGGCTTCCCGGATATGGTAACCGGAAATGGAAATCGTATTCCATTTGGGTATATGAACCCGGCAGTACTCAAAAATATCCGTAATCAGCCTCATGGAGGGCCGGGGCGGAAAAATAAAGGTTCCGCGAGCCACATATTCCTTGAGAATATCATTCTGTATGGTCCCGCTCAGCTTTTCCGGTGAAATGCCGCGCTTCTCCGCGACCGCGATGTACATGGCCAGCAGAATCGGTGCCGGTGCATTGATGGTCATGGATGTGGAAACCTTGTCGAGGGGAATCTCCCTGAACAGCAGCTCCATATCCTGCAGAGAATCAATGGCGACGCCCACTTTTCCCACTTCGCCGTTGCTCAGCGGATGATCGCTGTCATACCCGATCTGTGTCGGAAGGTCAAACGCCACGGACAGCCCGGTCTGTCCCTGGTTCAATAAATATTTATAGCGTTCGTTGCTCAGGCCCGCATCCCCGAACCCGGCATACTGGCGCATTGTCCAGAACTGCCCCCGGTACATGCTGGGGTAGATACCCCGCGTAAAGGGATACTCACCGGGAAATCCCGGATCCTCCGGGCCTCCCGTCCTTGATTCTTCGTTGTATAGCGCCTGGATTTCTTCCCCGCTGCTGGTGCTGAACACCCTTCTGCGCTCCGGTCTTACGCTCAGAGCGTCCTTTCTCGTCCCGTTTTCCCAGTCCTTCAGCGTTCTTGACTTTGTCATGCCTCTCCTGTTCCTTTCCCAACTCCACTGCAATTATCATTCCCGGGCAATTCGGGCAAGGGCATTCTCCGGATAATAAAATTAAACTCTTTCGGTTCAGCTGTTTCCATGAATCAGACTTGCCCCTTCTTCTTCTCTTCAGAATGCAGCAATGATCCATAGAACCCGCTATCATTATTAAAATTCATAACATATATCCCTTTTGAGAAGAACGAATCCGGAAAATTCAGATTTCGGCCCCATCCGGAATAACCGCATTCTTCTTCAGGACCACCACCCCGTCCCGAATCCAGTACTGATCATGTGTTTCATTCATTTTCCCGCTGCGGTTGAGAATCTTCACATTATCTCCGACCCGGGCATTCTTGTCGATGATGGCCTTTTTTATGATACAATTCTTCCCGATTCCGAGAGGGATCTCATCACGTCCTTCCCGTTCCTCATAATAATCATTCCCCATGATATACGTGTCGGAAATTTCGGATCCTTCCCGGACAATCGAAGCAACCCCGATGATACTGTTTTTAATGGAGTCAGCCTTGATACGGCAGCCGTCATTGATAAGGGAGCGATGGATGGTGCGGACATCAATACGGGTTCCCGGCAGCATCCGGGCATGGGTGTAAATGGGCATGGCATTGTCGATGAACCGGAAGGGCGGCGCCATCTGCGTCAGCGCGATATTCGTCTCATAAAAGGCCCTGATGGTCCCGATGTCTTCCCAGTAGCCCTTGAAAAAATGAGCATAAACCTTTCTGCCTCCGGCAATGGATCCCGGTATGACGTGTTTGCCGAAGTCCTCTTCCTTGATTTCGACGAGAGCCCGGTTCAGTACCTTGCGCTTGAAGACATAAATTCCCATCGAACCCCAGAAGGGCCGATCCGGATCGCCCGTGTCGCTCATGAGTGAATCCAGCACTGCATCGTCATTCGGCTTTTCGGCAAAATTGATGATGCGTCCGTCCCCGTCCACCTTCAGGATTCCGAATTCACCGGCTTCACTGCGGCTCACCGGCTTCACCGACACTGTCAGATCCGCGTTCTTCATACGGTGGGTCATGATGAATTCGGAATAATTCATGCGGTAGAGGTGATCCCCGGCCAGAATGAGGTATTCATCGAAATCCATGTTTCCGAAATGCGTCAGTGACTGACGGACCGCATCCGCCGTGCCCTGATACCAGTCTGCGTGTTCCAGCGACTGGGAAGCAGCCAGAATCTCGAGAAATCCATGGCTGAAACGGTCAAAGGTATAGGTGTGAAACAGATGCCGGTGCAGACTCTCACTGTTGAACTGAGTCAGGACAAATATTTTTCTCACATTGCTGTTCAGACAATTTGAAATGGGAATATCGATCAGGCGGTATTTTCCGCCGATGGGAACGGCCGGTTTTGAGCGAAGACTGGTCAACGGAGCCAGCCGGGTCCCACGGCCTCCGCCCAGAATCAGTGACAGGACTCGTCGCATGAATACTCCTTTATGTGCGGCTAATTCGGCAGATAGAATTGAAGTTGAAACAGTGTCAACCCGGTGCCGAGCAGGATTCCCATGGCGATCTGCGCGGCAGTGTGGGCTCTCAGATAGATCCTGCTCCAGGCCACAGCCACCACCGGCAGCAGTGCCCACCAGGTCCACATTTCAGTAAAATACATGATGCAAACCAGATAACCGGCAATCCCCGCGGCATGAATGCTGATCTTCCACCAGATGGTGATCAGTCCATAGATCAGAGTATTGATCAGGACAATCCACATCACTGCCTGAAAGGATACGGGCAGGTGGAGAAAGGCATTGGCCAGGGCAAAAAGCCCGTATTCAATGGAGAACAGGGCAAAGGGCAGCAGACGCTTACGCCGGTCCGGAACGTCCATATTTTCCGCCAGCCCCCGCTTTACCAACATCCCCACGATGGCCAGTGGAAGGATGACGGTGGACAGGATACCGCTGACCAGAACGAGGCTTGTCTCACTCCGGGTATAGGGCATAACTGAAACGAGAATAATAAAAAAGATTAACCCGATCCACAGGGGATTGAAAAGTACGGAAATAGCCTTTGCCAGGCGGGATACGGCCTTGTCAGTCATTGCTGCCATCCTCGAATAATTTGTCATCCAGGCCCTGATTGATACGATAATGATTGAATTTTATCTCTATATATCCCGATTCCGAATCACTTCCTCCCGCATGAAAGGATCCGGACCGCGGATTGCGGACCCGCCTCTGCATTCGTGATGATTCAACATCCGCTCTGATTCTGTCGGGCACAGAAATTCCGTTTACATCTGTATAATGAAAGGTAACGTGTGATCTGAAGGATTTTCCCTCGTCAATATCCAGCGTCTCTACGGTCCAGTCCAGCGTATCGATGCAGGCCCGGGTGGTCGTAATCCGGTTATCCACGGTCCTGCTGAAGAGAAGAAGAATTCGGGAGCTTCCAGCCAGGCTGTCAGGCCTCATTCGGGAAACGGTGGTCAGGGAATCGGCAAGGGAGGAAAAATCCATCATCAGGGCCTCTTTCGGCACCATGGTGAAATCCTCACCCATCAGACGCATTTTCCCGGGACGCTTGAAATAATAGCTTGCGCTGCGGTCGGGAATTGTCAGTCCGGGCATACGGCTGCGCACGGAGATATCCACCTGAATATCCTGTATCAGATCAGCATGAGCCTGAAGTTTTTTCAGATAGTGCGCCATATCGTCGGCATGCAGCGGCAGGCACAGGGCCAGAATCAGCAGAAATACGATCACGAACTAATCTCCTTCCTGATAAAATAAACAAAAGATATGAGAGTAAAAACAGCTATGTACAGGAGATGAACCACAATGGGCAGCAGCAACTCCTTTCCGTCAAAAAACACGGAGAGCCAGGAATCCATGTAATGCGTGAACAGGTAGGGGCGGATGGCTCTGAATACGGACAGGTCAATGAGCTCAACCAGATAAAAAACGATGATGATTCCCATGGAGGCAATGATGGGGCCGATGGCATTGGATACAAAAACGGACAGCAGCAATGCCAGCGTACTCACCGTGAGAAGATTCAGGGCCCCCAGCGCATAGGCTTCGATGAGTTTGATAAGTGCCGAATGTCTGTCCAGAATGGCCAGGCCGAATTCGGGAGATACGGCCATCAGATCACCCGTGCCTTCCAGAATCAGCCCGAGAATGAGAGTAAGCCCACCCAGAAAGAAAAGCAGAGAGAAGGTATAGGCGGCGTTTGTAAGCCATTTCGAAATATAAAACTGCTTCCGCGAAATGGAGCGCACTAATAGAAACCGGTAGGTGCCGTCTGTCGCTTCACCGGCAAACAGGTCTCCGGCTGCCACCGTCACCAGAAAGGGCAGGTGAATAAAGAGCAGATTGAGAACAAAATAAGCCAGAAAGTACCCGTTGTACAGATTTCCGCTGAATAGAAAGTGCTTCCGGCTTTCGGGCAGCAGTTCCCCGCCCAGGCCACCGCTGAAATGGGCTACGATCAGGATCGTGGGGATAAATACGGCAAACAGGATGAAGCTGATGAAACTGCGCCATTTACTGAAAGTCTTGAATATTTCAATTTTCAATAGTCTGTAGAGAATCATGACAATTCCAGAGTTTCGATAAAATAATCTTCGAGCGTGGATCTGGGAATAATGGAACGAAGGCGGACACCTTCCTTCACGGCAGCCTCCGCCAGGCCGGGAATATCGCCCTGCGGAACCTTTACCAGAAATCCCGTCGCCGTGGCCTGAATGGACTCCGCATCAAAATGATGGGTTAAAAAAGATTGCAGCAGCTCAGAATTTTCAGCAACGAATTCGGTACGGAAGATGGTTGAGCCGGACAGAAGATCTTCCACCTTCCCTTCCCGGACAACATGGCCCGCATTGATGATGGCCATTCGATTGCAGGTTCGTTCCACTTCGTAGAGCAGATGAGAGGACAGGAGAATGCTGTGTCCCTCATCCCGAAAGCGTTTCATCAGATTACGGATATCCCGCATGGATACCGGATCCAGCCCGTTTGTCGGTTCATCCAGCACAATGAGATCCGGTCGTCCCATGAGTGCCTGCGCAATTCCGAGGCGCTGTTTCATACCCTGTGAAAAATGCCGCACCTTCCGGTCCGCCGCCGAATCAAGATCAACCAGATGCAGAACCCGGTCAATTTCGGTCAGCGGAATATCCGGAAAGAGGTCGCAGATCATCTTCAAATTTCGCCGGGCACTGAGATGGGGATAAAAAGCCGGTTTTTCGATAAGCATGCCGGTATTTTTCAAAGCCATGATTTTATCCTGACTGACATCAAAGCCATGAATGGAAACCGAACCTTCGTCGGGCCGGATCAGATCGGCAATAATTCGGATAGTCGTGGATTTACCGGCTCCGTTCGGCCCGAGAAATCCGAAAATATCTCCCGGAAATACGGATAATGAGACACCATCCAGCACCTTCAGCGGACCAAAGCTCTTGCTCAGGTTCCGGCACTGCAGCAGCGGGTGTTCACTCATGCTTATCCTTATAAATATTCGGACCCGTGGGCGTCCGTCTTGATCAGAACTGACCGGGATCGGGCGAATCGACAGGATGAATGGTCCAGTCCTGTTCCGGCACAGATTCCTCCGTGCTTCCGTCCGGTCTCTGAAGTACCACGCGACGGATCAGCGCATTGGCGATCATGGCCTTGCACTGATTGCAGACAAACTGATGTCCGTAGACATAGAGGGTCGAATCCGCTGTGGCGTGTCCGTTGCGGGCAGCCAGTACAATGGCATTGGATTCGGCATGTGAGCCGACTGCCCGGCAGAGTTCGAGACGGGTCCCGGACGGAATGTTATTCACTTCCCGGTAACAGAATCCGTATTCCAGGCTGTTTTTCTGATGAGCCGGCGCACCATTGTAACCGGTCGAGATAATATCCTTGTTCCGTACAATCACGGCGCCCACCTGTCTGCGGAGACAGGATGACCGTTTGGCCACCACCCTGGCAATCTCCAGAAAATATTCATCCCAATTAGGCCTTGTCTGCATATACGCTCCGGTCCTCTACCCTGAAAAATTAAGCACTAATCATGTGTTTCCAAATCATTAAAATAAAAAAATAGGCCTTATTCAACGGGATTACACTTCATGATTGCTGATTTGTGTCATAACGGGATTCGGATTTCGTCCTCATAGTAAAAAGGGGGCCGATTGACCCCCTTCTGATTTTATATCCGACAGTGTGAATATGACAGTGTCAGAGTCCCTTCTTTGTGAATTTGGGACTGAGCTGGTTCGCGACCAGATTGCGCTTGAGATTGGCAATATTGGCCGTGGGATCGATCTCTTTGGGACAGACTTCCTGGCAGTTGAACATGGTATGGCAGCGCAGTGCTCCATGTTCGCCGGCAACCAGCGAAAGCCGTTCCTCGTCGGCATTGTCCCGGCTGTCCATGTAGAAGCGGTTGGCCTTGGCCAGGGCTGCCGGCCCGAGATAGTCGGAGTCGTATCCGTTCACACCGCAGGCGCCGTAACAGGATCCGCAGAGAATGCAGTCGATGATCACATCCAGATGGGCGCGTTCATCCTGGGACTGGAGCCGTTCCCCTTCCTCAGGATCCGGATTTCCGGGAATGAGATAGGGCTTGATGGATTTGTATTTGTTCCAGAAATCGTCCATATCCACATACATATCGCGGATGATATCCAGATGAGCAAGAGGCCTGACCGTAATTTTTTCAGGCAGGTCCATGAGCTGGTTTTCGCAGGCGAGTCCGTATTTGCCGTTGATGTGCATTGCGCAGGAACCGCAGACACCTTCGCGGCAGGAAGAACGGTAGGCCAGTGTGGGATCCAGATTTTCCTGAATGTAATTCATTCCGTCCAGAACCGTCATACCCGGCGTGAAGGGCACTTCGAATTCATCAAAATGATGCCGTTTATCTTTATCGGGATCAAAGCGGAATACTTTGAATTTCTTGATTTGAGCCATGCTTCATCCCTCCTTAATATTTACGTTCTTTGGGTTCAAACAGCGAGATGTCCACATCTGTATAGTTCAGGTCGGCTGTTTTCCCGTTCCAGGTGGCGACAGTATGCTTCAGGAAGCGTTTGTCATCCCGGGTGGGGAAGTCGGTTCTGAACTGTGCACCGCGGCTTTCCTCGCGGTTCAGAGCACCTTTGACCACCGTTTCGGCGATATCGATGCTGCCCTTCAGCTGAATAGCCCAGAGCAGGTCGAAATTTGCCTTGCGGCCGCTGCTTCCCAGCTTGATGTCCTTGTAGCGATCCTTGAGCTCAAGCACCACTTCGAGGGCTTCCGCCAGCTGTTTGGCTTCACGGAAGATACCGACCTTTTCGTTCATGGTCTCGTTGAGGATCTTCTTCAGCGTGTTGTGATTTTCCTTGCCGCCGGAGTTGAGCAGGTCGGAAATCTTGCTGTCCTCTTCATGGAGAGCCTTGCTGAAGATTTCGGGATTCCCGGCAGGGCTGCCGCCGTCCTTCACATATTTGGATGCGGCTTCACCGGCAATTTTTCCGTAGACCACCGTTTCCAGCAGGGAGTTTCCGCCGAGACGGTTGGCACCGTGAACCGATACGCAGGCAGCTTCACCGGCAGCGAAGAAACCTTTGATTTTCGGGGATGCGCCATCAATATCCACATCCAGGCCTCCCATCGTATAGTGCTGTCCGGGTGCGACAGGGATGGGTTTGTCAATGGGATCGACACCGGCAAAATGGATGGCATGCATACGGATACCGGGCAGACGTTCCAGAATCTTCTTTTTCCCGAGATGGGTCAGATCCAGGCTGATGTATTTTCCGTTCACGCCGCGTCCGGCCAGGATTTCCCGCTGCATATTCCGGGCAACGATATCCCGGGGAGCCACTTCCATGGCCTTGGCCGAATCATCGTAATTGGCGAGAAAACGTTCGCCGGTGCTGTTGCGGAGAAAACCGCCCTCACCGCGGGCGCCTTCGGTGATGAGTACATTATTGGTAAAAAGTTCGGTGGGATGGAACTGGATGAATTCCATATCCTTCATGCCGATTCCTTCGTAGAAGGGAACGGCCATACCCCAGCCGGTATTGATATAGGCATTGGAGGTTTTTCCCCACATGCGTCCGGCGCCACCAGTGGCCCAGATGACCGCATCGGCCTTGAACACTTCCAGCTCGCCGGTGGTCAGATCCATGGCGACCACTCCGCGGGCGACATTGTCTTCCACGATGAGGCGGGTGACGAACCATTCGTCATAAATGACCATTTCGGCCCGTTCCGAACCCTGTTCATACTTCACGGCCTGTTCATAGAGCGTATGCAGAATGACATGGCCTGTCTTATCGGATGAGAAGGCAGTTCTCGGGAACCCGGCGCCGCCGAAGGGACGCTGAGCGATCTTTCCCTCGGGAGTCCGGCTGAAGGGACAGCCCCAGTGTTCCAGTTCGTAAATCCGTTCCGGAGCTTCCGTCGTCATCCGCAGTGCGGCTTTCTGATCGGCCAGGTAATCGCTGCCCTTCACCGTATCGAATGCATGCAGCTCGGCGCTGTCATAAATACCGCGCGGATGATTTTTCAGAGCGCCGTTGATACCGCCCTGGGCGGCAATACTGTGGGAGCGGACCGGATGAACCTTGGTCAGAACGCCGACCTTGATATTGTTTCTGTTCAGCTCGATGGCTGCCCGGAGGCCGGAATTCCCGGCTCCTACGACGAGTACTTGATGATATTTCATAATGCGCCTCCCAGTCCGAGCAGGGGTTTAATTTCCGGAATGAAGTGAGTGATGGACAGAATGGCAATCACAGCGGAAATGACAAACACCCAGATAATGAGCCGCTTCTGCTGATGCGTGAAACGGAGAAAATCCGTAATCGTGATCCGCAGTCCGTTGAACAGATGCCACAGCACAGCCAGCAGCAGCAGGAATTCGATGACATGTCCGATGCTGGAATCGTATCCCTTCATGAAATGATCAAAGGTATCCACACCATTCAGCACATGGCTCAGGCTGTAGACATGCAGAATCAGATAGAGCACGAGTGCCAGGCCGGTCACGCGATGCATGATGAAGGCCAGCATGCCCCAGTTAAAATTAAGCTTCCATTCTTTCAGCGTATTCGTTTTCATCTGACACCTCCCGCCGTGGCAAAAGGCATGAGAATCACATAGCCGAAATACACCAGAAGCAGTCCTATGGCAACGATCAGCCAACCATAGAATTTTCTGAGTGCGGGTGAAGGATTATAGTCTGTCAGGATATTCCACAGGCCGTTGAGTCCATGATAGATCACAGCAGCAAGCAGTATCAGGTCAAAAGTGACCCATCCCGGAGACAGAAGTCTTTCCTGAACTTTTTCAAATGTAACAGGCCGAGTCATTGTGAAATGCAGTACCCAGAAATGTACAAGCAATCCGACGGAAATCAGAATTGCCGATACACGCTGCAGGTACCATCCCAGCGTACTGGCCACGTTCCTGGTCAAGTATCCCATTAGTTCCTCCTCATCGATTGATGACCAAACTTAAAATCATAATGGCGAAATTTATTTAAAACAGGGGAAAAACCAAAGTCTTACTTTCAGAGATTTGAAAAAAGGGGCGGAGTTTTGCTCCACCCCTGCTTAATCATTTTATCCCGGAAAATCAGCGGTCAAGATTCGCCTCAATCCAGGCCCGGAGCTCCGGCTTTTCTTCCAGAACTCTGGTAAATACTTCATCCGGATCATATTTGTGCTTCTTCAGCGTATCAATGACCAGCGTCGTGTAGGGCTTGAAATCATGAACATCGATACGGCCCTTCCTGTAGCGCTGCCATTCAAGCAGAACATATTTGAAGCGGCGCAGATGGTGATGTTCATAATCATGAAGCGATACATTCCCATCCAGCCAGGCAAAGCTCATTTTCGTTTCCGGATTGAAGAGCACGAAAAACCAGTGCCAGACGATAATGGCCAGGGTAGCCAGGATGGCTTCGTAATAATGAATTATCTCGGACACCTTCACCAGCCAGACCGGCCCCATGCTGCCGAACAGCGTCGGGAACCAGAGAACGAATCCGGTCACGCCCATGACCAGCGTTCCCCAGATCAGCGCCCAGTATTCCGCTTTTTCGGCATAATCGTACTGATCAAATTCAGGCTTTTCGGAGCGCAGTCCCAGGTAATAGGCCAAATTTCCGAACACGCCGGAAATATCCGAGATTCCCGGAAACAGGGAAACGAGTACGTCCCGGCCGCGATTCGTCACAAGGAGATAAAATACATGGTAGAATCCGGTTATCAGCATGACTACAGCTGAAACCCGGTGTATCCACTGCCGGATTGTTTCACTGATACCCAGTTTTGTCAGCCCGATGGCCCACCAGCTGTCGGGCATCCTGAGCATGAATCCGGTGATGGCCAGGATGATGAACGACGTCAGCAGCAGCCAGTGCTGAACCACCTCATTGGATGTAAAGCGCGGAATGGGGATCTGTTTCGCCTGTGTCCGGCGCCGTTCCCGTGCCAGATGACTGACCGTGATGAGCAGGTTGTGAGCGATCATGCCGCCGATGACGACGAGAATAAGCCAGATGTAAATCTTCTTCACCCAGTAGGTAATGGTGGACGCTTCGCTGCTGTAATCCTGATGCGTATAGGAATTGGCGAAGGCAACCGTGGCATCGTGATGACACTTCCCGCAGGTGTTGACGATGCGTTCAGGATTGACGGAGGATTCGGGATGGTCCTGACGCAGTATCTTGTGAACATTATGACAATCGACGCAGTACGCGGCTTTCTTGTCCCCGCGCATCACGGCAAGACCGTGATATGAATCCTGATAGGAATAGGCCTGATCCTCCACCATCAGGTATTTCTTACGGATTACCGGATCTTCATGGCAGCGGATACAGGTTTCCTCCTGAAATTTCTTCATGTCCACCAGCGCATTCGGATCATCATCCGGTTTGAAATTATGAGCGATATGGCAATCGTTACATACCGGCGCTTCCTTGATACCGCGTTTGGCTTCATTCCAGTGAATACTTTGCTTGTAGGCTTCCACTTCATCCGGATGACACTGCCCGCAGGTCTCCGGAACCATCAGATTGCTGATCCGTGAATTTGAGTAACTCCGGTAGATGATCTGGTGGGTACCGTGACAGTCTGAACAACTGGGACCGGCATCACCCAGATGATAATGCATACTGGATTTTGACAAGACAGACTGGTTGTAGTGGCACATGCCGCAATCCACGCGGGCTGCGCCATTATCCATATGCGATTCATCCACCACATCCTCATGGCAGCTCTGGCAGCTTACAACCTTGTCGTGCACCGATCCGGCCGTAAAATCGTCATGACAGTCCAGACAGACGAATTCTTCAGCATGAAGCTGGACAGAAACGAGACACAGGGGCAGCAGCAGACTCCCGATCCAATATTGTATCTTGTTCATTTTCACCATTTTCCCTTTCCTATATCCAAATAGTTTTTTCCCTGTGCATGTGAAAAGAAAGTCTTCATCATAACTGTTATTTTATTAGAATATACAGATTTATCTCATTTAATCTATGGAAAAACAGCGGGAAAGCCCGCTGTTTTTCCAACCCATAACGATAACACAAAATAGACATTATTTAACTAAGGGTAAATCCACCTTGCGGGGGCTCCAGGCTCCAGGGTGATTGGGATAGATCATGCCGTTAGCACCGAAGCGGATGGATTTTGTCGTGTAACCCAGCGTATTCAGGTAGCTAGTGAGAGCCGCCGAAGTCTGTCCCGTATAGCAGTAGATGTAAACGGTCCGATCGGAGGGAATATTGTACAGGGCTCTGTCGGACACAATATCTCCCGGTGTAATCCGGTAGGCATTTTCAATATGTCCGTAATCAGCCCAGTCTGATTGCTTCCAGTAATTGATCACATACTCGTCAGCCAGGGTTGCGCTCGTGGTCACACCCTGAAGTCCACCGGCCACGATTTCATCCAGCCGTGCGTCCAGAATGGCTTCGCCATCGCTTTCACCCGTATCCACAACCGGTGCATCATAGGTGTCCGCTGTGGGTTCTGAGGTATCAGTGGACCAGGCGGTGAAATCCGATTTTACATTGCCGGACCAGGAATCGAACTGAGAATTCCATCCGCTCATTCCCCATTTCAGGACCTTGGCATCATAGCCCATCAGAGTTGCCACGGTCTGCAGGTGACTCGCCGTCTGGCCCGTGTAACATACGATGAGAACAGTACCGCTGGGATTGGCTTCGAGCAGCCGGGTTTTGAACTCGGCAGACGGCCAGTTTACTGCGCCTTCGATGTGGCCTGTACCATAGACTTCCGCGCTTCGTATATCCACGATCAGCGAAAAGTCCGCCAGGAAGGCCGTAGCCTGTTCGGCAGCAGTTTTGGTTGTGTCATCAGGTGCTGCAGCTGCAGCAAAGCGGAATCCACCCATGTCCTCAACCGTGTTCAGCATCGTGGTGAATTCGTCTGCGTCCTCTTTGTCCTTTGTGCAGGAAATGACTGCAAAAAGAGATACGATTAAAATCAGCATTGACCATTTCTTCATGTCTTACTCCTTTGCTTACGATTAAATGCTGTTGTGGTCATTGCCGGAGCATATGTCAAGAACCATGCCAGCCTGTTCCGAACCTTCCGCCCCTGTTTTCCGGATAATTTTCTCCCTGTTCATAAATGCGACTTAAATTATTAATATTACCCTGTTTCCTATCGAATAGCGACTCCCGGGATGTCCCTGACCGCCTGATATTCATTATCATGATTACAATATTTACTATATATATTATTTAGCATATATTGAAACAGCGATGCTTAATTATTCCCGATTCTGAGAATAATGAACGGTTCAGGTTTTTCTTCGGGTCTATTAATTCCGAACAGCGGGAAAAGCACTCAAAAATGGTTGATCGGGTGACAGTATCAGCTGATTTTATTTATACAAATCCAAACTGTTCAGAAAAGACGGGGATTCAGAAATACTCTTTGGATAAGGCAATGGTAAGGGGATGCTCCGCAAAATGTCCCCGATGGGCCGGATCCACGAGAGCGGCAATGTGAGCCATCAGGTCGTTCCCGCTGTCGGTCATCTGTTTTTTCTGTTCCGCCCAGGTCTCGGACAGGGCAGGAAGCTGATATGGCTTACCGATTCTCACGGTGACAGACGGACGGCGCAGGCGCATCCAGGAGGATGAAGGATTGATCTGTCCGGATATTCCCACAGGAATCACGGGCACAGCGCTGCGGTGGGCGATGTACATCACACCGGGTTTGGCATCTGTAATTACGGTCTGCTGCATCCCTCCCTGCGGAAAAATACCGACCAGGCGGCCTTCACGAAGTTTTTTCAGAGCCAGTGCGATGGTTTTCTTTTCAAAACGGGTCCGGTCCACAGGAATGGTTCCGTACAGCCGGACGATCCAGCTGATGCGCCAGTCCCATCGGAAATCATTGGCGGCGATAAAATAAATGGGCCTGCGGCAGGATACGATCATGGACGGCGGTTCCCACCAGCTGAAATGATTGGCCGCCAGAAGAGCGGCTCCCTCCTTCGGGATGTTTTCCAGCCCCACGACTTTTATCTTCATCATGAGACGGATAAAGGGTCTGGCAAAAAAGCGGACCAAACCCATGATGAAGGGGGGGCGCTGTTTGACTTTATTCATTGAAGGGGGCAATTTTCAGTGATTTCAGGTAGCTGTCATCCTTCAGCAGATGAACGGCGGTCTGCAGCACGTCATCATCCTGCAGCGTTCCTTCGATACGGTCATGCTGTCCTCCGCGGAATCCCAGCATCTCGGCCCGGAGAAAGGGAATGATCTCTTCGCGGGACTCCCTGAGCAGGGACTCACTGTTCCCGGACAGGGCGGCGCGCAGGGCATCGAAACTTGGCTGCAGGTCCGCAAAGTCATTCTCCCCCACCTGATCCTTGAATCGTTTCTCAAGCTCGGTCACTTTTTTCAGCAGGGGATGTTCGAAATGATACTCCCGCTGTTTAAGAAACGAAACAAAATCATCGAAATACCTTTCCGGGTCTTCATGGCCGGTCATCTTCGGATTCGCGAGAAGGGTAATCCTCACATAATCTGCGAACATATTCCGGCGCCAGAGATCCACAACGATGGGTCCCACGCTGTGGCCGTCCACAGTTGAATCCGGTACAATACCGCCATTTTCCGCGAGCGGGCGTCCGCTCAGGGTAAAATATTCGTGGTTCAGATCGGGATTGGCGCTGATTATTTCATTGTCATGAAAATAGTCTTCCTTCTGTATCAGCCGGCCCGACGGGATATAATATTTGGATGTGGTGATTTTGACGGCACTGCTGTCATCGAGGGGAAAGATATTCTGCACCAGACCCTTTCCGAAGGTTGTCTGGCCGACGATAATACCCCGGTTCAGGTCCTGAGTGGCTCCGGCCACGATTTCCGATGCGGATGCCGAACCATGATTGACCAGAATGGCGATGCGGACATCGCTATGAAGGAGGGGCTGCTCGGTGAGGGAAAATTCCCGGTTGCTGGCCCGCGTCAGGCCGCGCGTCTGAACGACTTTCTGCCCTTTGGGAAGGTAGAGATTCAGAATTTCCACAGCCTGATCCAGAAGTCCGCCCGTGTTATTTCTCAGATCGAGAATGAGGCGTTTCATGCCTTTCTGCTGCAGGCTGTCCGCATAGCTCCTGAGCTGCGCCGCCGCATGTTTGCTGAATCCGTTGAGCTTGATATAGCCCGTTCCATCCTCGATGAAGCCGGCATAGGGAATTTCGCGCACTTCAATATTTGTGCGCGTCAGCCTGAAGATGAGCGCTTCATCATAATTACTTCGCAGAATAGTCAGCTGAACCTCTGTTCCCTTGGGGCCCCTGATCATTTCGGCCAGATCATCCAGTTTATGCCCGATTGTGTAGAGACTGTCGATGCGAATAATCTTATCCCCGGGCAGAATTCCCGCCTTCCAGGCCGGGCTGTCCTCCATGGGTGAGATGACCGTGAGCGAGTCATTCCGCGAACCGATACGGATTCCCACGCCGCCGTATTCTCCGTGAGTCAGCACATCCATACGAAATTTCGACTGGGCTTTCAGCAGCACCGTGTAGGGATCCAGCTTCCCTGTCATTCCGTCAATGGCTGCATCAGTCAGATTCATCGGATCGAGCTCATCCGCATAATTGGTAATGAGGGTTGCATAGGCCCGCAATAATTTCTGCTGGGCCTGCATGGATCGTTTGTAGTCCGTGGCCTGCAGTGACGCCACGGCGAGAAGCAGAATGGCGATACGGATGAAAATAATTTTACGCATTGTCTAAAAACCTCTTTTTAATGACGGATACGATCTCACCGTGCAGGTCCGACTCACTCCGCGTCCCGTCCACGGTATGAAATCGCTCCGGTTCCGCAGCCGCCAGCTCAAGAAAACCACGGCGAACGCGTTCCTTGAACTGTATCGTCTCCGACTCCATACGGTCACGGCTGCCCTGGCGGTCGAGGCGCTTCAGGCCGGTTTCAATATCTATATCAAGAAAAAATGTAAGATCGGGAACCCGCCCATGGCTACCGATGAGATTCAGCTGGCGGATGAGATCGGCAGACAGGCCCCTGCCCTTTCCCTGATAGGCACTGGTCGAATCATAGAAGCGGTCGCAGATAACCACCTGACCATCCTGAAGAGCAGGATCAATCTTCTTCGTCACCAGCGCTGACCGGGCAGCTGCGTACAGGAGAATTTCCGTAACCGGATCTATCCGGTTTTGCGGATCCAGTAATATGTTACGAATTATTTCCGCGATGTCGTCGGTACCGGGGTCACGACACACAACAGGCCGGAATTTTCGTTCCAGCAGCCAATTCTTCAGAAGCGTAACCTGCGTGCTCTTGCCGCTTCCGTCCAACCCTTCAAAACTTATAAAAAATGATGATTTCAGTTTTGCACCGCTCCTTCATTGATCCACACATAAAACAGCTGCTGCGTATCCACCGAGAGTGCCGCTGCATTCCGGGGCATACGACGGGTCAGATCATCGGTACTGATGACAATATACAGCAAAGAATTTGCCGCATCACCCGGTTTGACGATGGTTTCTCCCGTATTCATGGACAGGGAACCGGAAACACCGGTGTAATTATCCAGACGGATACCGCCGCTGGGAAGGCCCTGATTGTGACAGCTGACGCACTGGGTATCAAGTACGGGTTTGATATCATTGGTCCAGCTCACGTTGCTGACCCGATTTCCGGGTTGGGAACAGGATACAATCATGATGAAAATCAGACTGGTCCCCATCCCGATGAGACTGCGTATCTTATTATTTCTCAAATCCATAGCTCACTCCCATGCTGCTGCTTATTCCCAGGCCTCCGTAGTGGTAAAATGACAGATAGATGCGTCCTCTGCCATAGCTCCAGGCGGCTCCGCCGGCCAATCCTGCCAGAAAATCGTCGCCCAGGCTCTGTGTCTGCATGTCAAAACGCTGAAAATTCAGTCCCGCGAAGAAATCAAAATCCTGTCCGGGTTCGATAAATGCGCCGATGGACGTATCGGTCATATTCAGTTTGCCTTCATAGCGGTTTTCCACACTGAGCCGCAGAGGCAGGTAGGCCAGCTTCCGGGAAAGTGCCGCGACCAGCACCGGCTGCTCTTCGTCACTGAAGGTGGTCTGGGTCAGCGCCAGGCTTGTAATGCCCTGCCGATCCGACAGGATGAGTCCTGTCTGTCCGCCGCTCAGGTTGTAAGCGCGATCGTCGATCTTCTGTCGAATGAAACGACGGCTGTAACCGAGAGACAGACGCCGGTTCAGAATCAACGTTCCGCTGAGGATCATCTGGCTGCGGTTCCCGGAAAAGGAACCGATGAGATTGCCCTGCTGATCCCGGCGGTCAAAGGATCCGAAATTCTCTGAATTTATTCCTGCGCCGATGGCCAGCTTTGACCGGGGATGCCAGTTTACGCTCAGATTTGACACACTGATTCCGGCAGGCAGAAAACTCAGGTCGCTTTCCGCTTCGAGCCGGGATGCGGGCACAGACGCGGAATTCAGCCAGATGCTTCCCGCATTGGAGGACAGAGACATCCCTGTTCCCGCCATGCCCTTCTGCCAGGCCAGGGCATAATTTTCGTAGGTATCCGAGGCGAAAAGCTGTCCTCCGGACAGCAGCAGAATCATTATCAGAATTTGTGAATAAATACGGTTGCGGGCAAAATTCATGATGCAAATATAAGGATTAATTTTCTTCAGGACTGCCATTTTTCGTATCCGGATCCTCCGATTCCCCCGTCTCCCATTCACGGTACAGCCGTATTTTCCGTCTCTGCATGCGAAGCCATCCCAGCATGAGCAGAATGGGGGTCAGGGACCATAAATAGGAGTAGACATCCAGAAGAAGATAGGGGCGGTAATGACGCCGGGCCCAATGTTCCCAGCTGCTGGCAAACAGCGCTTCGTCAAAACCGTAGGCATTCTCGAAGGCTTCATCAAAATATTCGTTCTGAAGCAGATGGAGAAAATTGCGAAAGGGTTCCTCTCCGAATTCATTGATCAGATAGCTGAAGGCACTGATACTCTGAGCATAGGCAAGGCTGGCCCGCTGTTCATTGAATTTCAGGACATCATCTATCTTGCTGAGGGTGGGAAGACTCTGATATGAGACAGCCTGAGCCATTATTATTTTCTGTCGGATGGATTCGCCCCCGGCGAAATACTGCGCAAACCCCTCGTTCATCCATCGCGGGAAATATTTATCCCGTATCAGCGGCAGCAGCGACAGGTGTATCAGTTCATGCGCGATGGTACCCCGCAGCCCCGTTGCGGATTTCCGTCCGAAACCCGGCGCTCTGAGAATAATGGAAGGCTCGGGATACTTTGCGGCAGCGACGCCCCAGGATGGAAAATCCGGGCTCACCTGTTTCTGAAATTCCTCTTCATCCGATGCAATGATTACCAGAAAGCTGTCCGGTGTCAGTCCCCATTTTTCCTGAATTTCACTCAGAAGATCCTGAGTATTCCGGCGGATATTCCGAACATATTTCTTCGAGGTGTCGGGGGCGATCAGATGAAATACCGTTTCCCCTGCTGCAGCCACAGCCGACAGGCCGCACAGGACGGCAACGAGAATAATATGACGAAACCGGCGCATCTTTTCAGCTCATTGACATGGGATCCATATTCACCTGCAGCCGGACTCCCGCCGGGAGCGGCATATTTCGCGCTTTCACCAGAAGATCATGGAGCCTGGCCGCCGAGGGATCCCGTTCCCGGCTGCTTTTCAGCAGGATCTGCCAGCGTGTCAGTCCCTGTACTTTTTCAACTGAAGCCGGCGCCGGCCCGATCAGGGCAATCCGTCCGGCCTCCCCGGCCAGCAGTGTCCGGCAGGCACGCGCCGCATCGGCGACCCTTTCCGCATCCCGCCCGATGAAACGCAGCAGCGCCACACGGCTGTAGGGCGGATAATTCAATTCTTTCCTGAGATCAAGCTCCTGATGGTAAAAGCTGCTCTGCCTGTTCTTGACAACCAGATCCAGCGCCGGAAGTTCCGGATTGTAAGTCTGTATCAGAACCCGCCCGGATTTTTCACCCCGTCCCGCACGTCCGCTCACCTGAGAGATCAACTGAAACAGCTGTTCGCCGGATCGGAAATCCGGCAGAAAGGCGCCTATGTCTGCGTTGATGATGCCGACGAGGGTCACATTATGAAAGTCAAGGCCCTTGGCTATCATCTGAGTACCGAGGAGGATCTGGTATTCACCTTTTTCAAATGCATCCAGAATCCGGATATGGGCATTCTTATTCTGTGTCGTATCATGATCCATGCGAACAATGGCAGTGGATGGCAAAACCCGCTGAAGATGTTCCTCGATTTTCTGCGTTCCGGTACCTTTCAGGCGTAGCGTGTCACCGCAGTGCGGACAGCGCTGCAGGGGTTCCCTCGTTTCACCGCAGTAGTGGCAGCGCAGCAGATGCACGGATTTATGATAGGTATAATTGACGGAACAATGGTCGCACTGAACCGTTTTCCCGCACTGGGTGCATTGCTGAACCGTATTGAAACCCCGCCGGTTCTGGAGCAGGATGATCTGCTCGTTGCGTGCCAGAGTCCGGCGGATTTCATCCAGAAGCTGGCGGGACAGGATGCCGTCATGATGTGCCCGGGTCATGTCCACGATCCCTATGGACGGCGGAAGCGCCTTTCCGAAACGCCGTTTCAGGCTGTAATACTTCAATTTTCCCTGCTGGCTGAGATACCAGCTTTCAAAGGACGGTGTCGCGGATCCCAGAATCACCGGAACCTGAAGAATGCGGCCATAGTAGAGCGCCGCATCCCGGGCATGGTAACGGGGAGCCGGGCTCTCCTGCTTGTAACTGCCTTCATGCTCTTCATCCACAATGAGCAGGCCGGGATTGCGAAAGGGTGAAAACAGTGCTGAGCGGGCCCCCACCACCACCCGGATTCGCCCCTTTCGTATGGAGGACCAGGTCCACAACCTCTGCACTGCCGTCATCTGACTATGCCAGATGGCCACCTTGTCTTCAAAAACCGCCCTGAAACGCCCTGCGATCTGTGGAGTCAGGGATATCTCGGGCACCAGAATCAGTACGTCCTTTCCGGCCTCCAGCATTTTCCGGGCCAGCTGTATGTAAATTTCGGTTTTGCCGCTCCCCGTCACGCCGTGAAGCAGAACGGGATGAAAGGTATCCGCATTGGAGGTGATTTCATCAATAATCGCCTGCTGGTCCGGATCCGGCTGTACTGTCCGGTGACGGACCGGAAACCCGTCGTTAAAGGGATCTGCTTCATTTTCCACGAAGTGTTCGCTCAGAATACCATTCTTCAGAAGAGTCTTCAAGGGTGAATCGCTGCATCCCAGGTGCTGCCGGATTGCGGCGGGCTGGGCCGTTTTATCCGGCAGGGTCTCCAGGTATCGGACGACCCGCAGCTGTACGGGATTCAGTTTTTCATCCGGCGAACGGTCCAGTACCAGATAGCGGCTTCGTGACTGCTGCATTTTTGCCGGCCATGTATTTTCTATGCTGAGAATACCGTCACGGATCAGATGTTCCAGATCCTTCCGTTCCTCATCCGTCCATGTGTTTTCTCTCCCCACTTCCATTCCGCGGGGATCTTCGGGAAGCTTACGGAGCCCCGGATGTGTCGCTGTCTCCTCATTCATCATATATACCGGTACGCGTTTCAGGCCGCTCTCTGCAGGATGGGCAGTCTTATATACCTGTCCCGGGGGACAGAGATAATAATTGGAAATCCATCGCAGCAGATCCATCAGCGCGTCCGGGAAAAGAGGTTCTGTATCCACAACAGATTCAATGTTCCTGATTTTTACATTTTCGAGTCCTTCCGGAAGCGACGCGGACAAAGCGCTGCAGTATCCGGACTGACGACGGCGGCCGAAGGGGGCAATCACCCGCATCCCGGGCTTCAGACTTTCCTGCAGTTTTTCCGGCACTCTATAGGTATAGAGGCCATCCTGTTCGATGGGAAAGGCGATCTGGCAGTATTGAGGGTGATCCATGGCTGAAATTATCGGCTCCGGACTTCATTATCAATTCATATTTTCCCGGATATGGATTTTCATCATCCCTGCTTCAATTCGTTTCAGGATCATTCCGATGAAATGAGCGCCATATTTCCGGATTATTCCGGCAGGACCTGTTGAATATCCGCACAGCATCCCCTAAATTTAAAAACAGGATGAGAGCGGCCCGGGCTGAAATGAGTCTCGTCATGTACTCAGCCCGCAGTCAGATATCCAAGCAGCTTAAGCAGAAATTATTTAGTCAATTGTCAGGACAGGAGATGATTATGAAAAAACTCATTTTTGCCATCATCAGTATCATCACGGCCGGTAATTTGCCGGCGGAAATCATCTTCAGCGGGGATTCCCGGGTTCGGCCCCGAATGGACATGATTACGAATTATGATTCAAAGGGAGAAAAACAGTCACGAACAATAGATAATTATATTTATTACCGCGCACGTTTAAACCTGAAAGCCACCATCAGTGACGGATACTTTTTCAATGCTCAGATCAGCCACTGCGCCAAAAGCACCTGGGAAAAAATGGGGGACGGGAATGATCTTATCACCCGGTCATCCGATGGAAGTGCTCAGGCACCAAACGCCGTCTGGACGCAATTATATTTCGGAACGGACAAAGGCGGATACGGATGGTCACTGGGACGTATTCCCTTTGTCTGCACTCCTCTCACGGATATTCACTACTACCCCACTATTGTTCTGGATGTCCCGGTCATCGTATACAGCAATGTGGGGATAACCGGAGGAAATTTCTGGGTGAATGCGGGTCCGGGAAAACTGAAGGCGTGGTTTTCCATGAATGAAAACGTGACGAACAGTGAAGAGTATTTTGATGCCGACAGCACGGTAAAAACAAAGGATGGCAGCACTGTCATACTGAATTACGACCTGACGCTGGCTGGAATAAAATTCGGCCCCATGGTTCTGTATGACAACAACAATACGAGCTACAACAATCCGCTGACTTTCGGATGTACACTTGGTTACCGCTTTGCGGATACGGATTTTCAGGGAGCTTTCGGCCTGACGACCGATACGGATAATGCCTATCGGGGAGATATCTGGCGAATCGGTGCCAGGAAAAAACTGGGCCCGGGGACTCTGAATGGTTTTTTTGATCAGGCCAGAATGGATTGGAAGGGCAGCGTCACTCATTACACCTTTTTTTGGCTGGATTACGGGTATACGGTAACCCGAAGCGAACTGGGACTCTATTCCATCAAACCCGCCTGGCGGCATTATATCTCCGATACTGACGGCGGCACGGCCTATGGCCGGGACAAATTTGAACTGACCCTGGAAATTATATTTAAATAAGCGCGACTATCCGGTATCACTCCGAATATGACGGAGACGTCATACGTATATATTCATCTGATTTATATATGTTTATATCAGAATAGTTCAGATCTTGCCGTTATCCGGACCTGCGGCCTCATCGAGAAGATCACGGACGGATTCGAGCAGATCGTCCCGGCTGATCGGCTTGAAATAGTAGCGCTTTATTCCGATTCCCTTTGCCACCTCCTCCGTAACCATGGTGCTGTATCCCGTGCACATGATGATGGGAATATCGGGGCGGATTTTCAGTGCTTCAATGGCCAGTTCGGATCCGCTCATGATCGGCATCGTCTGGTCCGTGAGTATGAGATCATAGTCTCCCGGAGCAGCCCGGAAGGCATTCAGCGCTTCCAGTCCGTTATGAAAAATCGAAACCCGGTAATTCAGTCTTTCCAGGGTTGCCTGATACAGTTCAACGATGGATTCTTCGTCATCAACCGCTAAAATCCGTTCATGGCCCTTCCGTGCCGGCCGGTCTGACACCACAGATTCTTGTACTTCGCCGGCCAGCGCCGGAAAATACACATGGAAGGTGCTTCCCTGGCCGGGGCTGCTTTCAACCTTTATCAGGCCTCCGCTTCCCTGAACGATCCCATGAACCAGTGCCAGCCCCATACCCGTTCCCTTGCCGACCGACTTGGTCGTGAAATAGGGTTCGAAAATCCGGTCAAGCGTCTTATCATCCATTCCCATACCGGTATCGGTCACCCTGAGCTCGACGTAGTTCCCGGTGCTCTTGTCGCTTTCGCCTATCAGATCATTTTCCGTCAGCTCAATCTGTTGCAGCGACACGGTTATCAGACCTTTTTCATTTTCCAGGGAATGGAGGGCATTGGTACTGAGGTTTACCAGAATCTGATGCAGATTTGTGGGATCGCCGTAAATCAGCGGACAGGCCGGATCAATGTGTTCTTCGATATCCACGGATGTGGGAAGGGATGCCCGCATCAGTTTCAGACCTTCCTTGATGATGGGGGCCGGCTGCAGCGGTTCCAGCGTTGCGCTTCCCTTTCGGCTGAAGGTCAGGATCTGTCTGACCAGTTCCTTTGCCCGCAGGCCTGCCTTAATGACCTGTTCCGCGTACCTGCGGGAGGAGTTCCCTTCTTTCAAATCATTCTTCACCAGTTCGGCGAAGCCCAGTATTGCCGCCAGGATATTATTGAAATCATGAGCAATCCCCCCGGCCATGGTACCGATCGCTTCCATTTTATGGGCCTGGAAAAGTTCTTCCTCCAGTTTCTTCTGGTTGGTGATATCCTTGGCAATATGAACGATATGAGTGATTTCATTCTGATCATCCAGTACGGGGGACATGGATACCTGAAAGGTCTTCCCGAATTTTTCGTGATTCATATTCTCGCTGCGTGTCACTTTTTCTGTGAGCACCTCATTGGCCGGACAATTGGGACAGGGAATATTCGCGTCTCTGAATAAATCGTAACAGTTCTGGCCGATCAATGAACCCTGTTCCGCATCAAAGATTTCATATGCGGCTTTATTAGCCTGAATTATCCGATGGTTCGTATCCTGAATCGTAATGATATCGGTAATGGCGTTAAAGGTATTTTCCCATTCTTCCTTGCTGCGGCGTGCGTCCTTTTCCGCGTTGATGCGTTCCTGAATTTCTACATTCAGTTCATCTCGTGACGTGGTAATCTCCCGCAGGTTATCGGTCATCATATTGAAGGAACGGGCCAGGGTTCCGATTTCATCCTTCGAATCTATATCAACCCTGTAGTCCAGATTTCCCTTTCCGATGATATGTGTACTCCCGATCAGAAAATGCAGTGGCTTCAGAATGCTTCTCCCCAGAAAAAAGAAAATAACCGTGATCATCAGGGCAAAGAAGGACATGGCTGAAGTCATGATCCGGAAATGCTGTTTTTCGACCACATCCAGCTGGTCAATGGACAGTGTATTCAGACGCGAGGCATTGGAGATCATCTCCTGCGACGTAATCAGCATCCGGTTGATCAGCCTTTCCTCCAGAAGCTCCTGGGCATGTCCTGTTTTTGAACTGAACAGATCCTGTACTTTCTGCTTCCCGTCCCGGGGATATATTTCAACGATTTTTGAAAACAGCATCCCGAAATCTTCGTTGGCGGACAGGATATTTTCCATGATCAGTTTTGTATTATTACCCGGTTTGACGGATTTCAGTCCTTCCCTCAGAAGCTGGTCAATCATATTATGTTTCGGATACCACTGATTTTCCATGCGGGATTCACGGTAAATCAGATATTCATAAGTCAGGATATCCAGTTCTGAAACGGACTTATGGATATTGTTGGCCAGGCGCTGTTCCTGATGAACTCTGTTCATTTTGGCATCAATGAATAAGAAGGCGAAGATGGTGATAGCTGTCAGAAAGACGGCTGCCGCAGATCCCAGTTCGAGTTTATGAACGATCTTCATAAGTATCCTTTATGCCTTAGCGCGAAATCGTGACGGTGGTCGGGGCAATTTCCTTCAAAGGTTCAAGATAAATATAGGATATAAAATCCGGAATTTTCGTTTTCGTGACCAGTTTATTTCTCATGGCCCATCGCGCCTCATCCCGGAGGGTCAGCGGCAGAGTCTGGTCCAGCCCCAGATGATAATCGTATATATGCCAGATATCCGCAAGTTCCTTCACATCCATACCCACTTCCTTCGCGATGATTTTCCGGGCTTCCGCCGGCTGTTCTTCAATGAATCCGGAGGCCTCATTCAGAGCAGTCAGTATATTTCGGATAGTCTGGGGACTTTTCCGCGTATATTCCCGTTTTCCCACAATATTCTGACTGCCGGTGTATATGAATTTTTCCACAAACAGCAGTCCGTTATCCTGCAGGCGGTCGAGAAGCACACCGGCCTGAGGATACCAGGTTGATACGGCATCCACCTCACCGGACAGAAGGGCATTGACAATATTCGCCGGGCTGATATTGATGATGGTGGCAGAATCACCGGTCATTCCGTAAAACAGCATAAATGAATCCAGAAAGAATTCGCTGCCCGTTCGGAGAGTTACTCCGATTTTCTTTCCTACGAGATCGGTCGGGACAGAAATCCCCAGATCTTTTCGGGCGATGATGACATTATTCTCCTTGGTATGCTCGATGGAGGCAATGATTGAAATAGCCTGGTCTTCCATAATTCCATACATGATGGGGATATCGCCGGCCACGGCCAGATCACATTTCCCTTCGTTCACCATCTCCAGACAGGTTTTACCGGAGCCGTAAATCTGGTATTCCACGTCCAGGCCCTGCTTTTTGAAATACCCGTTGCTCCGGGCAATGAACATGAGGCCGGAAAGCGGATGTTTCCCCACTGCGATCCGGATCTTTTCCGGAGCCGCTGTGTACATGGTATTTGCATCGGGCTGAACTTTCTGCAGGCCGCCCGTGTAAACATGCTCCAGAAAATTCGGCACTTCCGTAGCCGTCGTCAATTTCTTTTTTATTTCCCAGCGAGCCTCATTCTCCAGAAGACTTATCAGAGACTGATCCAGTCTGACGTCGAAGCGATATTCCGCAGAGGAATGGCGCATGATTTTTTCATCAATTCCCATTCCCCGGGCTGCGATGCCATCGGCTTCTTCCTTGTTTTCATTGATGAATTCGCTGCTTTTCAGCATGGCCCGAAGGATATGCTCAATGGTACTTTTCTGATTGTCGATGAAGGATTGCCGCGCGGATATCAGAAACATGATCGCGTGAATATCCGAATAAAAGGTGATACCGGTATCCACCAGGGCTTCCTGAGCCTGGTTATAATATGGATTCCATGATACCAGAGCATCAATGCTGCCCCCTTTTATGGCACGCATCAGTTCCTGCGGTTCCAGGTCAATCTTGATAAAATCGGGTTTCGGAATCTGCTTTGTTTCCCGGAATTCATCCAGAAAATATTCCGCATTGGTTCCCAGGCTGACTCCGATCCGTTTTCCGGCCAGATCCATGGGAGAAGCAATCCCCTTATCCTTTCGCGCAACAATGGCCAGATGCTTCAGAGGGTACAGGGTCTGGGCAAAGGCTGAAATTTTTGCCCCGTTCATCACTTCATGTAGAAAGGGCGTCTCCGAAGACACGGCCAGATCCGTCTCGCCGCTGACCAGAGCCTGAATAGTGGCCAACCCGTGCGGGTAGGAATCCATGATGACCAGATCTATGCCTTCATCCTTGAAATATCCCTTTTCCTGCCCCACATAAATCGTATAACCCAGAGAGGAACTCTTCGGAAGTGCAATGGTCACTTTCTGAAGGCTCTTATTTACCTCCTGCTTTCCCGAGCGGCCACAGGCCTGATATAACGTAAAATTCATGATAACATAAAAAATAATAGTTGAGAAAAGGACAGTCTTCCGTTTCATCCCAGGCCTCCTTCCGGTCACTATTTCTGAAAAAGCTTTCAAATCTCCCCGCCTTCACCTACGGTTTATTTTCCGTATTTCTGCTGTTGTTCCCAATATTTAACGTTCCTTTTACTGTGATCGCGGGGCTCTTTAATTTACATCGGACCCACAGTGACAGAATATAAAAGAGACTTAAAACAATTCCAATCAAAATTGATCTTCGAGACGTCCCACTGTTGATAAACGTGAAAGATTCATGCAAAGGAGCCACCCGAATCCTGCTGTTCAGACTGGAAATTCGGAAATATATCTCCTGTCACTCTCCGGGTCAAACCTGATGTCCACCCTGCTCACATTGTCTATATAATTCTTGCTATTGATTGCAGACTGTCGTAATCTACCGCCATGAGTGATCACTCATTCTCATGGAAGAAAAAGAAATGAATACACGGGCAGACAAGAAGGACCTGATCCTTGAAGCTGCTTATACCTTACTTTCCAAAGGTAATTACCAGAATATGACCACTTCCAGAATCGCCGCCGAAGCCGGTGTGGCGGAAGGGACTCTGTACAGATATTTCAGTGGCAAACGGCAGCTTCTGCTTGATCTGATCGTTTACTATGGAAACCGCATCATGAATTCTCTGTTCACGGATGTCAGGCCGGAAAATGACCTCCGGACCAATCTGACACATTTTTCCGCTGAATTCAAGCGTTCCCTCGAATCGGACGGCCATTTTTACAGTATCCTTTACAAAACGTTCAGCGAGCTGGATGAGGCTGAAACCTTCCCCGTCCTCCGCAATTATTTCATCCAGAACATGGATCGGATCCGGCAGGTCTTCGACTGGGCCCGCGAAGGCCGGGAAATTTCACTGAATGACAGGGAAACTGACCTGATGGTTCAGAGCCTGTGGGGAATGGCTGATGGCTTCATAAAACGAATTATTCTGAAAATAGATCTCCCCGTACGCGAAAGCGAACTGGACTTCACCGTCAATCTAATCGGAAAAGCGCTGCTTCCGGAGGATAAATGAAAAAACTTTACGCCCACCCCTTAATGATTGTCCTGATATTCGCTGTTCTGACCGTATTTTTCGCATTACAGCTTCCTAAAATTAAAATTAATAATGATTTATATGTATTTCTCGGAGATCACAACGAAGCAAAGATTGAAAATGAGGAAGTGGAAAAGGTATTCGGCGAGACGGAAGCGCTTGTTGTCGCAGTCGAAAGCAAGTACCAGAGTATCCTCGCACCGGAAAACCTTTCACTGATCGACAGTCTGACCGCCCTGTTTCAGACGCTGCCTCATGTAAATAATGTTCTGTCCCTCACTCATGCGGATTTTCTGAATTCCACGAATGAGGGAATGACTGTGGAGCAGCTCATTCCCGACAGCCTGCGGCAGGGTCCGCAGAGCTCCATCCTGGCCCGGCTGCAATCCTGGGAGGACATGTACAGGAATAACCTCTATGACAAGGATCTCCGCTCCACTCAGCTCCTGCTCGAAATCGATACGGGACTGCAGCTGCCGGAGCTGGAAGCCATCTATCATGGAGTTATGGATCAGCTGAAACCCTTTGAACGGAATGACGTGAATTTTTACGTGGCGGGGGTTCCGGCCATTGCGGTGGTCCTGAAGGAAAGCATGTTCAGCGACATGTTCCGCCTGATTCCCTTTGTGGTACTGGTGGTGATCCTTACTCTGTTCCTCTCCTTCAGAACGATGGCCGGAGTGCTTCTGCCTCTGCTGAATGTGGTGGTGTCATCTGTCTGGACCATTGGCCTGATGGCCTTGTTCAATATTCCCATGACCATGGTGTCCACCGCCATACCGGTCATTCTGATTTCCGTCGGATCCGCCTATGGCATTCATCTTCTCAGCCACACCTACGACGCAGTCAGGCAGAACCCCGGTGAAAATTTCCAGCTGCTTCTGATGAAAACGGTAAAGAAGGTCGGGATTCCCGTGCTGCTGGCCGGCCTCACAACTGTCGCCGGATTTGCGTCACTGAGCACCAGCGCCATAGAGCCCCTTCGCGACAGCGGTTTTTTCCTGGCCATAGGAGTACTGGTCGCCATTGCTGCCGCCCTGTTCCTCGTTCCGGCCATCCTTCTGCTTCGTCACCGGCCCATCAAACAGGATGATAATGAGATCCATGAACCTGCCAATGCACATACTCTGATGGATCGCTTTCTCCTGGCCTTTTATGATCTCTTCACCCGGCACAATTACCGGAATCTCCTGATCACGCTCGTTTTATTGATTCTCTCCGTTTTCGGTACCCACCGGATTCTTCTGGACACAAATATGATCGGCACCTTCAGGCCGACTACGGATATTGCCGTTTCCAATACCTTTCAGAATGATCATTTCGGAGGCACGGTTCTGCTGAACGTGGTGGTCGATGGCAAAAAGCCCGGCTCACTGCTGGAACCCGATATCCTCAAGGCCATGGACGATCTGTCCGCTCATTTGGAAAATGATGTCGCACTTGTCGGCAAAGTCACCTCTTTCACAAAATTCGTCAAACGGATGAATCAGGTCATGAACCGGCCGGTTTCCGCGCCCACATCTCTGCCGCCCACATCCGCGGCCGCCAGTTTCAAGGAAGAATCCGGTTTCTCCTTTGATGATATTGCCTCAGATAATGAGAAGGACGAAAACAGCTCCTTCTCCTTCGAAGAGGACGTGGCCACACCTCCCTCAGCCGATTCCCGGCCGGCCTCCGTGGAAAGGCCCGCTTTTCCGAAACCCGATGCCGGAAATATTCTGCGTCTGCTGAACCGGGCCGTGGAAAATTCCGGGAAATCAAATCCGACTGCTGATGATCTCATTCATGAACTGAATAAGCTGACGAATGAAGACGGAGCCGCGTATTATGAAATCCCCTGGGATCCATCCAAATATCCCGCACATGACAGGGAAGAGCTGATAAATCTCATAGCCCAGTATCTGCTGCTGTACAGGGGTTCTCTGAAATCCTTCATCAATGATCCGCTGGAACCCTCACAGGCCAGAATGATCGTACAGGTCAAATCACCGATGAATGCCGATGCCGCCAGTGTGGAAAAAGTCATCCTCGATTATGCAGCCTGGCGTTTTCCGGCCGGATATGATATCAAGGTTACCGGAGTGGGAAAAATGTCTGCCTCGGTGAATGAAATGACCATTTCAAGCCAGACTTCAAGTATCATCTCCTCACTGCTCATCGTCTTCGCCATCATTGCCATCTCCTTCCGTTCCGTTGTGGCCGGGTTCTTCGGTATTATTACACTCATCTTTTCCTTAATGATTAATTTCGGCGTCATGGGATTCTTTCATATCAAACTGGATCTGGGTACCTCCATGGTCGCCTCGGTGGCCATTGGTATCGGCATTGACTATACCATTCATTTTCTCAGCCGCTACCGCATGGAAGCGAGAAAATCCGCAGATGAACGGATCATAACTCAGAAGACGCTGCTCACCGCCGGAAAGGCCATTCTTTTCAATGCACTGTCCGTGGGCGCAGGGTTTGCAGTTCTCATTCGAAGCAACTTCATTCCCATCCAGAACCTGGGACTTCTCATCGCCCTGACCATGGCCACATCCAGCCTGGGTGCCCTGACCCTGCTTCCGGCCATGATCCATACCTTCAAACCCAAATTTTTAAGCCTTATGAGGGAAAAATGAAATTTCGCATCTGCTTCGGCCTCGTCACTGTCTTCACTGCGGGAATGATGCTGGCCGCCGACGGACCCTCCGTCTACCAGTCCATGAAGAACCGCGAACGCGGCGAATCTATGCATGCCATCATGAAAATGACGCTGATCGATGCCTCCGGCGAATCGAAGGAACGCATTGTCGAAACATGGACCATGAAACGCGATAAAAAAAATAATCTTTCCCAGAGTGTCATGGAATTCAAATCACCGGCCACAGTGAAGGGAACCCGCTTTCTCCAGATCCAGCAGAAGGACCGCAGCGACGATCAGTGGATTTATCTGCCAGCTCTCGGCCGGGTGCGCCGCATTGCCGCCACCGAAGGTCATACCTCTTTCATGGGATCGGATTTCACCTACGAGGATATGCAGCTGGAAGGAAATGACGACGCGGAACATACGCTGCTCCGCGAGGAAAAATTCGCTGACACCGACTGTTATGTCCTGGAAAGCAGGTCCAAAGCCGACAATGCCGCCTACAGCAAAGTCGTTTCCTGGGTCGCAAAGGATTCCTTCATGCCGCTCAAAGTCGAATTTTATGAACAGGGCAGCGGCGACCTGCAGAAAATCATGACCGTCGAGGGCAAGATTGAAAAGATCGACGGCATTTATACACTGCCTATATCCGTCATGAAATCGGTGAAGGACGGACACCGGACAGTCCTGGAAATTATGAGCAACAAATCCGGAAAGCTCTTTGTGGAATATAATACGGTCATGAATCCGGCCCGTTTCACTCAGAACTTTCTGCTGACGGGAAAATAAATTCGAATTCACGGAAACCCGGCTCAGGAAACGGTACTCCTGAATTCCCATCTCACCTTCCATTCGGAGAATATCAATGAAAAAAATCTGCACAGCGTTTCTGCTGTCTGCGATGATCCTTCAGGCTCAGTCAGCCTTTGACGAGGGATCATGGGACACAGCAGAGGAAAGCGGCAAAACAATCGCCGGACTGACTCTATCCGGAAATTATGAATTTGAACCGCGCATCTTTTACAGTACTGCCATGTCAGGAGAATGGAACCTGTTGCAGGGCCTGGACCTGAACCTGAATTCGGGAAGCGAAAAATCCGCCTTTTCTGCCCAGCTGCGCCTCGATGATAACACAAATACGCCGCTTCTGACGGAACTGAAGGCCACCGCGTTCATGGGACGTCTTCAGCTGGATGCAGGCCGGATGAAGCTCATCTGGGGCAAGGGCGATCAGCTGCATGTGGTGGATTACATCAATGCCGATGACTATTATGATTTCATTTTCCCCGACTATCTGAAGCGCCGCCGCGCCGAGGATATGCTTCACGCCTCCCTGATCGTGGGACCCTATTCCATGAATGCCAAACTGGAAATCGTGGTGACGCCCTCATTCACTCCCATGCAGTTTCCCGACAGTGGCCCCTGGGCGCCGGATTATCTGAAAATTCTTGCGTCGGCCGCACCCACCCTCCAGGCTCATGATATTGCCGTTGTTGAAACGGACTACAGCCGTCTCGACGACGGGCAGGCAGCCTTTCGCTGGACCCAGTCACTGGGAGGACTGGATTACGGTATCTCGGGCTACCGCGGTAAAAGCCGCATTCCCTCCTTCTCACTGTCGGAAACCGATGCACAGGGCCTTCCTCACCGTATCAATCTCATCAATAATGATATCCGCGTTATAGGTCTGGAATGGAGCACGGCCTTTTATGGCATCGATTTCAAGGGTGAAATGAGCCGGACCTGGACGGATGACCCGAAGGGAATTCACTACGATATTCTCAATCCCAAATGGAGCCTGCTTCTGGGAATGGACGTGAATCTCCCCATCCATCATCTCAGCGTCAATATTCAGGGCCTGAAGGATTACGCGGTTCAGGAGAATTCGGTACTGCAGGCGCAGAATGCCACCAATATGCAGTATTTTGTCGGCTCTCTCGGGCTGGATCCCTCCTTTGCCTCCATCAATCTGAATGATTACTGGAAAAATGACCTCATTTCCTTCCGGGTGGGAGATTCCTTTTTTCGTGAAAAACTGAAAAGTGAAATTCAGATGGTCGTCAGAAATGACAGCAAGGATGGCATGTTCACCTTCAAGGCCGATTATGCCCTGAGTGATCAGCTCACCCTGTCGGCTCTGCTGCGCCGCTTTCATGGCCCCGACGGCTCTGTCTTCGGACAGTATGACGACAAGGACTTTGTCTCCCTTCGTTTCAATTACGTATTTTAAAACTGATCCAACTCACCGTGACCGCTTCGGACGGCTACGAAATACAGCATAACGTTGAGGACCGGCCAGATTCTTCCTGCCGGTTTTGTCGTTGGCATTAAAATGGCGAAACTGCTATATTCGGGTGTGAACTGGTCAGCCGAAGCGAATAAACTCCATCAGAATATCCGGGACCATACGCTCTGGTCTGAAGGCAGCAAGGTTTTGCTGGCCTTCAGTGGCGGCCGGGACTCCGTATTTCTCTGCCACCTGCTTCTGGAACTTCAGGATCGCTATCAGCTGGATATCACGCTGATCCGCTTCAATCACGGGCTCCGCCCTGCGGAGGATGAGCAGGAAGATGACTGGTGCCGCCATTTTGCCCAGACCGTCGGCCTCCCGCTTCAGATTCATTCTCTGCCCGTGAAGGAAAGGGCAGAACAGAACGACCTTGGGATTGAGGCGAATGCCAGGCAGCTCAGGTACGACCTTCTGTCCGAACTGCGGACCGATCTTGACGCCGGCCTGATCCTGACGGCTCATCACCGGGATGATCAGGTGGAAACGCTGCTCTACCGCCTCCTCAGCGGCGCTGAATTCATGGGCCTTCAGGGAATTCAGTGGCTGGGCCCGCTCGGCTGCCGGCCAATTCTGAATTTTAACCGTTCTGAGATCAATGCCTATCTGGAAAAGCACGGAATCGAATATTTAGATGACAGCAGCAATGAACAGGCCCATTTCAAACGAAATAAAATCCGCCTCGAACTCCTTCCCCTCATTGAAAAAATGGGATTTACATCCTTCAGCGAAGCTCTGCTCAAATCCGCTCAGTCCTTCAATGTCTACAAAAGTGGCCTGGAAGCATTTGTCAGTGATTTTCTTCAGAGGCATATCACAGCGGATGAAAACCGTAGCGTAGTTCAACGATCGCGATGGTTGGATCTGCCCCCTGAATCACGCGTCATCCTTCTTGATCAGCTCCTGCGAACCCGGTTTCCACATATACATCACGTATCACGCAGAACCCGCAGCAAACTTCTGCAGTTCATCGAGCAGGGCAGCACGGGAAAAAGTTTTTCATTGGGTTCCGGTCTGGTTTGCACGCTGGACAGAGACCGCTGCATCTTTTCCTCACCTCAGCCTGCCTATGAGCCCTTTTTCATTGATAAACCAGGCGAGTATCCTGTTCCCGGAGTCGGAACGCTCAGCATCGAAAAACGAACACAGCTGCCCGGCACTTTCAGCGGGGATGCCTGCGGCGTCTGGTTTCCCGCGGAGATTCTGAAAGAAGGCCTGAGCGTCAGGCCCTGGGAACCCGGCGACCGCCTTATTCCCTGGGGCTCTACGGTTTCACATAAAGTGTCAAATATTCTCACCAAGGAAAAATTACCCGTTTTAACCCGGCGCGTTTACCCCGTTCTCCTCTCCGGTGATCGTATTCTGTGGATACCCTGTGTCAAAAGAAGCCGCTTTTATCAATTGACTGCTGGTAATACAGGCCTGATTTTCTTAAATTTTCGGATTAATTATGTGAAAGGATGAGAGGATGCGTTTTTTTGAAATTCCCAGCGAACCCTTTAAAGGATACAAGCTGCCCCTGTTGTTTTCCGAAGCGCAGATTCAGTCTCGTTTATCAGATCTCGGACAGCAGATCAGCGCGGACCTGGCCGGTTCCGAGCAGCCGCCTATCCTGATCGGGGTCCTGAACGGAAGTTTCTATTTCATGGCAGATCTGCTCCGCTCCATGACCATTGAGGCGGAAATGGATTTCCTGAAGATCTCCTCTTATCAGAAAACACAGAGCACCGGCACCATTTCCATGATCAAGGATATTTCGGCCAGCATTTTCAATCGGGACATCATCGTCGTGGAAGATATCATTGATACGGGCCTCAGCATGAATTATCTGCGCAAGCACCTGCTGAATAATTCCCCCGCGTCACTGCGTGTCGCCACCCTGCTGTATAAACGGGGAATGGCCGAACTTGACGCCGAACCTGATTATGTCGGCTTCGAGATACAGGACCAGTTTGTCATCGGCTATGGACTGGACATCAATCAATGTTACCGACAGCTGCGAGACATCTATGCTTTCTCGCCTGAAGATTTAGAGAAAATAAGGAAAAAAGATGACGAATAAAGACCCTGAACGTCCGGAAAAAGATTTGGACCGGCGGGAGGATCCCTCAGAGTCACCCCGCACCGGCAAATCGACAAAAACTGTAAAGAAGAAGGTGATCCGGCCCAGAAATCCGGAATCCTCATCCAACAGGGATGAGAAACGGCAGATTCCGCCCATGCCCGATCCGAATGAGAATTTCAACTGGAAGAAAGCGACCAAGACGCCGCTTATCTGGATTTTCATCATCATATCGGTCATTGTCATGGCTAATATGATGGCTAGCAATACAATCGGCGAACAGGAAATTTCCTTCACCCAGTTCCAGACCTATGTCAATACCGATCTGGTTCAGAAGGGCGAGATCATCGGCCCCCATTTTCATGGCGTGCTCAAGGAATCCCAGAGTATGATGGTCGCAGGAAAGGAATATCATTACAAGAATTTCGTCACCGTCCTCCCCTTCGTTGACAATGAAATGATCAGCAAATGGGATGAAAAGGGAATTCAGTATACCTTCAAGCAGCAGACCACGAACTGGACGGATGTCCTGATCAATTTTATTCCCTGGGTGCTCATTCTGGGCCTCTGGCTGTTCTGGATGCGCCGTCTTCAGGGCGGTCCCAGCGGAAAGGGCATTTTCAGTTTTGGCAAGAGTCCTGCCCGCATGCTCAATCCCGACATGCCGAAAGTCACCTTCAATGACGTGGCCGGCTGTGACGAAGCCAAGTATGAGCTTCAGGAGATCATCGAATTTCTCAAGGATCCCAAACGTTTTCAGACCCTGGGCGGAAAAATCCCCAAGGGCGCGCTGCTCCTGGGCCCTCCCGGAACCGGCAAGACCCTGCTCGCCAAGGCTGCGGCCGGAGAAGCGGGCGTTCCCTTCTTCTCCATTTCCGGTGCGGACTTCGTGGAAATGTTTGTCGGCGTCGGCGCCAGCCGCGTGCGGGATCTTTTCGATCAGGCTCAGAAAAATTCTCCCTGTATTGTATTCATCGATGAGATCGATGCCGTAGGCCGGCAGCGCGGAGCCGGACTCGGCGGCGGCCATGATGAACGGGAACAGACCCTGAACCAGCTTCTGGTCCAGATGGATGGATTTGATTCCGATACCAGCATCATTGTCATTGCAGCCACAAACCGCCCGGATATCCTGGACAAGGCACTGCTCCGCCCCGGACGCTTCGATCGTCAGATCGTCGTGGACGTCCCGGACGTGAAGGGACGGGAAGGCATCCTGAAAGTCCATGTCAAGAATATCAAAGTCTCCCCCTCCGTGAATCTGGAAATTCTCGCCAAGGGAACTCCCGGCCTGGTGGGAGCCGATCTGGCAAATCTGGTGAATGAGGCCGCGCTTCTGGCAGCCAGAGAGAATAAGACCGAAGTGGATATGAATGATTTTGAGAACGCCAAGGACAAGGTCATGATGGGAACTGAACGCCGCAGTATGATCATTTCCGATGAGGAAAAGAAGATCACGGCCTATCACGAAGCCGGCCACGCTCTCGTCGGCCTGCTCAATCCCAAATCAGATCCCATTCACAAAGTGACCATCATTCCCCGCGGACGGGCGCTGGGCGTCACCCACACCCTTCCCACGGATGAAAAGCATAATTATACAAAATCCTTCATCACACTGCAGCTGTCTGTCCTGCTCGGTGGCCGCACCGCTGAAGAACTGATTTTCGGCGAAATCTCCACGGGCGCCGGCAACGATATCGAACGGGCGACCCAGCTTGCCAAGAAAATGGTCTGCGAATGGGGTATGTCCGATCGCCTCGGGCCGCTTTCCTTCGGTAAAAAAGATGAGGAAATTTTCCTGGGCCGGGAATTCGCACGGTCTGCCGAACACAGCAACGAAACGGCGAAAATCATTGATGAAGAAATTTCCAAATTGGTCAATACTGCACACGAAGAAACCCGCAAACTCCTGGCCGAAAATATTTCTCTACTGCATATCATCGCGACGAAACTCCTGGAGAAGGAGATTCTTGATCGCGAGGAACTCATGGAACTGATCAGTAAAGGTGAGAAATCAGAAGCAGGAACCGGTTCAGAGACCATAGATCCTGCTCCCGAATCGGATTCGTCTCTTTCCTGATACAGAAACCCCGGACAGGCCCATGAAGCTCATCATCAGGGACAGCGTACTTGATCTTGACCACCGCAGTGTCGTCATGGGCATTCTCAATGTGACACCGGATTCATTTTCCGACGGCGGACGTTTTTCCACCCCTGATGCGGCCCTTCGGCATGCGGAAAAAATGGTGACGGACGGCGCGGACATCATTGATATCGGTGGAGAATCCACCCGGCCCGGCGCGGCGGAAGTGTCACTGAATGAAGAACTGGACCGCGTTATTCCCGTTATCGAAAAACTTCGCCATGTCTGTCCGCTCATTTCCATTGATACCGTCAAGCCGGCAGTAGCAGATGCAGCTTTTGCCGCCGGTGCCGCCATTCTGAATGACATCAGCGGCATGCAGTTTCATCCGGAGATCGCTCCCATCGTCGCCCGGCATAAGGGAGCGGCGGTTCTCATGCACATACAGGGTGTGCCCCGCACCATGCAGGCCTCTCCCCATTATGATGACGTGATCGGTGAAATAATGAATTATCTGAAAACCTCCATCAGCATTGCGGAAAAAGCCGGCATATCCCCGGACAGCCTCGCTGTGGATCCGGGCATCGGCTTCGGAAAACGCCTCAATGATAATCTGACCATCATCCGGGAGCTCCATTCATTCCTGGACCTGGGTAAACCGATTCTGATGGGTGTCTCGAGAAAATCCTTCATCGGGGAACTCACCGGCGCGCCGGTCAATGACCGTCTGGAGGGTACACTGGCCGCCGTTACCGTGTCAGCAATGAACGGTGCCTCTCTGTTCCGTGTTCACGATGTACTGGCCTGCAGACGAGCGCTGGATATCACAGACCGACTCAAACAGGAATCGCCATGATCAATCTTTTCAAAATTGATTTCATCACCGTGACGCTGCTGGATATCATCGATATCCTGCTCGTGGCCTTCATCATTTACGGCATTTACGCCCTCTTCAAAAATACCCGCGCCAGCCAGATGCTCATCGGTATGATTATTCTGCTCATCATGGGCGTATTCGCCCAGGTCCTGAACCTGAGAGCCCTGGCCTGGCTTATCGGCAGTTTTCAGACGGTGTGGGTCATTCTCTTCGCCATCGTCTTCCAGCCTGAACTCCGACGAATTCTCATGTATATCGGGCAGAACCCTGTGATCCGCAAACTGATTTCCGATGACAGCAGCAATGCGGCAGAAGAACTGATCTACTCTGTGTTTGAGCTGCAGAAGAAGAAAGTGGGCGCTCTCATTGTCGTCATGCGTGACTTCGGCCTGAAAGCCATCGTTGAAAAAGGCGTCACCCTGAACAGTCAGCTGTCAAACCAGCTTATTTTTTCCATTTTCAATACTCTCAGTCCCCTGCATGACGGCGCCATCGTTGTCTATCAGGATAAGATCGTCGCCGCAAAATGTATTTTGCCCCTGAGTGAGAACCTCGACATAGATCCCACGATCGGGACCCGCCACCTGGCAGCCCTCGGCCTGTCCGAGGAGAGCGACGCCTTCATCATCATCGTCTCGGAGGAATCCGGAAAAGTATCCATCGCCTTCAACGGCGTCCTCTCGCGGGGTATCAACGAACCGACCCTGCGAACCGAACTGTACAGGTATCTCTCAGGCAGAAACGCTTAGATAGTATTTATAATACCGGCATTCTGATCATCCTCCTTATATTCGCAGGGATGAAACAGGGCGCAGATTCCGGATCCATCATTGATTATTTTCTTATCAACTTGAAAATTTCAATAAAAATCAGTTAATTTGGACCTATGATTTTTCCCGTACACACAACAACGGCAATCCTCAATCGATCCTTTTCATTAAGGATGATGCAGCTGTCGAAAATGCCCTGTCATCACGGATCCGCTATGGCAGATGTATGGATGGGCTGGCCCCATGAAAATGGCAAAAGCGATGACAGATCAGCCTTGCCATGGATAATATTCACAATAAAAGGAAAAGAATGAAAAAGATCATCGCAGTTCTTGTACTGGTATGTTCCATGATGTTACCTGCATACAGTCAGTCCTACTCAGGCCCGAGTGGAAACGCAACCTATCAGAGCGAAAAAAATATTGTCACCTACCCGGTACAGATCTGGGGCGAGGTGGTTCGCCCGGGAATTTATGATATACCCATCGGTTCCGATTTTCTGGCGGCACTGTCCTTTGCCGGAGGCCCGACGGATCTGGCCAAGCTGAAAAACGTAAGATTGATTCGTGGTAAACTACTCGAGGGAGAGACAGATCCGCTTATCAAGATTGATGTGGAATCCTATCTTATCAACGGCAATAAAAATCTGCTTCCGGAAGTCCGGCCCGGTGATACCATCATCGTGGCGCCCCGGTTTATGAAAGGATTCCATACGACAATGACATATGTCCAGTCTGTCATGTCCATCTTGAACGTAATAACTATGGTCCAGTATTATTCTGGAAAATAAGGAATTAAATGATATGAGTACAGCAGACTATAAAATCGCAGATATTTCCCAGGCGGATTACGGCCGGAAGGAAATCACCATATCAGAACTGGAAATGCCCGGACTCATGGCGCTTCGGGACAAGTACGGGGCTGAGAAACCCTTCAAGGGCATGAAAATTACCGGCAGCCTGCACATGACCATTCAGACAGCGATTCTGATCGAAACGCTGTCCGCATTGGGTGCATCCGTTCGCTGGGCATCCTGTAATATTTTTTCGACCCAGGATCACGCTGCGGCCGCGATTGCTGCTGCAGGCATCCCCGTCTTCGCTTGGAAAGGTGAAAGCCTGAAAGAGTACTGGTGGTGTACAAAAATGGCTCTCCTCCACGGCGCCACCGAGGGTCCGGATCTCATCGTGGACGATGGCGGTGATGCCACACTCATGATCCACGAAGGCGTCCGGCTCGAAAAAATCTATGCCGAAAGCGGCAAGCTGCCGGAGATCAGCCGGGATAACGAGGAATTTTTCCTGCTCCAGTCCTCCATTCTCGAGGATCTGGAAGCCTATCCGAAACGCTGGCAGGGAATTGCTGACCGCATCAAGGGCGTCTCGGAAGAGACAACCACCGGCGTTCACCGCCTCTACCAGATGCTGGAACGCAAAGAACTGCTGTTTCCGGCCATCAATGTGAATGACTCGGTCACAAAATCAAAATTTGACAATCTCTACGGCTGCCGCGAATCGCTCGCCGACGGCATCAAGCGCGGCACGGACGTGATGGTGGCCGGCAAAGTCGTCGTTGTCTGCGGATACGGTGATGTGGGCAAAGGCTGTGCCCAGTCCATGCGCGGATTCGGTGCCCGGGTACTGGTCACGGAAATTGATCCCATCTGCGCACTCCAGGCCTCTATGGAGGGTTTTGAAGTCACGACCGTCGAGGACGCTGTCGACAAGGCGGATATTTTCGTTACAGCCACAGGAAACCGGGACGTCATCACTTTCGAACACATGGGCAGAATGAAAAACCAGGCCATCGTCTGCAATATCGGCCATTTCGATAATGAAATTCAGGTGTCCAGACTGTATTCTCCGGAAATTGAAAAGGAAAACGTCAAACCGCAGGTTGATAAATTCAGGTTTCCCGACGGCCATTCCATCATCCTGCTGTCTGAAGGACGCCTGGTCAATCTGGGCAATGCTACCGGCCACCCCTCCTTTGTGATGAGCAATTCCTTCACAAATCAGGTTCTGGCCCAGCTGGACCTGCTGCAGAATAATTACGAGGTCGGCGTCTACCGGCTTCCGAAGCAGCTGGACGAGGAAGTTGCCCGCCTTCATCTGGACAAGCTTGGCGTCAAACTGACCACACTGACGAGCGAACAGGCGGATTATATCGGAGTCCCTGCAAAAGGTCCCTATAAGCCGGAACATTACAGATATTAAAAATCTGTCTGGCCCCTAACCCATAATCGAATCAGACGATCCCTGATGAAAAGAGCAGCCCTTCTTCTTTCACTGTTTTTTGTTACCAGTTTCATAGTGATCCTGTTATCATTTTATCTCTATCTCTTTGCACCGGCAAATCCCCTCGCTCCATCTCCGAAAATCACTTTTAAAATACCCCGGGGCACTTCCTTCTCCGCGATCATGGATACTCTGGAAGCACATGGGCTGATTCGCTCCCGGCAGCAGTTCTACATGTCTGCAAAGGCAATGAATATGGTCACGGGCCTTCAGGCCGGATCCTTCAACATTCCCGGCGGACTGAATTATTTCGATATGGTCCGGCATCTGAGCCACGCCAGCCAGAAACAGATACGGATTACCATTCCCGAAGGCATGGAGATGACGGAAATCGCAGATTTGTTCCATCGTGAACTGGAGATTGATCCGGACGAATTCATGAGCTGGAAGGATTCGGTTCAGCATTTTATTCCACCGACCATGAAGCTGAATTCCCTGGAGGGCTGCCTCTATCCGGATACCTACTTTTTCTATGAGGATATGGATGCGGAGGATGTGATCAGCCGGATGACGGCCCATTTCACGGACGTGCTGAACCGGAACGAAATTCTCAGGTCCTGCGACAGTCTCCATCTGACACTCAATTCCATACTGGCCATGGCCAGCATTATTCAGGGCGAAGTCATCATCGACCGGGAAATGCCCATCGTGTCCGCGGTGTACTGGAACCGTCTCCGCAAACGGATGAAACTGCAGGCGGATCCTACTATCCAATACATCATTCCGGGGCCCGACAAGCGCTTGAGAAACCGTCACCTGGCCCTCGAATCCCCTTACAATACCTATCTCCATTACGGCCTGCCTCCCGGCCCCATCAACAACCCGGGCATTCAGGCTATTCGTGCAGCCCTGTATCCTAGCCATGATTCCTATCTGTACTTTGTCGCAATCGGGGACGGAAGCCACCATTTTTCCCGCACTCTGGAGGAACATAACCGCGCCAAGGAAAAATTTGATAAGTACCGGCGAAAAATATACTGGCAGAAAAAACTACAGAACAGGAAATAATGAATTCCGATCCCATCCTGAATCATCTGAATCAGCGGCAGGTTGAAGCCGTTGTCAATACAGACGGCCCGTCTCTCGTTTTTGCAGGCGCAGGCAGCGGCAAAACCCGGGTTCTGACCCACCGCATCGCGTATATTCTGGCTCAGAAAAAGACCACGCCTGACCGTATTCTGGCTGTTACCTTCACCAATAAGGCCGCCAATGAAATGCGGGAACGGCTCCAGCGCCTTCTGGGCGAACAGGCCAACTGGGTCAGTATGGGCACCTTTCACAGCATCAATGCCCGGCTTCTGAGGCAGGAAGCACCCCGTCTCGGAGTTTCATCCAATTTTACCATTTATGACAGCGACGATTCGCTTTCCGTGGTCAAGGAAGCCATGAAACAGCTGGAGATATCCAAGGATACGCTCTCTCCGAATTCCGTTCGGTCCTATATTTCCTGGAATAAGCAACAGTTCCGTTTCCCGAATCACTCGGATCTTCAGAATGACAGCGCCTGGCTGGCAAAGGAAAAACGGGATATCTACGAACGCTATCAGAAAATTCTTCGAAAAAATGAAGCCTTCGATTTTGATGACCTTCTCGTTGAGCCGGTCAAACTCTTCCAGAGCCAACCCGAAATTCTCAAACGCTATCAGCATCGCTGGGATTACATTCTGGTTGATGAGTATCAGGATACGAATCTGGTTCAGTTCATGTTTCTGGAGCTGCTTTCCCAGCGCCATCAGAACATCTGTGTCGTCGGCGACGATGACCAGTCCATCTATTCCTGGCGCGGCGCTGAAATTCGCCATATTCTTGAATTCGAAAATCTGTTCTCCGATCCGCAGATCGTGAAACTGGAACAGAATTACCGGTCCACAAAAAAGATTCTCAGGGCTGCCTCGGCCGTTGTCGCGCATAACTCCTACCGTCATCCCAAGGAATTGTGGACCGACAATGCTGACGGTGAAAATCTGGATCTTGTCTATCTTGATAATGCCTACAAGGAAGCGGATTTCATCTCATCCACCATACAGCGCAGTATGCTGAACGGATCAAAGCCGGGTGATTATGCCATTCTCTACCGGACGAATGCCCAGTCACGGGCTCTTGAAGAGGGCCTGCGCAACCGGATGATTCCTTATGTCATCATTGGTGGCACCCGCTTTTATGAACGTATGGAAATCAAGGATATGCTGGCCTATCTCCGGGTCATGGTAAATCCCTCCGATGGAACGGCCCTGCTTCGCATCATCAATACACCATCACGAAAAATCGGCAAAGTGTCTTTGGACAGGCTGGCGGATTTTGCCCTGCAGACAGACCGCAGTATCTGGGAAAGCCTCCAGTATCCCGAGGAGGCCGGACTGGGGCCTGCATCCCGTAAAATTCGTGATTTCCTGGCTCTCATGGTCTCATTAAAAAAGGAATCAGGCGATTACAAACCCTCCGAATTCGTCCGGATTATGCTGGACAGGACAGGTCTGATCAAACAGTATCAGGGTGCCGGCGCCACCGAACAGGATACGGACCGCATCGACAATATGGAAGAATTCGTAAACGGTGTGATTCAGTTCGAAAACCAGAATGAAGGCGCCACGCTTGAGGATTTTCTTCAGGAAGTGTCCCTCCTCACGGATATAGACCAGCTAGCCGGAAAAAACGGCGCGGTCGTACTCATGACGCTGCACAGCGCCAAAGGCCTGGAATTTCCCCGGGTCTTTCTGCCCGGGCTGGAAGAAGGCCTCTTTCCGCTTCAGCGCGGTGGCGAATCCACCGAGGAAGAAAGAGAAGAAGAGCGGCGTTTATTTTACGTGGGGATCACCCGGGCCATGGAAAAAGTATATATCAGCTCGGTGCGGATACGCCTCAAGTACGGCATGGAACAGTATCAGGATCCGTCCTCCTTTCTCGCCGAGCTCCCGGAGGACTGCATCAGTATCGGAACAACCGCGCGTCCCGCCCAGGTCCAGGCCGCTTCAGCTCAGCCCCGGATCAGCCGGGAGAGACCGGCCACGGCCCAACGCATATTCACTCAGACCTCTGCCACCCCTTCCTCCGCTTCGTCCGATCAGGGCGAGATCAGCAAAGGCATGATGGTTTCACATAAAATCTTCGGACGGGGAAAAGTCCTGTCCATCCAGAAAAGCGACCAGCGCATCCTGAAAATCGCCTTCTCAGGGGGTATCGTGAAAGCCATTGCAGAAAAGTTCGTTGAAAGGGTCTGACGTCCCATGGATGATATCCGACTGTTTGAAACAATGATCGGAGCTCTGAAAAAGTCTGCTCTGAGAATCACGACACAACGGCGGGAGATTCTCAGATATATTATTGAAAACAAGGCACATTTTGATGCCGAACTCATTCTCAGCGACCTGACCCGGAACGGCATCACCGTCAGCCGGGCCACGATTTACCGCACCCTTGACGTACTCAGCCAGAATGTACTTGTGGACAAATATGACTTCGGTGACGGCAAGGCACGCTACGAGATCAAAACCGGCCAGTCCCATCACGATCATCTCGTCTGTATCCGCTGTGGGCGTATCGTTGAATTCAACAATGAAACCAGCATCCCGGAAGCAAAACAGATCTGCAGCCGGAATCATTTTAAATATTTCAATCACTATCTTCATGTTTACGGCCTCTGCCCGGGATGTCAGAAATTACAGGGAGAGAATCCATCTCAAAACCACTGATCGCCTTTGATTTTGACGGCACCCTGTCGGATTCACTGCCCGGACTGACAGGCGCCTTAAATCGTTGCCTGAAGGAATTTTCCTTTCCCATCCTACCCGATGAGACGATCCGCTCCTTTGTGGGAAACGGAATTCCCTCACTGGTGCAGAGAACCCTGTCAACGTCTCTGTCCGGCGAGGATGACCGCTGTGTGGATCCCGGCCTGGAAAAACGCTTTCTCGACAGCTATATCCGCATTTATTCCCGGCATTGTCTGGAGGGAACATCCCTGTATGAAGGTGTTCCGGAGATGCTGGATGATCTGGCGGCAAACTACACCCTCATTCTCATTACCAACAAGATGGAATCCATTACCCGAACCATGCTGGACGGCTACGGGATCAGCGGATATTTTACCCGTATCATCGGGGGCGATAGTTATCCCTGGAGAAAACCTGATAAGCGGATATTCGAGCAGGTGCAGCAAGACCTTCCCCTTTCTGCGGATCAGTGCACGATGATCGGAGATTCTACCGTAGACCTGATCTTCGCCCGCAATGCCGGCCTTTCGGCCATCGCCTGTCTGTGGGGTTATGGAAACAGAGATGAACTGCTGGCTCTGCCCCATGCTTTCAGCGCCTCACGGCCCCGGGACATCAGCGATTTTCTCCTGCATCCATAAAGATTTATCTCTTTAACTTTTCTGATTTGACACATCTGCACTCATTATTCGTACTGCGAATAAGTAGAATCACGCAGCATGGATAGGTCACTGCAAGGTAATACTTGCTATCCCGGGGTGCAGGCCCTATTTTTTTTTATGTCTTACTGAATCCTGGGAGCCGGTCCTGAATGAAGCATTTGCTCTACCTTTGTATGATCACGTGTCTGACTTTATCATGCAGTGATAAGAATCGTCCATTGAAAATACTGTTCTGGAATACGGAGAATTTTTTTCATCCGAGCCGTGACCGAAGCATTGATGATAAAGCCTACACACCTATGAATTATCCGGGTTACACAGCTGCAGCCTATACTGTGAAATGTGAAAATATCGCTCATATTCTCAATATGGCTCATGCGGACCTGATCGGCCTGGCTGAAATTGAGAACCGCCGGGTCCTCGAGGATTTGCGTAAAAAGTTCCTCTTCAGCCGGGACTGGGAAATCCTTCATCAGGATTCCCCGGATCCGCGGGGTATTGATGTAGCACTCCTTTACCGGAAAAGCCGCTGTACCCTTCTGTCTGCGGAATATATCCCGGCTCAGTCCCTGCCCTTTCCAACGCGGGATATCCTCCATGCTGATTTTCAATATGCGGAGAAGATTATTTCCTGTTTTGTGGTTCATGCTCCCTCCCGCTATAATCGGGGCAAAGACGGGGATACGATGAGAGTGTGCCTGGCAAAACAAATTGTAAGGTATATGGATAACAGGTCCGGGAAGGCGGATCTGCTGATTCTGACCGGTGACTTCAATGATGAAAAATCAGACAGTTCGCTGAAATTGATTTGCAGTTATCCCTTCCGGAATCAGCTCACACTGCTGACTGATAGTACTATTTCCAGACCTGCAACCTATTTTTATCAGGATCGCTGGATCTGCTACGATCATATGCTGATTTTTGCCCGGGAGTCAGAAACTTCAGTCGAGGTGCATAGTCATCCCCTTCGCTATCCGGCCCTCCTGCGTAGCGATCCAGAGGATCAGGGAATCGACAGATTCTATGAGCGTTTCCGCTTCCGGGGCGGATATTCCGATCATCTTCCGGTCATTAGCAGGCTGACCTTCACAGCAACCGGCTCTTGAACACTGTTTCTCTATTTGTGGAACAGGCCGCCATATCAGGAAAACATATGGCATAATTACAAATTCATTGACAGCCGCTGACTTTTCATTTATGTTTAGGAAGAGATCGCTATGAATTTCACCATCTTCCCCCACATTATCGGATGAGTTTTGAGAAACTTTAATTTTTTTATCAAATTTATCAAATTAATTTTCGGCAAAATGAATATTACGGAAAATTTACGCGCAATGATTAATAATCACTAACATTATAATTATTAATAGCTTATAATGAAAATAATATTTGACAAAACAGCATTTTCTCCGTATAATGAAACATGATAGAAGGCATGAACATAACGGATGGCTTTTACAAGGCAGCCTATCAGCAGGGAGCCCCGGCCAGTGAGGTCGATACGACGGAGTCCCGTCCGGTAAAAAAACCCACCCGGGTTAATGATATCTCTGCTAAAGATGACAAGAACAGGATGAATGCTGAGCTTGATCTGAGCGCGTCTGAGCAGAAATATCTGGAGGAACTGAGAAAAAGGGATCAGGAAGTCCGGGATCATGAAATGGCGCATAAACGAGTTGCGGGTAAATACGCCGGGACCGTAACCTATACCTATCAGACCGGGCCCGACAACAAGCAGTACGCCATCGGCGGTAAAACCCAGCTGGATACAGCCAAGGAACCCGAGCCCCAGGAGAATATTAAAAAACAGGATATAATCTATAAAGCGGCCTTGGCACCCAAGGAACCGTCCCGCAAGGACAAGGAAGTTGCTGCAGAAGCAGAAAAATCAAAACAGGAGAGCCAGATTGAGCTGAGCCGGGAAGAAGCTGATGCAGAAAAGGCAAAAATGACTGAACAGGCCTCGGCAAATGAAACATCCGCTGCGACACAGGATTATCAGCAATCTGAAAAAGCGCTGCAGCAGGTGATGGATCAGGTTACCGGAGATACATCCCAGCATCTGAATATTTTCGCCTGAATACTATTTTTTGTACAGAATAAAAAAACAGCTGCTTTCGAAGGCAGCTGTTTTGTTTTATACAGGAAAATTATTTCGAAAAACTTCGAACGAATTCTGAATAATTGATGATTTTAAGTCTTCGGCCATCCCGCTCAATCAGATTTTTCTGTTCAAGCATTTTCAACATCCGGGAAACGGTTTCCCTGGACGTTCCGGCCATATTTGCAATATCCTGCTGCAGTGGCATGTCATCCACACTGACAATACCGGCCCGGTGAACGCCCAGATCCTCGGCAAGCCGGAGAATTGCGGATCCGACCCGATGTTCCGCGTCAGACAGACTGAGGGATTCGATATGACGGTCGCTGTTCCGAATACGTCTCGCCAGTTCCTCAAGAAGGTAAATGGCTACTTTGGGATAGCGCTCCAGCATCTCCATGAAATCACTGCGTTTGATGATCATGACTTCCGAATCTTCCATGGCAATCACATTTGCGGACCGGCTTTCTCCATCGAACAGCGACATTTCACCAAAAAATTCTCCATCCCGAAGAATGCTGAGAATCACTTCCTTGCCTTCTTCATTGATTCGGGTAATTTTAACGGATCCCTCCTTGATGATAAACAGGGTATCCCCAAAATCCTCCTCCAGAAGAATCAGATTATTTTTACGGTAATTCCGATGGATAATCAGTTTGACAATATTATCCAGCTGATCATCCGACAATTCCTCAAAAATCGGTATTTGACGTAAAAAATCAATATCCATCAGGAATCAGCTCCTCTCTCAGTGTTTTTTTTAGGGACAAATCGATCGAGAATATCAGGAACCAGATCCATCATCTTTGACAGATTCTGTTCCTGTTTATCAAGTAACAGCAATTTACTTTCATTATCCTGCACAACCAGCAGAGCCACCGGTACGATGGAAAAGCCGCCGGTCATTCCCTCACTGTCCCGGGTACGGTCCTGGGGCCGGCTGTTCTGCATAGCTCCGGAGCCGAAGCCTACGCTTACTTTAGAAACAGGAATGATGCGGATGTCACCAATGATGATGGGATCGCCGAATACGGTGCTTGTGCGGGCAATATCCTTGACTTTCGCCAGCAAACTGTCCAATGTATCACGTATTGCCATAATCCTTTACAAGTCTCCTGATTCTGATTGCTTGCATCAGCATCACGATGAATCGAAATAATATACTATATAGATTTATATAAAAAAACAGATTAATTTTCCCCTGAATCCCCTTCTGATCATATCTGAACCTGAGTGAAGCCCTCTCTGATATTGCGCTTGGAATAAGGGGTTGTACAGCCAGATATCGGCGTTGAAGCTCATGAACCGCATAGGGATCCTCTCCCCCGTAGAGGATATGGAGCTCCTGAATCTTCAGGCCGAATGAATGGCGCAGAATACCCTTGCCCATTCGGAAAAAGCGTCTCAGAACCTTATGGAGATCCTCCCGGTTTCTATGATAATAAGCTTTCCACCCTGCAATACCATATTTTTTACTTTCCGCCTTCGCCGATGATTTCCGCTTCTCACCGGTCTTCTGTCCAGGCGTCACGGCCGCTTTTTCCGGCTTCTCACCGCCTCCGGACGAGATGGGAAAAGTCAGGCCCAGCAGTAGGAGGCTGAGGGTAACGTTTCCGTCGCTGAAACGTCCCCGCAGTTCCAGCAGCCAGGGCACCCAGAATAGACGGCCCAGGACATCGATGCTGTCCTCGCCTCGTTCACCAACTACATTGATCTTCGTTGGAATAAGTAGAATGGCAAAAATCAGAAAAACAGGTATCAACAACAAAAACAGCAGTATTTTAAGGAAAAAGAGCATGCTTATAACTTGACTTTAATAAAATTTGGTAATATTTTTCGTGGCTTTGGAAAAAGCAACAAACGAGGAGACACATGGCACATAAAAGTTCGACCAAAAAAAGAATCAGACAAGCCCGGAAGGCGAATCTGCGTAACCGCCATTATAAATCTCTTATGAAGACTGCTATCAAGAAGGTTTCCGCTGCAGAAGGCGGTGAGGATATCACCAGTGCATTTCAGAGCGCTGTTTCCGTTATCGACCGTCTTGTTCAGAAAGGTATCATTCATAAGAATAGCGGCGCGAACCGGAAATCAAAACTCGCCAAGGCTGTAAACACCCGACTGGCATAGACCCTTCGGTGTGAAATTTTTCCGGGGCAGTTTTTACTGCCCTTTTTTTGTTTCCGGTCACTTTTATGATTTAAAATTGTCAGCTTCAATACTTTCAATCATATCAATACGATTCTGATGACGCCGGTCATATTCAGTCGTCAGAAATATTTTGACGATTTCCTTTACCGTAGTCACGCCCAGCAGCAGTCCGCCGAGTGACAGGACATTGGCGTCATTATGCTCCCGGCAATTATTTGCTGTGAGCGTATCATAGGCCATCGCGGCCCGAATTCCTTTGAATTTATTTGCGGTAATGGCCGAACCGATTCCGGCTCCGTCCACGATAATACCCCGGAAGGCGCTTCCCTTTGCCACAGCTTTCGCGACAGCCGCTGCATAAATGGGGTAATCGGTGCGTTCCGGGCTGTCACACCCGTAATCCACCACATCAAAACCCAGGCTCACAACATATTCGCGGATCAATTCCTTCATGGGGAAGCCGCCGTGATCCGAGCCGATTGCAATGGTCTTACGGCCCGCAAATACCTCAGATTCCTTCCGGTGGATCCGCGTTTGAAGAGGAAGATGTGCAGATTTAACAACAGAGTCGGAAGCACTTTGCAGAGGAATATTAGAAGAGCGTATCAGGTCTCGCGCTGAAGGTGTAACAATATCTCCGGGTCCGATGACCAGCGCTTCCCCCCTTCGCAGAGCCTGTCGTACGGTCGTCTCACTGATCAGTTTCTTAGCCAATTCCCTCTTCTCCTTCAGTCTGAGCGTACTGCAGAAATTCTCCGCTGATCAGCATCCGCTTCACTTTCTCTATATCATGGTTCATCTGCCTGTCCCTGTCCCAGTAGGGAACTGATTTCCGGACATGGCTGTAAATCTTTTCAACTGTCTGGCTGCTTTGATCCGGGTGTCTGAATTCAATTCCCTGCAGCGCAGCCAGCAGCTCAATGGCCAGGATAACCGAAACATTTTCACAGACAGCAAGCAGTTTGACGGCGCTCCGGTGTCCCATGCTGACGTGATCTTCCTGATTTGCAGAGGTCGGAATACTGTCAACACTGGACGGAACAGCCAGCCCTTTATTTTCGCTGACAAGCGCCGCAGCTGTCACATGAGCAATCATATACCCGCTGTTGATACCGCCGTTCTCGACGAGAAAAGCCGGCAGATCACTCATATTTTTATCAACCAGATTGGCCGTTCGGCGTTCGCTGATACTGCCCAGCTCGGCCATGGCCATGGATAAATAATCAAGGGTGAGGGCGATGGATTCTCCATGAAAATTTCCCCCGGATACAATTTTCCCTTCTTCGGGAAAGATGAGCGGATTATCGGAAACGGCATTGGCTTCCCTGACCAGAATCTCCTTCACGTGCGCAAAGGCCTCCCAGATGGCCCCGATAACCTGAGGCACACAGCGGATGGAATAGGGATCCTGTACCTTCCCGCAATGTTTATGACTTTCAAGGATGCGGCTGTCCCGGAGGTAGGTTCGGATGCGGGATGCAACCGCCTGGTTAAAAGGCGATTTCTTGACGCGATGCACACCTTCAAAAAATGGATTTATAGACGCTTTCATGGCATCCACCGTAGCCGCCACGATCAGTTCACTGCTGAAGAGAAGCCGTTCGGCAACCATCAGCGCATATAAACCGTGAGCCGTCATGGACTGGGTGCCATTGATGATGGCCAATCCTTCCTTCGCCTGCAGCTTCAGCGGCTGCCGGCCGTACTCGCTCAGCATTTCAGAGGACTTTCTGCTGCCTTCACCCGACCAGATCTCACCCTGGCCCAGCAGCGGAAGCGTCATATGTGACAGCGGCGCCAGATCTCCGCTGGCTCCCACAGAACCCTGTTCAGGAACGACAGGTATCTGATCTTCATTGAGCAAAAATCGAAGTCCGTCCACCACCTCGGGACGGATACCGGAATATCCCCGCGTCAGACTCTGAATCTTGATGAGCAGCATGAGCCGGACAATATCCTTCCGAACAGGTTTACCTACACCGGCAGCATGGGACAGAATCAGGTTTTCCTGCAGCTCTTCCAGCTGGTCACCGGGAATCTGAATGGAAGCCAGACGGCCGAAACCGGTATTTACGCCATAAATAGCTATATTCCTGCGGATTTCCGCCTCCACGTACAATCGGGTTCTGACCAGCTGATCATAGATGGGTTTGTCCAGTTCAACTCTCCGCGGATGTTGAATAAACTCACGGAGGGTCTCCCACACAAGGTCCGATTCATCTAATTGCAGCGCCGGCAGCTCTGTCATGCGAGAATTTATAGGATTCATCACGCCCGGACAAGCTCCAATTATTGTAGATAGGGACGAGGGCCGTCCGATTTAATTATCCAGCAGGCTCTTCAGCGTCTTCAGATCGTTGGAATAATTTTTCGCAATGGATTTATCAGCACTCATGAGTTTGTAAATGTCACCAGCGCCCTTCATGTCCCCGGCCTTGATATAACACGAAAAAGCCTCACTCAGCAATGTAAAATCCTCACGGAATGATTCACTGATTTCAGCGGCCTGCCTGAAATAATCCGCGGCTCCTGCATAATTGCCGCTTCCCTCTTCGATTTCCCCAAGCCCTGAGAGGGCAGCCTGATTGAAGAGATCATTGTTATGATAATTATTCAGATAATCATTAAAAAGCTGCTTTGCCTTATCATAATCCTGACGCGTCATCGCGGTATAAGCCAGGTAATAGCTGGCGAGTCCCTTGTAATGTTTACCGGCGCCTGACATCAGTAATTCATTGAGACGGCTCTCCGCGCTGTCGAAATCTCCCTGATCCAGATACTGCTGTGCAATCCCGAACTGGGCAGCGGCCTTGGTGTTCCTGGCATCCATGGAGTATTTGTACAGCATGAATGCAGCGGCAATGACAATGAGTACGACAACCAGTGAATAAATCATACGTTTATTCTGATTGTACAGTCTCACACTCTGATCGATTTTTTCGAAAAACGGGTCCTTCTTCAATTCCTTACGGGCAATTTTTTTTCTGGCTTGCAACATAGGTCAACATCCTTCTTTTTTATCTCAGTACCCCTGGCCCGACTCGAACGGGCGACACCAGGTTTAGGAAACCTGTGCTCTATCCTCCTGAGCTACAGGGGCGCAAATCGGTGCAGAGGGTTTTCGCCGTCCCCGAAAACCAGCATGAAATATATCAAACCTGGCTATGATCTTCAATTCATATTTTTCGGTCCGACGGGACATGACACCCGGCTGCGGAAGGCGTTTCCGCTCACGCTTCACCCCTGTTAAAAATGCTTCGGGCATTTTCTTCATCTGCTCAGTTCAGCTCATTCGTCTTTCCGGCCAGAAAGGTTTTTTCTTCCTCATTCAACCATGGATCCAGACTTTTCCGTACGAAACGATGGTACCGGTTTATCTGTTCCTTTTCTTCCGGGCTGAGAAGTGATTCATCAATCAGATTCAGATCATAGGGAAAGCAGGTCAGGTTTTCAAAGGAAAGAAAACCGGGAAATTCGCTGCTGTCCTTCACGGCCACCATATTTTCAATGCGGATACCATAGGCACCCTCAAAATACAATCCCGGTTCATTGCTTAAGACCATTCCCTTTTCGAGGGGCAGATGATTCAGGGGAGAAATGCCGGCCGGCCCTTCATGCACATTCAGATAGTGTCCCACTCCATGGCCTGTACCATGTCCGTAATTCAGGCCCTGCTTCCACAGCGGCTGACGCGCCAGCAGTTCCAGGCGGCTCCCGGTCGTTCCCTTCGGAAATGTGGCCGCAGCCAGCGCAAGATGTCCTTTCAGAACGAGAGTATAATGTTTCTTTTCATCGGAGCCGGGTTTTCCGACGGCAAAAGTCCGGGTAATATCTGTCGTACCGGTCAGATAGTGGCCTCCCGAATCCAGCAGCAGAATTCCGTTTTCAGTAATCCTGGCGGCGGATGAAGGGGTCGCGGAATAATGAACGATGGCTCCGTTGGCACCGAACCCGGCAATGGGTGAAAAGCTCAGCCCTTCAAAGCCCACGCCCTGACTTCTGTACTCGGCCAGCGTATCCGTAATATTGATTTCATCCATCGGAATGCGGCCTATATTCGATTCAAACCACAGCCACCATTTCACCATGGCTGCACCGTCCTGAACATGAGACGATTTCATGCCCGCCAGTTCCGTTTCATTCTTCACGGCTTTCATATCCGTGCTGATGTCACGTATCTCTTTCACTCTCACGCCCGTCGGCAGTCCCTGTATCATTTTTACGGGAATTCGCTTCGGATCAAGCAGTATTTTTTCCTTCACGGTCAGTTCACGGTCAAGATTCGCGGCATCCTCATAGGGATGAATTTTCACGCCGGCCTGTTTCAGCTGTTTGGCGAGGTCTGCCTCCAGCCTGGATTCAACAATGTACAGATCCGCTGTATTCAGTTTCAGCAGGAAATAGGCAAGGGCGACGGGGCTGAAATCCACATCTGAGCCGCGGTAGTTTAGCAGCCAGGCAATATCATCCAGAGACGCAAGCAATATGGCATCGGCATCAAGCGTATTCATCCGTTCCCGCATCGTCTTCAGTTTTTCTTCCCGAGCAACACCACAGTATTCCACCGGAAAATTCCAGACCCGGGTCGCCGGCATTTCCGGACGATCAGTCCATATTTTCTGAACAAGGTCATCTGATGTATAAAATGAAGCATTCAGATCAGCCAGCAGCTGCTTGAGTTCCGTATATTTTTCCCTTGAAACCGTGGCGGCATCAAAACCGAGACACTGCCCGGCCTTGAAATTGTTTTTCAGCCATTGCTCCGGATTCGGTACCTCCGGCATCCCGTCTTTGAAAAGAGTGAACCCGCTGTTTGCCAGCTGAGCCGTTGCCTGCAGATAATATCGTGAGTCCGTCCACAGCCCGGCCATATCCTGGGATATAATGATTCGTCCTGCAGATCCTGTAAATCCGCTCAGCCATGCCCGGCTTCGCCACCGTTCCGCCACATATTCACTCTGGTGTGGATCCGAACCGCTGACATACCAAAAATCAATATTCTCACGTGCCATCAGCTCGCGTATCAGCTTTAAATTTTCCCTGTACATAACGACCTCCGTTTTCCTGCCAAATATACAAAATTTTTGTGAGAATGCACCGTGTCGGTCCCAAGCTTTTCCATAACCTGTTCCGATGAGAAAATACCTGCATTCAGCCTCCTTAATGTGTAAATTCATTCCATTAATGACGAGGGAAAATATGTCCGATCAACTCACACGTATCCTGACAGAATTCGAACAGATCAATAAAGTTCCGCGCTGTTCGAAAAATGAAAAGAAGATATCAGACTGGCTGTGCAGCTGGGCTGATGAACATAAATTTCAGACCAAACGCGATACCTTCAACAATGTTCTGATCCGTGTACCCGCCACTCCGGGAAATGAGGATGCTCAGATCGTCGTGCTGCAGGGGCATATGGACATGGTGTGTGAAAAGAATGAGGATACGGTCCACGATTTTGCTCATGATCCGATCCGGCATATCCTTGAAGATGGCTGGCTGCATGCGGACGGTACCACACTGGGATCTGATAACGGCATCGCTCTGGCCATGGCACTGGCCGCGGCAACCGATCCCGATCTCGTCCACCCGCCCATGGAATTGCTGTTTACGGTAGATGAAGAAACGGGCCTGACCGGCGCAAATAACCTGTCTCCGGATTTTGTTGATGGCAAAATCCTCATCAATATCGATTCGGAAGATGAGGGAGTCTTCACCATCGGCTGTGCCGGAGGACGCGATACCCGCATCACCCTCAAGCCGGACATGACTCCGCTCGATCAGGATCTTTCCGTCTATTTACTGAAAGTGACCGGCCTCAGCGGCGGACACAGCGGCGTGGACATTCACAAACAGAAGGCAAATGCCATTCAATTTCTCGCCCGCGCGCTGCACACCCTGAAAGGCAGAGTTCGCCTCCTGTCCATTCATGGCGGAACGGCCCACAACGCCATTCCCAGGGAGGCCCGTGCCCTCATCGCACTGTCGCCCGATGATCTGACGGAAATCCGGAGATCACTCGATGAATGTGCCGCTTTTTTTGTTTCAGAATATGCCGGCACCGAAGGTACTGTCCGCGTACTCCTCGAACCGGCGGAGGATGAATCGGGAATGGTCATGAGTGAAGAATTCCAGACGCGGCTTATATCCATGCTTCTGGCACTTCCTCATGGTGTAAACAGCATGAGCCGGCGCATTTCCGGTCTTGTCGAAAGCTCTTCCAATCTTGCACGAATCCGTTTTGAAAATAATGAAATATCCGTTCAGCTCAGTCAGCGCAGCTCACAGATGAGTATTCTGTCTGCCCTGACGGCCCGGATTGAAGCCATCGGCAATCTGGCCGGAGCCTCCGTGAAGTCCGGGAATGGCTATCCGTCCTGGGAACCGAATTTCGAATCCGATCTCCTCAAGCGCTGTCAGCAGGTTTACCTGAAAAAATTCGGCAAAGAAGCCAAAGTGGAAATTATTCATGCCGGTCTGGAATGTGGAATTATCGGTTCGAAATATGCCGGAATGGACATGATCTCCATCGGCCCCACTATCGAATCGCCCCACAGCCCGGATGAACGGCTGAATATTGCATCTGTAGAAAAAGTCGCCCGGTTTCTGGACGAAGTCATATATTCATTCTGTCACTGAAACAGCATAGTTTCCGCTCCAGTCAGGCGGAACCGTCAATTCAAGAGTTTCCTTCTTAACCGGATGCTCCAGTCGGAGTATATAGGCATGAAGGGCAATTTTTCCCTTCCGGAAACGGATCTGTGAACCATAAAAGCCATCCCCGGCCACAGGAAATCCTGCATGGGCGAACTGGCAGCGAATCTGATGATGCCGGCCGGTTTCCAGCCTGATCCGAACCAGACTCAGTGAGCCACGTATTTCGATCCGTTGTGCATGCAGCCGGGCGAATTTGCCCCCCTCCTCTTCCCTGCCGACGATGCAGCGTTTTCCGTCACGAAGCAGGTAATTCTCCAGATCAAATGCCGGAGGGACGATCCCATCCACCCAGGCCAGATATATTTTTTCATTTTGATGATCCGCGAACTGCCGGCTCAGGCGTTCGGCGGCCTTTGAGGTCCTGGCCACTACGATCACTCCGGATACCGGCCGGTCCAGCCTATGAACCAGGCCCAGGTACACGCGCCCCGGCTTTTCATAGCGGATTCGCAGATACTCTTCCGCATAATCCGTCAGACATCGGTCACCGCTCGCATCCTTCTGTACCGGAAGGCCCGCCGGCTTATTGACAACCAGCAGATGATTGTCCTCGAACAAAATGTGATCAGATAATTGAAACATGCTGTAGTTTACAGGAAATTGCCGAGAGAGTCCGCATGAAAAGACCCGTTTTTTATTTCTGAACTTTTTTTATCGGAATTAATGTCACGATTTTGATAACTTTGTCAAAAGATCAAACGGAGATATATGACCAGTCCCTATTATAACGAATTGCAGAACGCCGCTGAGAAATACGGATCCCGGCTTCATAATGCCGGGTTTGAAGCCCGTATCGATCCCGATTCCTACCGCGATTATTCCGTCAAGCTTCATGTCAGTCATGATGGCCTCAAACTCGGGAAAGTGGTGCTGTACTACAAACCCAGTAAAAAATCATTTTCACCCCGTTTCCATGAACTCACTGTTAAGACGTATGAAGGTGAGCTCTACGCCATTTATGAAGGCCGGGAAACACATCGGCAGGGATATGAAATATATATTGACGGATCCTTTATGGACAACCGCATCGGCTGGGGCCTTTTAGTTCTGGAGAACGGCACATGCATTCAGGAACTTTCCGGCTCCCTGACGGATGAGAAGCTGCTTCCGCTCAGACAGATCAGCGGTGAACTGAAGGCCGCGATGGAAGCTGTCAAATGGTGCAGATCTCGGGGCCTGGTGCACGTTTCCATTCATTTTGATTATCTGGGAATCCGCAACTGGGCGAACCGATCCTGGCAGGCAAAAAACCCGGTCACGGCAGCCTACCGGGATTTCATGGCCAATCTGTCCGGCCTGAAGATCGACTGGGTCAAGGTGCCGGCCCACACAGGCAATCTCTGGAATGAAAAAGTGGATGCCCTGGCCAAAAGCGGAGCCAAAGGATGATCCTTCGCTGCGATACGAAGGAATATGAAGATCTGGGTCTCGTGGAGTACCGGTGCAGACGCAGAAATAAGCATATCCGCATCCGCCTGGAAGGTCGGGCGCTGCTGGTCAGCTATCCGCCGCGGATACGCCTGTCACAGGTTGAATCCGTGCTTCTGGCAAACCGGGATTTCTTTGCACGGAAAATCCGTGAACGAGCACAGAAACCCGTAGCGACACCCCGAATGAGCCCGGATGATATCCGCGAGGCCGGAGATCGAATCCGGAATCGCTGCCGGACGCTGGCAGAGCAGCATCAGTTTGAATACCGCCAGATAACAATACGAACTCAGAAGACCCGCTGGGGCAGCTGCTCTTCCAAAGGCAACCTGTCATTGAACGCCAAACTGATTTATCTGCCCGAAGATCTCATGGATTACGTCATCCTGCATGAGCTCTGTCATACCCGGCATCTCAACCATGGCCCCCAATTCTGGGAAGAACTGAGCCGTATTCTCGGACATCCCGCCCGCCGGTTCCGCCCCCTCATGCGCCAGTACGGTTATCTCCTGAACTGAAAAATGAAGGTACTGAATACAATTTCAAACAGGCCGGGGCCGGATCCGCATAATTCCGGGAATTCCGAATTTTCGCTGCGAATTCAGCGGGATTTTTCCGTATATTCGCAGGGTATCAACACAAGGCATACAGATGTGCTGCTCTGGAGGGAAAAAAGATGACTGAAAACCCTGATCTGTTACAGCAATTCATGAACGCACTACCGGGCCAGCTGGTCTTCAATCTGGATGAAAAATACAGGCTCATCCGCTGCAATGCATCCTTTGAACAGCGATTCGGGCTGACTGCTGATCCGGATCAGATCCTGCCTGTTGACCGGATATTTCCCCTGAAATCCGGCAGATCGGCAGAAAGCGTCTTCAAACGGGTTCTTGAAGGCCATAACGAAAAGGATCAGACGGAAAACACCGGAACAAGTGCCGAAATCACCGCATTCACGCTTTTTCTGCGCCCCATCCTGATTGATGCCAAAACCCGCCACATACTGGGTGTCCTCATTCAGAATTCATTCATCATGAGTGAAAATGTCAGATATTCCATCGATGTCTATCACTCCCTTATGGAGATTCTTCCCGATTCCGTACTCATTCTGGGAACGGACGGTACGATCAAGGATTTTTCCCGGCAGTCCCTGAAGATTCTCGGAACCCGTATCAACTCGGATCTGTTGAATAAAAGTATTTACGATTTCATCAGCATGCGCGACAAGGAGGGATTTCAGAAACAGCTGAATTCCCTAGCCGACCAGACGGGTTACCTGCGTTCCGAAACGACCTTCGTTCCCAAGATCGGAGACCGTTTTATCGGTGATACGCATATGGCTCTGATGACGCGGGGTGAATCAAAAATGGACCGTATTATCATTACTATCCGTGATATGGGTAAATACAGGGACATGATTCAGAATCTGGAGTACCGGCTGGAAGAATTCAAGAAAATGCTGAACTACCAGCCCAGTTATATCTGGAGCAAGAAGATGTATGAAAACGGGCAGGAACTGTTCAGCTATATGTCTCCGGTTGTTGAACAGGTAACCGGGTATCCGAAGGAATTTTTCAATAATGATCCCAAATCCATTCTGAATATCGTTTATAAGGATGACATCGCCTTTGTCGCCGAACACTTCGAAAACTTCAACAGCGCGTTTGACGAAGCCGTCTCTTTTGAATTCCGCATTATTCATGCAGATAAAAGCATTCGCTGGCTGCGAAGCGATATGGTCGTGGATTATCTCCCGACAGGTTTCCGACAAATCATCACCGCCACCACCGATATCACGGATCAGAAGACTGCGGAAATTGAACTGGAACGAAGCGAGCGAAAATACCGGCTCATATCAGAAAACACACGAGATGTGATCTGGACGGCGGATTTCAACAGGAATTTCACCTTTGTTTCCCCCTCCGTATTTTCCATGACAGGGTATGAACCTGATTATTTTATCGAAAACGATGTCAATAAATTATTTGAGGCAACAACCACTGACAAACTGAAAAAACAGTTTGATTCGCTACTGGAGGAAAATCGGGGCATGACGGCGCCGATTCTCTATCAGGCCAAATTTTTCCGGAAAGACGGCAGCGAAGGCTGGTGTGAAATCAAAATGTCTCAATTCTACAACAAGGGAAAACTGGAAGGAATCCAGGGCAGCTTCAATGATATCAGCCAGAGAAAGCATATCGAACGGGTTCTCATCAGTGAACAGAAGTCTGCTGTGGACAAGCTTCTCGGTACCCAGTCCCTGTTTTTCAGAGTGGATGGCAACGGGCACGTGCTCAGCCATTCCGGTAAGATGATATCCGACTTTCAGGATATCGCAAACGGAGGTAAATCCCTGTTCAGCTGTTTCTCCGGAGATTCGGCTCTGACTCTGAATGATTTATTTGAAGAGAATCCTGATTGTGTCTGTGATAAAATTCTCAGCACCGAAAATGGCACCTACCGGCTGTTTGGAACCCGGCACGGCGATTCGGCCGACATTTTTCTGCTGGATCAGAGCGAACTTGCCCGTCATCGGGAACATCTCATAGAAAATATCTCGATGATCCAATTGATTCTCTGGTCCTGATCCGCAGTTCCGACGGTCTGAAGAATTCAGACAGTCTTTGCCGGTGAATCATCAGCGACTTATATCAGCTTTTGCGTTCAGATAGATAATGAGGAAAGATGAGAGTAAAGACAGTTCCCTGCCCCGGGTTGCTGTCCACCGTAATAATACCCTTGAAATTCTCTATAATTGACCGAATAATGGACAGACCGAGGCCTGTTCCCTTCCCCACCTGCTTTGTGGTGAAAAAGGGATCGAAAATCTGGTTGATATGTTCCCGTGAAATGCCACAACCGCTGTCCTGTACCGACAGAACACAATACTGACCAGGCTGTTTGCCGGGATAGGCGGCCAGATCTTCATCCCGAAGTAACTGCTGTTTCAGGATGATCTGTATCACGCCCTTGCCTTCAATGGCATCCACCGCATTGGTCACCAGATTGATCATAATCTGAAAAAGCTTCGTTTTATCACCCAGTATATACATCTCCTTCTCCACAGAGAGCTGGAAATCAATCCCGTCACGGGCTATGGACTGGAGCACGCGTGAATTTTCCTCCAGAACTTCACTGAGGTTAATGGGCAGAAGGGATGCCGGTTCCTGTCTGGAAAATTCAACAATCTGGCGAACGATATTCTTCGCCTTGTTCGTCGAGTCGACCAGTTCATTCATATCCAGTTGTGATTCTTCGGAAAAATCAGTGGCACGGGCGATGAGGTCGGCATTCAGCCTGATGGATGCCAGTATATTATTCAGATCGTGAGCGATTCCGCTGGCAAGGGTTCCGACTGCGCGCATCTTTCTGGACAGTTCCAGTTCCTTTTCCATCTTGGTTATTTGGGTGATATCGTGAAAAATATAAAGTACTTTCTCAACCTTTTCTTCGATGGAAATGGGAGAGACTGTTTCAATCAGCCGGAGTACATTTCCATCAGCGCGCTGATATTCAAAAATGGTATTTTTATCTGCAGATATTGAAGCCTTGTATATTTTAAAAGCCATCGTTTTATCGGAATAGTCATTTCCGAGCAATTTCCCGATTGGCCAACCCAGGCAGTCATCCAATTTAATTCCTGCGGTTATCAAAAAAGCCGGATTGACATATTCCACAGTTCCTGACAGGTCGGTAATCACAATGGATTCCAGTGACTGCTCCACAGCCGTACTGAGTTTGCGAATTTCCTTTTCAATGGTTTTTCGTTTCTCGATTTCCTCTTCCAGACTTTTATTGTGTTCCTGAAGAAAGGCGTTCCGTTCCCGGATCCGGCGAATTCGCAGAGACCAAAAAAGCGAAAGCAGAAGCAATAACAGCAAAATTCCCAATACTTTAGGAGTTCGTGTCTGCCAGAATGACGGATGAACCCAAATCTGAAGGCTCGCAGTTTCGGGTGTCCACAGTCCCTTGGCGGACGCCGCTATCACCTGAAGCTCATATTTCCCCGGAGGCAGAAAAGCGTAGCTGGCACTTCGCTTGTGCCCGACGTACTGCCAGTCATTATCCACATTCAGAAGTTTAATGGCATACTTTGTCTGGTCCGCGTTTACCAGATCGATATAATAATAATCAAAACTGATAATCTTATCCTCACTCCACATGTTTATAACAGGTTTACTGTTCAGATTCTTCGAAAAGTACTGCTGATGATGCTCGTTTCTGCTTCCGGAGAAGACTTCCCTGTTATTTATGAAAACAGATTTGAATAATACGGATTTGTGAGGAATCTCCGGAACCAGATCTTCGGGAGAAATGGAAAAAATATTGTCCCGACCACCAAATAACAAATTATCATTCTTTTTAACAAAGGTGGCCCCCACCGTGATGGAGAATCGGAAACCCTGATCGTTGGTATAATTGAGGATCTGATCGGTCAGCGTGTTATATGCACTCAGGCCCTGATTTCCAAAAAGAAGGATTTCATAGGGATCAATAAAGAAAAGGCTGTAATAATTATTTCCGGCCAATCCCTGATTCAAACCCAGAAAAGAAGTAGTTCCCAGATCCATATCATAGCGTCCCAGGCCATGTTTCTGCTGTGTATACCAGATCACATTGTCATTTTCATCCAGCTCAAAATCAAAAATCCATTCCTTTTTATGATTGGCAATAATGGTTTTCACAGCCCCGTCATCTCCGATCGTATTCAAGCCTTCCATTTGATCGGAATACCAGATATCTCCGTGTGAATCCTGATGAATTCCAGTTATGAAATTTCGTCCGTCTTCCATCTGACTGTGATGTCCGATGATCTCCCGGCCATTCCATTCATACAGGCCGTTTCGGGTTCCCAGCCACAGGTTTCCGTCCCGGTCGTTGAAGAATTTCTGCACTATAAAACTATTTTTCTGACGCATGCTGTCCGGAAAAGAAACATTATGAAACTGTCTGTGTACCGGGTCAAAATACAGAATAGAGTTTTCCCGAAGCAGGGAGATCCAGACATTTCCCCTGCTGTCAACCCCCAGATTGTGGAACATAGGTAATTTACTTTCGCCGCTATAACCGGGAACACTCAGGGGATGAAAGGTCAGATCTTCGGAATCGTTCAACATCGCTTCAAACAGGCCATGGTGTGCGAAAACTGTGTAAATATAATTATTGGATTGGACACAGTTCCTCACATTTCCCGTCTTCAGAACGCTGTCCATATTCGCCCACATTAGCGGTTTTATCGATACATCACGATTATCAAAGATCTGCAGGCCGCTGTTATTCGTACCAAGGAGAAATCGGTTCGTATTCAATTGCGTCATGCAGGTAACATCAGTCTGATGAGTTTTATCTGCATGGAAAACCTTGTATCCCGCAAGATTCGTCGCTGTAATCATTCTTACCAGTCCGTGATCCGTTCCGATCCAGAGATAATTTGAGGAATCAATAAAGAGGTACCAGATATTTTCAACGGGCAGACTGAAGCCCGTATTCCCCTGATACTGAAAATGTGTCCAGCTCTCGTCTGAATTGTAGCGATACAGCCCCTCACTCGTTCCGATCCAGATATTATGAAATTTATCTTCCAGAAAAGATCTGTAGTATATATCTCTGTTTTTATCACTGTCCATCGGAAAAGATTCCACCGTATTGCCGTTAACTTTGAACAACCCGTTATTTGCAGTTGCGAACCAAATGTTTTTCCGGGAATCCACGAAAGCAGTGCTGATCCTGCAGTTATTGCACAGCTCCGGTAAATCAACCGACGATATTGCATTTGTAGTGAAATCGTATCGGAATACGGATCCATCTGTACATATGATCAGAATATCATCTCCGCTCCCCTGAACAATGCGATTGATAACCCTTTCATTTCCGACAGCCGACTCAGTGATATGACCTGTTCTTGTATCGAGAGTGAAAAATCCATTCTGGTGAAAATAACTGAAAATAATTCTGTCTTCCGGCAGATACAGGAGTGATTGTATTCGCTGACTGAATCTCGCCATCAGATCGTCTTTATGAAAATTGGGATTATGATAGATATGGATGTTCTTCAGAGAGTTCCGGGCCGGATCATAACGAAAAAGGCCATTGAGCATGCTTCCGAAATAGATGAAACCCTTTTTATCCATCACCATTCCGCTAATGGTTGTGGTCATGATATTATTACTGTCTCCGGGAACAGGTACGGTATAGAATTCATAGCCGTTATAAAAATTCATCCCTTTTCCCGTGCCGATAATCAATCGCCCCAGACTATCTTCACAGATTCCCGTAATAAAATTGGACGTCAGATTGTTTCCTGTTTGGTTAAAAAGAGTAAAAATAGCTGAATTGGCGTTCTCGGCATCCGCATTTCCGGGAATATCCTGCGCGATCAGGCCGGAAGCCAGGAGAGCGGCAAGTAAAACAAGAGATCGAATGATTATTTTCTTCTGCGATATCATGAAGAAGAGTCCCGGTGTGGGGAATCAGTCCTCGTCCTCTTCGGACAATCCTATTTCAGGTCGGTTATAACTGTCTATATGGTCAATGTATTCAGGACCCACCAGTACTTCCCGGGCCTTGGAGCCTGTAAAGGGGCCCACGATTCCGGCATGTTCCAGTTCATCAATGAGGCGGGCGGCTCTGCTGTATCCGACCCGCAGACGCCTCTGTACCAGAGATATACTTCCCTGCTGATGCTGAACTACGAGACGGAGCGCTTCGTCAAAAAGCGAATCCCGCTGGCTGTTGTCGCTGAAATCATCCGAATCGGAATTATCCTCAGCTGTCTGTGACGATGGCAGAACAAATTCCTCGGCGTCTGAACTCTGGCCGGAAATATGATCCAGAACTGCTTCGATTTCTTCCAGCACCACATAGGAATTATGCACGCGAACCGGTTCGGAGGTGCCGGGTGACAGGAAGAGCATGTCCCCCTTCCCGAGCAGCTTCTCTGCGCCCCCCGTATCCAGAATGGTACGGCTGTCTATTTTCGTCGGAACCTGGAAGGCGATGCGGGCAGGAAAATTTGAGCGGATGACACCGGTAATGACATCCACACTGGGCCTCTGTGTGGCCACAACCAGATGAATACCGACGGCACGGGCCATCTGGGCCAGTCTGGCGATGGGTTCCTCTATCTCCCGGCTCGCAGTGATCATCAGATCGGCAAGCTCATCGATAATCACCACAATATAGGGCAAAGGCCTGTACTCACCGGACTGCTCCGCCCTCTGATTGTATTCACCGATGTTCCGGACCTTCGCCTCGGACAGAACCGTATAGCGCCGTTCCATCTCAACCTCGGCGGAACGGAGAGCCAGGACGGCATTGGACGGAGATGTAATCACATATTCATCAATATCTTCACTGGTGATCAGGTGATAATTGACCAGCGCCTTGTAAATGGACAATTCGAGCTTTTTCGGATCCACCATGATGAATTTTACTTCATCCGGTTTGGCCCGGTACAGGATGGACATGATGAGAGTATTGATACAGACCGATTTTCCGGATCCGGTGGTTCCGGCGATGAGCAGGTGAGGCATCCGGTCCAGATCAAAGATAAAAGGCTGGCCATTGACCATTTTCCCGAGAGCTATGGACAGGACTGACGAACCTTTCGAAAATATTTCCGAATTAACGATGGACTTGAAATATACAATTTCAGGACGCTTGTTGGGAATTTCCACGCCGACCACATTTTTCCCGGGTATGGGTGCGATGATTCGGATGCGCTTGGCGGACATCACCCGGGCAATATCATCAGCCAGCACTGAAATCCGGTTTACCCGTACACCCGTGGCCGGCTCCACTTCATACAATGTAACCACAGGCCCCGGTACAACGCGTGTCACTTTGCCGCTCACACCGAAATCCATCAGTGTCTGGGTGAGAATTTTCGCATTTTCAGCCAATTCTTCCGGATCCACTTCCTGCGATTCTGCAGGGTTATTCAGAAGATCCACACTGGGGAGTTTATATTCGGGCCTCTGCTCAATCTGACTCGTCTCATCATAATTGATATCATCATCAGTCAGCTTTTCCGAGACTTCAAAATTTTCGCTCTCCGACTCACCGGGAGTTTCCTCATGTGTTTCGTCCGGAGCGGTCTCCGCTGGAATGTCAGGCTCATCATGTCTCAGTTCCGATTCGGGAACGGATTCATCCGCTGCAGAAGCCGGGTCTTCTTCATCGGAACCGAAACTCAGCAGATCCGGATCGGATATCGCCTCCGGTTCACTGTCTGTAGCGGCCAGGGATGGAACAGCCATAAGCGGCTGCGGTTCAGCAGCCTGCGGTTTCCGCTTCCCCGGTTTTTCAGGCTTTTCGTCCTCTGTTTTCGCCCCGTGATTCCGTCTCCAGGTCCTCAGTCGGTATTCAAATCTGTAGAGAAGGCCCCGCCAGGTTTCCTGCAAGAATTCCACCGGACTGAACATGGATATGCGCAGGTAGGAAAACAGCAGAATCAACAGAAAGACCGCCATTAAAATGGTGGCCGGAATTTTCCCGATCCAGTCCTGCAGAAGATCCGCGGTCGTACCGCCGATCATTCCACCGGCCACGTACCCCAGCGGCAGAAAAAGTCGTCGCTGAACTGCCGGAATACTGAAGAGAACCGAAACGACATAAATCGTCATCAACAGATAAACAGAAAAACGTATCAGAGCCTTCTTGTCGCGGCCGGAGAATATCCACCATCCCCAGGCTCCGGAGATGATCAGCAAACCCCAGCTGAGATATCCGAATCCGAACTTGATCAGATAGGTGCTGACAAAGACACCGATAATGCCCATGGCATTCTCGATCAGAAAATACCTGTCCATCAAGAGTTCGTCCCGGGGTGTATAGGATGCAAAACTGATGGCCACCAGAACACTGATGGTCATAATAAGAATCCCGATGATTTCGGATTGGCGGCGGTTTTCTGTTTTGTTTTTCTGCATCATATCAGAGTGGGCTCGAATCCGTGAAAGGGGTTTTTACAACTTTGGCTCTCAGCGCTTTGCCGCGGATCAGAATACGGATTTCATTCCCGACTTTGGCATAAGCTGTATCAACGTAGGCAAGGCCAATGGCTTCCCCAAGCGTGGGAGACTGGGTGCCGGAGGTCACAATGCCTGAGATCTGACCCTCCACATCCACCTCATATCCATGACGGGGTATGCCGCGGTCGATCATCTTGAATCCAACCAATTTTCGTTTCAGGCCCGCTTCCTTTATCTTCAGCAACGCATCCTTTCCGATGAAGTCGCCGTTTTTATTCAGACGCGTAATCCATCCCAGTCCTGCTTCCAGGGGGTTGGTACCGGAATCAATATCATTTCCGTACAGGCAGTATTTCATTTCGAGCCGGAGTGTATCACGGGCGCCCAGTCCGATAGGTTTGATATTCCAGGCTTTCCCGGTCTGAAACAGTGCATCCCAGATGGTATCGGACTGAAGCGGGCTGTGATAAATTTCAAACCCCTTCTCTCCGGTGTAACCGGTTCTGGAAAGAAGCACCTCCTCGCCGGCGATGCGGCATTCGCGAAAATGATAGAATTCGATTTCCGAAACATCTATATCACAGAGTTTCTGTATGCAATTCATGGCATCGGGCCCCTGAACCGCCAGCAGGGCCAGATCATCGCTGCGATCAGTCAGGGTCACGTCCCCGTTGAGGTGCTGCTGAAGCCAGAAAAAATCCTTCTCCAGATTGGCCGCATTCACCACCAGCATATATTTGGACGCATCGAAACGATAGACAATGAGATCATCCACAATACCGGCGTCATCATAGCACATGGCCGAATACTGAGCCTGGCCGTCACGAAGCGCTTCCACATCATTGACAGTCATGGTCTGGAGAAAGGCCTGTGCGCCCGGCCCCTCCACGAAGAATTCACCCATGTGCGAAACGTCGAATACGCCCAGAGCCTGGCGGACGTGCAGATGTTCGGCATTGATTCCCTCGTAACTCACCGGCATCTCAAAGCCGGCAAATTCCACTATTTTGGCATGAAATGCCACGTGCCTGTCATAAAACGGAGTTTTTTTGATCATAATTTCTTCCGACATATGTTTCAGATCCCCGCTTCTGATTTTTTTACAGCCTGGGAATAAATAAAAATGCCGACTGCAGACAGGAGACCGATCGCTGCAAACTGATACCAGAGTCTGTAGGGATGATACTGGTTCCAGAGCAGATGCGTCGCATCCCCTGCAGACATGCCCGTCACATCCATGAGTTTGGCAAAGGCATTATTCCGCACAACCTCATCAGTAAAATTCAGATTTTCCCTGAGGTAGCGAATAGCCAGATTTGCCTTGTCACCCATCTGATCATAGACCTTGCCTCCCATGAGAGAGCCGTAGCCCCAGCCCACAGCCAGCGGAATGTTGGCATAACCCATATACAGGCCTTTCTCACCGGCAGGGGCAATCACGCCCAGGTATTCATTCATTTTGGGTGAGGAGAGCATTTCACCGACGGAGAACATGAGGATTCCCATCAGCACAAAATACCCGTTCATGGTGAATCCGGCCGTCACCAGGCCGATGGCGGAAATAGTGATACCGATAAAAATCGAGGTCACTCTCCGCATTCTGGACACCATCCATGAAACGAAGACAACCGCCAGGACAATGAGTCCCGCGTTGGCGTTAATCAGCCATTCCTGAGTGACCATGGTCCCGCGCAGGGTTTCCACCGTCATGAAGGACGGCAGATGAAAGCGTGAAACCATATCGGCCGTGTCCACCCAGTCAACGATGAAATTGGGGAGCATATCGAAGAGTTGCATGAACATGAGCCAGAACCCGGACATGATCAGGATGAAGAGTCCGAGACGGGGTTTAATAATATTTCTGAATGTTTTCACCATGATATCCATGGGACTCATGGTCTGTTCCCCGCCTGCCGGAATTTCTTCATAGGTCAGCAGGGTGATGAAATTGAGCGAAACGATGACTGCACATCCGTAGAAGACGGCCGGCCAGCTGATTCCGTAGAGGAAATGCGCCAGGGGCGGCCCGAGAAATCCGCCGATATTCACCAGCATATAGAAGGTGCCCCACCCGACCGAACTGTGTTTTTCATCCAGTGTCTGGACCAGAGATCCCTGAATACCGGGTTTGAAGACAGCCGTCCCGAAGGCAAGCACCAGCGTCCCCATGAGAAAGGGAAAGAAAGCGCGCTGTGTCGCCATCAGCAGATACCCGATTGCTTTGAAAACGATGGAAAAGGCGATGGTTTTCTTATATCCGTAACGATCTGCAAAACCGCCGGAGAACATGGGAACCAATGATTGCACAATGGCCCACCACATAAAGATTTCACCTTTCTGAATCTGCGTAAAATGGAGACCGCCGATTTCATCTGCCTGGGCGATGTAGATCGGGATTACGACGCGGACACCGTAATAGGCCAGCCGTTCCAGCATCTCCATGATGTTCAGCATCCAGAACGCACGGGGAAAGGTGGACAATTGCTGTCCCAGTCCATGTCCTCTGTCTTGTGCTGTCATATCACTCCTTAACTTTTAGATAATTTTTCAAAACCGTGATGAATCCGCCGCACAGCTTCGGGGAAATCGTCGCCCGCACCGCCGAAGGACAGACGCAGCGTTCCGCGTGCGTTGGCGCCGAAGGCGGATCCGGGAACGACAAGAACTGAAAATTCGTCCCTCAGGGCAAATGCAGTTTCTACATCGTCAAAGTTTGCCAACACAGCTTCCGGTACTTTCAGAAGCAGATAGAAAGCGCCTTCCGGGCGAATATATTCCAGGCCATGATCATCCAGCATTGCCATGAGCGAATTCCGGTTACGGATCGTTTTGTCCCTGTTTTCCTTCAGCCATTTCGAATAATCATAAGCGGGGAATTCAGCTACAATCTGCTGGGACGGCGTGGGTGAAATGGCCGTGATGCTCTGATGAGCTGCAATGATATTCTGCATCAGCGGATGGCGGGTAAAGGCCCAGCCCAGACGAAGACCCGGAAGTCCGAATATCTTCGTGACTGAACTGACGCAGATCGTATGACTGCCCAACTCCTCCCAGCTGTGGGACACCGGCCGGGTTTCATTGCCGAAAAAGCGATACACCTCATCCACCAGCAGAAAAATATTCTTTTCCGCGCAGAGATTCTCGACGCGATGCAAGTCCTCAATATCGACCATATTTCCCGCCGGATTTCCCGGTGAGTTGATGATGACCACCTGCGTATCCTCCCGGATATTTTCGGCGACAGCATCATATAGCGAACATCCGGACCAGGCCGGCAGAGAATAGGAATCGAACCGCATTCCGAGTAAACTTGCAATAGTGGGATAAGTGAGAAAAAAGGGATCCGGTGCAAGCATCGCCCCCTTGCTGCCTTGTTCGAGCCGGATGCCGCTGAGTGTTGCAAACAGCCCTTCCTCGGCGCCACAGGTCAGGCACAGATCTTCCACTTTGCCGGGATAGCCATTCAAATTCAGAACGGCGTCCCGCGTCTCCGCATATCCGGCGTTGGGACTGTAACTGAAACGGTTCAGAACTGTCGGCGTCAGCAGTTTGTCAAACCAGGCAGGGCGATTGAAAACCGGCTCACCCAATGCCATGTTGATACTCCCGCCCGGCGCGCCTTCGAATATCTGACGGATCAGACTTTTCTGGGATGAATTCATACCCGGACTCTCCTCCCTGCCGACATCCTGCCCGCGAACCTTGAATAGTCCGTGAAAAAGGGTATTTTGGTAAAACTGAGGGTGTACAAATTCTTATCGGCCATATTGCCGGAATTTAACGATTTAATGTCTATTTTTAAACGATTTTTAGCTTTTTCCATGTATCCGCGGCATTTTCCCCTGCACACGGATATTCCCGGTTTCGGACAGACGGCCCAACTCGCGGGGCCTGAAGTATTTAAACTGAAAAACAGAATAATTCAGCGTGATGACTGATCTGTCAGGACATGGTTGCGGCCCGTCCGTTTTGCGGTGTAGAGCAATTCCTCCGCACGACGGATCATGGAATTCAGATTGTCACCCAGAATACGGGTCACACCCACACTCAGCGTGACGGTAACCGGATCCTTGCCCGGATTCAGGACAACGCCTGATTTCATAACCAGCTTACGGATATCATCGAATATGGTGAAGGCCTTGTCTTCTCCCATATTAACGGAGAGAATACAGAATTTATCACCACCGAAACGAGCCAGCACATCGGCCTTCCTCATCCGTCCGCGGATTCGCGCGGCCACCTGCTTCAGGATCACATCTCCGTCATCATGGCCATAAATTTCGTTTATGCGTTTGAACTGATCAATATCCAGCATGGCGCAGACGAGTGAAATGTTTTCCCTCAGCGCAGATGAAAACAGTTTCTCACCCACTTCGAAAAAATACTTCTGATTATGCAGACCGGTCAGGTAATCCGTGACAGCTGCGTCCCGGGCTGTCTGAATCAGGTTTAAGGTATCCAGACACTGATTTATGCGGGTATAGAATTCCTCGATGAGAAAACGCTCCCTGACGATGAAGTCATTTGCGCCGGCTTTAAAAAACATGGCTGCCATCCGCTCATCACCCTGAGCGGAAATCCCGATAATGGCCAGAGAATCTGTCCGACGCCGGCTCCGGATGGTACGGGTCAGCTCATAACCCTTCATATCCTCCATGTCGTAATCCACGAGCGCAAGTTTGATTTCCGGATGGGCTTCCAGAATCTCGAGGGCTCGGGCTCCCGTACTGCAGTTCAATATCCTGTACTGATGAACCTGTAACAGATCACTGACAATCTTTCGGAAAACATCTGAACCTTCAGCCACAAGAATAGGGATGGATTTGTTATTTTCCAAACGGGCCAGAGCTGCCAGAACGTTATCTTCGCAATTCGGATCCTCAGCCAGAAAATAGTCCGCCACATTTCGTGCCCATATCTGCTGCCGCTCTTCATCACTGACATCGGTGGTAATAACGACGGCGGGTATCCCCTTTTTCACCAGCAGATCAATAGTGTCTCCCTGTTCGGCATCCGGCAGCACCGTATTCATGACCGCCGCATCAAATCTGAAGCGCGGCTCCTGCAACAAGGTCTGCGTATCATGATAGGTCTGCGTCCATACCACGGTGGCCTGGAGTTCATTTTCCATTCGGGATTTCAGGCTTCCGCCAAGATCTTCATTCCCCTCGACAAGTAGATATTGAGATTGTCTGTCCATCACACCCGCATCATTTTTATTTTTTCCTCCGCGTCACACCTTCAAAATTAAGGTTGAAAACCATTGAAAGCAAAATCATATCACCGAATGTGACCTGAATCGCATAAAACAGATTAATGCCAGGGGCGGATCACCTATGGACGCAACCGAATTATTAAATAAACAGCTTCGATTTTACGAATATATCAGGGAGTACAGCGCACCTTGAGCCACAGCTCAACATCTGTCTGCTGCGGATAACGCGACCGGTCTCCTCCCTGCCTCATTCCGGACCCGGAGAATTGTCCGCCGCCATCAAAGGATCCGCCGCTCATGCCGCCACCTGACATTCCGCCGGACATTCCATCCCCCATTGGACGTCCTCCACGCATCCGGGTCAAATCGGGTGCGGGAATTTCTATCCCTATATTATAACGGGATTTGGGATTCTTATGCAAAGCCATCGTTCCGTCCTCCGCGTCATCAAAGGGTATGGACAATTCATAACTGAACTGGCCGTCCCTGAATGTAACTGCGGCCTTGATGGACTCACTGACGCTCAGTGCCTGTTGCGATTCGACATGGCCGGGGCCGCTGAGAAGCGAAAAATCTGTCTGTGTGCTGAGATACTCTCCGAATAATTTTGCCATCATCCGGTTTCTGTTCTCCGGATTCTGCCAATCCCGGTTTCCCCCGTTCTGATGAGATCTGCCGCCTGAACCCGTACGGCGAAGTGCCCGGAATTCTTCCCGGTTCATGGGCAGCGGGTACTGAATCCCGAAACTTTTTTTGGATCTCCCCTGATCATTCAGCCAGACCGTCAGTCCGGAGCGCATGATGGCACGAAGTGTTTCCGGTTTCCGGCTGCTGAGAGCCAGATAGAGATGTGACTCATCATGGCTCAGTCCGCAGACGACACCTTCCTCCTGATATATGATCAAATCGCCGCCCCAATCACTCAGATCCCCGTCAATGGCCGGGGGCGCTGCAGACATCTGACTGACAACTTCTTCCTTACAGGAACCCATCAGCAACGGTACTGCGAGACATATCATCCATAACTTCCGCATCAGTTCTCCTTACCTGTTTTTCCCGGTTAGACACACACGGGCTTGAAAGAGTTACCGGAATGCTCATCCGGTCACACCGGCTTTTCTTCCCGCCCCTACAACGAATCAGCGGGTCAGAAATAAATAAAGAAAAGGATTCACCACATCACTGTGACCGAGCCCCTTCGTGTAGATGAAAGAGATGCGATCCTTCCGTCTGAGCTTCAGATCCGAGGGTTTTTCGATCTGCGATTCCTTCACTTTCAGACCCGCCTTCTTAAACTGCTCTTCCATCAGCTTCGAATTTTCCAGAGTTCCGCCATGCTCCGTGATGATATTGATAAAGTTTCCTTTTCCGGATTTTGCCCAGGCCAGAAAATCCTCGTTTCCGGCATAGAGCGCATCAAAGAGATAGACATCAGAAATTCGTTTCGGATATCCGCCGCGTGCGAGAATATTGTGAATAGCTCCGTAGGCGCCGCTGTGACCGCAGATCACGATATCCTTCCACCCGTCCTTTCCCATAAGATGGTCCGCCCGCAGCGTATCCGCGATCGAATCAATCAGGTGCCGGAACACATCTTTATTTTCAATTTTTCCGCCGTAGCTGTCCGGAGAATTCTTCGGTCCCTCCGGAAGCACGAAAACGATATTGCGTCCCGTCGCATCAATCTGGCCGGGCAAATCGAACTCGGTCAGGGATCTGGCAATATTTCCGTTCCAGCCGTGAAAATACACCACGAATGTAACCGGCTTCCGAGGATTGAATCCGGACGGAATACAGAGGGCCACGCTGCTGTCCTGATAATGCTCTTCGGTCGTATACAGGACATCATTGTACATGTGCCCTTCACGCCGTTTTTCATCCGGAAAAGGCGCATAGGGACTCGTGATTCTCCGCACCAGGAGAGGCCGTTCACCGAAGGGCACCCAGCCATCCACACGGGAAAGAGCTTCTTCGCGGACAAGCACGGACCGGACCGTCTTCATCCAGATATCATAACCGCTGTCGTTCAGATGCAGTTTGTCACTCCGGTAAATCTCGGGCCTCATCTGTTCCTGATCATCCAGCATAGCCGAGGCCACATCAATATAGGTCATGAGAGAATCGCCGGCACAGATCCGTTCAAGGGACGCATTCAGAAACTTCATGGCAGGCCAGAAGGATTTTCTCAGTGGAGACGGTTTCACCGACAGGATATAAAAGCGAAGAGCCGGCAGGGATTCACGCAGATGAGCCGCCAGCGCCGTAAATTCACCGACTACGGAATCCGGAGTCATTCCGGCAGCGATGTCATTGTCCCCTTCATAGATCAGAACAGCTTCGGGATGAATCGGCACTATCAGGCTGTCAGCCCAGAAACGGAGATCATGAAAGGTACTGCCGCCGAAACCTCTCTGAATTACAGGAATTGGTGAAAGATCCTCGGCAAGTCGGGAGTGCCATCCCCTCATGCTGGAGGATCCGGTACAAACCATGACCCTGGAACCGGGTTCGGGATCAGGATATTTTTTAATCAGTTTGTGAATTTCTTTGCTGAAACGCAGCGGGTCAGGCCCGTCAGCAGCATTCAGAACCGGTTCGAACAGAAATAGTGATACAATACAAACAGAAAGCAGGGCGAGGAAATGGTTTCGCATGATTCAATTCTCCTTTAACGGTTTTCAGTTTCCCTCTGACAGTCCGATCTGCACTCCGTTGAGATGGGTCGGTCTGGTTTCAACAGTAATAACATAATCCGACCGGCTGATTCAGGGCATCTCGAAGGTATGTTCCGGATCCCTCACTGTCATCACCGGGATAGGGGACTTACGCACAATTTTTTCGGTAGTACTTCCGAAAATAATATGCGACAGGCCCGTCAGTCCATGGGTTGAAATGACAATGAGATCAAAATTTCCTTCCTTGGCAAACTGAATGACTTCCTTGAAGGGATTGCCATAGGCGAGATGGACTGAAGATTTCACATCATCCGGAATATGCTCGTGCATCAGCTTGTCCAAGTTGTTGCCGGCATATTCCCGTGTCTTGTTTTCGATCTCGGACACATTGAAGGATCCCCAGGCAAAATCCGCCGGAGCAATAATCGGCTCCATGACATGAATCATCGTCAGTTCAGCCCCGAATTTCCGCGCCAACTCCACGGCATAGGGCACAGCACAGAGAGAGTACTCGGAAAAATCCGTAGTCAGCAGAATTTTCTTGAATTGCATACTTCCTCCTTTACACTGATTATTCCTGTTTCATCAACTCTTTCATATAAATGACACCTTTCGTGAAAGCGGCATCATTGATATCGAGAAATCGCTTGTTTTTAATGATATTCGGAATGGCCCACCGGATATAATCATAATCGAGATAATCGGTGAGTACGGAATAGGCGCCGAGCATGACCATATTCGCAGCCTTGGTCGATCCGATCTTATCGGCAAGCTGTGTGGCCGGAACGGCAAAGGATCTGATATCCTTGCGGGTCGGCGCTTCATCTATCAGTGACGAATCATAAATGATTGCACCGTCGGACGCCACATCAGCTTCAAATTTGTGCATGGATGGCTTGTTCATGGCAATGAGGGTCGTGGGATTGGCAACAACCGGTGCGCCGATTCGTTTCTTTGAAACCTTGATGCTGCAGTTGGCTGTTCCGCCGCGCATTTCCGGGCCGTAGCTGGGCAGCCAGCTGACCTGGTAGTTGTGTCCCATGCCGATATTCGCCATCACATAGCCCAGGCTGAGGACCCCCTGTCCGCCGAATCCGGCGATCTTCACTTCTTCCGCCACATCCTTCAGGGGAGGTACTGCGACAACATTCTCCTTGTCAGCAAGCGAGGCGCCGCTGATATCGAGAACCTGATGATAGGATTCATAGGGAGCCGGTACGCGGCTATAGTCGATGGGATCACGTTCGTCGGCAGTATCCTTGAAAACGCCCAGGGGGAAATATTTGCAGAGAACATTTTCGATCCAGACCTTGCTCTCCTGGGCTGACAATTTCCACCCGGTGGGACAGCCGGAAAGAACTTCAACGAAGGAGAATCCCTTGTTCTCGATCTGGTTCTTCAGTGCTTTACGCACCGCTTTGCGTGTTTTATTGATATTCTTGGTGTCGGTGAGCATGACCCGCTCCACATAAACAGGAGCCTCCAGTGTGGAGATAATTTCCGACATCTTGATGGGATAGCCCTCATTCTGAGGATTCCGTCCCTGTGGCGTGGTGGTCGTTTTCTGCCCGACAAGCGTTGTGGGAGCCATCTGTCCGCCGGTCATCCCGTAAATCGCATTATTGACGAAAAAAACGGTCATGCCTTCACCGCGGTTGGCTGCCTGAATGATTTCATTGGCACCGATGGCAGCCAGGTCCCCGTCTCCCTGATAGGAGATGACAATGGAATCAGGATTTGAGCGCTTGTAGCCGGTTCCGACGGCCGGAGCACGGCCATGCGCGGCCTGAATATTTCCCATATCGAAATAATAATAGGCAAAGACCGAGCAGCCCACCGGTGAGACAAAAACGCTTCTGTCCCGGATTTCAAAATCATCAATGGCTTCGGCAATCATTTTATGCAGAATTCCATGGCCACAGCCCGGACAATAATGAGTACTCTGAGTCTCCGTACCACCTTTCCGTTCAAATTCCCTGTAAAAGGATGATGCTTTCTGCAGAATAGTTGCTGTCATAAGGCCCTCAATTCTTTCATGATTTCTTCTTTGATTTCCTTGACGGAATGAACATTTCCTCCGCAGCGGCCGTAAAACCGCACCGGTTTCCGCCCATTTGAAACGAGGCGGACATCATCGGCCATCTGGCCATTGTTCATTTCAAAGACATGGAAATATTTCACAGAATCCCTGGAGGCCAGGGCATCAATTTCCCTGATCGGAAAGGGAAACAGGGTAATGGGACGTAGAAGGCCGACCTTGACGCCATCCAGCCGCAGTTCGTCGATGGCGGTCTGGAGCAGCCGGCTCACGATTCCGAACCCGAACAGAATGACTTCCGCATCCTCAGTTCGGTATTCCTCAGCACGGACTTCATTTTCCTCGATAATCTTGTATTTATGAGCCAGCTTGCGGTTATGCGTTTCCAGCCGGTCCGGATCCAGTTCAATACTGGTGATCAGATTATCCCGGCTTTCCGCTGTCGCCTTCACGGCCCAGTCCTTTGCAGGAAAGCTTGTGACGGCCCGGGGAAATTCCACCGGTTCCATCATCTGGCCGATGAATCCATCAGCGAGGACAACGGCAGGATTGCGGTACTTGTCACTCAGCTCGAAGGCCAGCATGGTCAGATCGCACATTTCCTGTGCCGAATTGGGTGCCAGAACAATGAGTTTGTAATTTCCGTGTCCTCCCCCCTTGACGATCTGGTTGTAATCACTCTGTTCGGGAGCGATGTTTCCCAGTCCCGGGCCACCCCGCATGATATCGATAATAACACCCGGCAGTTCAGCGCCGGCCATATAGGAGATGCCTTCCAGCTTCAGGCTGATCCCCGGTGATGAGGACGCTGTCATGGAGCGGATACCGCTGCTGGACGCGCCGTAGAGCATATTGATGGCACCGATTTCACTTTCAGCCTGCAGAAAGGTTCCGCCCACGCGGGGAAAGTAGGTCGCTGCCGTTTCGGCAATTTCACTGGCCGGAGTAATGGGATATCCGAAATAATTTCTGCAACCCGCCAGAATTGCACCTCTCACAACGGCTTCGTTGCCTTTTATCAGAACTTTTGCCATAATTTACCCCACTTTCTCGAGACAGGTTGAACAGATCAGGACTGTCGGATCAAGGGATGACGGAAATACTTTTCTATCCGTTCCGCATTTGTCACAATGCCGGGTTTCCGTAATTTCATCCCATTTCTTGAATACGGTCAGAGCGCCGGGTTCGGGACAGGTATAAAAACAGATACCGCACCCTGTGCACTCCTCCCCGGAATAGGAAGCAGGATGGTAACCCATGCGGTTCAGGCCGGATGACAGGCTGAGTAAATCAAAAGGACAGGCATAGACGCAGAGCTCACAGCCCTTGCATTCGTCTTCCCTGATGACAACATGTCCGTTCGCTTTTGCCATAAAAGCTCCTTACTGCCACTGATGCGGCACGTTTATTCTCAGTATTTTATAATTGAAACCGCGGGGAACACCATGTTGCCGTCTCACAGCACTTTTCCCCGGAATGGCGGAATTTCTGTGTATGTTTATCATGCTGCACCCCGTCTGTTTATTTTAAATTAAGCGAAAAACCGGCTGTTTACCAGACTCCGCTTGTCAGATATTCATCAATCGCTTTGGCTGCCTTGCGTCCGGCACCCATCGCAAGAATGACTGTAGCGCCTCCGGTCACGATATCACCACCGGCAAACACGCCCTTTTTCGAAGTTTTTGCGCTGTCGTCCGAGGCTACGATATTTCCCCGTTTGTTCAGATCCAGGCCCGGAGTGGTCTGGCCGATAATGGGGTTGCTTCCGTTTCCCACAGCGACAACGACTTCATCGATTTCGATCTCAAATTCGCTGCCGGGAATCTCGATAGGCCTGCGGCGGCCGGAGGCATCCGGTTCTCCCAGTTCCATCCGGACACAGACGGCTTTGCGCAGCCAGCCGTTCTCGTCCCCTTCATAACGAATGGGATTGACCAGGTTCAGAAATTCAATGCCTTCATCCTTCGCGTGATGAATTTCCTCGCGGCGTGCGGGCATCTCGGCTTCCGAGCGGCGATACACGATCATGGCCCGCTCAGCACCCAGGCGCTTTGCGGTCCGCACCGCATCCATGGCAGTGTTTCCACCGCCTACGACCATCACGTTCTTTCCGATTTTCACCGGCGTATCCCAGTTCGGGAATTCATAGGCGTGCATGAGATTTACCCGGGTCAGAAATTCGTTGGCGGAATACACACCATTGAGATTTTCACCGGGGATATCCATAAACCAGGGAAGACCGGCGCCGACACCGACAAAGACGGCCTCGAATCCTTCTTCAAAGAGATCATCCACCGTAGCCGTCCTGCCGACGATGAAATTGTTGTCGAAGCTGACTCCCAGGTTTTTCAGGTTTTCGATTTCAACCTTGAGGATGCCCTTGGGAAGTCTGAATTCCGGGATTCCATAGGCAAGAACGCCGCCGAATTCATGGAGAGCTTCCATCACCGTCACGTCATAGCCCATGATGGCCAGATCGGTGGCACAGGCAAGGCCGCTGGGGCCGGAACCCACGATGGCAACCTTCTTACCCTTCGACTCGTTCACTGCCGGAACCTGAATTTTTCCGGACTCCCGCTCATAATCAGCAACAAATCGTTCGAGCCGGCCTATGGCCACCGCTTCAAAACGTCCGGCCAGGATACATTCCTTTTCACATTGTTCTTCCTGAGGACAGACACGGCCACAGACGGCGGGCAGGCTGTTATCCTCCTTAATCTTCGCCACGGCGCCGGCAAAATCCCCTTCGGCGATGCGGTCAATAAAATCAGGAATCTGAATATTCACAGGACAGCCGGTGACACAGCTGGGATTTTTACACTGAAGACAGCGCTGGGCCTCCTCAATGGCCATTTCCTTCGTATAACCGAGGTTCACTTCGAGAAAATTTTTATTCCTAACATTGGGATCCTGTTCAGGCATGGGTTGCCGGGGAATTTTCATCCGGTCCTTATTTTTCATATCATTTGCCATGGTCTTCCTCTTTATTTCAAGTCCGCAGCTGCGGCTTCCAGACGACATTTGTGTTCAAATTCTTCAGTACTGGTTTTCTCCTCGCTCAGATAGGCGCGCTGACGTATCTTCAGAGCATCGAAGTCCACTTCGTGGGCATCGAATTCGGGGCCGTCCACGCAGACGAAAACCGTTTTTCCGCCGACGATGGCGCGGCAGCCTCCGCACATACCTGTTCCGTCGATCATGATACTGTTCAGGCTCACGGTGGTGGGAATAGCGAGGGGACGGGTCATGTCCGCGACGGCCTTCATCATGGGAAGGGGGCCGATGGCAATGACTTCATCCGGTTTCACACCTTCGTCCAGCAGGTCCTGCAGCGCATGGGTCACAAGCCCTTTTTTCCCGTAGGACCCGTCATCCGTCGTAACCAGTACGCGCGAGCAGCGTTCTCCCATTTCCTTTTCAACGATTACAAGATCGTGGTTTCTGGCGCCGATGATGGAGTATACCGTATTTCCGGCTTCCTTGTGGGCCTGGGCGATGGGCAGTGCCTCAGCCGTTCCCACGCCTCCGCTCATAATAACCACCGTCCCGATTTTATGAATGGGAGTCGGTTTGCCCAGGGGTCCGACCAGATCATGGATCGTATCACCGGCTTCCTTCTGCAGCAATTTTTTTGTTGTCGCACCGATTCCCTGAACGATGATGGTAATCGACCCTTTTTCCGTATCGGAATCAGCGAGAGTGATGGGAATTCGTTCCCCGTTCTCATGAACCCGAAGGATGATGAATTGTCCGGCCTGCCGTTTGGCAGCAATCCGCGGAGCCTCGATTTCGAAGAGTTTGACATCGTTTCCCACGAATTCAGCTTTAAGTATCTTGTTCACATTCTTCCTCGTGTTTTATCTTGCTATGAATTAAATCAAGTTTCGTTCCCGGGCGGCCTGTTCCAATCCATCCCGAAAACGGGGATCGGCTATGGCGATGAGTCTGCGCGCTCTTTCCCTGAGTGATTTTCCGTGCAGATAGGCAACGCCGAATTCAGTCACCACATAATGAACGTCGCCCCTGCTCGTTGTCACGGATGCGCCGGGCTTAAGCATGGGAACGATGCGGCTCAGCTCTCCCTTTCCGGCTGTGGACGGCAGAGCAAGGATGGGTTTTCCGCCTTCGCTGCGCGCCGCACCGCGGAAAAAATCCACCTGTCCGCCGATTCCGCTGTAATTTCGGGTTCCGATGCTGTCAGCACAGATCTGGCCGGTAATGTCCACTTCCAGCGCGCTGTTGATGGCCACCATTTTCCGGTTCTGAGCGATGATGAACGGATCATTTATATATTCCTGTGGATGAAATTCCACCACAGGATTATTATGAATAAAATCAAAGAGATAGGAGGATCCCAATACAAATCCCGCCACCATTTTCCCGGGATGCAGCGTCTTCTTCTCATTGGTGATGATCCCCTCTTCAAAGAGTTCCACAACCCCGTCACTGAACATCTCAGTGTGAATACCGAGATCACGTTTATCCTTGAGAAAGGTAAGAACCGCATCCGGAATACCGCCGATTCCCATCTGCAGCGTGCTTTCATCTTCAATGAGCTCCGCCACATTCCGGCCGATATTCATGTAGGTGTCGGACAGTTCGGCACGCGGAAGTTCCTGCAGGGGCCGTTCCTCCTCAACAATATAATGGAGCTTGCTGAAATGAATAAAATTATCTCCGTGCACCCGGGGCATCCTGGGATTCACGTGAGCAATAATGGTTTTCGCGCTGCGGCATGCGGCCATGGTCACATCCACTCCCACACCAAAACTGCAGAAACCGTGTTCATCCGGCGGCGTCACCTGAATGAGCGCTACATCGATTTCAATCTCACGATTGTAAAACAGCGTGGGAATCTCGGAGAGAAAAACGGGAACGAACTCAGCCCGTCCGTCATTCACCGCCTGCCTCACATTGGGCCCGGTAAACAGGGACAGGACCCGGAAATGGTTTTCCATACCCGGCGCGGCGTAGGGTGCATTACCGAATGACAGTATCTGGACAACTTTGACATCTTCGAGCCGGGGAGCTCGGGCGACCATCCCTTCAATGAGGATATCCGGCGTCGCCGACCCGGGGTGAATATATACCGTATCTCCGGATTGGATATGGGAAACCGCTTCGTCCACGGTCACAATCCGGGACTGGTATTTCTTTGCCCAGCTGAATTCCCTGTTCATAGCGGCAGGCTTTCCCATTTCAGGTCAAAATGCCTGGCGATGCTTTCCCTCACGCATAAACCCTGGTAGAGAAAAGTACCCCTGCGCAGACAGGCGCTTGTTTTTACAGCCTTGGCCACGCCCATTTCAATCATATTGTCGAGATAGCGCAGCAGGCCGTTTGAGATGACCGAACTTGTAGTCCGGGACACATTTGCCGTCATATTCGGAACACAGTAATGAACAACATCATGCTTGATGAATGTAGGATTGGCAAGACTGGTGGGATGAGAGGTCTCGGCACAACCGCCCTGATCAATGGACAGGTCCGCAAGGATAGCGCGGTACTTCATGCTTTTCACCATCTCTTCGCTGATCAGTTTCGGTGCAATATCCCCGGGTGTCGCGGCACAGGCAATCACCACATCCGCAAAGGACACCGCCTTGGCAATATTGGCGGCATTGGAAAAGTAGGTGGTGATACGGCCGCCGAATCTTTTTTCGAGATTGCGGAGTTTTTCCGCATCCTTGTCAATAACGATCACGTAGGCGCCGTTCCCCACCCCGGCTGCAGCCGCAGCCTGGCCCGTAAGGCCCGCTCCCAGAATGACGATGCTGCCCTGAGGAACACCGGCCACACCGGCAATGATCTTTGCCCGGCCGCCCTCCTCATTCTGCAGATAGTGTACAGACGTACTGACAGCCACATATCCGGCGATTTCCGCAACTCCCGCAACCAGCGGTCGCAGGCCTGAATTCTGTTCAATCATTTCGTAGCCGATGACCGTGCTTCGCTTATCCATCAGTGCCCGGATGACATCGGGATGGCGCACTATCAGATGCTGCCAGGAGAGAATCGTCTGATCATCGCGGATCAGATCCACTTCCTCCCGTTCGAGAGGACTGATCTTCATCAGAACATCAGACCGTCCCCAGATTTCTTCAGGAGAATATACAATTGATGCCCCGGCCTCCGAATACTGATGATCGGCCCAGCCGCTGTCCACACCGGCACCGCTCTGGACAAAAACCGTCACACCCTGCCCCGTCAGATGGGCAACACCGGCCGGGTTCAAGGCAACACGATGTTCCTGATTCCGGGTTTCATGCACAATTCCTACATTCACAAAGCACCTCTTCCCTGTCTGGCTGTCTGAATGTTTCTCAAATGGCGTGCCAAAACAACAGGGCTGCAACACCCTGATTTACCGTGTGATTCTTTTAATAATTGTGCTTCGGAGTTCATTATTCTCAAAATTGATAATTCCCCTTATTGCAAATATACGAATTTTTGCCAATATTGAGAAAGGAAAATATCCCCGCGTAGATATAAGATGTACTGCAGCTGAGTAAATAGATACGCGCTGAATTTTTACAGAATAAATCCCGAGGCAGCCGGTCACAATCCGCCCGCCGCAAACCAAAATGGGAATCTGACATGTCTGTTTTTTATTCCGTCTGAATCAGGTGATTCAGATTCACGAGAATTTCAGGTAGATTGGTAATATTTTTAGATTCAGCCTGTTCCCGGAGTGTTCCCCAGGCCGGTTCACCGCAGACGAGGCAGACAATACCGTATTCCATCAGCGGCCGGACGAGCTGAGGAAATTCCTCCACCAGCTCTTCAATCAGTATATTTTCATCAATTGTTCTTTTTGAATTCATCCAGTTCCCTGTCGATTATAGACGATATATCCAGTGATGCCTCCGGAACGTCGGCACTGACATCTGCGTCTGCTACACCGGAGAGCTTTCGGGTCTTCATGGTCAGCGTATACAGGATATAGCCAAGGAGGGCCAGGATTCCCAGTACAGCCGGAACCCACCAGGCGGCGAGGTTAAACCCTTTCGCCTTGGGTGTAGCCAGGATTTTTTCCCCGTATTCCGCTTCGTAATGAGCCAGTATTTCATCATCTGACTTGCCATCCTTGATCATGATGGCAATATCGCGTTTCATCTGGTCGGCGACTCCGGACTCATGATCATAAATCGCGCCGCCGTAACAGCAGGGCGCCATGAGCTGTTTTTCCAGATTGATCTGCCGCTCGCTTTTCAGATCCTGGGCCGTCAGAGTTACTGCTGTCAGGATAAGCAGGAGCACCGGGAGATATTTTTTCATTTTCGCAATCCCACATACGCCGAAATCAGGATGGGATCATACACCGGAGAAAAGGGCGGCGCATAAGCCAGATCCAGATTGGCAATATCTTCAAGTTTCATATTTTGTTGTATGGCTACGGCAAAGACATCAATACGCTTTCCGGCGCCTTCCTTCCCGATAATCTGGGCACCCAGAAGCTTGTTGCTGCGTTTGTCCACGACCAGTCGTATGGTAAGATTATCCGTCCCCGGAAAATACCGCGCTTTCGTCTTCTCCACGATGGTTATCTGTTTCACTTTGGAATAAATGGTCTCGGACGTGTCGCGATAGGACAGTCCGGTGCGCGCCACTTCCAGGTCAAAGACTTTGGTGATACTGGTCCCGATGACTCCGGGAAAATCCACTTCGCCACCGACAGCATTTTCGCCTGCGACCCGTCCACCCTTATTGGCAGCGGGTGCCAGCGGGATATAGGTATTTCTGCCGCTGATGATATGTTTATGTTCCACGCAGTCACCGGCCGCGTAGACATTCGGCAGGGTCGTTTCCATCTTTTCATTGATGCGGATCGCATTGCTGCGGCCCAGTCGTGCGCCGGCTTCCTTCGCCAGCTCGGAATTCGGCTGAACACCGGCAGATACGAGGACCATATCCGCCTGCATCTTACCGGGCCCGCCGGCCAGCAGGACTTCCAGATTTTCCCGTCCCTTCCGGATACCGACCAGCGTTGTCCGCAATAAAATATCAATGCCATGGCGGCGGATTTCCTCTTCAACCAGCTGGGCGATTTCTTCATCAACCGTCACCATGATCCGGTCGAGCCGTTCAATAATCGTCAGTTTGATGCCCTGACGGTGAAAGGCTTCCAGCATTTCCAGGCCGATATAGCCGCCCCCGACGACGATTGCCGTCGCAGGTTTGTTTTCGTCAATATATTTCCGAATCGCGAGGCCGTCGTCAATGTTTCTCAGTGTGAAAACACCCGGGAGATCCATGCCCTGGATCTTGGGTATGACCGGACGGGCGCCTGTGGCCAGGATGAGTTTATCATAACTCAGTTCGAAGGCCGAGCCATCCTCCAGATTTTTTCCGCGGACAATCCGGGTCTTGGGGTCGAAGGACTCCACCAGATGATGAAGCCGCACATCTATTTTTCGCCCTTCGCGCGCCGCCTTCGGGCTCAGGATGAGCAGGTCCTGCCAATCGCTGACCAGACCTCCGATATAGTATGGAATACCGCAGGCAGCATAAGAGATAAATCTGCCTTTTTCAAGCACAACGACTTCAGCGTCAGGACTGACGCGTTTCGCTTTGCTTGCGGCAGACATCCCTGCCGCGTCGCCACCTACAATCACTAGCCTTTGACTCATCTGAACTCCCAGCAATACTTAAGGAAAAGTAAACGGGGGCAGCCCGGCCACCCCCGTCATAGTCAGAAATTACTCTACGATAGCGAGAACATCACTCCGCTGAAGCAAGGTATATTCTTCACCATCAACCTTGATCTCTTCTCCGGAGTATTTTCCGAACAGAACCTTCATCCCGACGGAAATAACCTCTTTCAGATCTTCGTCAGTCCCGACGGCCACAACTTCGGCTACACGGGGTTTTTCTTTTGCAGTATCAGGAATGATAATTCCGCCGGCAGTCTTTTCTTCTTCCGGCAGAGCTTTGATCAGAATACGATCATCGAGGGGCTTTATTTTCATCTCTGTCCTCCGTTTTTCATTTTAAGTTTAACATTTGATCTATTTTTGGCCTGTCAAATCCTACAATGGGTTTATTGTCAATCCAGAGCTGGGGAACACCCTGCTGATGTGTTTTTCGCTGCATGTCCATCGCGGCTTTCGCATCCCGGCTCACATCCACTTCTTTGAATTTCACCTGTTTCTCCCGCAGATACCGTTTTACCTGTGTGCAGTAGGTGCAGGTCGGGGTGGTAAATACGATGACTTTCGGGCTTCGCGCATTCTTCTGTTCTGTCATTTATCACTCTCTTTCTTACCGTGTCCTGACCCAAGCCATCCTGGGCCAAATTTACATATTTTCAATTTTATAAACAATTAAAAGCTATTTGCCGGTTTTGGGTTTTTCCAGGTTGAGAACTTTAAACAGCCGGTCCTCCCGGACTTCATCCACAGCCGCGTTTTCCTCACAGGACTGATAGAGTTTCACTGTACGGCGAATGGTGTCAAAATAGACTTTGCACTGGGGACAATTCTCTATTTCAGTCTTGATTTCCCGGCAGAAATCCCGGTCAATATCCTTGCCCAGTTCCTGGCAGAATTTTTCGAAAGTTTTCATCTCCTGTCCGACCTCGATGGTCACAGGTTCAGGCGCCGGATGTTTCGGATGATGCGTCATAGTCCCTGCCTCCCGGATTCCCGGAAATACTCTTCAAGCTTTTCCCTGAGAAAGAAACGGGCTCTCATCAGCCGGACCTTCACATTGCTGTCGCTCAGATCCAGAAGTGTGCGGGCTTCTTCCGTTGATAATCCTTCAATATCTCTCAGTATGAATACGGACCGGTAGATGGGCGGCAGAGCCCGGATAGCGCTGTCCAGCAGCTGACGGAAATCCTTGTTGCTGAGCATATTCTTGCTGTAGGCCGGCCATTCGGCCAGATGCTGCCCGTGAAGACTCTCAAAATCCGGATCTGATAGACTGAGTCCCGTATCGTATTTCTTATTTTCCCGTAGTTTCTGCAGTGAAATATTCATGGCAATGCGGTACAGCCAGGTGAAGAACTGGGATCTGCCCTCAAAACTGTCGAGCTTTCGGAGCGCGGTCAAAAATGTTTCCTGAAGAACATCTTCCGCATCATCTCTGTCGCGCATCATTCTCAGCGCCAGATTGTAAATTCGGTTTTCGTATCTCATGACCAGCTGCGCCTGCGCTTTTTTATCGCCTTTTTTTGCCTTGTCGATGAGCTCGTCTTCATTTACAGTGTTAGTCTGCATTTCACCCATTTCGTTACATGAATATTTTATAGAAGTCCCAGGATAATGGAATTCAGTTTTGTCTCGGCAGAATCGGAACGGCTCAGCAGAATCAACGGCACTGAAGCGCCTGCAATAATGCCGCCGACTGCGGCCTTACTGAAAAATATCAACTGTTTCACCATAAAATTGGCCGTTGTCATATCCGGCATGATGATGACATCCGTCCTTTCGCTGATCCGGCTTTCGATTCCCTTCTTTGCCGCTGCAGTCTGTGAAAAAATAACATCGAAGGCAACCGGTCCTTCTGCAATATAACCGCGATTTGCATATTCCTCAGCCAGAATCCTGGCTTCCCCGGTCTCGGGCATTTTCTCATTGATGACCTCAATGGCAGCTGCAAACGCCATGACGGGTTTCTTCCCCAGCAATTGTTCGGCGAAGACCGCTGTGTTCGCGGCGATGGCCCGTTTTACGTCAAGATCCGGCCGGATCGTAATCCCTCCATCGGCGATAAAAATCAGCCTGCCGACAAAATCCGTATCTGCGACGGCAATATGGGACAGCACCGAACCGGTCCGCAGTCCGTAATCACGATTCAGCACCGGTTTCATGAAGGAGGCGGTGGGAATATCGCCTTTCATCAACAGGTGCCCATGGCCGGCTCGAACATCCTTCACAGCCAGTTCAGCTGCCGCTGCTTCATCCTGAGCATGAATTATTTCAGCGCCGGGCAGGGGATTTTTTTCCAGCTTTTCTGAAATCATCTTCTCGTCACCGAAAAGTACCGGAATAACATACCCTTTTTCAGCAGCCTGGCGAACGGCATCCAGCACGGAATCACTCCGGGGATTCACCACATTGAGACGCCGGGGCTCCTCAATATTGATCCGTTCATACAGGTCGACGAATCTCATTTGCTGTATTCCTGAATTTCGATCTCGCCTTTGAGTGCTCTCCAGGCTCCGTCAGCCATTGCTTCCAGTTCATTTTCACCGGGATAAAATTCCACTCTCCGGCGGCCGAGTCCCTTCTTCAGATATCTGCAGACCCTGTCTGAATTCGCCAGCCCGCCCGTGATGAGGACGGCCTTGACCTTGAAATTACAGACAGCCAGCATGGCTCCGATCTCTTTTTTTATCTGGTAGAGCATGGCCTCGTAAATCAATTCAGCCTGTTCATCCCCTCGGGCGATACGCGTTTCCACTTCCACCGCGTCCGCCGTGCCCAGATACCCTTTCAGCCCGGCATCCCGGCTCAGATACTGCTGAAGTTTTTCCAGACTCTGTTTCCTGGAAGCGGCCAGTTCGGTCAGCGCGCCGATGGGAAGCGCTCCGGCCCGTTCGGGAGAAAAGGGGCCCATGCCCAGCAATCCGTCATTGACGTCCCGGATCTGCCCTTTTTTTACGGCTGCCACCGATATGCCTCCGCCTAAATGCGCCACGACAAAATTATTCTTTTCCATTTTCCATCCATGCCGGTCACAGGATCGGCGTACCGTGGCACGAATACTGAGCGCGTGAGAACGGCTTCGCCGTTCGATGCCCGGAAAACCCGAAATACGGGCCAGCGGATCGAATTCATCAACGGTGACCGGATCAACGATCAGCGCCGGAACGGAATAACGCCGGGCAAAATAATCCGCCAGAATGGCTCCGAGATTGCTGGCGTGGTTACTGTATCGGGCATTTTTCAAATCATCCAGCATATCCCCGTTCACTCTGTAGACACCGCCGGGCAGCGGCTTCAGAGGTCCGCCACGCCCCACAATGGCGATCACTTCATTTTCCCGGCAGAAACGGGTGACCGTTTCCTCAATTATTTTCAGCCGGTTGGGAAATTCATCCGCAACATTCCTGGGCCGTTCACCCATAAAAAAGGGCGTATTCACTTCGAACAGCTTGGTCTTCTCGCTGAAGACTCCGATTTTTGTCGACATCGACCCCGGGTTTATGGCAACAACGATTTTCATTTTTCCCTTTCCTGAATTATCCTGAACGACTTCAGAGCTATTTGCTTATAATTATTCCTGATTAGATATCCGGCATTTTCATCCCGGAACAGGTCATTGCACCTTCCGATGAGGCACATTTGAATCATCTTTGCATGCTGTCCGGATTTCATTGCTTCAATTTATGAAAATTCCTTGACATGAACAAGAGTCACGGCGGAGTTCAGTAGATGATTTACGCCTTAATGCCGGTCCGAAAAACCGAACAAGAGCCATCATGTCTCTCTTTTCCCGGGACGGAATTCATATTCCGTTCCCCAATTCGGCATTTTTTAATATATTGGCAACATGACAGGTACAAGCAGCGGCAGAACTCCATCTCAGCAGAAACAACTGCATTTCAGGAATGAAACAGCCCCTTCCTCAGGAGAGAAACCATGTTTAATGTGAAAAAGAAAAAGCTTGAGGATATCCCCATTCTCAATATATTCCAGGCTGCAGTCGAAGAAGTCAGGTCCATCTCCTTCATGACCCGCAGTATTCGTTTCAAGGACAGGAAACTCATCATTGAAGGTGAAGAATACGATCTGAAACGATTTAAAAAAATATATCTGGCGGCTTCGGGAAAAGCTGCCATCGATATGGCCAAATCCATGACTGCTTTGTACCCGGGGAAATTTTCCGGGAATCTGGTTGTATCCAATCATTACGGGGCGAGATTTACGCGTCTGAAGATCATGGAAGGCGGTCACCCCTATCCCACACGCCGATCCTTTGCCTGCGGAAAAGCCATGGTCCGCCTTTTTGAATCCATGGAAATGAACGACTTTTTTATCTACCTGCTGAGCGGCGGCTCTTCCTCGCTCATGGAAATGACCTATGGCGGCGTAAATTACGACATGTGGCATGATGTCACGGAAATGCTGCAGAAGGAAGGCCTGTCCATTTTTGAGCTGAATGTTCTGAGAAAGAAATTATCCCGTATCAAAGGCGGAAATCTGGGACGGATGACCTCGGCACACGGCGTGGTTCTCATCGTATCGGATGTGCCGGATAATGATTTCGCGACCATCGGGTCAGCGCCCTTTTATCCCAGTGAACCGGAAATGGAAACCATTAAAAAGATCATCCTCAAATACGAGCTGGTGGATAAATTGCCGAAAAATATCCTGACGGAACTCATACGGGAACGTCCCAAGCAGGTTCATACGGGATATCCTCACTACATTCTCGCTCATAACAAGATGGCTCTCGTGGGCGCGGTGCGTAAAGCCAAGGCAATGAATTACACCTGTATCATCGTGGATGAGAAGGTTCGTGGCGAAGCGCGGGAATACGGACATCATGTGGCGAAGGTGGCAAAAAGCTATGAATCGGCAAATCAGCCGACCTGCCTGGTTTTCGGTGGAGAGACAACGGTAAAGGTAAGGGGGACAGGTCTGGGAGGAAGAAACCAGGAACTGGTCCTCAGCGCGATGGCTGAACTGAAAAATTCACGAAATATCAGCATTCTTTCAGCGGGAACCGATGGCATTGACGGCCCGACTCCCATGGCCGGAGCCTATTTTACACCGGAAATACTGGATGCCTGGCAGGAGAGCGGGCTCTCCATTGATGAATTTCTTGAGAATAATGATTCCTTTCATTTCTTTAAGAAACTGAAACAGGGACATATTGAAACCGGACACACGGGCACGAATGTGGGCGACGTGATCATCGCTCTCATTGATCCGCGGTCAGAAGGCTGATGTCATCCACTTTTATTCGGAATCGGATATGAGGAATAATATCAATAAAGATCCCCTCATCCCGGCAGGAAATAAAAAATCCGATGCCGGACTGCCCCGGTGTCCTTAAATTCACTGAAAACAAGGGAGTGACCGACATGGAAGATCTGCTCACACGGTTTATTCGTTACACGGCTATCAATACTCAAAGTGATGAAAACTCAAAAACCTGCCCCAGCACTGCCGGACAGTTAAACCTTGCCCGGGTGCTGACAGAGGAATTAAAAGCCATCGGACTGCAGAAGGTCTCTCTTGACGAAAACGGCTACGTCATGGCTGAGTTACCGGCCAATACGGAGACAGCAGCGCCGGTCATCGGTTTCATTGCCCATATGGATACGGCTGAGGATGCGAGCGGAGAAAACGTGAAGGCTCAGATCATCCCGGATTATGACGGAAATCTCATCCCGCTGAAAGGTAAACAGGACTGCGTCCTGAATCCGGCCGAATTTCCCGAACTTCTGCATTACAAGGGACAGACATTGATAACGACCGACGGAACGACCCTGTTGGGGGCAGATGACAAGGCCGGTGTCGCCTGCATCATCTCCGCCATGGAATTTCTTCTGGAAAATCCCCGGATTCCGCACGGTGATATCCGCATAGCTTTTACCCCCGATGAAGAAATCGGCCGGGGTGCGGATCGTTTTGATATTGCGCGCTTCGGTGCAGAATTCGCGTATACGGTGGATGGAGGCGAACTGGGTGAAATGGAAAGTGAAAATTTCAATGCCGGACGTGCGGATATCCTGATAGAGGGAGTGAACGTACATCCGGGAACAGCCAAGAACCAGATGCGGAATGCCATTCTTCTGGGCATGGAGCTGAACAGTATGCTTCCGGAATGGGAACGGCCGGAACATACGGAAGGATACGAAGGTTTTTTTCATCTGTTGGCGATGGAAGGAACTGTGAGCGCCTGCCGGATGGTGTATATCATCCGGGATCATGACCGGACCCGATTTGAAAACAAAAAAGCGATGATCCATGACGCAGTGGCCTTCATCAATAAAAAATACGGCCGTGAGAGCGTAAAACTGACACTGACCGATCAGTACTACAACATGAAGGAAATCATTGACCAGTTCCCGCAGGTCATTGATCTCGCGGTTCAAGCCATTACATCCAGTGAGATCCAGGCTTTACGCGTTCCTGTTCGCGGCGGAACGGATGGCGCCCGCCTGTCATTCATGGGCCTGCCCTGCCCTAATATTTTTACCGGCGGCCACAATTACCACGGCATTTATGAATACATTCCCCTCGAATCCATGCTGAAAGCCAGAGATGTTATCCTGAAGATCATCAGCCTGGCTGTGGAGCAGGCCACGGATCAGACCGCCTGATTCGGCAGGTCGTATTTACTACAGCAGTTTAACGCTGAATTCACGCAGAAGCTTATGCTCGGATTACACAGATTTATTCAATAATATAGAAAACAGGTTTTTCCCCAATTCGGTTTCATTCGTGTCCTTCATGGATAAAATGGACAATTCGTGTGTTTTCGTGTTCCTCGTGGATTGAATAGACAATTCGTGTGTTTTCGTGTTCTCCGTGGATTAAATAGATAATTCGTGTCCATTCGTATCCTTCGTAGGATAATTCGTGTCCATTCGTGTCCTTCGTGGATTGAATAGACAATTCGTGCGTTTTATGTTCTTCGTGGATTAAATAGAAATTTCGTGTCCATTCGTGTTCCTCGTGGATAAATTGGATAATTCGTGTCCATTCGTATCCTTCGTGGATAAATTGGATAATTCGTGTCCATTCGTGTTCCTGGTGGACTAAATGGAGAATTCGTGTGTTTTCGTGGTTTATTAAGATTCGCTCTGAGCAAGTTTCAGCATTTTATCGGGAACACCCTTCAGTGGAACCACGTGGTCTACGCCGCCCATTTCGTAGGCGACTTTCGGCATTCCGTAAACAATACAGGAGGCTTCATCCTGACCGATTGTCTTTGCTCCCGCATCTTTCATCATCTTGAGTCCTTCGGCGCCGTCGCCGCCCATTCCGGTGAGAATGACGCCCACCGCATTTTTTCCCGCATACTGGGCGACGGATTTGAACAGGACATTTACGGAGGGCCGATGACGGGTTACCAGGGGGCCGCTTTTCACTTCCACAAAATACCTTGCCCCGCTTCGTTTCAGAAGCATGTGGTAATTCCCGGGTGCGATGAGGGCTCTGCCGGGCAGTACAGCATCCCCGTTTTCCGCTTCCTTCACCTCTATTTCACACAGACTGTTCAGGCGATCGGAAAAGGCCGTGGTAAAATGTTCGGGCATATGCTGCACGATAACAATTCCCGGTGAATTCTTCGGCAGAACAGTCAGAACCTGCTGGATGGCCTGGGTCCCTCCCGTTGACGCTCCGATGGCAATGATCTTATTGGTCGTGGCTGTCATGGCCAGTTTAGTCTGCGGCGGTTTTTCCGCTATGATCTCTGCTCGGCGCTGGATATTGACCTTGGCTGCGGCCTTGATTGTATCTATCAGCGCGACGGACAGATCACCGACGGTATATGCGGCACCGGGTTTGGCCAGAACATCCACAGCACCGGCCTCAATGGCTTCCAGAGCCAGCGCGCCCCCCTTCTGCGTCAGAGAGGAAACAATGATAATGGGCAGGGGATAAAAATGCATGAGCCGCTTGAGAAACGTGATTCCGTCCATCCGGGGCATTTCGATATCGAGCGTGATAACATCCGGTTTCAGGGCCAGAATTTTATCCCGGGCGACATAGGGGTCGGGAGCCGTTCCCACCACCTCAATCTGGGGATCACGCGCCAGTTCCGCGCTGAATATTTGTCTGACTATAGCAGAATCATCAACGATGAGTACTTTAATCTTTTCCATGAAAATCCGGGGTTTATTTTAAGAGCATGCGACAGAGCACAGGCATATCATCCATAAGAAATCTCTGATAGGTTCCGGATTCGCATGATTTTTTCCAGTCATTGGCTTTTATTTCATTCGTCTCAGGAACTGATAAATTGAAAATGGGTTCTTCACCGGCGATTTCAGTGAGTGCCTGGCCACAGATGACATTCAGCATTTCCTTGACGGAATCGGTTCCCATGGCCAGCGCTTTTTCATCTTCCGGATTCACACCCAGAACATTTGATGCAATAATGGAACACATATCCCGTTCCAAAATCATTTCAAGGGATCCCTCCCTGTCTCCGGAAAAGGTCATATACGCACGAATGAATGAATCGGCTGTGCTTTCACATTCTTCAGCATCACAGGTTTCACCGAACATGAACGCCAACTGCTCAAAAACGTTGCAGAATACAGCTGAAAAAATTTCCTCATATCCATTCATTACACGCCCCCCATGATTCGGTTGACTTCACTCCGGACAGACTCAGGCGTAAAGGGTTTTCTGATATACCCACGGATTCCTTTCTGCTTTAACTGTTCAATACGTGTCTGTGACCCTTCGGTGGTCACGACAATTACCGGGATGGATTTCATCAACCCGTTCTGGGCCATGATCTCCACCATCTCGATTCCTCCCATAACCGGCATATTAATATCGGCGAAAACAAGATCTATCCAGTTATTATCAATAATTTCAAGGGCTTCCTTTCCGTTGGACGCTTCGTAGATCTTTTCGCTCGAAATCTGGGCAAGATCCAGTGTCTTAATGAGTACGGACCTTACCGTTACGGAGTCATCTACGATCAAAATATTTAACTTCATAAGAACAACCTGTTATTGTTTGAGTAATAAGTGTGAAAGGGATTCCATGCCGGTCAGGACATTGGCGATGATCTTCTCGGCCAATTTAGGTGTCACACCCAGACGGTCTATCACCTTCTGATCCGCTCTGTAATTCAATTCATCCGTTCCCGTCCCGAGACCGCTCATCATGGTGAGAACATCCGCTGTATGAACCAGATCCACGATGAGATGATCGTCCGAGGGATTTTCGTCGGGACGGTGATGATACTGAGCCGCATTGATAAAATGTTCAGGAAGCTTCCAGCTTTCCAGCAGAATGGCTCCTGCTTCCGCATGGTCAATACCCAGAATGGATTTTTCGGCCTCATCAAAGGACATATCCGATTTTCGGGCCAGCTCCAGAATGGGATCCGCCTCAATCTCCACAAAAGTACCGAGAACAATCTTGCCCACATTATGCAGAAGCCCTGCCGTGAAAATATAATCCGGAGCACTGATATGCAGCATGCGCGTAAGTTCTTCGCATCCCACCGCAACTGCTACGGAATGTTCCCATAGCTTGCCCGCCGGCAGATCGTAACCCTTCACGGATTTATGGACCAGCGGAGCGAGGGATTCTGCAATAATCAGTTCATAGATCCGCTTCGTTCCCATGAGAACCACGGCATCACTGAGACTGTTGACCGGACGGCTGAAACCGAAGTAGGCAGAATTGGCCAGACTGAGAATATTCGCCGTCAGTCCGGGATCATATTTGATTTTTTCCACCAGTTTTCTGAAGTCCATATCTTTATCGCTGAGCAATTTCTGAACCTCAACCGCCACGGTGGGAAGAGCCGGGACATCACGGATAATCTGTAATATCTGATCACGCTTTGTCATAGTTCCACCTCAACGCCGCCGGACCGGATATAGGTTTTGCCGGTGCTCATATGCAAAATCATGGTCCGGCTCTTGTTTGCGCCGACTTCCTCGGAATTGATGAGAATATCGTTTTTCCACAATACTTTTCTCAATACGGTATAATTCCGTTCACCAATTCGGAAGAGTCCCTTTTCATCGAGAAGCTGAGCCCCGCCGGCAACCTTGGCAATGAGATTCCGTCGGGTCGCCCCCATATTGAAAAGTTCCTGAATGAGAGACTGTACTCCCGTGTCAGTATACATATGGGGATTTTTCCGGGCCTTTTCCGGATCCTGCTTGGACAGGGGCAGCATCGTATGCACCATACCGCCAACCTTTGCAACCGGATCATACAATGTCAGTCCAATACAGCTTCCCAGGGAATAGGTAATAAGAATTTCCTGTTCATCACAGCTGGTCTTCATATCACCGATTCCGATACTGGTAGGAGCTTTTTCAAAACGAGAAATCATAATACCCCGTAGGTGAATTATTCCGGTTTCACATAAATGGAAGGTTTGACAATCTTGAATCGGGTATCCAGCCCGGTGAGACTTTCGGAATGGCCCACCATCAGAAAACCGCCGGGTTTGAGCAGCCGGTACATTTCCGAAATGATTTTCTGCCGTGTCTCGCCATTGAAATAAATCATGACATTCCGGCAGAAAATAATATCCAGCGGGCCTTTCATGGGATAGGGCTGCACTGTCAGGTTCAGCCGTTTGAACATCATCATGGACCGCAGTTCGGGTTTGACTTCGTACAGATCCTCCTCCGCGTCCTTGTGACGGATGAAATACTTATTCTTCAAGGTCGCCGGAATGGGATCCGTCTTTTTTGCTTCATAGACGCCATTCAGACACTGTTCGAGAACAGCTGTACTGATATCGGTACCCAGAATCTTCACATTATTGCTTTTAGAATTCAGCGCTTCCCTGACCGTAATAGCGATGGTATAGGGCTCCTCGCCGCTGGAGGCTGCAGCGCACCAGATCCGGAACTTATCCTGTCCTTCATTGGACCAGGTTGTCAGCAAATCCTTCAGATAATCAAAATGAACGGCCTCACGATAAAAGGAGGTCACATTGGTGGAAATGGCGTCCAGCAGGGAAATCATTTCCCTGCCGCTCTGGTCAGCCAGAAGAAATTTCAGATATTCCTTGTAATCAGCGATTCCAAGCTTCCGCATCCGCTTTCCGACTCTTCCGGTCAGCAGAGCTTCCTTATTCTGTGTCAGCTCAATCCCGGACTGTTCCTTGATGATTTGTCGAAAGGTAGTAAAGGTTTTTGCATCCATACCTGATATATCCTGCTACTTTGTCACGGTTTGTTCGGTCAGCAGACCCGCGTTGTTATGGGCAATTTTTATGATACCGCCCATATCCAGAATCAAGCCCACCTTGCCATCCGGCAAAATTGCGCCCCCGCTGATTCCATCAATTCCCTGCATGGATTCGCCCAGACTCTTGATCACAATCTGACTCTGTCCGAGCAGGCGGTCCGTAAGCAACCCGGCCTTCATGCCATCGTATTCAACCACCACGATAAGCCCTTCCGTCGGATCCGTGATGGCACCCGTGACGTTAAACAGCCGTTCCAAGCGGAACATGGGGATCAGTTCGCCCTGTAGATCCAGCATTTCACCCTTTTTCATCACCGTATTGATCATTTTGTCATCCGGACGGATTGAGGTGATGATACTCAAGGTGGGAATGATGTATTTTTCGGTACCGACCTGAATGATCATTCCCTCGATGATGGCGAGGGTCAGCGGCAGCACGATGGAAATCGTGGATCCCTTTCCGGTTTCGGATGCAATTTCGACCCGGCCTCTCAGGGATGCGATATTTTTTCGTACCACATCCATTCCCACACCTCGCCCGCTCACATCCGTCACCTGGGCTGCTGTGGAAAAACCGGCTTCAAAGATCAGATTATATATATCCCGATCACTGAGTTTATCCGTTTCCTTAACGAGTCCCTGCTTGATTGCCTTGGCCAGGATGGCTTCCTTGTCCAGCCCCTTGCCGTCGTCTTCAATCTCGAGGTAAATATTTCCACCGGCGTTAAAGGATCGCAGTTCCACACGGCCCATATCCGGTTTTCCTTTTTTTCTCCGTTCCTCCACGCTGGATTCAATACCATGGTCCATGGAATTTCGTACCAGATGCACCAGAGGATCACCGATCATATCAACAACCGTTTTATCCAGTTCCGTATCTTCACCGGTCATGACGAAATTCACCGGTTTACGCATTTTTTTGGACAGATCGCGAACCAGCCTGGCCATTTTCTGAAAAACAGGTTTGACGGGAACCATGCGAAGAGAGGTTCCCATTTCCTGAAGTTCCCGGGTAATTTTATTCATCTGGCTGAGACGCGCGTTGATCTGGCCGCCTTCATCGCTGTTCACATCAGCCATGAGCTGAGCGACCATCGTCTCCACGATGACCATTTCCCCGATTGTATTCACCAGTTTATCAAGACGTTCCGAATCCACTTTCACGAATTCCTTGATCTTCACACCCTGCTGGCCTGCGGCACGTCCGGCCGTATCCACTTCATGAATTGCTTCAGCGCCGGCAACTTCTTTCTCGGCCACCACCTCTTCAACGTCCGGAATCGAAATGTCATATTCGGACTCGTCGATTTTCCCGGCCAGAACCTGCCGGATGGCATAAATAAGTTCAGGAACGCCCGGATCACAAAAATGATAGTCTCCGGACGCCATGCTCTGCTGCAGGTCACCGACGAGCTGACGCAGCTTGTCCAGGCTCTTAAAGGCTACTTCACTCACAAATCCTGCAAAACGGATTTCATGCTTTCGGGCCCGGTCCAGAAGATTTTCCGCTTCATGCGCCAGGGTTCCGATCATGGTAAGATCCAGAAAACCGGCAACGCCCTTTATGGTATGAAAGGCGCGGAAAACGGCATTCACCGATTCGTCATTCTGCGGATCATTCTCCAGGACAATCAGGTGAGTATCCGCATTCTCCAGATGTTCGCCCGTTTCCAGAATAAAATCTCCCAGCAGGTCCAAGTCACCCTGAAGCGGATTGGAGGACTTGTTGAATTTTTCGGTGAGGCTTTTGATAACCTCTTCCTTATCCTCTTCGTCCTCCTCCACAGCCTTCGGTGCCGGAGAAGTGCCCGTGACCTTTGCCGCCTTTTCACCGGATGAAAAACTTCTCAGTTCCTCGAGAATATCATGCTTGTCCGGTTTTTTGTCATAGGCGCCGGTAAAATAGGAAAAATAGGTCATCAGCCAGTCTTTCACATGCAGCAGCTGATCGGTAAGTTCCGGCGAATACCCTATTTCAATAATATCTTCAGCCCGATGACAGACTTCCTCGGCTTCTGACAGGCCCATCAGTGCGCTCTCGCCTTTCAGCGTATGAATATATCTCTTCATGGCCGGCATCTGCGTCTCGCGATCCGCCGAATCCAGGGCCATGATCTGTGCTTCAAACTCAAGAAGCTCCGGAGCTTGTCGACTGATGAATTCTGTAAATATGGATTCATCCACATTGTCAGGGAGGCGAAAGCCCGAATCGGCCGCGCCGCCGGCCCCGTTGCCGGATACATCGGGCAGAGTCACTGAACCCGCATCGCGTCCATCCCGGTACACCTCCTGAAAAGCAACGATACAGGCATTGATATATGCAAGGGCAGCATCCTTATCTGCCACTTCCTCCATGAGCAGATCCTTCAGCAGGTCTTCGATCCCGCAGCTGCAGCTGTAGAATGCCTCGTTCCCTTCCTTTTTCAGTCCGCTGCTCAGCTCCTCAAAATTACTGTGCATTCCGGCAATGTCCTGGACATTTTCCGTATCCATGAAGACCATTGCCTCCGCAATTTTTTCAAGCAACTCAGCTATTTTACTCATCGTTTGTCCGGGTTCCTGTAGAATTTTTTCTAATTTCCAACAAACTGGCTATTTCCACTGAAACCAATACGGCCCTGCTTTGCTGCCGTTCGGTCCGGTTTTATTCCTCTCTTATCAGCTGAAATATATCTCATTTTGCATGCAAATCCTATGATTGATTGAGTCTGTTCGCACCGATGGGACTCATTTTGCTCCGGTGATCGGAATCTCGATGGTTACCATCGCCCCTTTTCCCCATTCGGATTCCAGGCTGAGCTTACCTCCGCTGCTCTGAATAATCCGGCGGGAAATGGGGAGTCCCAGGCCGCTGTTTCGGGATCCGTCACCCGTGGAGAAACCTTCATCAAATATCTTTTTCAGATATTCTTCCGGAACACCTTCCCCGTTGTCCCGAAGGCGAAATACAGCCCATTGGTTCGGTGCATCGCCACGAGAGGCCAGATCAATATGTATTTTTTTATCGGCGTGCTGTCCTGGAAATTTCCGGTTCAGTGAATCCCGGGCATTCAGCAGAACATTAATGAAAACCTGTTCCAGTTGCTGGCTGTTCAGGGACGCGGCCGGAAGCTGAACGGATTCCGCAAAATCCACGCTGATGGATTCGGATGTAAGGGTTGACCGCAGGAGAGAGATGGCATCATTCAGCACATCTGCGGGATTCACCAGCACCGGTCCTTCTTCCCGGAATGCACTGTAGGAAAGCAGATTCCGGACAATTCGGGCGATACGGTTTCCCTCACGGATAACTGAATCCGCGTACCTCCTGATTCTGTCGCTGTCTGAATGATCCTGGATCATCTGGGCAAAATTGATCATTCCCGTCAGCGGGTTATTGACCTCATGAGCCACGCCCGCAGCCAGAACCCCAACATTATGCAGCCGCCCGTTCCGGAATTCACTCTTCTCTTCATCCGGCTGTCGCTGAGCCCGGGATTTCAGCGCTTCTATCTTCATGGCCAGCAAAGCCGTGAGCTCTGCGGTCTGTATGCCGTCCGCGGTTTCGCCGCCTTCATCCATAGCCAGCAAATATTTGTTCCGGCCATCCTTCCAGCACAGAAGCGTCACCGCGGCACCGGAAGCGGCCTGTTCATTTTCCAGCTTTTTTATCCACACCTTCTCTGTGAACTCTTCCGATCTGTTGCTGGCGGTCAGCAGCCGGATCAGGTCAGGGGATGACAGCCCCGCCATCCATCCGAAAGCATCCAGGATATCCAGATTTTCAGTATTCAGCTGCTGTGACACGAGAATCAATCCGGCTTCGGAATTTCTGCCGATCAGTGAATAGGTCTGCCGGCACAGGTCCCCGTAGGAGTGACAGGACTCATGAAATACATGTATTAATTGGCTGAGATCAGTACCATCTGTAAATGCCATCATCATTTTCCCCGGATAATCATTCGCTATTCAGTCCCATTTCTCAAATTCCGTCCTGAGGAAATTTAGATAAAGACAGATGTAATATACAGAAAAAATATCAGGAATTTTCGGACATGTTACGGATAGAATACACACAGAACGTATTCCGGAGTGACAGGCTTCTGCTTTTCCTTATTATCCATGTCTGATGAATCACAGTCTTTGAATAAAATATTGTTATTTGAGAATAAACCCGTCAAATTATGCCCAATGGAAAGCATTATGGACATTGTCCATTTTCTGAGTTCCCCCGAATGTCTGGGACGGAGAAGCGGTACTGAGGGGTCCGCGAGAGCCAGAGCCTTTCTCTGCGGGCTGCTGAACAGCATCGGTGCGGCGGCACCGGATGGAAATAGTTATGAGACTCCACTGTATCAATCAGTATCTGAAGCGTATGCTGTCAATATTTCCGGCATCCTGCCCGGAAAAGGAAAGGCCGCATCGGAAATCATCCTGCTGGAAGCACACTATGATCACCTCGGAGCCGATCCGGATCATGACAGCTATTTCCCAGGAGCCAATGACAATGCTGCTGCGGTGGCTGTTATTCTGCATGCAGCGGAACAGTACCAGAATCTCATATGCAACCGGGATGAAGCCCGATCCCTCATGATTGCCTTTTTTGACGCGGAGGAGCCCCCCTTCTTCAATTCACCCGACATGGGGGCCGAACGATTCTGCGAAAATCCGGTTGTCCCGCTGGATACCATCCGTCTGGGATTGTTTCTGGATCTGCTGGGACATCCGTCCATTGACTGTGCTGCCCTGAAGAAGGGAATCTATGCGGCCGGCGCGGAAAAAAGCCGGATCGGCAGCATTCTCGATCAGCGCAGCAATTCCGGTGATTTTCGTTTTCACCGTCTCGGAATCCATGCCATCCCCCCCTCCGGAAATTATCTGGCCTTCAAATCCAGACATAAAGCTTTCCTCTTTTTAACCGAGGGACGTTCACGCTATTATCACAGTACCAATGACAGTGCGGAAAAACTGGATTACCCAAAACTTATACATACGGCCGGGCATCTGGCAGCCTTTCTCGATGATCTCAATGAGGCCCCCACATCTCTGTTTGACTATGATGACAGAGGACAGGATGATAAAGCTACGGTCGATACCCTGCTGCGCATTACGCAATGCCTCGGAAACGGAGACGCAGAACAGGCCGGCACGGCCCTGCGCCAGGCATCTGAAACGATTGCCACACACGGCTCTCTGAACGAAACGGACCGGTCCAAGCTCTCCTATATTCTGGGCATTCTTGAGCAATCCATGGCAATGGAATCCCCTGCAGGAGACCCTCGATGAGATCAGCTAATCAAAATGGTCATGTCGCTTTCTGCGATGTCAGGATAGACGGATGAGTCAGTACAGAGACGACCTGAAACGGTTACGCCGAACCCTGTCCGATCAGTTTTCCATCCGGGGCAAGCTCATTGCCATTATCCTGTTCGTCTCTCTGCTGAGCCTGCTGGCCGCCTATGCCACTATTTCCTATTTTCAGTTTTCAAATCTTAAGAAGGAACTGATCCGGGATACACAGGTCAGCGCTCAGTTCATTTCAGAATCCTGTGTCAGGCCGCTTCTGTACAGCTATAAGGAAGAGGCCCGCAGTATTGTATCAAAAATCGGCAATATGCCCTCCATCAGCCAGGCCGTCATTCTTGATAATGAAGGACACCTGTTTGCGGTCTATTCCCGGCAGGGCGGAACACCCGATCCGGGGACAATGCAGTATGTGAAGGAAGAAAAGATCCTCTATCAGGGTGAAAAACTGCTGGTTTTCCATCCCGTTGTATATCATGGTGAGCAGCTGGGAAGCGTCAGTATTCTCGCCGATACGGATCAGTTGTCCCAGCGGATCCGGCAGTATATCATGTTTCTGATCTTTGTCTCGCTTCTCACCGGAATTCTGGCTTTTGTCGCAGCCTATATTCTGCAGGACATCATCTCCGGTCCCATTCTGAAACTGGCGGCCATCGCCGAAAATATTTCACCCGAAAATCGGGAGGATATTAAGGCCAATTACGATAAAAAGGACGAAATCGGAACCTTATACCGCAGTTTCAATACGATGATGATGCGGATAAAAACGCAGCTGAATGAGCGAAACAGCGCAATTGAAGCTCTGAAATCCGGCGAAAAGAAATATCGGGAGATCTTCAACTCTCCTTCGGATGCTATTATCATCCATGATGCCCTGACAACCCGGATTCTCGAAGTGAATCAGGCCATGCTTGACATCTACCGTTATGACAGTGAAGAGGAGGTGATCGGAAAATTTTCAGCGGAATTTGCACCGGATACGACGGTTCGTGGCCGGCTGCTCCGGGAGGAATTTCAGCATACGCTTCTCACCCGCCACGACGGACATCTGGAAAAGGAAGTCACACGCAAGGACGGAAGTCACTTCTGGGCAGAGCTTGCCTTTCGCCGCACCATCATCGAAGACAGAGACCATATTGTGGTAACTGTCCGCGATATCAGCAACCGCAAACTGAATGAAAACGAGCTGGCGCGGTTTCAAACCGTTATCGAACAGTCCACAGAATCCATTCTTCTCATAAATCCGGACGGAGTGATAGATTACGTCAATCCGGCCTTTTATAAAAACACCGGATTTGAAAGGAACGAAATTCTCGGCAACCGTCCGGATATCTTCAGGGAAACCTTCGCGGAGGACGAAATTTTCAATGATATCTGGCACACTGTCCGAAAAGGGAAAATGTGGTCGGGTATCGTCCGCAACCGCATCCGGGACGGACATCTCATGACCTATGAAACGACCATTTCCCCCTATTTCGAATCCGGCGGGCATATTGCCGGGTATATGGCCATCCTTCATAATATTACCGAAAGCATCCGCCTTGAGGAACAGCTGAGACAGAGCCAGAAGCTCGAATCCCTGGGCACCCTGGCCGGCGGTATTGCGCATGATTTCAATAATATTCTGACGGCCATCATCGGGTACAATGATCTGGCCCTCATGAAAGTCGCGGAGAATCTTCAGCTGGATAACGAGCTGCAGGAGATATCCATGGCTTCCCAGAGAGCCCGGGATCTGGTGAATCAGATCCTCACCTTCAGCCGGAAAAAAGACAAGGAAATCGTTCCGGTCAAATTTTCTCATATCGTGGGAGAGGCGCTGCAGCTGGTCCGCTCCAGTATTCCCCGCACCATCGACATTGAGGAAATCATTGAAAGTAAAAGTTATATCCTCGCCGATCCGGTGGAGATCCATCAGATTGTCATGAACCTCTGTACCAATGCCTACCAGGCGATGAAGGAAACCGGCGGAAAACTGGTTGTGAAACTGCACAACTTTTCAGTTTCCGAAAATGATCCGGTGATCGGCGCGCCTGTGGCTCCCGGTAAATATGTGCTGCTGGATGTGAAGGACACGGGCCCCGGTATCCCGAAATCCATCATTAAAAATATCTTCGATCCCTATTTCACGACGAAAAAAAGCGGTGAAGGAACCGGGCTGGGACTGGCTGTGGTTCATGGTATCGTAAACAGCTGCAAAGGGCATATATCGGTGTACAGTGAAGCCGACAAGGGGACACTGTTCAGGGTATATCTGCCGATTTACGACCAGAGTCCGGGGATCAAGAGCAAGACACCGGCAGCTGCCGAAACCACCGGCGGTACGGAACATATTCTTTATGTGGATGATGAGGACAAAATTGTTGAACTGGCCCAGCGCGCTCTTCCGCTGTTCGGATATCGCGTCAGCTCATTCACGAAAAGCCCCGATGCCCTGCAGGCCTTTACGGAGGATCCGCGGGCCTATGACCTGGTCGTGACCGATCTCACCATGCCCGAAATGACGGGAGATGCCCTGACCCGCAAGATGCTGGCCATTCGAAAGGATGTCCCCATCATTATCTGTACTGGTTTCAGCGATACGCTCACGGTTGAAAAAGCCAAGGAAATCGGCGCCGTCGAATTTATCTCAAAACCCATCGTCCTGAGCGACCTCAACCGGCTGATACGAAAATATCTGGATAAGAAAAAATCAGAATAAAACCGTTTTTGTGATGAAACTTTTCATGGAAAAGTGAATCAAAGGATAGAATTGAAACCCGCATCGGCCCATCCGTGGTGGCCAGTGGTAAAGGATTAAAAAAAAGAGGATAGAAGATGAAAGAAACACCGATTCAAAGCTATGAATACCAGACCGAGGCAAAGAAACTCCTGAACATCGTCATTCATTCGTTATATACAAACCGCGATATTTTCATTCGTGAACTGATTTCCAATGCGTCGGATGCGATAGAGAAATTCCGCTATCTGTCCCTGACAGATCCGGACGGTGCTGACCAGGATCTGCCCTTTGAAATACGGATTGACATCAGCAAGGATACGCACACTCTGACGATCAGCGATACAGGTGTGGGGATGACCCGGGACGAGCTCATCGAAAATCTGGGAACCATCGCCCACTCCTCCACCGAAAAATTCTTCGAAAATCTCCAGTCCCGGGGCGACAGTGAAAAAAGTCAGCTCATCGGCCAGTTCGGAGTCGGTTTCTACTCCGCCTTCATGGTCGCGAAACGGGTTCGCGTCATCACCCGCAGCTATCAGAAGGATGCGGAAGGCTGGGAATGGAGCAGCGATGGCATCAATGACTACAGCATCGGACGCGAGGAAGGGATCACCCGGGGAACACGCATCATCGTCGAGCTTTCCGAAGATCACGACAAATATCTGGAAAAGGATACGATCAAGCAGATCATCAAGCAGTACAGCAATTTCGTTCCGTCTCCCATTTATGTGGATGACGAGCTGGTCAATACCATCAAACCGATCTGGACGCAGTCACCGAAGGATGTGAGTGAGAACGATTACAAGGAATTCTACAAATTCCACGAAAATGCCGCCTCCGACCCCTTCTTTCAGCTTCACACCAGTTCGGATGCCCCCATTCAGCTGAATGCGCTCCTCTATTTCCCCCGGGAAAATATGGAAATATTCGGCTTCAACCGCAGCGAACCCGGAGTCAGCCTGTACTGCAATAAAGTTCTGATCCAGGCTCAGGTCAAGGAAATCCTGCCCGAATATCTTCGCTTCGTCAAGGGTATCGTGGACAGTGAGGACCTGCCCCTGAATATCAGCCGCGAAACACTGCAGGACAATCTGATCATCGGCAAACTGAAAAAATTCCTGACCAGGCGGCTTATCAGTTTTCTCCAGACCCAGGCGAAGGAACACCAGGACAGCTATCTGGAATTTTACAAGACCTTTTCCATGTACCTGAAGGAAGGGGCCAATTCCGACTGGGAAAATGCGAAGGATATCGCGTCATTGCTGCGGTTTGAAAGCAGAAAGACCGAAGCGGGAAAACAGATTTCGCTCGATGACTACGTGGCTCACGCCGGTGAAGATCAGAAGGAAATCTATTACCTGACCGGTTCATCGCGGCAGGAAATCGAAAGCAGCCCGTATCTGGAAACCTTCCGGGCCAATGACGTGGATGTCCTTTTTCTCTACGAGCCCATTGATGATTTTGTGATGACCAGCCTTCGCGAATACGGAGAAAAGAAGCTCATGTCCGCAGACCAGGCCGATGTGAAACTTACTTCGACAGCCTCGGATGACAAGAAGGCAAAAAGCGCAAAAAAGACTGCAGAAAAACTTCTCGACTGGCTGAAAAAGGATATGGATCCGCGGCTTTCAGACGTCCGTCTTTCCACCCGGTTGGTTGACAGTCCCGCGCTGATCGTCAATCCGGATGATGCCATGACCACCAATATGCAGAAAATACTGGAAGCGTCCCGGAATGAAATGTACCAGACCGGGAAAAAGGTACTGGAAATCAATTCCACCCATCCCCTTATCCAGAAAATCGCCACCCTCAGCGGAAGTGAGGAGAATGAGGCAAAGGCGCGCCTCCTGATGGAACAGGTGACTGACAACGCCTTCTTTACCGCCGGCCTGAAAATAGATCCCCGCAGGATGGTGGACCGTATCAATACCTTGATGACTGATTTACTGTAAAATCCATTCAGCGAATTTGTACTGAACATATCCTGAATCCGGAATTTACCTGAGTCATCTGAACCGACGGTAAAAAAACATCCATAAAATGAGACATTCCCGGGTATTTTTCAGATGGGTTCTTCACAAGGACATTTTTTTTCAGTAATTTAGGCCCTGAAAATGGGAGAACGATGAAAAAATTCTATATAGAGACCTACGGCTGCCAGATGAATGTATATGACAGCGAACTGATAGCAGGAATACTGGAGCGTGAGCCGGATTTTGAAGCGGTGGAACGCCCTGAAGATGCAGACGTCATTCTGCTCAATACCTGCTCGGTCCGGGAGCATGCCGAGGACAAGATATACAGCCGCATCGGCGAGCTGCAGAAATACCGCAGTGAAAATCCGGACCTGCAGCTGGGCGTGGTCGGCTGCATGGCCCAGAACCTCAAGGAAAAGCTGGTCAATAACCGGACTCATGTTCAGATCGTTGCCGGGCCGGATGCCTACCGGCGTCTGCCTGAAATGCTGTCTAAAAAACGGACGAGACGCGGCAAAGTCGATACGCATCTCAGCCGCTATGAGGTTTATGACGGCCTCTTCCCCGCCAGACGGGAAGGCATTAATGCCTGGATCAGCATCATGCGGGGCTGTGACAAATTCTGCACCTACTGCATCGTTCCCTATACACGGGGACGGGAACGGAGCCGCTCCATCGCCAGTATTACCGAAGAAGCAGCTCTCATCGCAGAGCAGGGCTTTGTGGAGATCACGCTTCTGGGACAGAATGTAAACAGTTACCGGCACGGAGAGGATCATTTTCCCCAGCTGCTCAGAGCGGTTGCCCAGGTTCCGGGGATCCGCCGCATCCGCTATACCAGTCCCCATCCTCAGGATGTGGATGATGACCTGCTGGCCGTGCATGCGGAATTTCTTCCCCGCATCGCGGACCATATTCACCTTCCCCTTCAGGCCGGATCCGACCGGATGCTGAAAGCCATGAACCGGACCTATACCCGTGACCATTATCTGAAGCTGGTGGAAAAAATCCGTAAAGCAGTCCCGTCCATGAGCATTACCACCGATATCATTGTCGGTTTTCCGGGGGAAAGTGAGCAGGATTTTCAGGAAACGCTGGCTCTCATGAAAGACGTGAAATTTGATTCCGCATTCACCTTCAAATATTCCCCGCGCCCCGGCACGAAAGCAGCTCTGCTCACCGACGATGTCCCGGAAGCGGAAAAACGGGCCCGCCTGAACGAATTGATCGCGCTGCAGAAAGAACATACCTACGAACGAAACCTGGCCTGCGTCGGCAGGGACATGGAGATTCTGGTTGAGCGCCCGAGTAAAAAAGGCCGGAATGAACTGATGGGACGAACCAGCTCGAACCGAAGTGTCATTTTTCCCGCGGAAAATTACCGGATCAAGGATATCATCACGCGCAAAATCACCGAGGCACGCGGTATCGGCCTCTACGCCGGCTAAGCCACATTCCTGTAAATGCCTGTAGATTCAATGTTTTTACTGTTCGCTTGCCGCTAATTTCTTATATTGTTCAGGGAGGTGTTCCATGTACGAATACAAATATATCAAGATCGATCTGAAGGCCGGTATCAATAGCGTGAAGCCGAAGGAAGATTATCACAAGATCATTGACGAACATGCCGCCCAGGGGTGGCAGCTCGTACAGATCTTCGCTCCGCCCACAGAAAGTTTCGGCGCCTCCGCCTATTTCGAACTTATTTTTTCCCGTATAAAATTTAAATAAGCCACGACCTGACAGTTCAGTAAATAACGGATTCGCCGTCACCAGCCGACGGCGAAGATATGAGCATTACGATATGTATTTATTGATTAACTGATGATTTCGAGAAGCCGGGCAATTTCGGATTTCAGGAGAACGAGATTTTCGGCGACCAGTACCAGATTTTCATCCCGGGCTGCAAACTCGATGGTTTTCGCGATCCCGGAGACACTGTTGAAGGACAGATTCGCGGAAGCGCCCTTCAGGCCATGGGCTGAATCCCGGACCTTTTCTGCATCCTGAGCAGCCAGCCCGTCCTCAATTCCACTGATTTTACCCGGGTAATCGTCTATAAACAGCTCTATCAATTCCTGAATCAGTTCTTCGTCATCACCAACCCGGTCTAATAATTCCGCTTTATCAAATAACACTGTACTGCTGTCCTCCATTTCTGATCCCTTATCTGAAATTGTGGAAAAAATTACAGTATTCAAAAGGGATAAGCAAGGTCTGAATCCTGCCGTCAGCCCTTCGGGCAAGCTTCGGATAGTTATTACCCGTCAGCGTTTGGGTTTATAGACATGGGTGGCCGGCCCGAAAAACAGTTCTCCGGCCTCCATAAATGTTTCCGACAACGTGGGATGGGCATGAATGGTCAGCTTCACATCAGCAGCCAGGGCAGCCATTTCAATCGCCAGTGTTCCTTCGGCAATCATTTCCCCGGCGCCGGCGCCCACGATCCCCACACCGAGGACACGGCCGCTGGATTTATCAAAAATGATTTTCGTCATTCCCTCCCCGCGATCCATCGTGAGGGCCCTGCCGGAGGCTGCCCAGGGAAAGCGTGTCACATCCACATCCAGGCCGCGGGATTTCGCGTCATCTTCTCCCAGTCCGGCTACTGCGACTTCCGGGTCGGTAAACACAACGGCCGGAATCGCCTGGGGATTGAAACTCGCATTTTTCCCCAGAATGCTATCCACCGCCGTGAATGCTTCGTGGGAGGCCTTGTGGGCCAGCATCATCCCGCCCACGATATCACCGATTGCATAAATATGGGAAACGGATGTGGCCTTGCGGTCATCCGCCTGCACGAAACCTCTTTCATCCACCCTGACCGAGGTATTTTCCAGGCCGATCCTGTCCGAATTGGGCCGGCGTCCCACCGACACGATAATTTTGTCGAAATGATCCGTCTTTTCACTGCCGTCCGGCAGTTCAAAGGTCACGGCCAGTCCGTCCTTCCCTTCCTGAACAGATTTAACCCGCGTGGAAAGCAGAATGGATTCGAACTTTTTATCCAGGCTTCGCTTCAGGATCCTCACCAGATCCTTATCCATGGCGGGGAGCAGGTTGGGAAGCATCTCCACGACGGTGACGGCAGATCCGAAAGCAGCATAGGCGGTTCCCATTTCCAGGCCGATATATCCGCCGCCGATTACCAGCAGACGTTTCGGAACATCATTCAGCGCCAGAGCTCCGCTGCTGTCCAGAATACGGGGGTTTTCCATATTTATTCCGGGTATGGCCACAGGCCGGCTACCGGCAGCAATGATCACATTCCCGAATTCAATATCCCGCTCTGTGCCATCCTCTCCGACCACCTGAAGCAGCCGGTCACTTTTAAACGCGGCCTTTCCACGGATATAGGTAATTTTCCTCTGTCTGACCAGCTGCCCCAGGCCGCCCGTCAGCTTATCGACAACAGACTGTTTCCAGTTTCTGAGTGCATCTGTATCCAGTTTCATTCCGCTGAAGGACAGGCCCCAGGCAGAACTTTCACGGGTTTCATAAATGAGCTTCGCTGCATGCAGAAGAGCCTTGGAGGGAATACACCCTCTGTACAGGCAGACACCACCCGGATTTTCCTCAGGATCGATGAGCGTGACCTGAAGACCATGATCCGCAGCATGAAAGGCGGCGGCATATCCCCCCGGACCTGCTCCGATAATCACCAGTTCGTTATTTGGTTCTGACATGTACACTCCTTTTCTTTGCTGAAAATTACGGAATAATCAGGACAGTGACAAGGTTCCTGTCAGCCCTTACAGCAGCAGGCGACAGGGCTGGCGAAGCGCCTCTTCTATCCATCCCATGAATCGTGCACCGTCGGCACCGTCAATGACGCGGTGATCATAGGACAGAGACAGGGGCAGCATGGTCCGCGCCTCAAATTCACGCCCGTTCCACACTGCTTCCACCGCTGAACGGGAAAGACCCAGAATAGCCACTTCCGGTGAATTGACAAGCGGTGTGAAGGCCGTACCGGCAATACCGCCCAGATTTGATATCGTAAAGGTTCCTCCCTGCAGGTCTTCAGGGCGTATTTTCCGTTCCCGGGCTCTCTCAGCCAGATTCTGAAGTTCCAGGACAATGTCCATCAGTCCCAGCGTCTGAATATTCCGGATCACCGGCACCAGCAGCCCTCCGGGTGTATCCACAGCTATTCCCATATTGATATATTCTTTAGTGATGATTTCCCGTTTTTCCATATCAATGGATGAATTGAAACTGGGAAATTTCACCAATGCCTTCGCAACAACAGCTGCAAGCAGAGCGGTCAGAGTCAGTTTTCCTCCCCGGGCTGCCACATCGGCTCCCAGATTGTCCTTCAATCGTTCCCATTCACTCAGATCTGCCTTGCCGTACTGAGTCACCATGGGAATTTCGGACCAGGCTGCCGACAGGTGTTTCGCCGTTTCCAGACGGATGCCTGACATGGGAATCCGCTGCACAGAGCCCCATTTTTCAAAATCCGGAAGCAGCGATTTCCCGGCCGGCCGCCCCTGTTCGTTCTGATTCACCAGTCGTGAAAAGGTTTTCACATCATCTATACTGATCCGTCCTCCCGGACCGCTGCCGGTCACCTGACGGATATCAATCCCGATTTCCCGGGCAAAGCGCCGTACGGAAGGAGCCGCCGGCACCAGCAGAAATTCATTTGCGCGTTGGTCTGTCCCGTCCGCTTTCAGAGAATCCGACTCAGGTTGTACCTCAATCCGCTGAACTTCAGCTGTAGGCGGCCTCTCCGCTGTCTCCTGAATCACAGCAGATTCAGGCAATTCCGATTCAGGTACCGGGCCTTCCTTAACATCATCCTGGCTTTCCACCTGAGTCCCGGAGGTTTCTAAGGACATCACAAGCTGTCCGATGCGAAGTTCCGCACCTTCTTCAACCCGGATATTTCGAATTATTCCGTCAGTCTCTGCCGGAATTTCGACCACAGCCTTTCCCGTTTCCAGCTCCATGAGAATATCATCCTTTTTCACAGACTGTCCGGCCTCAACTCGCAGCGCAGCCAGCACCGCCGATTCTATATTTTCCCCGAGAACGGGGATTTTTATGTCCGTCAGCATATCACTACTCCTCATGCCGTCATAGGATTGGGTTTGCTTCTGTCAATCTTCAGTCTGCCTGCGGCACGCTCCAGTAAATCCGCAGGAAATTGCCCCTGGCGATGAAGCATGGTGAGCGCGGCAAAAACGATATAGGCCGTATTCACCTCAAAAAAGTCCCTGAGATGATCACGTCCGTCACTGCGTCCGAAGCCATCTGTTCCCAGGCTCATCATGGGATTTGATATCCAGCGGCCGAGGGTATCGGGCACAGCCCGCACATAATCTGACACCGCGACGATGGGCGCATCCAGACCTTCCAGTTCGTGAGACAAATGGGATTTCATGCTCTCACCGGTCAGGAAAAGCTCTCTTTCCCGCAGCACCGCATCCATGTACAAAGCCTTATAGGAGGTGATACTGAATATTTCTGTCGCAACCTTGTAATCCTTCTCAAGAATTTCGGCCGCATCCAGAACACGTGGCAGCAGAGCACCGGAACCAAAAAGGATGGCCTTCCGGTCTGATTTCAGATCGGATGATCTGAATTTGTACATTCCCCTGATGATTTTTTCATCCAGGTCAGGGTCATGCGCCGGCCGTGGCATCTGCGGATAATTTTCATTGCATAGAGTCAGATAATAGAATTCCGCGTTCTGGTCCACATACATACTCTTCATTCCCTGCCTGATAATCGCAGCTATTTCATAGGCATAGGCCGGATCATAGGCCTTCAGTGTCGGATAGGCAAAGGCCAGAAGCTGTGAATTCCCATCCTGATGCTGAAGTCCTTCTCCGGCAAGCGTGGTCCGCCCTGCTGTTCCCCCCACCAGAAAACCGCGGGCGCGCATATCTCCGGCAGCCCATGCCAGATCTCCCACTCTCTGGAGTCCGAACATGGAGTAAAAGATATAGAAGGGCACGGTGGGAACATCATGGAGCGACCAGGATGTGCCGGCCGCTATAAATGAGGACATGGCTCCGCTTTCCGTTATACCCTCCTCCAGAATCTGTCCGTCACGGGCTTCCCGGTAATACAGCAGTGAATCCGAATCCACGGGTTCATAGAGCTGGCCGACGTGGGAATAGATTCCAACCTGCCGGAACAGGGATTCCATCCCGAAAGTCCGCGCTTCATCCGGCACAATCGGAACGATATAAGAGCCGGTATTCCGGTCTTTCAGAAGCTGTGTAAGCAGTTTCACGAAGGCCATGGTGGTCGACACCGGCCTGTCACCCGTTCCTTCGTCAAATTCTGACCAGATCCTGCTGTCGGGCATTTCCAGAGGCTTCCCGACCGTCCGCCTCTGAGGAAGGTAGCCACCCAGAGCTTTCCGCCTGGCATGTAGATAATCATGCTCGGGGCTTTCTTCGGGAAAACGGTAAAACGGCACCGAATCAATTTCATCATCGGAAATGGGAATGGCAAAGCGGCTTCGGAAGGAGCGCAGCTGCTTTTCATTCAGTTTCTTCTGGGAATGGGTGAAATTCTTTCCTTCCCCCGCCTCTCCCAGTCCGTATCCCTTCACCGTTCTGGCGATAATGACCGTCGGTCCGCCTTCATGCTTTACGGCCGCTGAGTACGCAGCATAGACCTTTTCCGGATCATGCCCGCCAAAGGACAGTTTTTCCAGCTGCTCATCGCTCAGGACCTCCACAAGTGTCAGAAGTTCGGGATATTTTCCGAAAAAATGTTCCCGGATATACTCTCCGCCGCGCACACTGTAATTCTGGCTTTCACCGTCCACCAGCTCATCCATGCGCCGGATGAGCAGTCCGCTCCGGTCCCGGGCCAGCAGATCATCCCATTCCCGCCCCCAGATCACCTTGATCACATTCCAGCCGGCTCCCCGAAAATTCGTTTCCAGTTCCTGAATGATACGGCCGTTTCCCCGTACCGGCCCGTCCAGCCGCTGAAGATTCGCGTTGATGACAAAAATTAAATTGTCCAGCTTTTCCCGGGCTGCGAGAGATATGGCTCCCAGTGTTTCCGGTTCATCCGTCTCCCCGTCTCCTATAAATGCCCAGACCTTCTCACCCCGGCTGCTTTTCAGACCCCTGTCCTCCAGGTAACGGTTGTACCGGGCGAGATATATCGCCATCAGCGGCCCCAGTCCCATGGAAACGGTGGCAAACTGCCAGAAATCCGGCCTCAGCCAGGGATGAGGATAGGACGGTAATCCGGCGCTGGCATGCGCCTCATGGCGGAAATTATTCAGGTCCTCGATTGACAGACGCCCTTCCAGAAAAGCCCTGGCATAGATCCCGGGAGATGCATGTCCCTGGAAAAAAACCATGTCTCCTGAGAAGTCTTCCGAGGGGCCTCTGAAAAAATGATTAAACCCGACCTCATACAGCGTGGCCGCCGACGCATAGGAGGAAATATGGCCGCCGATTCCGTCCTCGATCCGGTTAGCTTTTACCACCATGGCCATGGCATTCCATCGTATCACGCTTTTTATACGCCGCTCCATATCCCGGTTACCCGGATATACGGGCTGCTCATCGGCAGGGATGGTATTGATATAGGGCGTATTGGTCCCCTGCGGCACTTCAATGCCCCGCAATCCGGCATGATTCCGGAGTTCCTGCAGGATAACCCGGCCCCGGTCCCTTCCTTCCTTTTCCAGAACATATTCAAGTGATTCAATCCATTCCCGGATTTCAATATCGTTCAGTCTGTTTTCCATATCAACATCTTCCCAACTCAAAACTCACAGGCAATTTGTGATTTTGAATATTTTCTATTTCTTTGTTTTTCAATGAGTTCAACATCGTTCTTCTTTACTCCTGCCAAGATCTTTCTAATCTTGACTTTTTCGTCAAGATTATAATTAATGTAAAATGGGAAAGCAAGTCCCGAAATGCATTTTCAGACTATTCAGGTAATATTTTTATTAAAAAGGAAAAGAATAGGAGTGATTAAAGCGTCTCAGCGATGCTGGAAACGGCTTACGAAGAGGATCTGTCCGGGCAGCAGCCAGAGCAGATGAACGGCCAGGGCTGCAAACAGCGTGAGGAACCCGGTGGATGTACTGAATATTTCTATCCATGACCAGGGAAATACAGCCAGGATCGAGGCGCCCCAATCGGGAGAGAAATAGGCTGCCACCGGAAAAAGGAGAGTAATTCCGGTCAGTTTTGCCAGAGCCATGGCTTCGATCTTATTATGGGCAAAACTCACAATCGGCAGAATAATGAGCGGCGACTCCAGTGAATAGATGAAGGCCAATGCCACAGAATTCATCCATGACAGATTCAGCAGAGGCTGAAAGTAAAACATGAGAAGCAGAAAGGGAAAAGCCAGGCAGAACGCGAAAAAATATTTGTAAATAAAAAATCTCCCCACTCCCATCGGTGTAACAGAGATCTGCTGTAAAATACCTTCATCCTTTTCATCGACCATCAGAAAAGAGACCAGCATGCCGGAGAGAAGCGGAATCACCATGTAAAGGGTCATTATAATAAACCGGAGATGGCCAGTCAGCTGAATCAGCTTATGGCTGGCCAGAATTTCATTGAGAATGGGCAGTGCCCTTGCTGTAACGAGATAGATTCCGGGAACGGCACCCGCCATCAGCAGCAGTGTTCCGTCCATGCGGATCTGTCTCAGATCGTTCAGGAGCAGTTTCAGGACGGGAAACTTCTTCATTTTACCCCTCCGTCTATATGCCCGAATACGTATCGGTTAACACGCAGCCATGACAGGCGCAGCAGCACCCCGATCCAGGCCAGCACGGATAAAAGTCCCAAAGCGATCGCTGCAGTGTGGCCATGACCCAGTTGGGGCAGAACAAAAACCGCGAAGCCTGCATTTGCCGGGAGCAGGCTCACGAGAAGCGGACGCTGCGGCAAAAGTTCGAGGGGCAGAGTCGACAGCAGCAGCAGTCCCCAGATGAGACCGCGGCTGAAATACTGATTGATATTGACAGCACGGGCTGACAGGACCATCCCGAAAAGCGTGAATAACAGGGAATTAAACAAAAGAGCCACGAGAAGCAGCAGCGGATGAGGAACGGACTGATGATAGATCCCGATGAGCAGAAAGGCGAATACGAAGGTGATGACGAGGAGGGAAAGAGTTTTTGAAATCAGATACTCCAGAACGCTGAGCGGCGTACAGGCCAGAGCCTGAACGATATTCTGCTCCTTCTCCAGCAGCACCACCGCGACCGAAAAAAAGAATCCCAGGCCGGCAATATCCGTATAGAGAATGTAAAGCAGCGCATACATTTTCTGCGCATCCGGAACCGCGATATGCAGGATCAGAATATAGATGAGGGTCAGGATTGAATAGACGAGATAAAATCCATGACGGATCTGAAAGCGGATATCAAAGTGGAATACTGAAAAAAAGCGGGTCACAGCGATTCTCCCGTACAGGCAATAAAGACCTGGTCCAGCCCCGCCTCCTGGCTGTGAAGGGTCCGGACAGTCCCTGACTGCAGCAGCCGGTGAAAATCCGCATTATTCCCCAGACCTTCCAGAGGAAAGGACACCGCGTTTATGCGGGAATCCTCTTCATATTCCACTTTGACTGAGGCCTGTCCGTAGCGGAGTTTCAGATTTCTGGGTGTATCAATAACGGCAATATGTCCGCCCACGATGAAGGCGACACGGTCACAGACCGATTCGGCCAGCTGCATGTCATGCGTATTGAGACAGATGGTGGCTCCCCGCTCCCTTTCCCGAAAGATGAGAGATCTGACCAGCTCTATATTCACCGGATCGAGTCCGGCCGTCGGCTCATCGAGAAAAATGAGATCGGGATTATGAACGAGGGCACGAACAAGATTCAGGCGCTGTTTCATTCCCTTGCTGAATTCGGAGACACGGCGATCGACCCAGTCACTTAGGGCCACATCCCGGAGCAGGGATTCGGGAGAACGGACGGGTCCGGTGTAGAGCCTGGAAAAAAACTCCAGATTGTCCCGTGCTGAAAATTTTGAATAGAGATTGGGAAACTCAAAGGATACCCCGATCCGTTCATAAAATGCGCTCCCGGGATGGATGAAATCCTCTCCGAAAATGCGGATCATTCCCGAGTCCGCTTTCAATAATCCCGTCAGCAGCTTCTGAGTGGTACTTTTTCCGGCGCCGCTGGGTCCCAGAAAACCGAATATTTCGCCCTCAGCAATGGAGAAATTCACCGCTTCTACCGCATTCGTATCGCCTCCGGGATAACGATAATTCAGATTCTCAACAGAAATCAGCATAACACTCCCGTTTTCAATTCCTGAAAGTATCTGCCAGTTTTATCGTCAGTGCAGTGATAAGTTCGGAAATATTTTTCCGGGTCACGGAAGACAGCGCCAGTACGGAAGTGGGTGGAATCAGCGGATCTGTCAGATCAGGAAGGTCTTCCCGCGTATCGCATTTGGTCAGACATACCAGAAAGTCCTTTTCCTCAAGCTGGGCATTATAGGAAACCAGTTCATTGCGAAGGGTCCGGAAGTCGGCAATCGGATCTTCCGAATTCACATCAATGAGATAGAGCAGCACGCGGGTGCGTTCGATATGCCGCAGGAACTGGTCTCCCAGTCCCTTGCCTTCGTGAGCGCCCCGGATGAGTCCCGGGATATCGGCCATGACAAAAGACTGATATTCGTTATACTTGACGATACCGAGATTGGGAACCAGTGTCGTAAAGGGATAGTCGGCGATTTTCGGCCTCGCATCGGATACGACGGAGAGGAGTGTACTTTTGCCGGCATTGGGAAAGCCGACCAGCCCCACATCCGCGAGTACCTTCAGTTCCAGGTTGAGCAGCAGCTCCTTTCCGGGAATTCCTTCCTGGGCATAGCGGGGAATCTGATTCACAGCCGTGGCAAAATGCTGATTGCCGCGTCCGCCGATCCCGCCTTCCGCTGCAATAAAGGTCTGCCCAGATTCAGTCATATCACATAAAATTTCATCTTCAGCCTGAATGATGGTTCCGACGGGGACCCGGATGGTCACACTCTGTCCTTTTTTCCCGCTGCGTCGGTTGCCGCCGCCGGGCTGGCCATTTGCCGCCTTGTAAATGCGGTGATAGCGGACATCATGAAGCGTATGCAGCTGAGGATCGGCCACGAAGATGACATCGCCGCCCTTCCCGCCGTCTCCGCCGTCAGGGCCTCCCCGCGGCATAAATTTTTCACGGTGAAATGACACGGCACCCGGGCCGCCGTGTCCGGATCGGACAGTGATATCAGTATAATCTACAAAATTCATATCGTATTCGTTTTCCTTCGAAAATCATGGATTGACCGCGACCTCATTCAGCAGAGCCGCTATTTTTCTTTTCAGGGGCCGGCGTTTTGGGTTCGGATGAGGATGCGGAGGGTTTGGGAGACGCGGCGGATCCGCTGCCGTTCTTGGATGCATAATCGGTTATATAGAAGCCGGAGCCCTTGAACAGGAGGCCGGCGGAGGTAACCAGTTTTTTTGTCTTGCCTCCGCAGTCGGGACAGGTAAGCGGAGAGTCATCGCTGATGGACCGCAGCTGTTCAAACTGTTTTCCGCAACTGAGGCATTTGTATTCATAAATGGGCATAAAGACACTACTCCTTGGTTTGCAGGGCCGCAATGGCGGCGAGATTGACAATATCGGTGGCGCTGCAGCCTCTGGACAGATCGTGTATGGGCTTGTTCAGGCCCTGAAACACCGGCCCCACGGCATCATATCCGGCAAGGCGCTGCGTGAGTTTATAGCCGATATTGCCTGCATTGAGGTCAGGAAAGACCAGAACATTGGCCCGGCCTGCCACGGTGGAACCGGGGGCTTTGCTTTTCGCTACGTTTTCGATGAGGGCCGCATCCAGCTGCAATTCCCCGTCGATGGCGAGGGACGGGTACTTTTCACGGGCAATGCGGAGCGCATCCGTCACCTTGTTCACAAGAGGGTGTGACGCCGATCCTTTTGTGGAAAAGGAGAGCAGGGCCACTACAGCCTTTGTATTAAAAACCGACTCATGGGTCTGAGCCGTAGCCCAGGCGATGTCGGCCAGCTGTTCCGAAGTAGGATCCGGCATGACGGCACAATCCGCGTAGGACAGAGCCCGGCTGTCATCCGGAGCAATCATGAGAAAATCCGATGACAGGACCGAATTCCCCGGTTTGGTCTGAACGATCTGCAGGGCCGCCCGAACCACGTGGGCCGTCGCATTGGCAGCACCGGAGATACAGGCGTCGGCCCGGCCTTTTCTCAGCATCATGGCACCGAAAAAGGTGCTGTCCGTCAGAGTGTCCAGCGCTTTTTCCCGTGTCATGCCCTTGGCCTGTCTCAGCTGAAAATATTCATCCGCAAAGGCTTCATAATCCGAATCCTTTCCGGGAGTAATCAGTTCTATCCCGTCGAGATTCACACCGGCCCGGTCGGCTGTACTGCGCAGCTCCACCTGTCCGCCCATAACGGCTACCCGTGCAATCCCTTCATCCACGATGGTGCGCGCGGCACTGAGAATGCGGGGATCGTGCCCTTCCGGCAGGACCAGCTTAATATTTGTAGTCTGCCGGGCATTTTCCCGGACAGCTTCGAGTATCTTTGACATTAACGTTTCCTTTCCTCAAACATTTTTTCCACGCAGGCCGGCACGAAGGGAGACACGTCCCCGCCATACCTGGCAATTTCTCTGATTATAGATGAACTCAGATAAGTATTCTTTTCATTGGGCATGAGGAATACCGTATCGATATTTTTCCCGATCTTCTGGTTCACCAGCGCCATCTGCAGTTCATTTTCAAAATCCGATACGGCCCGGAGGCCACGGATCAGGGCCATGGCTCCCTGTTCCCGGCAATAATCCACTAAAAGCCCCTGAAAGGTATCCACGGAAACATTGGGCAGCTCTCCCACCACTTCAGTCAGGAGCGCGACACGCTCCTCCACCGAAAAGAGCGGTTCCTTACGGGAATTGATCCCGACAGCAACCACCACATGATCAAAGAGCCGGGATGCGCGGATGATAATATCCAGATGGCCGTTGGTTACAGGATCAAAGGTACCGGGATAGATGGCACGACGTTCTTCAGATTTCATAAATCCATACTCCTGTCTCTCCGAAAGTTCGGCTTTTTCGGATACTCATGGGAAAGGGTTCCGGAATCATCCATTTGCTGTGATATTCAAAGATAAAGCACCCGCCTTCCTTCAGGGACGATTTTACCTGCTGAAAAAATTCATCAGGCAAAACGTAATCATAAGGGGGATCAGCAAAGACAAAATCATAGCGCGCCGATTGATTCCGTATAAAGGTTTCCGATTTCTGTTCATGAATGCGCACGGTATCAGGACTCTGTAATTTTTCAAGATTTTCTCTGATCAGCCTGCAGGATTTGAAACTGGAGTCCACACAATCCACCGTTTCTGCGCCGCGGGAATAAGCCTCCAGCCCCAATCCACCGGTTCCGGAGAAAAGGTCGGCGACGACTGCACCGTGTAGACCATTCTGGCAGACATTGAAAATGTACTCTTTGACTTTATCGGCGGTAGGCCGAATGGAATGTTTTGGGGAGACCAGACGAATACCTCCGAATTTTCCGGAAATAATCCGAGTCATTCACCCCTTTCGTTCAGACTGACATACAGCATAAGTTTGATGGGATCGGGAAACGAATCGGTAGATTTTCGGCTGAGATATATTTTTTCCACGGAAAAGGTGCCCGGAATGGACAGAAGATCGCTGAGGAAATTCTGGATCCTGTCCACATCGGCGTAGTATCCGAGTTCATGCATGGTGGTCTTTACTTTCTGCAGATCGCTGTTCACCGTAAAGGATCTCTGATCATTGAGCTCCATATTCTCACGTCCGGCAATGTCCGATACATAATTGATGAACCGTTTCGAATCCAGATTATAGAGGTCATTGTCCGAATTGTCATATTCAAGTTTGAAATCCCCCCGGAAAAGAGCCATCGGCGTAGTGTCATCCGCTGAATTATCCGGGGTATAGACAAAGTGTGAAAAGAGCCCTGACTGTTTCATTTCCTGTGTGAACACCTTGAAAATATCAGAATTCGGGGCTTTGGCCTCCAATACCAATTCGTTGGGTGAGCAGCTGAGGGTTGAGATGAAAAGCCCCTTGGGGAAAAGCCGGATGAAGGCTATACTGTTTTCGAGAAAAGCCTGGGACCGGGCAGAAGCCATCGTAAGCTGCTCATACTCAGATCTGGACAGATCGGGCATTTCGGGACCGGGACTGATGGGTGGAGGAAGTATTGCGGCCTGTGTGGCGACAGACTCCTGTACCGTATCCGGCTCGGCTACGGGTTCAGGTTCAGGTTCCGGTTCAGGAACAGTCTTGACAATGGATTCGGGAACAAATTTCGACACAGCTTCAGACGGTGTCTCCGAAATTTTCACTCCGGCCGTCTCTTCCATCGCAGCCGGCTCGGGAGTGGTCTCTTCAAAAATACGTTCTTCGCTGATAGCTGCTTCAGGAAGTTTTTCCCCGCTGACCATCACGACAATTTTATCTTTGATACTCTGAACAGTCCGATCCAGAGGAGAAGGCAGAACTCCGAGAATAAAGGCAATCCAGACCGCAGCAATCAGGACAACGACGGAGAGGCCTGAGATTAGCGCCCAATGATGAGATGATTCGTAATCCTCATCCTCATCATCCTCCTCGTAGTCCTCATCCTCGAATGTTTCAATATCCGGGCCGCTCTGCTTGTACTCGTCCAGTTCAGACAGTACCGTCTCATCCAGACCGTCCTCCCGGGAAACAGGTTCGGGATAATCTCGGACTTCCGGCTCCGGTTGCTCATCGATCGTATCAAGTTCATCTTTTTCGAGATTTTCGGGAAAGTCATCATCAGGATGCAGCAGATTGAATTTAATCATTGTTCTCCATCCCCCTGAAGAGAGTTCCGGCTACTTCCACGAAGATATTATCGTTCAGAGCCTCATTATCGTGTTCAATCACTTTTGTCTTCTTGAAAATCGAATAATTAACAAAGGGATTAACCAATTCCATATAGTAGGCTTTATCCACTTTTTCCCAGATTTCCAGAATACTGGCCGTGTCTGCGTAAGCAAAGACGGGGCCGAGCCGTTCAAACAGTTTGACTGAATATTCCGGTTCCTGAAGTAGCTGAGCTATTTCAAGGAGAAAGGGGTCATAGGCAGTATAGAAGACCGGGCCGCCTGCTGTCAGCCGGAAACGGCAGAAATTCAGAAGCCGTTCCCGATCGTAGATCGTCAGCGTAATCATATGATTTTTCTGAAAATGAATGAGGCTGAACCGCTGATAATTTGAGGTGTCATAATTTCTGCGAACGGTTTCATAAGCCGCAAAAGGGGCGATATCAATATGGCGGATACCAAGCCGGGCAAAATCCGCGGCCTCCAGAATATGATCCAGAATTTTCGGAAAGAAGAAAACCCCGATGGCAGTCAGTCCATTTTCATCCGAGGAGATAATCTGCTGTCTCTTGAGCAGGCCGTAGGAATCCTGGCCGATTTTTACGGAGGTGTCCCAACGCTGAAAATCCTTCAGATCCTCCTCATCGGCACCGGCAGCTGCTGCAGAAGTCCGGATAGTGACGAATTCAGGCGGAAGTGACAGGCTGCTCGTATTCTGCGGAAACTCCAGAACATTCCGGAGATCCTTGAAAATACCGATCAGATCCTGCACCGAATTCCCTGACAGCAGTTCCTTTTTCGTCATGCGGAAAGGATATTCGACAATTCCCGTCTGGTCGATGACCTTTGATTCTCCGTCTTCCGTGACGGCAGCAAAACTCAGATACTTTTCATGGAGACTGATACCCAGCATGGGATGTCGTCCTTATTTTTTCCAGGTTGGCACACCATCGATGATGGACCCGTGGCCGGTGTCCACAAAGGTCCAGAACGTATGAACAGAAAAATTCAGTCCACCTTTGGTCGGGCTGACAATGGATATTTTTCCGTCAGGCAGGTCCTTGACGGTGTAGGGTTTCCGTGTTAGCGGGCAGATCATCATGGAATCGACAAGGTTGAAACGTTTATATTTCTGAACATTTTCATAGCGCATTTCTGTCGTCGTGTCAATGATCCAGCCTGTCCAGAGCGAGTCCGCATAAATAAACCGATCCTTCGTTTTGTTATAATAGGTCGTATCATTTATACCGGTGTTTTCATTGGGAACCACGGCCGTATAGATAGTCTCGAGCGACGAATCCTTCCCCATGTAGGGAAAGGCAAACATTGTATCAAACGCTTCAGCCCAGAAATCCGGAATCGTGATACGATGGCGTTCATTTTTAAATTTAATATACTGATCACCTGCATACATGGAATCGGCAAGAACGGAGTCGCGAACCTGAGAAATAAAATTCATGACGTCCATCAGATTTGTATTATAATCACCTGTCAGGCTATGATAAGCTTCTTCAGCATCCCAGAGCTGCAGCATCTTCCAGTGAGCCAGATTCCGATACTGGTCTTCACTTTTCCACACAGCCTTGGGTACGTAAATCACAAATAACATGACAACAATCAACAGGACCGTAATCCATTTTACGATAAAGGACAGGGTCCCGGAATAACTTGCGTCGCTCACAATTCCTCCTAAATACTATAATTCGATATATTTTCTGACTTTATCCAGCAGTTTTTCACCAATACCGCTGACCAGAACGAGATCATCAACGGATTTGAAGGGGCCGTTTTCCTTCCGGTACTTCACGATTGCCTTGGCCTTCGCCTCCCCGATATAGGGCAACGCAGCAATCTCTCCCACCGTCGCCGTATTGATGTGCACGGATACAGCTTCAGCGATATTCATCTCGGAATCCATCGCTTCCGCTTCCTTTTCCAGAACGGTTTCAGTCCGTCTCAGCAGATCATCATCCACGGGCTGCTGAAGTATTAATTTCTTCACAAGTAACCAGACAAAGCCGGCAAGAAGAGCCAGTACTACAAAAAGAATGATATTCCGTTCCTGTTTAGTGAATATCATAGCTCACCTCTACGGTTTAAATTTTTCGAGACGAATATACTTATCTTTTGCGTCTTTTGCATAGAGATTAAACAATTTTCTGATAAAATCCTCTTCCTCACCCTTTACATTCTGAGGTGTTTCCACCTGAATTTTCACGAACTGGTCGCCTCGGGATCCCCCTCTGAGTACAGGCATCCCCTTTCCTCTCAGGCGTAGAATCTTTCCGCTCTGGAACCCGGGAGCAATTTTCAGGGACACCAATCCGTCCAGTGTGGGAACCGTTATTTCATCGCCCATTACCACCTGAGGCCAGCTTACAACGACACTTACATAAATATCATCAGCATGCCGCGCGAAGGTGGAATGGTCAATCTCATCAAACACAACAATCAGAGATCCCTTGCGTCCGCCCCGGACACCGGAATTTCCTTCATTCTGCAGCGTCATATAGTGACCCGCCGATACGCCGGCAGGAATGGTGATATCCACAAGCTTTTCCGCTTTGATCCGGCCGTCACCGCCACAGCGCCGGCATTTATTCTGTACGACAACGCCCTCACCATGGCAATGGGAACAGGGACGGATATTTACCATCTGCCCCAGAAAGGAGGACATCCGTTCGCGGACTTCTCCCGTTCCATGACAGGCGGGACAGCTCTGCACACCGCTGCCTCCATTGCCCTGACAGGAATCACAGGGTTCAAATCGCTTGATTTTAACCTGTTTCTGGACTCCGCTGTAAATTTCCTCAAGCGTGAGGTTCATGGTGATGCGAAGGTCTGTACCCCGATTATTGCGGCCGCCGCGGCTGGATCCTCCACCTCCGAAAATATCTCCGAAACCGCCGAAGCCGCCCAGGTTTTCCATGAAGGTCCGCAGCGCGTCGGAAATATCGAAATCGTGGAATCCGGCACTGCTGAAACCGTTATTTTTCAGGCCGTCCGCTCCGAACTGATCATAGCGGGCCCGTTTCTGCTCATCCGAAAGCACCGAATAGGCCTCGGCCGCTTCCTTGAATTTCTCTTCCGCTTCCTTGTTTCCCGGATTCTTGTCGGGATGGTATTTCACAGCGATCTTACGGTAAGCCTTCTTTATCTCGTCAGCCGAATCGCCCCGGTTGACACCCAGTATTTCATAATAATCTCTTGCCATCAGTCTTTCTTGCTCACTATCACTTTTGCGTGGCGAATGACCCGGTCACCCCGGACAAAGCCCTTTTCAAATTCTTCCAGCACCATATCTTCATCTTTGTCGGCTTCGACCCGCGTCATGAGGGCATCATGCCGCTCCGGATCAAAATGTTCTCCGGCGGACTCAAAGGGTTCCACATCGAAGCCCTTCAGCACCTGGATAAATTTATTTTTTACCCGTTCAATACCGTCCGGCAGTTTTTCCGGATCCTTTTCAGTCCGGGCGTGGTTCAGGGCACGGTCCAGATCATCAGCCACCGGTAGAAAATTCAGCAGTATCTTCTCGGTTTCCAGTTCCAGCGACCGGCTCAGGTCCCTTAGACTGCGTTTTTTAAAATTTTCAAATTCCGCCAGAGTCCGCATATATCTGTCCCTCAGATCCAGATTGTCACTGAGCGCATCGGCAAGTTCTCCGGACAGCTTGTCAAAATCCTTTTTGGATACCGTCTCATCCTTCCGGACCGGTTTGGCCTTAGCCTTTTCCTTCCTGCCGTTTTTCTTTTTGGGTTCATCAGTCTGAACCGCTTCATTCGTCTGCACTTCATCAGCAGCTGCCGCTGCGTCTGTATCTACATCCTTTTCCTTGTCTGACTTCAAATCAGGCATTCTTAATACTCACTCCTTTCGAGCACTTTTTCATTGATCTTTTCCGAAATCAAATCCAGAAGCGGAATAATGTGGTGATAGGGCATGCGCGCCGGGCCAACCACCGCCAGCAGGCCTTCGAGCTGCTTGATCTGAAAATTCCGCATCACGACACCGCAGTTGTCACCTTCTATGAAATTAATCTCATGTCCGAACAGGGTCTGTACATTGCGTTCCCGAAAGGATACATGACGACGGAGCTTCAGAAGCCAATTATCCGTCCTGAGCAGAGAGATTACCGAATGACTGGAGGGAGCGGAGAGAAATTCCGGCTGCTCAAGAAATTCAAAATTGGAACCGTTATGCAATTCCGGTGTGACGGAATTTTCAATGCGATGAAATATTTTCTGGACGAGATGATAATCTTTCTCCGGCAGGTCACTGAAGCTGCGGAGCAGCCGTGACTGGACATCCGCCAGGGACAGTCCCCTCAGCCGTTCCCGGAGCAGATCCCGGACGACCGGCAGTCGCCGTTTCTCGATTTCGGAATCGGACTCCACCATCAGCGTCTTCACGATCCCGCCGTCAATCTGCAAAATGAGCAGAAAGCGGTTTCCGGCCAGCTCCACCAGTTCAATATCCTCCAGGACTCCGTTGAACAGAAGCGGCGACAGGACGACTCCGATCTCTTCCGACAATTTGCTGATCAGCCGGCTGGTCAGACGCAGCACATACTCCAGATCCGTCTGGACATTTTCATAGGTGGAATCGACGGCATCGCGTATGCTTCGCGGTATATCCTCGTTCTTCATCAGCGTGTCCACATAATACTTCATACCCTTATTTGTGGGTATGCGGCCGGATGAGACATGGGTATGAGTCAGAAGCCCCTTCTCCTCAAGCCGGGACATGATATTTCTGACAGTCGCCGAGGAAACCTGCAAGCCGTATTTTTCCACAATCCGCATGGAGGAAACGGTCTGTGCCGTATCCACGTATTCACGCACGATACACTCCAGAATCGTATTTGAGAGTATGTCAGAGCGCAATCGGGTCCTCCGTTTTAACCGTGAAAATTACGTCGTTTCCCGGAATTTTTCAAGCACTAACATTCTGAATCCGAGGCTCATTGGCAGGCAGTTACAGCAGCGGAAATATAACAGAAATCAGGAGATGAGCCGGATAAAGGGATTTTGAAATTTTTCCTGTCCGATACTGCTGGACGGGCCATGTCCGGGATGGATGGGCAGTGATTCAGGTAATTTGTAGAGAATATCCCGGATGGAATGTTCCAGGTCACTCTGCTTTCCCCCGGGAAAATCGCTGCGTCCCACACTGCGATAAAAGAGCGTATCGCCGGTGAGCAACACATTCTCCCATCGGAGACAGACACTTCCGGGAGTATGTCCGGGTGTGTGCAGTATATCGAAATGGAAATCCGCGATATCAAAGCTTTCTGCCCCGGCCAGGTCCCGGTCAATGACAGGTGTTCCGCTGTAGGGAAGATCATAGCGTTCACAACTGGATTCCAGATGATCGAGCAGGTATTGATCCCGGCTGTCCAGACAGAATGGAATGCCGTATTTTTCCCGGAACTGCGCCGCCGAGGCCACATGATCCACATGACCGTGGGTATTGACGATGGCCACAGGAGTCAGGGACCGGTCCGCCAGCTGCTTTTCGATGAGCCGGAACTCTTCTCCCGGATCCACGATGACAGCCTCGTTATCCCGGATCAACAGATAGGTATTGACCTGGAATGACGAATTCTCGATGCGCTGCAGCGTCATGATTTGAGGGATTTGATCTTTTCCGAAAGCTTCAGCCCTCTGACCAGCGTGGTGGCGTAATAGGCGCCCAGCACAAGCCAGATCAGGATATAGGTAATAAATGTAGGTGTAAAATTTTTCATGATATATTCCTTCAGGATTCGAAATTATTTTCTGCTCAGCGCCTCGTATTCATCTTCGAGATGAGCGGTCCGTATGCGGGCAATGAGCATATAGACAAACAGCAGCGTGAACACGAAAAGCGAGAAAAAGAAAGCGGTTTTCATTTCCGGCTGCAGGCCGATATTCCGGGGATGAGCCGATACCTGCGGAGCCCACCAGTTCATGGAGAAATACACCAGCGGTACATCCAGAAAGGCGATGATACCGAGTACTGCGGCAAAGCGCGCGGTTTTTTCCGATTCTCCGCCGAAGCGCCTCAGGAGCAGATATCCGGCAAACAGGACAAAGAGAATGAAGGAGGTGGTGAGACGGGGTTCCCAGGTCCAGTAGCGGCCCCAGGCATACCGGGCCCAGATCGGGCCGGTCACCAGAACCAGTACGAAGAAGACCGTTCCCAGCTCCGCCGACACATGGGCAATCCGGTCATATTTCCGGTCTTTCTTCACCAGATAAAGGATGGAATAGACAAAGGTGATGAAGTAGGCCAGAAAACCTGCCCAGGCCACAGGTACATGGTAATAGAATATTTTCTGAATCATTCCCATCGTCGCCTCCAGCGGAGCATAGGCCAGGATGAGAAACAGGTTGATGAAATGAAGCACGAGCAGCAGGACGCCCATGGTAATCATGGATGACGATTTTTTTTCCAGCATATTATTCCTCCAACAGATATTCATAAAGAATGAAACCGGCCGTCATGAAGATGACATCATAGCTGACCAGCATTTTAAACCAGTAAGTCTGTACATCCGTGCCGGTGATATAGGAACGGGTCAGGCTGACGGCGGCAATGAGCAGGGGAACCAGAATGGGGAAGGTCAGCAGCGGCATGAGCACATCCTTCATGCGGATATTCACCAGCATGGCGGAGAAGAGTGTTCCGATGGCCGACATGCCGAGCGTGGCAAGTGTGAAAACAGCGAGAATATTCAGAATCACAGCAAAGAGATCAATATTGAAGAAGAGAATGATCAGCGGGATGGAAATGAGTTCCACAATCATGATGAGAATAAAATTCACCGCGAATTTTGACAGAAAGATGAGAGAGCGGTCAATGGGCGCGACCAGCAGCGTATAGATGGCGTTATTTTCCCGCTCGACCATGGCCAGGCGGTTAAAACCCAGCACGGCGGCGAAAAGGTAAGTGATCCAGATGGCGCCGGGAGCGATATCGATGAGCAGTTTCGGAATGGATTCGACGGCAATGCCGAAGAGGAGCAGAACCAGGGCGGTAAAGGCCGCCATGGCCAGAAGGGCGTCCTTGTTTTTCCATTCGATGAGCAGGTCTTTTCGGATGAGCTGCCAGAAAATCATGAATTCCTCCTCTCCTTCTGCATGAAACGATGGTGAAATTCCTCGAAAGGGAGAGCAGATTTATCAGGAAAGGACTGGAGACTGCCTCCGGCCAGCAGGGCAGGCCGGCTACACAGATCATAACCCTGTCTCAGATCATGAGTCACGAGAATCACAGCCCGGCCGGATGCGGACAGGTTCCGAAGCGTCTCGGTAAGCATCCCTCCCGCATCTTCATCCAGACCTGTATAGGGCTCATCAAAGAGGATGAGGTCCGGATCGTGGAGCAGGGATTTGGCAATGGCCAGGCGCTGATGCATGCCCCTGCTGAAATATTTGGCCGGTTCATCCGCCCAGCGCTTGAGGCCGACCGCGTCCAGACGGTCCAGGAGCTGGTTTCTGGATAAGCTCAGCTTGTAGAGCGATGCCGTGAAGGCGAGATTTTCCATGCAGCTGAGATCATGATAATACAGACTCTGGTGAGTCAGGAAACCGATGTGCCGACGGGCTGCGGGAAATTTCCGGATGTCCTGATCATTGATGGTGACCGCACCTGAATTGGGTGAAACGATTCCCGCGATGCTCTTCAGCAGCGTCGTCTTTCCGGAGCCATTCACCCCGAAAAGGCCCAGTACCTCGCCCGCATTCACCGACAAGGATACGTTCTCCCAAACGGTAAAATGGCCGAAGGATTTGGACAGGGAATCGATCTTAAGCATGCAGAAATCAGGCCTGTTTCTGGCCGCAGAAGGGACAGAACTTATCATTGGGAGCCAGCTGTTCACCGCAGGCTGAGCAGCGGAGGTCTTCGCCCTCACCCGCATTGAGGCGGGCAATGACGCCGGCAGCCTGGCTTTTCAGTTCATTCCTGGCCATTTCATAGTCGGATTCCTCGATATTGCCGAGGTCATGGTCAAAATCAAGTTCGATGATCTGCTGGTATAGTGCATTCTTGTCATATTCCAGGCCTTCCCGGATACGGGGATTTCCATTGAAAGCCCAGTCCTCGGATCCCGGTCTGAAAAGCGGATAGAAGGTAAAACCCAGCGACAGCAGCAGAACAGCAAAGACAACAATATATTCCATGGTTTATTTCTCCTTCTTAAACCGGGTGGAGGTGGAAATGGCCACAAAGGTCCCGGCGATCATGACGAGAGACCCGATCCAGATCCAGAGCACGAGAGGATTGATGAGAATTTTAATGGATGCGCTGCCGTCATTCTGCCGCAGATCCGCCAGGACGACATACACATCCTCCTTCAGATTGGACAGAAAATCCACGTTTGTATTGGGCTGGTTCGTAACGAAATACAGCCGTTTTTCCGGATTGAGTGTGCCCAGATCCTTGCCATTTCTGTCAACCTTGAGCGCAATGGTCTTGACCTGATGATTGACACGGTTGAAAACATGGTAATTCTGGTACACGAAATGATATTTTCCGATGGATATATCCTGGCCGGGCTTGAGAACCGTTTCCAGTTCGTCATTGAAGGCGGAACCGATAAATCCCACAAAGATGAGGACCACGCCGAAGTGTACGATATAGCCGCCGTAGCGCCGCTTGTTCTTTCCGATCAGATGGACAAAGGCGGTCAGCGCCGATTCACCCTTGGTCTTCATTCGCGTTTTCATCCCACGGTAAAATTCGATGAAAAGGATGAGTGTCACGAAGACCGAGATGGCTGCGGTGGTAAGCGGAAAAAATTCCCGGAGGCCTAGCAGATAAAAGGCCAGCATGGCGGCCAGGCTGAGCAGAATGGGATAGAGCAGGTTGCGCAGAAGCCGGACAGTGGCCGTTCTGCGCCAGGTAAACAAGGGTGTAATCCCCATGAGGGCCAGCAGCACGATGCCGACAGGAACATTGATCTGATTGAAGAAAGGCGGGCCCACTGTAATTTTCACACCGCGCACCGCTTCCGTGATCATGGGAAATACCGTTCCCCACAGGACGGCAAAGGCAATTCCGAGAAAAACGATATTGTTCAGCAGGAAGGAGGATTCGCGGGACAGGGGTGATTCAAGTTTGTTGGCGGATTTCAGCTGTCCGAGGTTTTTCACCAGGAGAGCAATGGAAATAACGGCAACAATGCCCATGAAATTCACGAAGATGGGACCGATGCCCGAATTCGCGAAACTGTGAACGGAGGAAATGAGTCCGGAGCGGGTGATGAAGGTTCCCCAGATGGTCAGAAGAAAAGTGAGCAGGATGAGGACCATATTCCAGGTTCTGAGCATATTCCGCTTTTCCTGAATAATGACGGAATGGAGATAGGCCGTACCCGTGAGCCAGGGAATCAGCGAGGCATTTTCCACCGGATCCCAGCCCCAGTAGCCGCCCCAGCCGAGAACCACATAGGCCCAGGCCATACCCACGACAATACCGGCAGTGAGGAAGAGCCAGGCAAAAAGCGTCCATTTCCGGGTCGTCTGCAGCCACAGATTATCCAGACGGCCGGTATACAGGGCCGCAATGGCAAAGGCAAAGGGAACGGAAAACCCGATGAACCCGATGTAGAGAAGCGGCGGATGGATGGCCATTCCCAGATTCTGCAGAAGAGGGTTCAGCCCCCGCCCTTCAGCCGCATGAATCCCGGCGGGCATGAGGTCAAAGGGATTTGTATGCACCGAAACCAGATAGGTAAAGAAGGTGAGGGTCAGGGCCAGAACCATTCCCACGTAGGGAAGCAGAACAAGTTCCCGCTTCCGGGACAGGAAAAGTGCCGCCGCGGTATACACGGACAGGATCCATACCCAGAAGAGCAGAGAGCCCTGCTGTCCGCCCCAGAGTGCAGTGACCTTGTAGGCCAGGGGTGTGATGGAGCTGGAATAGGAGGCCACATATTCCACATTGAAATTATTAATAATGATTTCATGAAGCAGCGAAACCACGGCGATGGTCAGAAGGAAAAAGACCGTGTAGAGTGCCTTCGTGCTGATCTGAACAAGTGACTGGCGTTTCAGGCTGATTCCCAGCGTTCCCATGATCAGGGACAGAAGGGAAAAAACCAGAGCCAGATGAAGTGAAAAATTACCTGTGAGTACCATTTAATCCTCAGTCTCTTTCAGGGAATCAAGTCCCATTTCTTCATGGCTAAAGTCCGTTTCATATTTCGACGCGCACTTGGCGATGAGATTATCGGCAATAAACACCTGATCGTGATAGCTTCCTTCCACGATCACATCCGCATCCTCCTTGAACATATCAGGGATCACACCCTGAAATTTCACATTCACAAAGGAGGAATCCTGCATGAGCCGGAAATCCACGGCCATGGGCGAAAGCAGCTGAATGCTGCCGCTCTGAACGGTTCCGCCCAGTTTGATCCGTGTGGATGGATTGATATGCTCAGCCGCCTGCAGATCCTTGACGGTCATATAATAGACCTGATTTCCCTGCAGACTCTGGAAGGTCCAGTAAACCAGCGCCGCTGCAATCACAACGATGCCCGCGGTGATTTTAAGTCCTCTATTCATAGTGTTTCCTTATCTTCATTCGTTAAATATACGATAATCTATCTTTTGTTTGAGTTATTTAATCAATGAGTTTCCGAAGTTTGGTCCATTCGTCAAAATCGAGTCCGAAAAGCCCCAGGCTGTCCCGGCCTTCCCAGTTTCCGTGAAAGTCCGACCCTCCGCTGAAGGCCCGGACGCGACTCCCGAAGAAATCAAGGAGAGCTTTGCGCTGTCCGGCGTTCTGCTGCGGATGATACAGTTCAATCCCGTCAATACCCGAATCTATTGCCGCATCCATGAGTTCTGTTTTGAAATAGAGCATGGGGTGGGCCAGAACGGCAATGCCGCCGGCCTGATGGATGAGGGCAACCCCCTCCTGCAGCGACATCCGGTGCTTGGGAACATAGGCAGGGGCATTCTGGGACAAATATTTGTCAAAGGCCTGCTGAACCGATCTCACCACACCGGCTTCGAGCAGTTTCCGGGCGATATGAGGACGTCCGTAACTGCTGTCCCGGCCCTGGTCGAACAGGCTTTCCGGATCAAGCTTCACGCCCAGTTCACCCAGCTTCTCGCAGATACGGAAAATCCGCTGATAGCGCGCATCGCGATAGGTCTGAATAGCCTGGTTGAGAGACGGGTTCTCCATATCAAAATTATAACCCAGCAGGTGGATATCCTCACCCCCGGCCATAACGGAAAGTTCGGTTCCGCTTACCGTCCTGCCTGTAAATTTTTCACGAAATTCGCGGATGCCGTCCAGCGAATCATGATCGGTGAGGGCTGCGATTTTCACCCGGGCCCGGTTCAGTTTACCCGCCAGCTCGGAGGGTGACAGTACCCCATCGGAACTTGTACTGTGAATATGCAGATCAGCGTAGCAATAGGGGGGATTGGGAGACCAGCTCATCAGAATTCCGAACTCTCTTCCCAGGTTCCGAAAACCTTCTTCATGCTGTCTACAATTTCTCCGAGAGTACAGTCTTTTCGAACGCAGTCCAGAAGCGGTTCCATGATATTACTGCCATCGGCTGCCGCAGCCTCAAGCCGCTTCAGACCGGTCTGAACATCGGACGCATTCCGGGAATTCCGCAGCTGCTGAATACGCTTCACCTGATCCGTTTCCACGGAAGCGTCGATTTCGAGAATAGGAATATCCAGGGTTTCATTTTCCTTGATAAAATCATTGACACCCACGACGATACGCCGGCCGGATTCCAGTTTTTTATGGGCCTGATAGGCTGCGGAGGCAATCTCGCGCTGGAGATAACCGGATTCTATCGCCGGGATCACACCGCCCAGATCTTCAATTTTTTTAAAATACGCTTCCGCTTCCGCTTCGATACCATCAGTCAGCGCTTCCACGTAATAGCTGCCGCCCAGGGGATCCACGACTGACGCAGCGCCGGTTTCACAGGCCAGAACCTGCTGGGTTCTCAGGGCGATCTCCACCGCTTTTTCACTGGGCAGAGCGAGCGTTTCATCCATGGAATTTGTATGCAGAGACTGGGTGCCGCCGAGTACGGCAGCCATGGCCTGAAATGCCACCCGGGCAATATTGACTTCCGGCTGCTGGGCCGTGAGCGAACATCCGGCCGTCTGCGTGTGAAAACGGAGCATGAGGGATTTTTCCTTTTTGGCTCCGTAACGGTTTTTCATGTGGCGGGCCCAGATTCGACGGGCTGCCCTGTATTTGGCAATTTCCTCAAAAAAATCTGAATGGGCATTGAAAAAGAAGCTGAGACGGGGCGCGAATTCATCCACATCCATACCGGCCTTCATGGCGTATTCCACGTAGGTAAACCCGTCCGCCAGGGTAAAGGCGAGTTCCTGGGCCGCGGAGGATCCGGCTTCGCGGATATGATAGCCACTGATGGAAATCGTATTATAGAGCGGCGTATGTTCACTGCACCATTTCATCATGTCCGTAATGAGACGCATGGACGGTTCGGGCGGATAGATCCATTCCTTCTGGGCGATATATTCTTTGAGAATGTCATTCTGCAGCGTACCGCGCAGCTTTTCCACCGGCAGGCCCTGACGTTCAGCCGTCACGACATAAAAGGCCAGCGCGATAATAGCCGTGGAATTGATGGTCATGGAGGTGGAAACTTCATCAAGGGGAATTCCGTCGAAAAGCCGTTCGAAATCACGAATGCTTGCTGTGGAGACGCCGCATTTTCCCACTTCTCCCCTGCTCATGGGATGATCCGGATCATAGCCCATCAGCGTCGGCATGTCAAATGCCACACTCAGCCCTGTCTGTCCGCCGGCCAGCAGAAATTTGAAACGCGCATTGGTCTGTTCCGGTGTGCCGAAACCGGCGAACTGCCGCATTGTCCACAGTTTGCCCCTGTACAAGTTGGGATGGACACCCCGCGTGTATGGGTACTGTCCGGGAAATCCCAGCTTTTCCCCGTAATCCCCATCCTGATCTTCCGGTGTATACAGCAGTTTATTCGGAACACCCGACAAAGTATCAAAATCATAATCACGGGTTTTCAGCTCCGTGACCTTTCCCTCCCAGCTTTTCTTCTTATCTTTAAAGGACATGGCTTCTTTCCCGTTTAATACAGACTTCGGATTTTTTCCGCGATCGCTTCAGGTGAAAGCCCCGCCAATTCGAGGAGTTTCGCCCGCGGGCCATGAGGCATATATGAATCCGGAAGAGTGATGGCATGAACCGTTCCCTTCAGCCCCTTGTCGGCGACATATTTCAGAACCGCAGCAGAGAGTCCCCCGCCCGGTGCATTTTCCTCGACCACTACAAGATGCGGATGGGTTCCGGCGATATCGGTGAGCATTTCCGTATCCATGGGCTTGATGAAGCGGGCATTGACCAGAGTCGCTGCATAGCGATCCATACCCGGCAGGCTCAGCGCCCTTTCACACACATCCACCATGGAGCCTACAGCCAGGACTGCCACCTTTTTACCCTTCTGCAGAATTTCCCAGGATCCGGTGGAAATCTGTGCGACCGGCAAATCGGGATCATAACGAACGGAGTGATCCCGGGGATAACGGATAAAATACGGCGCTGTGGTTTCGGACAGTGAACTGTGCATGAGATTACGCAGTTCATTTCCATCCCGGGGCGCACTCACGATGGCTCCGGGAAGCATGGACAGAAAACTGAGATCAAAGACACCATGATGCGTGGGCCCGTCCTCCCCCACGACTCCGGCCCTGTCGATACAGAAGGTGGCCGGCAGATTCTGCAGGGAAACATCATGAAATATGGAATCCACGGCCCTCTGAAGAAAGGTGCTGTAGATCGCCGTGAAGGGCCTGAGGCCCCCGGCAGTCAATCCTGCCGTAAAGGTCACGGCATGTCCTTCGGCGATTCCCACATCAAAGCTGCGATCCGGATATTTATGAGCCAGCTCGATCATACCTGTACCATCAGCCATGGCGGCTGTGACACCCACAACGTCAGGATGGGCATCCGCGATCTCAACCAGCGTCTTTCCGAACACATTCGTATAGGCGGGCGCCTTGGGAGCCGGACTGTCGGACGGGGATTTCTCCCCCTTGATACCATGAAAGCGTGTGGGATCGGATTCGGCCTCGGGAAGTCCCTTGCCCTTGGTGGTGAGTATATGCAGCAGCACCGGCGTCCGGATGGATTTCAAGCGGTTGAGGGAATCAATGAGTACGCCCAGATCATGGCCGTCGATGGGCCCGAAATAGCGGAAGCCCATCTCATCAAAAAGAATACCGGGTACGAGCAGCACTTTGAGGCTTTCCTCCAGCTTGCGGATCGTCTTGCGCAGAAAGAGTTTTCCCGGCAGGCGTGAAGTCAGATGCCAGATTTCATCGCGGAGCCGGTTATACAGCGGATTCGTTACAATTTTATGGAGATAGCGGGCCATGGCGCCCACATTCGGCGAAATACTCATGGTATTGTCATTGAGAATGACCATGAGCTGTTTGCGCAGATGGCCGGCATTATTGAGACCTTCATAAGCCAGGCCTCCGGTGAGGGCTCCGTCACCGATGACGGAGATGACCCGGGCATCCGAATTCAGGATGGAATTGGCGATGCTAAAACCCAGCCCCGCGCTGATGGATGTGGATGCATGACCGGCGCCGAAAGCATCATAGCGGCTTTCACTTCGTTTCTGAAAACCGGAGATTCCGCCGTACTGGCGAATGGATTTCAATGCATCTCTCCGGCCGGTCAGAACTTTATAGGGATAGGCCTGATGCCCCACATCCCAGAGAATGCGGTCATTGGGAATATCGAAGACATAGAGCAGCGCGATGGTCAGCTCCACCACACCGAGCGACGGCGCCAGGTGGCCGCCGGTCCGGGATATGGCTTCAATGATGTACTCACGGATTTCACCGGCCAGAATCTTGAGTTCGGGCAGTGTCAGCGCCTTGAGATCATCCGGACTGTCTATTTTATGAAGAAGTTGATAATTCATTATTCATCCTGATTTTTTCCAGAAAAACTTCATGCACACGGGGATCCTCGGTCAGTTCGGGATGGAAGCTGCAGGCCATGTGCCGGTCATTTTCCACATAGACAGGAACGGAATCGAGGGTCGCCAGAACCCGCACATCGGGCCCGACGGACTCGATACGGGGAGCGCGGATGAACACGCCGGGAAAGGGCGTGTCAAAGTAACCGCTAACAGTGCTCTCGAAACTTTCAGTCTGGCGTCCGTATGCATTGCGGCGAACCCGAACATCGAGAATCTCCAGCTGCCGGACTTTGGGATCGTCCAGCGAACGGGCCATGAGGATGAGGCCGGCGCAGGTACCGAAGACGGGATGACTCTCTGCGAATTCATTAAGGTCTTCCAGCGACAGACGAAAACCGAAAACGCGTGAATTCACCGTACTTTCCCCGCCGGGAATGATCAATCCTTCAATATCCTGAAGATCTTCCGCATATTTCACGATTACAGGTGTCACACCCAGTTTCTTGAGCATGGCAGCATGGGCAAAATAGGCCCCCTGAAGTCCCAGTACACCGACTCTCACGAAGTTTACCATCCCCTTTTGGCAAGTTTTTCAGATTCGGGCAGATCCTGGGCCGGTCTCCCGATCATGGCTTCCTTGAGGCCGCGGGATACCTGCAGCAGCACGGAGGGATCCGTGTAATAACTGACAGCCTTCACAATCGCTTCCGCACGGGCAGCCGGATCTTCCGACTTGAAAATACCCGATCCGACGAAAACAGCTTCGGCCCCGAGCTGCATCATGAGCGATGCGTCAGCGGGAGTAGCCACGCCGCCGGCGGCAAAATTGGGCACGGGCAGTTTACCGGTGGACGCCACGTCCTGTACGAGTTCGAAGGGCGCACCCAGTTTCTTGGCTTCAGCCATCAATTCATCTTTTCCCATCGTGGTGAGCTTACGGATTTCCGACATGACCTCACGCATATGGCGGACGGCTTCGATCACGTCACCCGTACCGGCTTCGCCCTTGGTACGGATCATGGCAGCGCCTTCCCCGATGCGCCGCAGCGCTTCACCGAGATTGCGGCAGCCACAGACAAAGGGAGCAGTAAAATCATGCTTCCAGATATGATTGTCAGGATCAGCCGGTGTGAGAACTTCCGATTCGTCAATAAAATCGATTCCAAGTTCCTGCAGGATCTGAGCTTCGGCAAAATGTCCGATGCGGCATTTGGCCATGACCGGAATGGAAACGGAATCCTGAATTTTCATGATCATCTCCGGATCACTCATCCGGGCAATCCCGCCGAATTCACGGATATCGGAAGGAATCCGTTCGAGGGCCATGACAGCAGCTGCGCCGGCATCCTCGGCGATTTTAGCCTGGTCGGCATTGGTCACATCCATGATCACACCGCCCTTCAGCATCTCTGCCAGGCCAACCTTGACTTTAAATGAAGCTTTTTCCATTATTCTTTCTTTCTCCTGAAATTAATTATCTTTTCCCCGTCACAGGGTTTTCAATGTTTCTATGGTTTCCCGGATCGTTTCATCGGGTGTGCTCGCACCGGCTGTCACGCCCACGCGGTCACCCTCCCGGAACCAGGCCGGATCTATTTCCTCCCGGCCTGAAATCATGTAGGACCGGGGATTGTGTTTCAGCGACATGGCCAGCAGCCGCTTCGAATTGGCAGATGTGGTGGATCCGATAACGATGACTGCATCATTTTCACGGGAAATCCGTTCGACTTCCGCCTGATTTGTTGTCGTGGGATGGCAGATCGTATTTTTAATGCGAAGATCCTGGGTCTTTGTGAATAATTCACAGATAATAGCCTGAACATTTTCCCGCATCTGCGTACTCTGGGTCACCACGCCGATGGACTTGTACTTGGGCAGTTTCTCCGCCTCCTCCCGTGAACTGACGATCATGGCCTCCGGAACCTGGGATGCGATCCCCAGAACTTCCTCGTGCCCCTGATCCCCGATAACGATAATATGGCGGCCCTCATCATAAAGTTCCCGGACCTCATCGTGAATGAGCGTGACCAGAGGACAGGTCGCATCGATGGCTTCGATGCCCCGCCGTTTCGCCTCCTCCACAATGGATTTTTCCGTGCCGTGAGCCCGGAAAAGTAAGGGGGAACCATTGGTTTCATCCAGCGAAGATATGACTACAGCGCCCCGACGGCTCAGGTCATCCACGACCCGTTCATTGTGAACAATATCACCGAGGAGGTAAATTTTATCATGGTTTTCCAGGGCTTCTTCGGCTTTTTTCAGAGCCTTGCGCACGCCGAAGCAGAATCCGCAGCCCCGGGCCAGATCTATATTGAGATTGAGCTTAATCGCGCTTCTCCTGAAATTTTTCAACATGCTGACATGCCATATCCGGAATTTTCCCGAGTGCATCGTCATAGGACAGGTCCAGCGTGGCGCCACAGGCAAAGGGGTGTCCTCCGCCGCCCAGCTTCCGCGCCAGTGACTGCATTTCGATTTTCCCCTTAGAACGGAAATTCACTCGGGTAGAGCCGTCATCCCGTTCCTTGAGCATCATGGCCACCTCCACACCCTTCAGCGACCGCATCATATCGGAAAATCCGTCCGTATCCTCCTGATCCGCACCCGAGGCAGCCATCATGGACTGACTGATTCCGAACCAGACCAGCTTCCCGCCGGACACAAAATTCAGGGATTGGAGAACCCGACCCAGCAATTTCATCCGCGGCAAAGAGTACTGTTCGTAGACGAGCTGATACATATCCGCGGGATCAATGCCGAATGCCAACAGCTCGGCAGCAATCCGGTGGGTTTCGGGGCTCGTATTCGTATATCTGAAATTTCCCGTGTCGGTCATGATGGCGATATACAGGGCTTCAGCGATATCACGGGTCAGGGCAGCCGGGGCAACCGTCTTCATGAAACGGTAGAGAATAGCGCCTGTGGAGCAGGCGCCCGTATCCACAATGGACTGGATAAAGGGAAAGTCCGAATTATCGGGATGATGGTCAATATTGATGGTGGCCAGACTGCGGCGTGAAACCTGATCGGCGATGTCGCCGCTGCGCTTGATATCTCCGATGTCGAGACAGATGAGCAGATCTGCGGACTGGATGAGGAAAGAATGGGTTTCAGGCGTCCAGCGCTGAATGCTGGAGTCCGGATCCATAAAGCGATAGACGTCCGGCGTATCGGAAATATTCAGAATATGCGCCTGCTTGCCGAGGCCGCGCAGATAGCGGTACAGAGCCAGCTCCGAACCCAGGGCATCGCCGTCCGGGCTCATATGTGTCGTGAGCAGGATGATGGAGGCCATATCGACGCGCGTCTGCAGTTCGCGGCAGGCGCTTTCAAAATTCTGTTCGGTCATTTCAGCCCTTCTGTGCATGTGCTCCGCTCTGTGTTACCACCCTTTTCCTGTCTGACGGATACAGCGCGAAAAGGCAGTATCAGGAAAAGGAATAAATTTATGCCTATTCACCCAGAATGTCAAGCTCGGCAGCCGCTTTATCCTGAGCAAATCCCGGTCATATTTCTGAAAATTTCGTGGTAAAAAAAAGAGAGGAAACACAGGGTTTTCCTCTCTTCATATTTAATATAGAATCAGCCGGGACGTCACCAGATATGGGCGCGCTGCTCCGGTGCAATGTAGAGGCTGTCATCCGGCGTCACATCAAATGCCGAATAAAAGGGTGCGAAATTCCGCAGGGCGCCATTGACGCGGAACATGCCCGGTGAATGGGGATCTTCCCGGACGCGGCGGATGAGGGCCTGGTCGCGGAATTTGATCTTCCAGATACCGGCGTAGGACAGGAGAAAACGCTGAGTCCGGGTGAGTCCGTCGATCATGGGATCGGGAGTTCCGGCATCGGCGGCATTCAGGGCATCATAGGAGATGAGCAGTCCGCCCAGATCGCCGATATTTTCGCCCAGTGTCAGCTTGCCGTTGACATGGAAGGAATCCAGAACGGTATATGCACTGAACTGGTCGATGAGCACCTGGGCCCTGGCCGTGAATTTTTCATTGTCCTCGGCCGTCCACCAGTCACGCACATTGCCCTGAGCGTCGTACTGCCGTCCGCTGTCATCGAATCCATGCGAGATCTCGTGGCCGATCACCACACCGATGGCGCCGTAATTGACGGCATCATCCGCGTCCATGTTGAAGAAGGGCGGCTGCAGAATGGCTGCGGGAAAAACAATTTCGTTCATATTGGGAGAATAGTAGGCATTGACCGTCTGCGGTGTCATGCCCCATTCACTACGATCCACCGGTTTGCCGATCTTGTCCAGATCAAAACGGATCTGGAAGATACGGGCCAGGGTCATATTCTCGAAATAGGAATTGGTTTTCACATCAAGTCCGGTATAATCGCGCCAGACTTCAGGATAACCGATCTTCACGTTGATGGTGGCCAGTTTCTTGCGGGCTTCCTTTTTCGTTGCATCGCTCATCCAGTCCAGAGCATCGATGCGTTTTCCCAGCGCGGTGCGAAGATTTTCAACCAGAACCGTCATCCGTTCTTTGGCCGCCGGGGGAAAATATTTTGCCACATAGAGCTGGCCCACGGCCTCACCCAGAACCCGGTTCGTCATGCTCTGCACGCGCTTCCAGCGGGGACGGATCTGCTGCTGGCCGGAGAGGAATTTGGAATAGAAGTTGAAATCCTCCATAACCACGGCGTTATTCAGGAAATCGGCGCTGCGGTTGATGAGGTTCCACTGCAGGTAATCCTTCCAGTCATTCAGGTTCACCGCGGCGAGCATGCTGTCCAGGCCGGTGTAAAATCCGGGCTGCTGCACGTTGATACGCTGCGTGTAGCTGATGCCGGCATCCTTCATCAGGACATCCCAGGGAATATGAGTGTAAGATGATTTCAGTCCCTTCAGATCGGTCAGATTTCGGGTCTTGATCGGATCATGACGATCAACGATGGGCATGGAGATACGCGCCAGGCCGGTTTCCAGGGCCATGATACGTCCGGCAGCATCCTTTGCGGCGGCGGCGTCATATCCGGCGAAGACAAGCATGGCGGCGATGTGCTTCACGTACTCGTCCCGGATGGCTCGGAAATGCTCACCGGGATTGAGATAATAATCCTGATCCGGCAGACCCAGTCCGCCCTGAACGAAGTGAAGGATGACCATATTGGCATCATCGGGATCCGATTCGCTGCCGTAATCGAACATGGGGTCATAGCCACGGGACTGGAGGAAAAAGACACATTCCATCAGATCACCCGCGGTGCTGATAGCTTTGATGCGGGACTGATACTCCGCCAGCGGTCCGGTGCCCAATTCCTCGGCCTTTGCCGAATCCAGGCCGACTGCCATGAAATCCGAGATCTTGCGGGTAACCGATCCGGCTTCCGCTGTCTTCAGGGCAGCCAGGCTGTCCAGCAGCGCCTTCACCCGGATGACATTCTGTTCGTACAATTCGGTGAAAACACCGTAACTCGTGTAGGTAGACGGAATTTCAGTCCGGTCCAGCCATTTCCCGTTCGTATAGCGGAAAAAATCATTTCCGGGTTTTACCGAACTGTCAATATTATCAAGGGCCAGGGCAGCCGGGCTCTTGGCCGTTTTTACACCGGCAAGTGTACAGTAACTGAGCGCAAGGGCCACGACAGCCAGGCTCACAATCGTCCAAAGTCTTGCAGTTTTCAAAACGATTCTCCTCTTTTTAACGCTGCGAATTTAGTCAAGCCCCAACCTGAAATCCAGAATATTAACAGGGGGAATTCACCCGGATCTGATTCAGGCCTGCGCAAATGCGGGACACCATAGTTTTTTTCACCCCGATTCCGGGGCCGGGAATATTATTTAAGCAGTACAATCCGCTGTGTAGACGACTGAAGCCCGGAGCTGGTCCGGATGAAATAGACACCGGAGCTCTGTCCGGACAGGTCGAGACTCAGATCCTGAGATCCGGTAAAATTCCGGGTGGTAAGGCTGCGTCCGGTCACCGACAGCAGCGACACACGGATCTGCGTCGAATTTTCCGCTGTCACAGGAAGGGTGACCCGGGAATTAAAGGGATTGGGATAGGCCTGCCCCACTTCAAAATCCTGCGGAATGACGTACTCTGTCGCGGTAGTCTCTCCACCCCAGATACGGGCCACATATTCGGGATGATCAATGAAGGGGTTCCGGTTGCCCTGAAATCTATATATGACGTTATTCCGGTTCTGTTCGAAATCATCCACCGGATCCTGCAGGTTCCAGGCCAGCAGCGTGGAAAGCTTCGCGTGAATGGGTTCCTTCGTATTCTGATCGGCAGGAATATAATCAACGAGTTCCAGATCCGGCTCTCCGTTTTCCCCTTCGTAGCGGGTGGCCATGTAAAACATCATCCGGGCCACGTCACCGATCACTTCCACTCTCGGTTTCCATAGCCAGCCCGTTGCACTTTTATAGGACCCGGTGAACACGCCATCATCATAGACAGGTACATCGCATTCGTCAAACCAGCGGTTATTCCGGGTACTGTTGACCGAATTATCAACCGGCCGGAGATGGTGTGCATCCGTCCCGGGGCCCATATCCGTTCCGAAATCCCCCCGCGACTTCGCCCAGACATGTTCGCGCGTCCAGCCGCTTCCGCTGTTGTATTCCTGGGCGGCATTGACGGAACGGCCGGAGTACAGGAGAATGACATTATCCGGATTATTCGGATCCCTGTCCGTTTCCTTCAGCATATCCCATACATCCGTCGAACTTGCGGTGTAGGGATATTCGGTCTGTCCCTTGATGATATTGTATAGTGCCGTCTTGAGTTCATCGCCCGATTTTCCCTCGGCAACCTGGTAATAACTCGCAGGAATCTGGCCCCACAGCAATATCGGAATGAGAAATACAACTAATTTTTTCACGGTTTGTCCTTCGTATTCTGCTTCTATCTGGCGCGTAAAGTATCATATATATAGTGAAGATTCAATACTTTTAATAGCCAATCAGGCCTAAGGCACCAATAGCCATGTGGCAGGCGTCAGGAGACAGGCGGCAGGCCCGTCTTCGTTTCGCTTCGCTCCGCTACGACGCGGCAGGGAAGAAAATATCAGGAGGGTGCTGCGATATTTCATAGCAGGACAGTTTCTCGTTTATTCCCGACTCTACCACTTTACTACTCTACCGCTCTACATGTTCCGTTTCTTCCTTACCAACCAGCCAGCCGTCCCACAATGGCTGTTTCAATCAACATTCAGAAGTAATCATTCCAAATTCAATTCGATCTTCCCCGTCTACCCGTCTACTCGTCAACCCTCGAACCCGCAAACGCGCCAACGGCTTAGCGGCTGTTTCATCCGGCCTGCAGGCAGTGGAATGCATTCAGATCCGCGGAAAAATCCGCCGAAATCCACCAAATTGATTTATTTTGCTCTGAACATTGATATCAATTCCGAATCAACAGTCAATCCGAATGAGTGAAATGGAACATTTTTTAAGTAACCATAACCTGTATCCCATTTTGCGACACTGTAAGTATAATTTATCCAGCGTGGGCCGATGCGGAGTGAGGTCAGTTGTCTGTTGGAAAAATAATACGTCGACTCGTCATTGTACATCAGCAGCAGATTGATATATTTTCCGAGCGAAAGAGACATTCCCACATCAAATTGTATCCGATCGATTTCATCCGACCATGAACCGCTGTTCTTGCTGCCCACGTCCTTACGGGGTTCAGAATGCACATATGCGTCCTCGTCATATTCACCCCAGCCCACATAGCTGCCATCCGAGGCAAAGCCGAAGAGATCCACGGCATCACCGTACTGAAATTCATTGCCGTTTTTATCGTACCATCCCTGAGGGTTGCCATCCCGGTCGTAGCCACCGATCAGGTTGTCCGTACCGTAGTCAATATCCCCCTTGTAAATGGCATTATCGTACCAGGACGTAAAAATCGATTTGTACCAGGGATCCGTATATGCCTGCTCGGATTCGTCAATATAATGATCCCCGTTCGCATCCATGGCGGGCCAGCTCGCGACCAGATCCTTACTGACCCGACCGATCACATCGACCCTGATGAACCGATCCGTATACAATGTGCCCGTCCCGTCCAGCCGCAGGTGCATGGGAAGAGGCCCAAAATAAACCGCAGGCCCGATATTTCTCAGATGGACGCCGAGAGACAGGGGAAGCAGGGTGAGCGTTTTTTCGTAACCCAGGTCCACGCAGAGCGATTGCAGCTCTGCTCTGCCTTTTTCCTGAATTGTCCCCAAAGGTGCAAGTAGCTCATAAACCCACTTGGCCGAGACACTTATGCTGTTATTATTATTTATTTTTCCCGCGTACATGAGGGACGCCGTTGTGGTATAGGACGTGAATGTTCCCAGGGATTGGCCCTGTTCGTCAGTCCTGATATCTTCAGATAAATGTGCATAATTCCATTGAAAGGCCATCGCCGACTGAGTGTTTATTTTATATCCGACGCTGTTCATCAGGTAGGGCATTTGATCAAAATACCTCAGCCACCTCCCCGCCTCGGAACTAATAAAGAATCCTTTTTCATTCAAAAGCAGTGTCGGGTCCCAATAATTGGCCTGAGGATTCAAAGCCGAGCTGATATTCTGAGTCGGGATCATCGTGTCAAAAATCTGCAGCCCGAACTGGGCCTCTAATGAAGAAAATGCGGCCAGCAGGCTTAGTACGTAAAATAATAGTCTTCTCATTTTCACTCCTGTTTTTATTCTGGTCATCTCATTATAATTCATAAAGTTAATGGTTGGTTCTCTGAAATATAAATCTAAAGCTAAAATCAATTCATCTGGTACCCATTTAGGTGGTCTCATTTAATCTCCACATATGTTTTAATTCACTTTTTAAAATAATTCTTCCGTAAAAGGATGACTTTCTTCAACGTGATCATAAGGAATACCTGCAAGCATTTTTAATATCGATTGGAAAATGATTTTAGAACCAATAGGGGGAACAGCCATACCGATTTGTTTTCGTACCTGCTCTTTAGTACCAACAAAAAGGAAATCATCAGGAAAGCTTTGTAATCTCGCTCTTTCTCTATTGGTAAGAGCCCGACATTCTTCCCAATGATAAACGTGTGTACCGCCGCCGCCGCTGCCTGTTATTGTATAAGAAGGTTTATTTTTAGTTAATCTTTTATAGATGTGGCTCATTCTACCTTTTTTACAATTCAGTCTTGATTTTTCGATTCGTTGCTTAATTTCTTCATCTGATAGTATGAAAATTTTATCATCGTACCAGTCGACAGTTGATAATTCAATTCTGCGAGATTTATTGTCCATTTCTAATAGTTTATCTAAGTGCCAAGCATTTTTCCCTGGTAATGTAAATAGCAGTCTTTCCTGAACTGTTTTTGTCTGAGAGGGCTTCTCATTATTAATATCGGGAATATTTTGAAGAGCCATTTCGGCAGTAAAGTAATTGTCTGCATCACAAATCGGTGTTGGAACTTTAAAAGTCAGATTTAAATCATTTCTAATTCCAACAATTATGTACCTATGTCTGTACTGAGGTACTCCATATTCTTCGAATTTGTATAGATTAACCGTAAGATTATAGCCGCCGTATTTTCCAGAATTACTTAATTCATTCAATATTTTTTTAAATGCTTGACCAGAATTTGCAGAATGTATTCCGCTGACATTTTCAGCAATAAACCATTTTGGGTTTGAATGATTAATCGCAATTATGCCTGCTTTATAAAGATTACCGTATTTACCCTGTAACCCTTTTTGCTCACCCACAAGACTAAAATCATTACATGGAAATCCAAATGCTAATGCATCTATTTTGGGAAAGTCATTAATGGTTTTTTCTCCATTTTTTGAGGTTCCATTAACAAAGTCAAGTGCATCAGCTATTACACCTTCACCTAATCCATTAGCGTTGTAAGTTTGAATCGCTTTTTCATCGTGGTCAACACCCCATAAATGACTAATTGTGAAAGTATCACCTTTTGTTGTTGTAATCACACCTGCTAATTTTGCTCCTAATGCCAATCCCCCAGGGCCTGAAAACAATTCCCCTAACCTCAAGTAATAAATCTTGAAATCTGAATTGCGCGGATTCAGTCGTAATCAAAGGAGTAATGCTTTCAATAATTTTGGGTAAATTAATACCATTGGGATTTTCTAAAGTTGTTTTCCCTAAAGTAAATACGACCAAAAAAAGTTCAGAAAGCTGGGATTTTAACTGTTCAGCAGATGAAATTTTTACTGATGGATTAGTGCCGCCAAGCTGACATTTGATTTCTACTGAGGAATCATTAATATTAAAATCCTGCGGAGATCCTTCGGGGCCTATCCAGAAGTTAATAATATCATCAATTTTAAATGATGCGGACAGATAATTTTTAATAAATAATAATTCACCTAATAGACCTTTTATTTTCTCCTCGGGTAATATTCCTGGATATTTTTTCTTAAGAAACTGCTGCCATCTTGCAAGTCTTTGGAGAATAATAGCAACACCTTTTTCATGGTCTTTTACTCCTGAAGTAGCGTTTTTCAAATCAATACATAATGCATAGAACAATTCCCAATTTGCCTTATCAAGTAATATAAGTACCAAGCGTGAGATATTTTGATCAACTTGTATTGTAACAGTATCAATACCCTCCAAGTCGGGAAGATCTTTTTTGGTAATATTCAGTAAAAACGAATATTCGAATACAAACAAATAGTGCCCAGAGTAATCTTTTGCCCAGAATAAGTCAAGAGGATGATCTGGATCAATTCGAAGGGCACTAATATTTTTATCAGGTTGTTTAATATCATTCCAAGGATTAATCATAAGTCATCTCCTAAATCTTCATCTGATTCAAGTTCGTTACCATACTGTTCTCGCATCCATACAACATTAACTTTATATGATGCACGTACTTCCATTCTTCGGCCGCTTTTTTGACCTGGGAAAGCAATTCCATAACCAATAGCACCGTGCGGAAATATCGTGTTTTCTGGATCTTTAAAGTATCTGCAGTCTAAGAGATGAATCATTAATAATGGAGTTTCTCGGATTTGATCATCCTCTAAGTCAATTCTATGGATTTCTGCAGATCCTAATTTTCTACTTGCAAGGAC
>JBJKQR010000011.1:0-39245 GCA_046735395.1 Fidelibacterota bacterium | reverse complement strand
ATAAAATTAAGCCTAATCCGCTGGTGTCAGCCATTGATGAGGGCGGCCGCATTGCCCGGGATCTGAAGGTGAAGGCTGTGGTGGCCCTGGGAGGCGGTTCGGTCATGGATGCCGCGAAGGGGATTGCTGTTGTGGCGGAAAACGGCGGGAGCATCTGGGATTATGTTTTCATCAATAAAACCGTGAAAACCGCCCTGCCTGTCATTACCATCCCGACCCTGTCTGCCACCGGATCTGAAAGCAATGGTTACGGTGTGGTTACCCGGGACGGAAGCCTGGAAAAAGTCTCCTTCATCTGCAAGGGCGCTGTGCCCAGACTTGCCGTGATTGATCCTGAACTGACCCTGACGGTGCCTGATGACTACCTGCGGGACGCGGCCGTAGATATCATAGCCCACAGTATTGAGGCGTTTATCTCCAGCCGGGATGAGGCGCCCCTTAATGACAATATTTCCCTGGCCCTGATCCGTACCATCATTGATACCACTCCCCGCATTCTGGAGGATCCGACGAACGTGGATCTGCGCAGCACCTTCGCCTGGGCCAGTACGCTGGCTCTGAACGGACTCAATGACGCCGGCCGGGAAGGGCCCTATACCATGCATGCCATGGAACACCCCATGTCCGGGCTCTTTAATATTTCACATGGCCGCGGGCTCGCCGTATTGCTTCTGCCATATCTCCGGCATTTCAGCGGGGAAAAGGCGGACAAGCTGGAACTGCTGGGGAAAACCGTCTTCACTGTCTCATCCGCTGCGCTGGATGCGTTCGCTGAGTGGATGGGCCTCATTCAACGCAATCTGAGGCTCGCGGATGTGGGGATCAGCGAAAACGATATTCCTGCGCTGCTGGATCAGCTGTTTGAGATTAATGCCAATCGCCACGGAAAAATCTCCGGGCCTCACGAAATGGACCGGTCCGAAGCGGAGGCGATTTACCGCGCCTGCCTGTGAATCCCGAAACCGGACTTCAAGGAGTGCTCCGCTTGTCTGCATATAAAACACACACAGAAATACTATTTATGAACGAGAGACTCCAATCTTTAGCTGTTAACTTTAGTATTAGGAATCAGCGGAAAAATTTTATAGACTTGAGCAGAAGGAGGGCGGACCTTGGTTTCGCTGATTAAAAGGGAATATGATTACGCGCTGCGGATTTCGGCCTACCTGGCGGCTCTGGATCCGGGAGAGGGAAAGACGATACATCAGCTGGCGGAGCGCCTGGAGCTCAGTCCGGCGCTGACGACACGCATTGTGTATCAGCTGATCCGGGGCAAGGTGCTGAAGAGCCGGAGAGGACGCCATGGTGGAATTTACTTCGACAGGGATCTGGCAAGCACCTCCATGTTCGATATTCTGTCCGCTATGGAATACGATTCCAGCGTCAATGCCTGCCTGGTTCAGGAGGACATCTGTCCGCTGGTACGGGTCTGTCCCATCCGGCGGAATCTGATGAAAATTGATGAGGATCTGATTCGGTTTTTCCGGAATCGGATGCTGAAGGATATGCTGCTTCATGAACGGATGTTTCCGAAACTGAAATAAATAACAAGAGAGGGGTGAGAGATGGAGCTTGCACTGGCCCGATGGCAATTTGCGATTACCAGTGTGTACCATTGGTTCTTCGTGCCGCTGACCCTCGGTCTTTCCGTTTTCATCGCCATCCTTGAGACCCGCTATGTTCGTAGCGGTGACGAGGTGTGGCTGAAGATGACGAAATTCTGGGGCAAACTTTTCCTGATTAATTTTGCAATGGGAGTTGTAACCGGTATTGTGATGGAATTCCAGTTCGGAATGAACTGGTCGGAATATTCCCGGTACGTGGGAGATATTTTCGGAGCACCCCTGGCTGTGGAGGCTCTGCTGGCCTTTTTCATGGAATCAACCTTCCTGGGCCTGTGGATTTTCGGCTGGGACCGCCTTTCGAAAAAATGGCATGCCGCCTGCATGTGGATGGTGGCTATCGGCAGCAATCTGTCCGCGCTGTGGATTCTCATTGCCAATTCCTTCATGCAGGAGCCCCGGGCTTATGTGCTGAATCCGGTCACAGGCAGAGCGGAGATGACCCATTTCAGTGAGCTGATATTCAATACCCGTGTCTGGCTGCAGTTTTCCCATGTGATCACGGCTGCCATCGCCACTGCAGGATTCTTCATGCTGGCGGTCAGCGCCTGGCATTTTCTGAAGGGTGAACGGCGCGAGATGCTGATCCGATCCTTCCGGATGGGTTCTGCCTTTGCCTTTGTCGCCGTTGTGCTCACCATGGGCCTCGGACATGCGCAGGGTCAGATGGTGGTGCGCAGCCAGCCTATGAAAATGGCGGCGGCCGAAGGATTGTGGGAAACGACGGACTACGCTCCCTTCAGCCTGTTTAAAATTAATGACGAGGAGGCACAGGAAGGCCGCTATGATATCAGTGTTCCCGGGGTTCTGAGTTTTCTGGCCACCAATGATTTCAGCAAGCCGGTGGCGGGGCTGAAGAATCTGCAGGCCGAATATGAAGTGAAATACGGTCCCGGATATTACATCCCTCCGGTGAATATCATGTTCTGGACTTTCCGGATTATGGTGGGTGTGGGAATGGCCATGGCTCTGCTGTCGCTGATCGGCTGGTGGCGTCCGGACCTGCTACAGTCTGACCGACGCATCGCGCTGATCTTCGTATTGTCCCTGATGCTGCCCTATCTGGGACAGATGACCGGCTGGCTCTTCACGGAAATGGGACGCATGCCCTGGGTAGTTTATGGCCTGCTGAAGATCGAGGATGCGGTATCCCCGGCCGTCAGCAGTGTTGAGCTGGGAATATCCCTGTTTCTGTTTACGGCGGTCTACGCCTTGCTGATGGTCGTTGACGTATATCTGCTGCAGAAGCATGCGAAGCAGCTGGATGGCAGCAGTGAAAACCCCGTATTGAATCTGTAGGAGGCGAATAATGTTGGAAATACTATGGTTTGTTCTCATTGCAGTCCTGTTTACCGGGTTTTTCTTCCTGGAAGGCTTTGATTACGGCGTGGGAACGCTGCTTCCCTTTCTGGGCCGCAATGACGATGAAAAACGTATCCTGATCAACAGCATCGGCCCGTTCTGGGACGGCAATGAAGTCTGGCTGCTCACAGCCGGCGGCGCAATGTTCGCATCGTTTCCGCACTGGTATGCGACCTTATTTTCAGCCCTGTATCTGCCTCTTGTTTTCATGCTTGTTTTTCTTATTTACAGAGGCGTATCCTTTGAATTCAGGCATCTGGAGGAAGGGGAGGGCTGGAAAAAAACCTGGGACAACGGCATATTCATCGGATCTGCAGGCCCGGCCCTGCTGTGGGGAGTGGCCTTTGCCAATCTGATTCGCGGTTTGCCCATTGACGGCAGCATGACCTATACCGGCGGATTTTTCAATCTTCTCAATCCCTTCGCGCTGATCGGCGGAATATTCCTACTTCTGCTTTTCAGCCTGCACGGCGCAAATTTTCTCGGTCTCAGAACGCAGGATGAAATTCTGGAGAGGGTGGGATCGCAGGCCCGTAAACTCTGGCTGCCGGTGCTTCTGCTGGCGCTGGTTTACGGTGTGTGGGCGCTTGTGACGCTTCCCATGTCTTCGCTGTCACTGACTGCGGCCATCATCATGATCGCTACTGTGGCGGCTTCGGGCATTCTGGGCGGAAAGGGACTCGGCAGCTGGGCTTTCAGCATGACCGGCGTGGCGATTGTGGCCTATTCCGTCATGCATTTCGCACTCCTGTTCCCGAATGTCCTGCTGAGTTCCCTGAATCCGGAGTGGAACATTTCCATTCAGGCCGCCGCATCCAGCCCGACTACGCTGAAAACGATGACGATTATCGCCTGTATATTCGTTCCCATCGTCCTGGTGTATCAGATCTGGACATTCAGAGTGTTCAGGCAGAGAGTGGGCAGCGGGGATACGCTAAAATACTGATTCCCGCGCCGCAGCTGCGGACGCGGATTCCATTGATGATAAAATTTTAATATCGCCGTACTGCGGTGAAATGGGTCGAAGCGGGAGTTTATTTCAGTGATTGCAGGTGACCGACGGATGGATCGTCTGATAGTGAAAGGGGATATTCCCCGGGTTGCCGCAGCCCTTATTTTTTCCCTGCTGTCGGTCCTGGCCTTTCTGTATTTTGCGCAGGGCCTTTCTCGGCTTCTGGACGGGATACTTTTTGAACGAAGTCCATACAATGGAAACGTAAAGCGTGTCTATCTTCTCGCTGCCATCCTGATCCGTTTCATTGCCGGGCCTCTCTCCGCCTGGTTTTCATCGCACTTCGCCGCTGAACTTACGCTGCGGCTCAAACTGCGCCTGCTTCAGGCCTGGAAGTCCCTGACACCGCGTCAGCGACGGGATAAGGGTGAAGGCGACTTTGCTACGACTCTGGAGGAAGGGACGGATCGGATCTATACCTATTTTCAGGAAAATTTTCCCGGACAGATATCCATGCTTCTGATTCCGCTGGCCTGTTTAATTTACGCGTTTGCCACCGACCTGCTGTCCGGAGTGATCCTGCTGGTCACGGCACCCCTGATTCCGGTGTTCATCATCCTCATCAATGACCGGACCCGGGCTATGACACAGCGGCAGTGGCAGCGCCTGCAGACCCTGGGCGGAACTTTTTCGGATATACTTCAGGGAATGGTTCTGGTGAAACTGTACCGGCTGCAGAAGGTGAAACGTCAGGAGCTGCAGCGTGCAAATCATGAATTTGCCCGGCAGACCCTGAATATTCTCAGAATTGCCTTTCTTTCTTCCTTTGTACTTGAGCTGGCCGCGACGCTGTCCATTGCCGTGATTGCCGTCGAGAGCGGCCTCCGGCTTCTCTATGGACGGATGGCCTTTCCCGAGGCAATTTTTCTGCTGATGCTGGCTCCGGAATTCTATGCCCCGCTGAGACGCAGCGGCGCCAGGTTTCATCGTGCCCGGGAAGCATCTGCCGCCATGGATGAAATGGAAGCCTTTCTCACTCCGGGAGTATTCAGGTCCGAAACGAGTGAAAAAACGGCCGGATACGGGGACGTGCAGACAGTGGAACTGAATTCGATCAGACCGGCCTGCTTGTCCGGAGGGGGAGAATTCAGTGCAGGGGTTCGCAGGGGAGAATTATTATTGATCCGGGGTGACAGCGGGGCGGGTAAAAGCTCTCTCGCTGCAGTCCTCGCAGGCCTGGAGCTTCCTGAGAAGGGATATCTGTCCGTGAACGGGATTCCTGTCGATAATGAGCAGCAGCCGCGTCTGCGCCGGTCCGTCGATTTCATTCCCCAGTTCCCGGCGGTATTTCATGGAACGCTGCGCTTCAACCTGCAGTTTCACCATGACCGGAGCCGGGACGATGTGCTGGATTCCTATCTGAAGAGACTGCATTTATTTCAGGATGAAGATGAACGGATCGGAGGCCTGGATGGGATGATTACGGATTCGGGGCGGAATCTCAGCGGCGGTGAACGCCAGCGCCTGGCTCTGGCGAGAGCGCTGGTTTCCGGCCGGCCCATCATGATTCTCGATGAGGTGGGCAGTCAGGTGGATCCGGATTCCGCCGCACATATATTGAATGTTCTGAAGGATATGAAAGAAGGCCGGATCATCATCATGATCAGTCACCGGGAGGATTTTATCTCCGTTGCGGATGGGGTGCTGACGCTATCGGATGTGGATGTTCCGGACAGGGGAGAACAGCCGTGAATATGAGGAGTACGCTGTCCGGACTGCTGAAAGGATTTTTCCGCAGTCCCGGCCATATTCTCGCTGCGGTTTCTGCCGCGCTGATTGCAGTATTGAGCAGCTGCGGGCTGATGATGACGGGTGCCTATATTCTGGCAAAGGCGGCATTCATGGTCTCCATCGCCGATATTCAGACGGCTGTGGTGGCGGTGCGCTTTTTCGGGATATCGCGAAGTGTCTTCCGCTATCTGGAACGGCTCATCAGCCATTCTGTGAATTTTCATATCGTCAACCGGCTTCGTGACCATATTTTTGTATCGCTGGAAAGGGGCTATCCGGAGTCGGTAACGGCTTCACATCGCGGCGATATGCTGTTCGGATTTATCCGGGACAGTGAAGCGGTGGAGAAAATTTTCAATAGCTTCGTGCTGCCCCTGACCACTGCCTGGGGTACAGCCGTGCTGGGCACCATCCTTATCCCGCTCTGGCTGACTGTATCGCGCATCCATGCCGCTCTGCTGTTTTTTCTGCTTCTGATACCGCTGCCTATAGTCCTGTACATGATTTCTGCCGGGGAAAGCCGGGCGGAACGCGGAGTAAAGCGGAAATTAGCCTGGATGGCAGGCGACATCGCCGAGTCCGGCACAGATCTGCATCGCCTTGACAGAGAAGGACACTTCACCGGGGAATATCTGCGGATGACGCGGAAGGGACTGGTTTACAGACGGAGGATTGCCGTGCTGGACGCTGTCGCGGAGGTATCGGTGCAGACCCTGATCGCTCTTGCCGTTCTGGCATATGTATTTTCACCGGCAGGATTCGCCGACCGTCAGCTGGTTCCGGTTGTGGCTCTGGGCCTCTTTGCGCTGCAGGAGGTATTCATTCCCATGAATGGGGCCTTTGTATCCCTTGCCTCTTCGTTTCATGCTCTGCAGAATGTGTTCGACCTGCTGGCTGCACAGAGCGGAAATCAGGGGTTGTCCGGGGAGGAAAATCTCTCCCTGTCCCCGATTTCTCATCTGAAACTGAGCCAGGTCAGACTCCGCACGCCCGACGGACAGCGCACCCTGATAAAATCTGCTGATACGGAGATCAGAAGGGGTGATAAAATCTGGATCATGGGGAGGAACGGCAGCGGAAAAAGCAGTCTCATGCAGCTATTGCTGAAATTTCGCAGGCCTGACGGGGGCCGGATTCTGGTGGATGGACAGGATCTCATGTCCCTTGATCCGGATGATTTACGGCGTCATATTGCCTACATGCCGCAGGAAATGGTGTTTTTTCACGACAGCCTTCGGAATAATCTGTCCATGAACCACCCGGAAATCGGAGAGGATAAAATCCGCCGTCTGCTGGAAGTCCTTGAGCTGGATCGGATTCCGCTCCTGGCCCCGGACCAGCTCGATGTTCCGCGGAATCTCATCCACAGCGGATTGAGCGGCGGAGAACTGCAGCGTCTGTCCCTGATCCGGACCCTGCTCAGCCCGGCGGAAATCAGGATATTTGATGAACCCTATTCACATCTGGATGCGCACAGCGCGGATCTCGCCGCGGAAGCCATTTTAAATGGGTCCGATGCCGATGTGAGAATCGTGATTTCCCATATTCCCGTTCGCGAGCAGGCTTTCAGCCGAATCTGGAAAATAGAAAAGCAGGAGCTGCTTGAGCTGCGCTGAAGGATGGTCTGCTTTTGTACTGTGATTACCGGCAATTGGGGCGATTTTACCTTACACTTCCTTCCTGAATTATATAAATTCCGGTATGCACAGATTTCTGAAGATCCTGCTCCTGGCAGGATTTTGCATGCACCTGAATGGCGGGGATAGCTATTATCCACCGGCCAATCGCTTCGATGCCTGGCTGCACCGCGTGAATCCCATTCCCTCCATTACATTCCGCGAACCGCTGCGCTATACATTTTTCGAATTCAATTCCTCACTGGCCATCTACGGGTTCAGCGGCGCCAATCCCTTCAAATTTTCCGAAAGCGCCATGGGGTTCGACAGCACGGAGACCACACTCAACGGATTCAGGAATTCATTTACGCATCGAAATTATTTCGATATGGATCTGAATCTCCTGAGAATCAACTGGCTGACCATGATGCTGCCCGTCAACCGATTTGATTACCTGACCGGATTCGGGGTCCGTCGTTTCATGCAGATTCTCCCGGTGGGGCTGAACGGACAGTGGGGCACGCAGGGTTCGGGGCTGTCGGCGGCCAATTACCGGCCGCAGGTGACGGAGTTTTATATGTGCCAGACCCTGTATTATCAACCCTTTGAAAAATTATTCATACGACTGGAAAACAGCTATGCTCTGGGAAACGGCACAGCCTATCAGACTCAGGGTGCGGATCGTCTTCTGCCCATGACCGGTTCATCCAGCCGGAGCAGTCTGTCGCTGCAGTATGCTCTGGACAACCGGACCCAGACGACGAATCTGGTAGTCTCCGCCAATGTTTTTCTCAATTCCGGATATTATACTGTAAATGATTCAAAAGATATTACGCCGCTGGAATACATTAATTTTCACAGCCTGGGATTCGGCATTTCACTGTACGCACAGCTGGGAGCCCGGCGAAGCCAGGGAGACCGGGCGCTGGACAAGATCCGGAAGCGGGATTATATCGCCGCCAGGGAGGAAATGAATTCCTGGGTGCTGAAACATCCCCGTTCACCAAGAAAGGCGTTGGGACTGCGTTACCTCAGTTACTGCGATTCCATGATTTTCTATGAATATTATAAAATGGCCAATCAGGCGCTGGGCGAATTCAGAATTGAGGATGCGCTGGGGCTCTACAACAAGGCCTTCGGCAGCGGCAGTGAATCCATCCGGAAAAAAGTTGTGACGCGGCGCGAATCCATCGGACGGATTTTTGTGCTGAATGCCATGCAGGAATTGCAGACGGGGGACTATCAGCAGGCTGAGGCCATCCTGAGCAAGGCGGCGGAAATGAGTCCCTTCTTCTCGAAGGAATGCGACCGGGCCATGGCCTTCGTGAATATTTACAAGGCCCGTTCTCTCATTTCATCCGGACTCTACGACCGGGCCGGCGTGTATCTGCAGCTGGCCGAACAGCAGAATCCGGATCTGAAGACGGAAGTGGAGCGCTATGTGGATTTCCTTGCCTCCGTCCGGGTGAAGAGCATGGAAAAGGAAGTTTTGGATAAGGATTTTTACAGTGCCAAGGCAGATCTGGATGCCGCCATGATCCTGGACAGGGATCTGGCTGATCTTCTGCGGAATTATGATGATCTGCTCAACCGCAAAATCGCCGAGGCAAATCCGAATCCGGACGGACCGGCTCTCTATGAAAGCTACCGGACGATGGTGGATGAAATTCAGGCTGAAGCGAAGGGACAGGGAACGCCACTGAAAGCGACGGTGGGAATGACTCTCGTACAGATTCAGGATACCTTCGGCGAACCTGCGGTCCGGAAACAGGTGACGCAGGGCGGACTGGACTATGAACTGTGGATTTATAAGTTTACAAATAAGACACTCGAACTGTATTTCAGAAATGCAATTCTCACTCATATCAACGAGATACCGGAAAAGGGAAACAGATGAAGAAATGGATATCAATATTACTGATACTGGGTTGTTCCGCCTGGCTGAAACCGGCGGAAGTCTACCTTGTGATCGGTTCTGATACAGCGATCTGGGACGGAATGAACACCGGCCGGCATGATGATTTTTACCGGACGGATACCTTCACCAATCCGACTGCGAATATTTACGAAGTCATGAGCCCGGAATTCCGTGCGGGCAAGACGGACAGCTACGGGCAGGAATTGAAACTGACCTGGTGGATGATGGCCGGAAATGTATTTCGCTATGCGACGAATGTGAATGTACCGGTTCCCAATATCATGACGCTCTACCTGATGAAAACCTATCACGGCGAAGACATCGCCCGAACCGGTGACGAGCTGACCCTGCATTATCATACCTTTGCCTGGACGGATGCGACCGGAAACGGAATCTACTACTGGAATGAAGCGCCGGACTTTTCCTGGTGCCGTGAAGATTTCGATGTGACACTGTCCCAGTTTCTGCTGGAGGAACAGACCTTTCCTGTCAGCTTCCGCAGCGGCTGGCATTATATGGGAAATATCTGGCAGAATTATCTGAGCCACTCGATTCTGCCCTTCAGCCTTCACAATGATTATCCCGTGCATGGACTCGGAAACGGTGAACCTCTGACAAATATTTATGACTGGTCGCAGGCAAGCCACGAATTTGTACCCTTCAAGGTGGATATGAATGATTATCAGAAGGCCGGAGACGGTCCGGGCTGGAATGTACGGTCTGCGCATTTTTATAGTGTTCTGGCCAAGGGGCTCATGGATACGGTTTTTGCCGCTGCAGCTGCCGGAACCGACCAGGTCGCCTGTTTCTGGGGACATCTGCCGGAAACGGATTTTACGCAGAATCTGGTTCGAATCGACAGCGTGGCCCATCTGGCAGCGACCCGGTATCCGGGTGTCAATTTCCGCTACTGTACGGCGGTGGAAGCGATGCAGCGCTGGCTGGGTACGGACGATACACAGGCGCCGACACTGAATTTTTCGACGGTTGATGAAGGTGGAATGCAGCGTTTTTCGGTCAGCAGTGATGAGGAAATATTCCAGGATCAGCCCTTTGTAACCGTGAAGGACAAGTACGAACTCACGCATGTGCTGTCCATGACGGCGACCGGCAGCGGCCAATGGATTTCCGATACGAGTATGGCGCCGGACAGCTGGGCCAAGGCTGCCGTTGCCGTGTGTGACACGGTTGGGAACCAATCCCTGGCAGAGCTGAAGGCCTGGCCGGATATTATCTATATTGATGACGGGAGCAGTGACTTTCAGACGCTGCACGGTTCAGCTGCGCAGCGGGCGAACGACGGTTGGCTCAGGGCCTATAGTGAATACAGCGTTACCCCGGGGGACAGCGCTGTATTCAGCTGCAGTTTCACTCCTGAACAGCAGCGGATGTACAGGATTGAAATGGTGGTGGGAGCGAAGACCGGACCGGATATAACCCTGCAGGCGCGGCTGGATGAGGCCGGCGGATCTGTTCCGCTGGAACTGGCCGGACAGAACCCCGAACCCGGGAAATGGAATACGCTGTGCATTACCGAGCTGCCGGCAGGTTCTCCGGTAACGCTGCATCTGAGCGCAGCGCTCAGCTCACAGGCATCCGGGGCGGAAAGTATCTCTCCCGATGTTGTGAAGATCAGCCCCTTTGTCCGTGAACGGGAGATCAGTTTTTCAGACACTCGTCTGGATCTGGGTTTTCAGACCATGGCGGATACATTGAATTATACGATAACGGTTCGGAACGGGGGCTATGAGGAACTGACGGTGAACAGTATCAGTTCTGAAAAAGTCGAGCTTCTCAATCAGACTGAATTTCCGCTTCATGTGGCTCCGCTGAGTGAAATGCCTCTGACGGTTCGGATCGTTTTTCCGTCCGCCGGTTCGCTGGATGACACCTTGCTCATCAATAGTGATGATCCGCTGCACCCCATATTCCGGCTGCCGCTGAATGCCGTGGTCAAGGAATGGGTGAATGTGGTGGATAATTCGGATGACAATTATTCGGAAACAGGAACCTGGAGCACCTCGGTCACACAGGCCTGGGGTAACAGCAGCCGGTTTGCCTACCTGAAGCAGAATCCACCTGCGACCGCAAAATATTCCTTTATCGTGCCGGATCCGGGATTCTACGATGCTTATTTCATCGTTCCCAAGACCGTCAACAGCGCGAGTGCCGCAGGATATGAGATCCGTCTCAACAATGTTATAATGGACACGGTGATCATGAACCAGAATACAGGCAGCGGGGAATGGATTCGATTAACCCGTCTGTATGCGCCGGCTGAGGGGCATATTGATGTCAGAGTCATGGATCTGAACCGGGTTGACGACCCGGCCGGTACGGTACTGCGTGGTGATGCGGTGAAGCTGGAAAAACTGACGACTGTCTCAGGGATTGACGACGGAAATAAACCTCTGGAAGCGGCCGAATTCACCCTGCATTCCCTGTACCCGAATCCCTTCAATAATACGGTCAACTTTCCCCTGAGTCTGGGACGGGCGGCATTCTGCAGTATCCGGATTTTTGACATTACCGGCCGTTGTGTGTCCACGCCGCTGGATGCGGTGTTGCCGGCCGGCGAACATGTACTGGCCTGGACGGCGCAGAATGAGTCGGGCATGGCTCTTCCTTCCGGACTGTATTTTTCGGTTGTGCGCATGAATGATAAAGTTTTCAGACAGAAAATGACGCTTCTCAAATAGGATCTTCGGGCTATCCGCCCTGATCGTCAGCAGGATTCTGTGCTCTCCGGCTGCAGACTCTGAGATTCTGCCGCAGCAGACGCAGATTTATGAATTATTGAAAAAAAATGGAAGAGGCCCGCATCGGGGCCGCGGTTACACTTTGTATTTGCCGGCGCTGTTGAGAATTTCGCTGGAAGTGACTTTGATGATCCCTGCGACAGGAACGGCAAACATCATTCCCAGCAGTCCCATGACATTGCCGCCGATGAGCAGGACGAGAAACACGGTGAGGGGATGCATGTCCACGGATTTTCCGACCACGAGGGGTGAAACGAAAATATTGTCGATCATCTGAACGAGCATGAACATGATAATGATGCTGACAATGATGACGAGGACATTGGGAGCACCGTTAAAAATCACGATCAGAATGGCGGGGACGGCTCCGGCAATGGGGCCCACGTAGGGAATGAGGTTGGCCAGGCCGGCCCAGACACCGATAACGACCGCATAGCTGATCCCGGCATGGAGAAAGAGGTTCAGCAGCAGCAGTCCGATGGTGGACAGGACACCCACGGACATGGCTGCGATGAACTGGCCCTGCAGATAGGAGGCCAGCTGTGCCTGAATCTTGTACATCAGGTTCAGCGACAGCTCAAAGTGCCGGTTGGGCACCAGCCGGATGATGGCTTTTTTAATCCGCCGTTCATCCTTGAGCAGGAAAAAGGTGGTGAAGATGACGAAGAAGAGATTGGACAGAACCGAACCGATGATTTTAGACACATCCAGCAGGAAGCCGGGCAGATCCGATTTGATGAAGTCGGAGATGAAGCTCATCACTTTTTCGTTCGTGTCCTCCGGAATGGTAATAAAGGAGATATTATCATTGACGACGGTGCTGAATTTTTCGATCTGCTGGGTGATGCTTTCACCGCCGAGGGCGTCACTGGTTGTTTTCCAGGCATCGTTGAAAATGGGAATGAGCGCGCTGATACCGGATCCGATGACCAGGAAGATTACCAGCAGGGTGAGGAGCGTGGAAAGCGCACGGCTCAGATTAAAGCGTTCGAGTCGGTCAACGAGAGGGTCGAGAATGGTATAGAACAGAATGGCCAGGACAATGATGATGATGATGCCGGAAATTTTCGGCAGAATATACAGAAAGGCAGCAATCGCCGCACCGGCCAGGATGAGGCGAAGAATGAATTTCTGATTATTGCTCATTATCTACCTGCTCGATTTTGCTTTCCAGTTCATTCAGCCGGAGATTTGTGGCCCGCAGACGTTCAGCGAGCACCCGGGCCACATTCATTATAATTTTTGAACCGATGATGGGCCGGCGGTTGAGGATATCCATGAGGTCGGCACGGAAAAAACTGATGGCTTCCGTGCGCCGGGAACATTTTGCCGAGGCGCTGCGGGGGGATTCGTCCAGCAGGGACAATTCCCCGAAGAAATCGCCGTTCTGCAGAGCGACGAGGAGTACTTCCTCTTCGCTGCCCAGTCTCGTATCCACAATCTGGACGGTCCCTTCCATGATGATGTACATGCCGTCTCCCGGATTGTCCTTGCGGAATATGTATTCTCCCGCTTCATAGACCCGTGTGTAAGTGGCTTTTTCCACTTCGAATAATTCTTTCTTGCTCAATCCGTGAAAAATTTCGGCTTTTTCCAGCACTTCAACTTTCCGGGCTTCCTTGCTTTTCCGTTTGAGGAAGCTCGTCGTCCAGAGGATATCTCCCATACTCGGTCTCCTGATTGTGGCATCAAATTAGGTATTCGGGCTTTTCATGTCAAGGGAAAGTACTTGGGAATCCATGAAAATACGAATAATTTTAGCCCATGTTTCGACGCTGGCAAATTCTCCTTGCAGCCGGTCTGATATCGGTGGCCTGCCTGATGGCGGATACAATTGAGGAATACGATCTGAAGATCAAGAATCAGAATGATCAGGTGGATGTGCTTGAGCAGGAGATCAATTCGCTGCAGGAGGACATCAAGGCCAGCCGCAGCAATGAAAGTTCGGTTCTGGATGAACTGGACCGCAGTGACAAGAAGATCGAGCTCATCGACCTGAAGATCCGTTCCATCAGCCGCGAAATGGAGCTGCGGAAGGAAAAACTCAATTATCTGGAGAAGGAAAAAGCGGACAATATGCAGCGGAAGACCGAGCTGATCGAGCGCTATCGGAAACGGGTCGTCCGCGGCTACAAGCAGCATAACAATGATATCCTCGAGCTGCTGTTTTCATCCAAGGGGCTGAAACAGTTCTATTATCGCCTGAAATATCTGAATGCCATCAACCAGTCCGAAAAGAAGCTTTTCTACGAGATCCGCGATCTGATGGCGGCCATTGATACGCAGACACAGATGATCCGGGAAGAAACGGACAAACTGCAGACGAGTATCGCGGATCTGAATAATGAACAGAAGCAGCTCAGATCCCTGAAATCGAAACGGGAGACCCGTCTGCGGGAAATCCGGAAAAACACCAGCCTCTACACGCGGCTGGTCCGTGAAAAGGAAAATTCCCTCAAGGAAATTCAGAAATTCATTTCCCGTCTGGAAAAGGAAAAAAATGAACGGCTTCGCGAGCTGGAGCGGCAGAGAGCTCTGAGGTCCATCACCATCACGGATAAGAATTCCTTCAAGGCGCTGAAGGGCGAACTGCCCTGGCCGGCGCCCGGTACCATCGTGGGCAGTTTCGGAAAACACGAGCATCCCGTCCTGAAAACCATCACGGAAAATACGGGCGTGGACATCAAGGTCCGGGAGGGAACACCGGTTCAATCCATCATGGACGGGCTGGTGACCACGGTGACGTGGCTGAGGGGCTATGGCAATACCATCATCATTCACCATGGTGAAGATTATTATACCGTGTATACGCGGGTCAGCAATGTGCTGGTCTCTGAAAATGAATATGTGACATCGGGGCAGGTTATTGCCAAGGTTTCCTATGAGGGACTGGATGAAGGCAATATTCTCCATTTTGAAATCTGGGACCAGCAGACGAAGCTGAACCCGGAAAAATGGCTGAGGCCCTGAAACCGTGACGCGTATCGTTCCGGCCGCACGCGATGCTCATTCCGGTACGGCCCCGAACTGCCACAGAGGAGGGAAAGCATGAAGAAAATCAGTTTTCTGTTTATTTTTGCCGTTTCACTCGGCGCAGCACTTCCGAAGGATTTTGTCTTTGTGCGGGAACTCATTCCCGATATTGCCGTGGATCTGCGCTATGCCGGTTCTCATAATTTCCTGGGCTGCACCGTGGATGGCTATCAGGATTCATCCCTGATTTTGACGCGGGAGGCAGCTACGGCCCTCAAGGGCGTTCAGGACGAATGCCGGGCCTTCGGACTCGGCCTGAAGATCTACGATGCCTATCGGCCTCAGCCGGCAGTGGACCATTTTGTCAGATGGGCCCGGGACCTTGCGGACACCACCATGAAACGGGAATTTTATCCCGATGTGGATAAGAAGGATCTGTTCAGCAAGGGTTATATTGCCAGTCACAGCGGCCACAGCCGCGGATCCACGGTGGATCTGACGCTGATCGACCTGAAAAGCGGCCGGGATCTGGATATGGGCAGTCCCTTCGACTTCTTTTCACTGCTGTCTCATCCCGGATGCGAAAAAATAAATGCTCAGGCACGGGCAAACCGGATGCTTCTGCAGACATTGATGGTCAAACACGGGTTCCGCAGCCTGGACGAGGAATGGTGGCATTTCAGGCTGGATCCGGAACCGTTTCCCAAAACCTATTTTGAATTTCCGGTTGCGGGGGAGATCCGAAGATGAAACCTGTACTGATATCCCTTTTGTTTCTTCTACTGCCCGCGCTGATTCTGTATCTGTCCGTACGCTATGAAAAACTGAGAAGGATCTCGCCCATCATCCTCTGTTATGTGGCGGGCCTCATACTTGGGAATACGGGGCTGATGTCGGGCGCGCAGGGCCTGCAGTCCACCTTTTCCGATGTGACCATTGCCCTGTCTCTGCCGCTGCTTCTCTTTTCTCTGGATGTGAGACAGTGGTCGAGACTCGCCGCCAAGTCCATGCTGTCCATGGTGCTGGCAGCATTTTCAATTGTCGTGATTTCGCTGCTGCTCATGATGTTTTTCCGACACGGAATTCCGGATGCCTGGCAGCTGTCCGGGATGGCTATAGGGCTCTACACCGGAGGAACGCCGAATCTGGCCGCCATCAAGACCGCGCTTCAGGTGGACAGCACCCGTTATCTCATGTTTCACAGCTATGACCTGCTGGCCGGTGTGGTGTACCTGCTGTTCGTGCTTTCCGTTGCCCAGAAGCTGTTCAACCGGTTCCTCATCCCTTTCAGGGATTCGGGACAGACTTCGCTTCGGGAAATCAGTCTGAATGCGGAGACGGGAGATGAAATTCAGCCCTATGTTGACATGGTCGGTGAAAGGGCCTGGCTTCCGCTGCTGAAAGGATTGATTGCATCCATTGCTGTGGTGGGACTGTCACTTGGTGTGGGACAGCTCATTCCTGTTGAAAATAAAACTGCCCTGAGCATCCTGCTGATCTCCACGTTTGCCATTCTCCTGTCCTTCAACGGGCGGATTCGGCAGATTCCGCACAGTTTTCCGGCCGGGATGTACCTCATTTATGTCTTTTCCCTCGTGGTCGCCTCCATGGCGGATTTCCGTCAGTTCACTCATCCGGATCCGAAAATTTTTGCCTTCGTGTTTCTGGCGGTATTTATATCCTTTATCCTTCATGCTCTCCTGTGCAAGCTGTTTCGGATTGATACGGACACCTTTCTGGTCACTTCCGTATCAGCCATCTGTTCCCCGCCTTTTGTTCCGGCGGTGACGGCAGCCCTCGACAACCGGGCTCTCATCCTGTCGGGACTTACAACCGGGATCATCGGCTATGCGGCAGGAAATTATCTGGGTATCAGTCTGGCGTTTCTCTACAAATTATTCTGAATACCGATCTGTTTACGCGAAAAATTTCCGAAAACAGATAAAGATGCAACAAAAATGAAAATGTCTCAGTCATACATGTAAACAAACTGGGAGGTTGAAATGACTGAAGGAATAATGGGAATACTGGGTGGTGTGGCCATCGCGGGAGGCGTTGTATTTGTCGCGGTGTATTATCTGTACACGGAATACCGCAAGAAGGCGCTGCTGTCCGAACAGGTTATCAAGGCCATTGAGATGGGGACGGCGATTCCGGATCTCCATCTGAATCCGCCGAAGCCGGATTACCGGAAACGCGGGTTTTTGGCTCTGTTTTTCGGTATTGCTCTCGCTATCGCGCTGTGGGTGAATGCAAATCTGGCCAGTGCGACCTGGGGCCTGCTTTTCGTTGCCCTGGGACTGGCCTATCTGTTGTCGGATAAAAAATCCGATTCGGAGGACTCAAAGCGGAAAGAGTGATTTTCGTGGCGACACCCGCTGTCGCACACCATCCTTCAAACTAAGTATTGTTACCATGGCACGCGGATCAAAAGCTCCGGACCGCTCCGGGGCTTTTACCGTTCATGTGGGTTTTTTCGAAACCCGGGAAGAACCTCTCAGCATGATTTTCTGCGTGCGGGCCCGGGGAATGGCCGGTTCCGTTTTACGTCACATTTACAGAGAAAGCAGGGGCCCGGCCGGGCGGCAGATACTATAATTCTATTGTTTAAATGCTGAATGATTTTTAATTTTGCAGGATAAAACAGGAGAAAATGTGGCAACAACAGCAGATTTTAGAACAGGGATGGTCATTATGTATAATGGGGCTCTCTGTAAGATTATCAGTTATCAGCACAGCAAGATGGGACGGGCGGGTGCTGTCGTCCGGACCAAACTGAAAAACATTGTTACGGGCCAGGTGCTGGAAAACACCTTCCGGTCCGGTGAAAAAATTGATGAAGCCAGAATTGAAGCCCGGGAAATGGAATATCTGTATACAGATGGGGACAATTATTATTTCATGGATCAGGAGACCTTTGATCAGAATCCCATTCCGAAAGATGTCCTGGGTGATGATATGAATTACATCAAGGAAAACCAGATCATTAAAGTCATGACCTATCAGGACAAGCCGGTCGGAATCGAAATCCCGTCGGCTGTCGTATTGGAAGTGACGCAGACCGAACCGGGAGTCCGGGGAGATACGGCAACCAATGTGAATAAGCCTGCTGTGCTCGAAACGGGACTTCAGGTCAATGTTCCGATCTTTGTCAATGAGGGAGACTTGATCAAGATCGATACCCGTACCGGAGACTATCTGGAACGCGCTAAAAAATAACGTGAAATCGAGGGAACTATGAATGAAAATTTAATCCGACGGCTGGTTCAGCTGGTAGATGAAAGCAACGTGCATGAAATAGAATTTTCGCGTTGGGGCAAAAAGATCCGAATTACGAAGAATCCGCCCATCAACGCCCGGGAAATGGTTTATCATACCCCGTCCTCCATTGCGGCTCCGGTTGCCGCTCAGCCCCAGGCTCCTGTGTCTGCTCCGCAGGCCGCCGCGGCTCCTGCCTCCGCTCCGGAAGCAGCTGCACCCGCCGGCAATATCCTGAAAAGCCCCATTGTGGGAACCTTTTACCGGTCACCGGCCCCGGATGAGCCGGCTTTTGTCAAGGTAGGCGATACGGTGAGCAAGGGACAGACGCTCTGCATTATTGAAGCCATGAAAATCATGAATGAAATTGAATCGGAGCATCAGGGCATCGTCCGGGAAATTCTGATTGAAAATGGTGAGCCCGTTGAATTCGGAACACCTCTGATCCGGATTGAATAATGGGAAATATCAAGAAAATACTGATCGCGAACCGTGGAGAGATCGCGCTGCGGATTATTCGCGCCTGTCATGAACTGGGGATAAAGACCGTGGCGGTGTACAGCACCGCAGACCAATATTCCCTGCATGTCCGGTTTGCGGATGAAGCCGTCTGCATCGGCCCGCCCCAGTCTGCTCTGTCATATCTGAATGTTCCTCAGATCATTTCCGCCGCGGAACTGACCAATGCGGATGCCATTCATCCCGGATACGGATTTCTGGCGGAAAATGCCGAGTTTGCCGATATCTGCAAGGAAAATAATATTATCTTCATCGGACCCTCATCTGACGTTATTCGCTCCATGGGTGACAAAGCCTCGGCGAAAGCTACCATGAAGAATGCAGGTGTTCCGGTCATTCCGGGCAGTGAGGGCATCGTTCATACGGTAGAGGAAGTGGAAAAACTGGCTGAAGTTATCGGATACCCCATCATCCTGAAAGCCAGCGCCGGCGGAGGCGGCCGGGGCATGCGTATTGTCCGTCAGGCTTCCGAGATCAGGACCGCGCTCACGACAGCGTCTGCCGAGGCGAAAACCGCGTTCGGAAACGGGGACATGTATCTGGAAAAATATATCGTGAAGCCCCGCCACGTGGAGGTGCAGATCCTGGGCGACAGCCACGGGAACGTGGTTGCGCTGGGCGAACGGGAATGTTCGATTCAGAGACGGCATCAGAAACTTATTGAGGAAAGCCCGTCACCGGCCGTGACGCCGGAAATTCGCAAAAAACTTCAGGATGTGGCTGTCAAGGGCGGCACGGAAGCCGGATATGTAGGTGCCGGAACCATCGAATTTCTGCTGGATGCCAATGGTGACTTCTATTTCATGGAAATGAATACGCGTATTCAGGTTGAGCATCCGGTGACCGAAATGGTCATCGGTATGGATCTGGTCAAAAAGCAGATACAGATTGCCGACGGATTCCGTCTTCCTCCGGAAATGAAGAATTACAAGCTGCGCGGACATGCCATCGAGTGCCGTGTCAACGCGGAGGATCCGGATAACAATTTCCGTCCCAACGCCGCGCAGATCAATACCTTCCACATGCCGGGCGGATCCGGAGTCAGGGTGGACAGCCACGCTTACGGCGGTTACCAGATTCCCCCCTATTACGACTCCATGATCGCCAAGGTGATTGTTCAGGGCCATGACCGGGAATCGGCCATCAACCGTATGCAGAGAGCCCTTGAGGAAACGGTGATCGAAGGCCTGAAGACGACCATCCCCTTTCAGCAGCAGATCCTGGCTCATCCGGATTTTATCAGCGGTGATTTCGACACCGCTTTTCTGGAGACCTTTGAATACAAAAAACAGGAGGAATGAGGGATAATCGTCCCTGTTCTCCATTTTAATATTTTATGAGGAGTTGAGTATGAATTTTCCATCTGATCTCAAGTACACCCGTGACCATGAATGGATCAGGGTTGATGGCGATGTTGCGACGCTGGGAATTACCGATTTCGCACAGTCCGAACTGGGAGACATCGTCTTTGTTGAAATGCCTGAGCTCGGATCGGCGGTGACGAAGGATACGGTTTTCGGAACGGTGGAAGCCGTGAAGACCGTTGCGGATATCATCTCTCCCGTTTCCGGCGAAGTCATTGAAATCAACGAAGGTCTGGATGGTGAACCGGAATCCGTCAATGACGATCCCTACGGCGCCGGATGGATCATCCGCATCAAGATGAGTACAGCGGCTGAAGCCGATGCTCTCATGGATGCAAAGGCTTATGAGGAATTCGTAGGTTAATATGAATTACTTCCCCAATTCTGATGAACAGCTTCAGGATATGCTGAAGCTGATCGGTGTTGCCCGTTATGAGGATCTGCTGAGCGGAATTCCTGCTGTCCTCGGAACCAGTCAGAAACTGGATCTTCCCCGGCCCCTGTCGGAATTGGAACTGCTGGATGAAATCCGAAGCATCGCATCTAAAAATGACAGCAGCAGTCTGAATTTTCTCGGTGGCGGATCCTACGACCACTATATTCCGGCCGTGGTGGATTTTATCATCGGACGTTCCGAATTCTATACCGCCTACACGCCCTACCAGGCGGAAGTATCCCAGGGTACACTGCAGGCCATGTATGAATATCAGTCCATGATCTGTGCTCTCACGGGAATGGATGTGGCCAATGCGTCCATGTATGACGGGGCAACCGCGCTCGCGGAAGCGGTCATGATGGCCTCTCATGTGCGGAACAAATCAAAAATTCTGGTTCCGGCCACACTGAATCCGGCCTACCGGCAGGTGCTGGATACCTATGCCGCTTCGCTGGGGCTGACCCTGGTCACCGTGGCATCCGACGGATTCAATGTGGATCTGAAAGCGCTCATCACTCTGCTGGATGATGACACAGCGGCGGTGGTGCTGCAGAGTCCGAATTATTTCGGGTATATGGAGGAAGCGGCAAAAGTCGCCTCCCTCGCTGCGGAAAAAGGCGCTCTGCTCATTATGGGAACCGACCCCGTCAGTCTGGGAATTCTCAAATCCCCGGGTGATTACGGCGCTGATATCGTGTTTGCCGAAGGGCAGGCGCTCGGAAATCACCGCTCCTTCGGCGGGCCCTATCTGGGAATCTTCGCCGCAAAAAAAGCCTATATCCGTAAAATGCCCGGCCGCATCATCGGCGCCACAAGCGATACGCAGGGACGCAAGGGATTCGTCCTTACCCTGCAGACCCGCGAACAGCATATCCGCCGGGAAAAGGCGACCTCAAATATCTGTTCCAACCAGGGGCTCAATGCACTGGCCGCAACGGTTTATCTGGCGCTGATGGGGAAGCATGGCCTGAAACAGGTGGCCGAACTCTCGACCCGGAAAGCGCACTATCTGCATGACGAAATGTGTAAAATAAACGGATTTTCAGCTGTCAGCGACAGGCCTTTCTTCAAGGAATTTACAATTAAAACACCGATCCCGGCCAAGGAACTGACAGAAAAACTCTATGCCGAGCACGGGATCTTCGCAGGAATTCCCCTGTCCGACACCTTCCCCGAACGGCGCAACGAACTGCTGGTCGCGGTGACGGAAAAGCGCCGCCGCGAAGATCTGGACCGCTACATAGGCGCCCTGAAATCATTATGAATGTTTTCCAGCATCTCTTAGATGTCAAATCCCGTCACGGGGCCGGCTTTCTGGTTCTGATCGATCCGGACAGCATCGCGCTTCCGCAGATTGATGTGCTCATGGAGCATGTGAAAAACGCGGGTGTGGATGCGCTTCTCGTAGGCGGCAGCCTGATGATGGATGACGGTTATGACGAAAAGGTTCGCCGCATCAAGTCTCAGTCCGCCGTGCCGGTGGTCCTGTTTCCCGGGGCCGTGTCCCAGATTCACAGCGATTTCGACGCCCTGCTCTTCATCAGTATTGTATCCGGGCGAAATGCGAATTATCTCTTCGGTGATCATGTCATTGCCGCGCCGCGCCTGAAGGCCATGGGCATGGAAACCATTTCCACCGCCTACATGCTCATCAATACAGGCACCACGACCACGGTGGAATTCATGAGCAATACACGGGGAATCCCTTTCGAAAAACCTGATATTGCCGTGGCCCACGCCATTGCCGCGGAAATGATGGGCTTCCGCATGCTGTATCTGGAGGCGGGGAGCGGAGCCGGCCAGAGCATTCCTGAGGAGACCATCCGGAAAATCCGGGCTGCGGTCTCCATCCCCATCATGGTGGGTGGAGGAATCCGTGATCCGCAGACGGCCCAACGGAAAGTCGAAGCCGGCGCTGATTTCATTGTTGTAGGCAACAGTATGGAAAACCCCGATAATTATCCGCTGATTCCACAGTTTGTGGATGCGGTTCACCGCTCTCGCTGATTATTTCATTAATTCCTGAATAAATATTTCCGATTATTTTCAGCCCGAATCATTCATCCAATCGGGCAGCAGATACATATAAAAGCTTTTTATGACGGGAAAAAACCTGCAAATTATGGACATGCTCGAAACGTCCGTAAAAGATTTTATCTACTATCTTCGAGTGGAACGGAACCTGGCGCCCAATACCATTGAGAGCTATAAACTTGACCTGGAGCGCTACTGCATATCACTTGAGGAGCAGGGCATCCGGACGGCTGCTGCTGTAAAATCTGTCAACGTCCGGGTTTTTCTGGAAATGCTGGATGATCTGGGACTGCTGCCGTCCAGCATCAGCCGGAACCTTTCGTCGGTTCGGATGTTTCATCGCTTCATGATGAATGAAGGATATATGACCACCGACCCGTCTGCGGCGATAGACAGCCCCCGCATACCGAAACGTCTGCCCAAGATTCTGGATATTCCCGATATTGAAGATCTCATGACCGTTATCAATACGGAAACGGATCTGGGTATCCGCGACCGGGCCATGATCGAATTGTTGTACGGCTGCGGACTTCGCATTTCCGAACTGCTGGCTCTCCGGCTTCCGTCACTCCTGCTGCATCACGGTTTTCTCCGGCTCTTCGGCAAGGGGAACAAGGAACGGGTCATTCCCTTCGGCCGGGAGGCGGAATTCTGGCTGAAGAGATATCTGAGTTATGTGCGGGGGACATTGGCCGCCCACACGCTGAAAAGTGAGGATTTTCTCTTTCTGAACCGGAATGGAGCTCCGCTCAGCCGCATGGGTGTGTGGAAGATCATCCAGCAGTATGCCCGCTCTGCAAAAATTGAAAAAAAAGTGTCGCCGCATGTTTTTCGCCACAGTTTCGCCACCCATCTGCTGGAGGGCGGCGCCGACCTGAGGGCTGTGCAGGAAATGCTGGGGCACTCTTCCATTTCCACAACGCAGATATATACCCACCTTGACCGGTCCTACCTCAAGGAAATACATCAAACCTTTCACCCAAGAGAAAGAAAAAAAATATGAATCAGATCCAACTGGCGGTCATCCTGGCACCGCCCATTCTCTTTGCCCTCAGTTTTCACGAATTTGCCCCCGGTTATGTGGCCTGGCGCTACGGAGATCCTACGGCCAGAAATATGGGCCGGCTGACCCTCAATCCGCTTGCTCACCTGGATCCCATCGGAACCCTCATGCTCTTCCTGGTTCATTTCGGATGGGCAAAACCCGTTCCCGTCGATGTCCGCTATCTGAAGAATCCCCGGCAGGACATGCTCTGGATCGCACTCGCCGGACCCGCATCCAATATGCTTCTCGCCCTGATCTCCGGCCTGATTATCCGTTATATCGGTACACATTCGATGGCCATCCATGATTTTACCCCGGTCTCAATTCTGAAAATAATGCTGATCTATAGTCTGAAAATCAATCTGGCCCTGGCCGTTTTCAATCTTATTCCCGTTCCGCCCCTCGATGGGGGACGGATTCTCCGCGGCCTCCTGCCCAGACGCTATGATCCCATGCTGGACAATCTGGAACGCACCGGCCCCATGGCGCTCATGGTGCTGATTGTTCTCGGAATGGTCACCGGTATTTCCGTCTTCGGGATCATTATCTGGCCCTTTGTGAATTTCTTTTCCTACATCTTCGCCGGGGCAGTATTTTAAAAGGAATCCCGCCCTTGCCATTGACCGGAAATCCTGACTAAATTTCAATCGAAAGGGGATATGGATGAAGAATATACCCAGGCCCAGCCGCTATGTACTGCACGATGACGAGGATGATGCGGAGAAAAAGGGATTCGATCTGGGCGTGCACCTGAGGCGCTACAAGGGCAACCGGTCTCTGCTGCGGCTCATCGTCCTTTTTGCGGTACTGGCTTATCTGCTGTACTTTCTGAGGAATTTTCCTCTGCACTGATAAAAATCAATAAACCTAATCGGTTTGGGAGCTGCTCATGCGTATTGTGGAATGTGTTCCGAATTTCAGTGAAGGCCGTGATCCTGTGAAAATCAGGCAGATCACGGATGCAATCGAAGCGGTAAAAGGGGTTCGTCTGCTGGATACGGATCCGGGATATGATACGAACCGGACGGTCGTGACCTTCGTCGGGGATCCGGATTCCATTCTGGAAGGGGCCTTTGCCGGAATCCGAAAGGCCGCAGAAGTGATTGATATGCGGGAGCACCACGGCGCCCATGCCCGGATGGGAGCAACCGATGTGTGTCCATTTATTCCCGTTTCAGGAATAAGCCATGAAGAGTGCGTACAGATCGCGGAAAAACTCGGTCAGCGGGTGGCGGATGAATTGAATCTTCCCGTCTATCTTTATGAAAAGGCCGCCCGGTCCGCCCAACGTGTGAATCTGGCCGATGTGCGCAAGGGGGAATATGAGGGACTGGAGGAGAAGCTGCGCGATCCGGTGTGGATGCCGGATTTCGGAGAGCCGGTTTTCAATGCCCGCTCCGGCGCCCTGATCACCGGTGTGCGGGAATTTCTCATTGCCTATAATGTCAATCTGAATACACGGGACAAAAAACTGGCATCGGATATTGCTCTCAGTATCCGCGAACAGGGCCGGGCCCGGCGCGATGAAGCCGGAAATATCCTGCATGACACGGATGGGACAGCACTGAAAGTGCCCGGACTTCTGAAGAACTGTAAGGCCGTGGGCTGGTATATCGACGAATATGACTGTGCGCAGGTTTCCATCAATCTCACCGATTACCGGGTGACCGGGATTCATGATGCCTTTGACACGGTCTGCGCGGAGGCGGACAAACGCGGGCTGCGCGTGACCGGATCGGAAATTGTGGGCCTGCTGCCCAAGGCCGCCCTGCTGGCCAGCGGCGCCCATTATCTGCTGAAACAGGGAAAATCGGCCGGCCTGCCCGAAAAGGAACTCATCCGTATTGCCGTTCAGAGCATGGGATGTGCGGAACTGGCCCCCTTTGATGCGCAGGAAAAAATAATCGACTATAGGGTTTCGGCCGGAATGGGGCCGCTTGCGTCCATGTCGCTGTCCGACTTTGCCGATGAATTGTCCATGGATTCGCCGGCTCCGGGAGGCGGGTCTGTGTCGGCCCTGGCCGGATCTCTGGCTGCGTCGCTGGCCTCCATGGTTGCCCAGCTGAGCATTGGTAAAAAAGGCTATGAAGCGGTTCGGGACGAAATGCTGACCCTCCCCGTCAGGGCCCAGTCGCTGAAGGATGCGCTGCTGAAATCCATCGACGAGGATACGGAGGCCTTCCGCGGCATCATGGCCGCGATGCGGTTGCCGAAGAAAAGCGATGAGGAGACGAAACGGCGGGCAGGAGAGCTCGAAAAGGCTGTAAAAACCGCCGCCGCTGTCCCTCTGACCGTGATGAAACTGAGCCGGCAGGCCATGGAACTCTGCGCTGAAACAGCTGAAAAGGGAAACCGGAACAGTCTGAGCGACAGCGGCGTGGGCCTGCTCCAGGCCCTCGCGGCCATGGAGGGCGCTGCCATGAATGTGCTCATCAATATCAAGGACCTGTCCGATGCGTCCACTGCTGCCGGGTTCAGAAAGGACCTTCAGGATCTGCTCTCGGAAGCACGGCGCTTTTCGGCTGAGCAGCTGGACCGGATCTGGCAGGATTTAGTGTCCACGAATTAGATTACCGGATTGACACGAAACGAAAAACAATCCACGAAGCACATGAATAAACACGGATTATTTTTTCCACGAAGAACACGAATAGACACGAAGAATTCGCACTCCACAAAGAACACAAAACAACACGAAAAAATGGAACAGTACCGTTAAACATCAGTCCACTCCCGGATTCTCGTTTCTTCCTCGTCTACCCGTCTACTCGTCAACTCATCTACGCATCCAACCCGCTAACACTCCAACCAACAAAGCAAACAATCCACGAAGCACACGAATAGACACGGATTATTTTTTCCACGAAGAACACGAATATACACGAAGAATTCGCACTCTACAAAGAACACAAAACAACACGAAAAAATGGAACAGTACCGTTAAACATCAGTCCACTCCCGGATTCTCGTTTCTTCCCCGTCTACCCGTCTACCCGTCAACTCATCTACGCATCCAACCCGCCAACACTCCAACCAACAAAGCAAACAATCCACAAAGCACACGAATAGACACGGATTAATTATTCCACGGATTACACGAATAAACACGAAAAATATCTGAGACAATCTGAACGAAAATGTTATTCCGGTGGTGCCTTATTTCTCCCGCTTTAACGCATATCCGCATCAACGCATTAACACCTGGACCCGCCAACTCGCCAACCCGCTTAGTGGTTGGTTATCAGTCCGGGAGAAGAGCCCGGATCAGAAAAATCTGAGAAAGATCAGCATGAGGACGGAAAAGCCGGCTCCGGCGGTGAAGGCGCCCTGAATGCCCCACATCGTGAAGAAGGGGGCAATGATCAGCGGGCCGAGGGTTTGTCCCATGCGCAGGACCATGCCGTTGATGGACATGAAGGCGGCGCGGTATTGGAGCGGAGACAGGCCGGCCAGAAGATTCTGTATGGTGGGCATATTCATGCCCTGGGCCACGCCGAGTATGATGGCGGGAATGATGAAGAACAGTTCTCCGTGCATAAAGGGGGTAATGATGAGGGCCAGTGTATAGAAGCCGAAAGCCAGCTGCAGAAGTGTCTTCTGCTGAAAGATGCGGCTGAGGCGGGAGAGCTGGGAGGAGGTGATGGCCGTGGTAATGGACATGCTGGACATGATGAGGCCGATGGTGAGGGGGCTGGCCTTGAAATCCCGGCCGAGAAACAGCGGGAAATAGGTTAGAAAAGGTCCGTAGAGAATAATGAAGGTGATGACGCTGGCAGCGAAAAGAACGAAGACCTGACGGTTTTTCACGCTCTGCCAGGCATTCCGGAGATAGGTGAGAAAATGCTGATCATTCCGGGGTTCGGGATTATTGAGGAAGAAAAGGATGGCAAACCCAAGTGGCAGGGCCAGGAAAGGAAGAAAGAAGGGGAAATTCCAAGCCAGAAGAGCCAGCGCGCCTCCGATGGCCGGGTAGGCGGCCGTACCGATACTCAGAACACTGGCATTGTATCCCATGGCGGCAATGCGTTTCGTATCGGAGTAAAGGTCGCCGAGAAGGGTGATATTCAGGCTGCCGAGAGAGGAGGCCCCCACGCCCTGAAGAAAACGGAGAATCAGAAGCTGGTTGAAAGTATGGGCGAATCCGCAGCTACCGCCGGCAATGGAGAAGAGCAGGAGGGACGGAACGAGGATCTTTTTGCGGCCGTAACGGTCGGCCATGACACCCAGAACCGGCGTGAGCAAGATGCCGGGAAAGGTGAATACGGTGATGAGGAGGCCGATGCTGTGGGCCGACACATTGAACTTCTGTACCAGCGTGGGAAAAAGAGGCGTGATACTGGATACGCCCATGACGGCCATGAGGGTGATACCGAAGATGATGAGTAAATTCCGGTCGGGAAACAGCGCTTCCGGTTCCGCTTTCATTTTTTGAGGCCTGCTTTCGCTCATTGTATATCCTGTTCCTTATCATTATTGATTCCGTCCGAAACCTGTTCCAACCTGATATCAGACCACATTGTGCATTTATTTTCAGGTCCGGGAACAAGGGGTTTCATGAAGCGGAAAATACTATGTTATGACAGTGGGGTCAAGGGCTTTCTGACCGGGAATGGATGTTTCGGTATTGTGGGTGAGGGGGAAAGCGTTCCCCCTGGGATGAGCTTTCCGCTGCGCGGATGATCTCATCCGCACCCCCTTCTGCGGGGGACACCCCCGCAACGCCCCCGCGGCAGGACTGTCTTAGTTTCGCTTCGCTCAGTAGCGAGTAACGAGTATCGAGTAGCGAGTGTCCCGTCTTCGCTTCGCTTCCCTCAGTAGCGAGTAACGAGTATCGAGAATCGAGTAGGCCTCAAGAGGTGCTGCGATATTCCATAGCAGGACAGTTTCTCATTTCTTCCCTGTCTACTCGTCTACCCGTCTACGCGTCAACTCATCTACGCATCAACCCGCCAACCCGCGAACCAGCCAACGCTTCATCAAAACGAAGAGGAATCACAGAATCCTTGCGCAAATGTCATTGCGGACCTGATCCGCAATCTGGCTTTTGAGTAGCGAGGATGCCGATAAAATCAAGATATAAGTGACCGTTTCCGCCCTTTAAAACGGGGACAGACGTTGCATGCAACGTCTCTACCGGAATTCCATAGATGCGGTGAATTTTCGTTTCTTCCCCATCTACTCATCTACCCATTTACCCGTCTACGCATTAGTAGTAACGAGTACCCACGTTTTTCATAGCAGGGCAAATTCTCGTTTCTTCCCTGTCTACTCGTCTACCCGTCTACGCGTCAACTCATCTACGCATCAACGCTTTGATCAATCCAAACCCCTCTTTCTTTTTCTGCTTGATCAGAAAAAGAAACAAAAAGAATCAGGAGCTGAAGAAAAACAGGGACAGGGCCTCCGTTCCGCCTGAATCTCTCAAGGCCTGCAAAGCCAGTCTGAATAGATTCTTAACGGCTGCACTGCACCCCTGTTGAAATTCATAAACGCTCCTTCTCTAAAATCCTGTTTTTCTTATGCTCCAAAGCGAAGAGGAGTTTCAAAAGCCCTGTACACATTTTATAAAGGGCTGTCATTGCGGACCTGATCCGCAATCTGGCTTTTGAGTAGCGAGGATGCCGATAAAATCAAGATATAAGTGACCGTTTACCGCCCTTTAAAACGGGGACAGACGTTGCATGCAACGTCTCTACCGGAATTCCATAGACGCGGTGAATTTCGTTTCTTCCCCATCTACTCATCTACCCATTTACCCGTCTACGCATTAGTAGTAACGAGTACCCACGTTTTTCATAGCAGGGCAATTTCTTGTTTCTTCCTCAGGCTCAACCTCAACCTTATCCTCATCCTCAGTCTCATAATTCCCTTTCCGTCACACCGGACAGCGGCCCCTGAATGGATACTTGTGATGCTGCACATAGAATCGTATATTGGCCCAGAAAAAATTTAGATAGGGAAGGAGTCTTCATGTCCGGGAAACTGTCGAGACGGGAATTCAATAAAACCATGGTTCTGGGGGGAGCCGGTTTGGTCGTAGGCTGCAGCGTATCACCCTCATTTCAGATTGTCATAAAAAATGCGCTGGTAGCGGATGGCCTGGGCGGGGCGCTGAAATCAGCGGATGTGGGAATAAAGGGTGACCGGATTGCCGCCATCGGCAACCTGAAAAAAGCCTCTGCCGGACTGACCATCGACGGCGAGGGACTGGTTCTCAGCCCCGGATTCATAGATATTCATACGCATACGGATATGGAACTGCTGGGCGATCCCACTGCGGACAGCAAGATTCAGCAGGGTGTGACCACCGAAGTGGCGGGAAACTGCGGATCTTCTCCCTTTCCGATTCTGGAGGCGGACCGCAGCGATATGGATGCCGAATATAAGGAACTGTACGGAATCAATATCGACTGGACCGAGGCGGGGCCCTTTCTGGATGCCATCGAAAAGAAGGGCAGCTCTCTGAATTATGTGACCTTTACCGGCCACGGTGCCCTGCGGGCTTTCGGTGTGGGAAAAAATGATGTTCCGGCTCAGCCCGAGCAGATGAAAAAAATGATTTACGCTCTGGAAAAATCTATGGAACAGGGAAGCTTCGGCCTGTCAACCGGCCTGGAATACGCGCCCGGATCCTATGCTTCCACCGAGGAGCTGATTGCCCTGAACAAGGCCGTGGCGGCGAAGGGCGGGCTCTATACCACCCATATGCGCAGCGAGGATGACCGGGTGGAGGAAGCCATCGAGGAATCCCTTCGCATTGCCCGTGAAAGCGGTGTGTCCCTGGAAATTTCCCACCTCAAGGCCTGTAATAAGAAGAACTGGGACAAGGTTCCCCATATACTCGAAATGCTGGAGGAAGCGGTATCGGAAGGACTGCCCGTCACTGCCGACCGCTATCCCTACATTGCCTATTCGACCGGACTGTCCGCGTTTATTCCGCTCTGGGCCCGCCAGGGTGAAAAGGAAGATATTCTGGGCCGCCTGAAGAGCGATGCGGACTTTGCAAAAATGCTTCCCCATATCAGGGAGCGGGGTGAAAATATCGGTGGCTGGGACCGGGTACAGATATCCTGGGCCGGCCAGGAGGAAAATCGCCGTTTCGAGGGGTTGACCGTTCAGGATTATGCCCGTGAATTCGGCCTGAATGGCCCCGACGCGGTGCGCAAACTGCTTATCAGTGATGATTACGAGACCGGTATCGTGGGATTTGCCATGGATGAGGACAATCTCAAACGGGTGCTGTCCCATCCTCTCGTCATGCCCGGATCCGACGGCAATGCCGTCAATCCTGCCGGTGTGACGGGCCGGGGAAAACCTCATCCCCGTTTTTACGGCACCTTTCCCCGCTATCTGGCCGAATACCAGCGCAAGGCCGGTCTTTTGAGCCTGTCTGAGGCCCTGCGGCGCATGACCTCCATGCCGGCGAAAAAACTGGGACTGAAACAGCGCGGTGAAATCCGGGAAGGCTATTTTGCAGATCTGGTTCTTTTCGATCCGGCAGCCATCCAGGACCTGGCGACCTTTACGAATCCGGCTCAGTTTCCGGTGGGTATCCACAAGGTCATCGTCAATGGCAAACTGACGGTGGACGGCGGCAGACACCTAGGTGAACTGGCCGGGCGTGTGCTGCGCTTCAGCTGATTATTTCAGTATCAATGATAAATAATTAATTCAAAAGCCTGATCAGGGCTGGTCTCTGTAAAAATCGCTCACATCCTGCCGGCTCAGATCAATGAAGAGTTTAGCCAGAGCGTGGGTTACGTGCGTGAAAAAGGCTTCGCCCTTTTCGCGGGTGGCGCGTTCCGGGTTGCCGATTCCCGTATCGTCGGTGACATCGGGCCATCGGCGCTCCGTCCAGGCCAGGCCGGAGGCGAAGGATTCCAGTTTCGGAACCCGTGATTTTCCCTTGCCCCACTGCTCCTTCGGCAGCACGAGGTCAGGCCGCATATGCAGCATGATGCTGGTTTCCATTTCCTCGGCATGATCTCCGCCCAGCTCGAACCAGGAGCCCTTGTTGCGCAGCTCATACCAGTTGGTCAGGGACAGGAACATGCGGGGAAAGGCGATGCCCAGCTCCCGGAGAATAGGTTTGAAATTATTTCCGCCGTGGCTGTTCAGAATAAGAAGTTTGCGGACGCCCTGATGGTCCAGAACGTCGATGATATCCCGCAGGATGGCCTGCTGGGTGGTCGGCATGATGCCGATATCCATGAGAATATCCCGCTGGCCTGTATTCACGCCGTAGGGGATGGTGGGCAGAACGATGATCTTCGCGCCGTCCTCGGTGGCGATGCGGGCGGCTTCGGCGGCGATAATATCCGATTCCAGACTGTCCGAGGAATAGGGCAGATGCAGGTTATGCGCTTCGGTGGAACCCCAGGGAAGGATGGCCAGATCGATGTCCCGGCCCTTCATGGATGTCCAGTTGCTTTCGGCGAGAAGATAAGGTCTCATTTTTGTGTCCTTTTTCTGCGTCCGGGTTTTCGCAGCTGCGAAAAGCGGATGACATTGTGAAATGAATCCCGGCGGAGCAGGATATTCGGCGTACTCACGCCGGCGGCCAGGGCCATGAGTATGAAGGAGGCCTTCAGGCCGTTATTCATGGTCAGGGTGAGATCATCAAGAAATTTCGGGCCCGCGTCTCCCGTCAGCCTCATGATACCGATCATCATGCGGTAGGTGAACAGGCCGGGAACCATGGGAATGACGGCGGGAATGCTGAAGACGAGGGGCGGGGACTTTTTGTCATGCGCCGCGAACAGTGACAGAACGCTGATGACCGCCGAACCGAAGAAGGAGGCAAAAATGAGGTTGATGCCCTGATTTGCGCAGGCGATACGCAGCAGCATGTCGAGAAAGCCCAGGCTGAAAATATAGAGAATGGTTCGCCGCGGAACATTGAAGAGAATGCCGAAGCCGACGGCGGCCACTCCGGCATAAGCGCTTTTTATGAATAAATCGGTGAGTGTTTCCATGTCAGAACCCGAATATGGCGATGGATGAGATGAGGCCCAGAGCGATCATGAAGGAAATGATGAAGCCGTTTCCGGCCCTCAGGATACCGTTCAGAACATTTCCTTCCAGCAGATCCATGAAACTGTTGATGAAGGGGACACCGGGAATGAGAAAGAGCACGCTGGCGGCAAAGGCCGGTTCGAAGCCGCCTTCCGGAAAAAAGTGGCGGAAGAGGCCGGCTGTGAGCGTGGCCGTGAGGGAGGCGAAAAAGACGCCGAGATAACTGTTGAAGCGGCGATGATGGGCTTCCTGGCGGACAAAGAGTCCCAGAGTCGTGGCCAGCAGCGCCACCAGGATGGCCGGGAGATTTCCGCCGAGAATCCCGCAGAAACTGGCGCCGGCCAGGCCCACCAGCAGCAGGATGAGCCAGCGCGGGAAGCGGTCCATGTCAGCAATGGCGTCCAGACGCCGGTCAATCTTTTCCAAGTCCCAGTTTTCCTCAATAATGCTCCAGCTCATACGGCTGATGGCCGAGACGATCTCAAAATCCACGCCGGGGGATGAGCCGCGGCGGACACTGCTGAAACTGGTCCCCGTCTCCGGGTCCGTGACCGTCAGGGTGAGGGCGCGCTGCGTGATGAAGGCATCCGCCTCGTGCCCGAAAAAGTCTGCAATCCGGTCCAGAGTCATGCGGATGCGGGCTGTGTGCGCGCCGTTGCTCTGCAGCAGCGAACCTGTCCGTAACAGAATCAGCCCCAGGTCGCGCGTTTCCTGATTTATGTCTGTTTTGCCCTTCGGCATGGCGGGTCTCCGATTCAAGTTGGGCTAATTTATGAATAATTATTATCGATGGAAAGAGAGAAGCCCGTCTACGCATTAGCAGTAGCGAGTAATGAGTAACGAGTAACGAGTAGCCCGTTTCTGCTGAAGCTTCGACGCGGCAAGAAAGGCATAAGGATCAAGGCGCCAGGAGCCAGGAAGAAAGAGGAAGGAGCCCGGGTGATATTCCATAGCAGGGCAAAATCTTGTTTCTTCCAAACTCTACCGCTTTACCGCTTCCGTTTCTTCCCTGTCTACTCGTCTACCCGTCTACGCATTAGAAGTAACGAGTATCGAGTATCGAGTAGCCCGTCTCCGCTGAAGCTACGCCAGTAGCGAGTAACGAGTAGCGAGAATCGAGTAGGCCTCAAGAACGTGCTGCGATATTCCACAGCAGAGCAAATTCTCGTTTCTGGCCAACTCTGCTACTTTACAACTCTACAATTCTACCGGATAGCCAGAATGGCGACCGAAGACGGAAAGCGGAAGGAATGAAGTGCGACGGTTCGGAAACCGGCTGTCATGCATTCTGTCCAGGCGTCCCCGCCGTATTCACGGACTACGCGGTAATCTTCAGCGCGAAGTTCCGGGTCCCCGTGATAGGATGCCGGAAGGCCTTCGCGGGACAGGGTGAGCCGGCCGGGCAGCATGGGAACGGTATAGGCCAGGACACCGCCGGGCCTCAGGATACGGCGGCATTCCCTGAGTGCGGCCACACCGTCCGGAACATGTTCCAGCGTATCACTGTGGATCACCACATCCGCGCAGGTATCGTATAGAGCCAGATTCTGCAGGTCATAGTCCGGGTAGCTGATGAAGCGGTAGCGGGGCAGCGTCTTCAGGTAGGGTGTCAGGTGGCCGGCTTCATTGATTTCCAGCAGATCAAAGGGCGCGAGAGCGCCATCGTCTGCGCAGGCCCGGGCAAAGAGGCCGCCAATGCCCATGACCGCCATCAGTCCGGATGCGAGGGTCATGCTCCTCAGGTTGCATCCGCAGAGGCTGCAGAGCAGGCCCTGCTGTTCGTCCACCAGCGCCCTGTCGGCGACGCTCAGCTTCCAGTCCGCGGCCAGCCGGTCGTCAATAATCGTGTTTTCTGTAAAATCTACTCCGCCGCAGACGGGACAGGGCATGTTCGGATGTGAAGTCATGGCAGCTCCTGCTTTTTATATATTCGGCGCGGAACGATGGCCGAATTGTGAATTTTCATGTCCCTGTGTGGATGCTACGATTGCTTTCTAAGTCCTTGCGAATTCAATCAGAGGCTTGATATTTTCTCTGTCAGCTTCATATATCGCCTGCAGATATCTTGTTCTCGTGTCGCTTTTGTACGTAATATTTTTATGCCCCCAGGTAAATAGATCTTTGCCGAAACCCTTGCTTATCAAAATATCTGCGCATAAACGCGAATGACGCCCGTTTCCGTTCGGGAAGGGATGTATTTTGACGAGTCTGTGTTTAAACCTGATTGCGATTTCATCGTCTGAAAAGCTCTTATAATCGATCCAAAATTTACAATCATCCAGAAGCTTTAGTAATTCCGTTTCAATCTGGTACGGTTCTACTCCGATATTCTTATTCGATTTTCGGAATGATCCAGCCCAGGCCCAGACCTGGGAAAACATTCTCTTGTGAACCTCTTTAATAAAGGTTACGGTGAGGATCTTTTCACAGGACAGATTTCCTTTTAAACTCCATTCTATTGCTTTTTCTATATTTGCCTGTTCAAATTCATCCAGTTCGGCACGGGTCGAGATCGTTTTTATTTTCAGTTCTTCCTTTTCTTCTTCCTCGATGGGTGTCTGACCGTCAATATATTCCAGATCTAATCCCATAACATCCTCGGCACTGTCTTCTTTATTTCAGCAGTTTTTTCTTTAATCGCATTTTCTATTCTCTCCGGTACGTTTTTCTGATTCTCCAGCTCCATCTGAACCGAAGTTCGCTCTACAATGCTTCGTGCCAGCTCTTCCGCTCTCTTTTCGATCATCCCCTCCAGGGTCATGTCGGATGGAATGAAACCATATACAAATTTCATGTCAAGCGCAGCCGCAACCTGTCTTAAAACCTTGATTGAGACGGTTCCGTTCTTTTCCCTCTCTTCGATTTCCTTCACACTCTGGGCCGTAATGGATAGTTTTTTCCCGAGTTGCCGGAGAGACATATTAATCCCCTGACGGATTGAATAAATCCAGCCCCGGGGAAGGAGAGCAACCTGATCCAGGCCCTGAAACCGGGCGATCTTTCTATCAAGTTGCTGTCGTATTAATTCGTTTGTTTTCATAAGGCTATACCCTGAACAATTTTATATTAAAATAAGGCTAAAGCCTGAATAATGCAAACAGTATTTAAGGCTTCAGCCTGATAAGTATAGCGGCGGTGGCCGGTTGCGGACTACTTTCCCGGTAAATCATGACGCAGTGTGAGCGCTTCACACTGTTTCATGTCTGATGACAGACAGCACACTTCTCGCCCATGAATATACATCAGATACATAAAGGTCTGAGTCCGATGTGCGCACATCCAGGATAGACCTGACCCAGGGGAATTTCATGAAGTCCCGCTCACCCGAATTCAGAATTTTATCCTTACTCCCCGTTCCGAATACGTGTCGGGTCAGCTCAAGAGCGTTTCGACTATCCCGGAGGAATTCTTCAAGCAGACCCGTGGCCTTCTCAAATGCATTTGCCGAGTATCCATCGGTTTGCAGCAGATACGTCACCACCAGCAGATGATGAACTTTAAAATATGAAGGGTCGGAAAATTCAAGAGCCAGACATTCGTAAAACGTATCCTGCCATTGATTGGCCCTGTTTTGATCACCGATAAAGCTCATTTACATAAATGTTTTGGTTAGTGTCGCGAACGGCTGGGGATATGAAACGTTTGGCATTTCGAAGCGATTTCCTATCAAACTGATATGATGTTTATTAAATGTACTCCTCTTAAAATCAGCACTATCCGCCAAATGTTTTATACACCGTGTTAGGGGCTGGGTTTTGTTCATTTTCAATCAGTTAACTGTCAATTTTACAGTCTGTCGTGCGTTTGGGAAGACACATTCTTTGACAAGTTTTGGTCTGTGTGTTGGCATTTTTGAGCGACTTGGCAATGTGTATTGATGCGAAGGGCTGGCTATTGTGTGCTTTTAACATATTTTACAAATTTATCCAAAGTCCAGATGTCTTCTCTGTAATCTTTTGGAAAACTTGTCAAATAAGGCTTTGGTACAACTAAAGTTACTCCTGAAGATTTCATTTCTTTAAGTTGATTCCCAGAAATTCCTTGTTGTAAGGTAAAAAGGTGTTTCTGTGGAATTCTGTCAGCTTCGCCAACAATCTGTCTCCAACGGTCTTTGCATGTAGTTTTGGCACCTAAAAAGACAAGTTTATTACTTCCAACAGGTTCTGAAAAGTAGGTCTCAATATTTGGGAAAATAAAGTCAGGTTTTTTATTTTGTTCAGTTATTGCTTGTGAAGTATATGATAATTTCCAAATGTTGAACACTTCTGAAAGATGATGTTCTAATGATTTTCCGGCTCTTGATTTTCTGCGATTAAGAATTGTATTTGCTGTTTTTATTAATTCGTCAACTGTTGGAAATGGATTTCTGATGATTTCTCCATATCTGTTATTCTCAATCGCTTTAAATAAGTCAAATTCTGTCGCAATCCAATTTAGTAACTCATTATCAGGTCGATTTAATACAATATCCGTCTTTAATCCGAATGCTTCGAAAAAGATATTTCTTGCTCCGGTTGCTAATTCAATTGTTGGTGGAAAATCAACCGTTAATTTTTCTATAAACTGGTTAAATAAAAGCTGTAGTTTTTCTTCTGCGGTTAGTTCAGTAGTTTTGGGAAGTATACCATTTGTCTCTGTTGATGAAATACCAAAAGCATTGAAAAATTCCTCAATATCTTCATCGGAAGAAAGCACAAAAGCTTCGTAATAATTATCTGCTTTCTTTGCGATAATCAACAAATCACCGATATTATCTTCTTCGAGAAATGGAAATCCTTTTCCAAATCTTGTCAGGCGATATTCATTTCTTGTTCCTGTACCGTAATAAATAAAACGGCTGTCAGTTTCAAAATCATTTTGCCACTTAATCTTAACAAATACATCCTTGTTATTTCCTTTTTCGCCTGGAGCATTAAAAAATAGTTCCCATGAATGCTTATGAATATGAAATCCAGCTTGATGACCACCGGTTGCACCGGTATCATTAGCTGTGATAAACTTACTAAAAGCTATTGGACTATCTGTACATGTCTGGATGGATAAGGAAAGGATATTATTCATTGAAATTATCTATAACTTTTACTACTTGTTTAGCTACAGCATGCATTAAGGGTGAAACAACTGAATTTCCAAATTGACGATACGCTTGGTTATCTGAAACAGGAATAATAAAATCATCGGGAAATCCTTGTAATCTTGCACATTCTCTGGGAGTCAGACGTCTTGGATTGATTCCTTCCTGTGGTATCAGTATTTCAGAACCATCTTTATAATATCTTGCACTTATTGTGCGGCTGATACCATCTAAATCAGTGAGCCCGAATCCAAATCCGTTTCCTTTAGCTTTATGTTTTGCTGCATAGTTTTGCAAGTAATCCCAGAGTTTATCAGATAGTGTATATTTTGTGTCCGGATTTTCCTCCAGAATATCACGAATTATTTTCTTCGGTTTTGGAAGTATTGGAAAATTAAAATTTTCATTTCCCTTAAATATTTGTCTGTTAAATCCGACAATAATTATTCTTTCGCGATGTTGGGGAACAAAATGCTGACCATCTAACACTCTGAAATGAACGGAATATCCTAATTTATCAAGAGTGTTAAATATAACTTCGAAAGTTCTTCCTTTATCATGTGCAACCAAATTTTTAACATTTTCAAGCATAAAAGCTTTTGGTTTTTTTTCATCTATAATTCGGGCAATATCAAAAAACAAAGTTCCCTGTGTCTCATCCAGAAATCCATGATTACGACCAAGACTGTTTTTCTTTGAAACTCCGGCAATCGAAAAGGGCTGGCAGGGAAAACCGGCCAATAAAACATCATGGTCCGGAATGCTTTTTTCATTGATTTTAGTTATATCTCCAAAAGGAACTTCACCAAAATTTGCCTCGTAAGTTACTTTAGCAAATTTATTGTATTCAGATGAAAAAACACATTTCCCGCCAACTTTTTGATATGCTAATCGTATTCCGCCGATTCCGGCAAAAAGGTCAATAAATTTAAATTTTGGATTATGTGGAGAAGGAAAAGGAATATCCCAATTAAAATTCAATTTTTCCTGCCAGCAAATATCGTATTTTGTGAGATAGTTTATTGCCGGCTCTTCGAAATATTGCGTTGCGCCATTGCTCAGATTATGAAGATAATGAGTCACATAAGCCTGTTCATTTACATTGTCCAAAAGTGGCTCAATATTTATCTTTTCTTTAAACTCCGAGTATTTTATCATAAACATCCGCCCCCGGTAGCTTGTTCAACTTTTAACACACACAGATCAGGTTTTTTTTGAATTTCTTTTCCCCAAAATCGAATCACCTGCCATCCGCTTTTCAATAAAGTATCATTCACCAGTCTGTCTCGTTTCATATTATTTTCGATTTTTTTATGCCAAAACCCGGTATTTGTTTTTATCCTGTGTTTTTGTATTTCCCAATCTTTCCCATGAAAATATTCGCTGTCACAGAAAATTGCAATTTTGTGTTTTTTAAAAGTAAAATCAGGTTTTCCAAAAACTTCTTTGTTATTTTTTCTATATCTCAATCCTTTTGACCATAATGCTTTTCCGAGCAATTCTTCAA
>JBJKQR010000010.1:0-4929 GCA_046735395.1 Fidelibacterota bacterium | reverse complement strand
GTCTGATTTTTTCAGCAATTCCGGATTCGCCGAATTATCTTCACAATACTGCCAGCCCGCGTTCAGCAGCCAGGACTCCCGCTGATTCCCATTCAGGGTCGGCTTATCCTGCCATGGCCGCAGAGTCCGATCTCCGTTTCCGGCCAGCAGTGAAGCAGCCAGCATGAATCCCGTTTTTACAAATAATTTCAGTCTCATATCCTGTCTCCCAATTTTCCCTGCTCCGGCAGTCCGGAGTTAATCATTCGAAATCATTTTATACACTTCAGATCCGGCCAGGAGAAAGGCGCCTGCGCCGTAAGCCTGTGTATCATCGCAGCTTACTTCAGCCGGGCTTTTGCCGATGGGCTGCACATAGCCGATCTTCCCGTCGGGATGAAGCGCCGAACAGAGTCCTGACCAGGCTTTCAGCACCGCCGGTTCCGTTTGGGCCTTATCCAGAATCCCGTTATTCACGCCCCAGGCCAACGCATAACAGATAAATCCTGTGGAGGAGGATTCCGGGCTGGGATATTCCTCCGCATCCAGCAGGGATGCCCGCCACAGCCCGTCCGTCCCCTGAAGCGGAATCACAGATCCTGACAGCGTTTTGAGTAAATTGATATACCATTCCCGTTTTTTATCATTTTCCGGCAGAACCTGCAGAATGCGGACGATACCGGCCATGGTCCAGCCGTTTCCCCTCGCCCAGAATACCTTTTTCCCCGATGCAGTCCGCATATAAAAATACTGCTCATCCCGGTACATGAGCCCGGCGTCTCTGTCGAAGAGAAACTGTGCCGAATCCCAGAACATCCGGTGCAGATACCGGAGATAGGCTTTATTCCCGGTGAATGCGGCCAGTTTTGCCAGTGTGGGCGGTGACATGAAGAGGGCATCGCACCACCACCAGTCTTCCCGTCCGGGGCGCGGATCGGCCAGAAGGCTGTCGTAGGCAGATTTCAGCGCGTCCAGCCTGGCCCGCCGCGGATCTATCTCCGCCAGCTCCACGTAGGTCTGCCCGCAGCAATAATCATCCGCATGCCGCAGGCGCGGACCCGGCCGCCAGTGATTGCCTTCCGCCCAGCGGAAAGCCTGTTCCAGGTAGGTCGTATCCTGTGAAATCTGATACAGGGCCATTACGCCGGTATAAAATGAGGCCGGCACCCAGCCCATGGGATAATCACGATTGGCGGAACTGTGATGAGACGGATGAGCAATCTGATAATCCGCCGCCGATTTCATCTTACGGATGACTTCGTTTTTAACCGGTTTTGCCGGAATCGGCGCGGCGGCCTCCGTGACGGCCCCAGCAAGCAGGAAAATCAGAAAAAGTCGGATTCTACGCTTCATATATTCCGTCCTATTTGATATAATTGACTTTCCGGATGAGATTCGAGGACTTCCAGCGAAGCTGAAGGAAATAGATTCCGGATGACAGATTCCGCGGCGTCCAGCGCAATGCGGTGACACCGGCGTCCATCAGGTGAGGAGCTTCACTGTAAACTCGCTGGCCGCTGATATCGTATACGGAGACAGCAATTTCTCCACGCTCCGGCAAGTTGAATTTTATGCTGACAGACGGGTTGAAGGGATTCGGGCCAACGGAAAGGATGCGGAAATCACCGGCCAGTTCCGGTGCCTTCACCGAAGTATATTCCACGATGGATACGGAACCGTCAATCAGAACATCTGCGATGCGGTTCTGGTCAATCGAGTTATCTCCCAGAAAAATATGGCTGCCCCGGTCCAGCTTCATGCCGTAGTCATTACCGCTGATGCTGTTGCCCACAATCAGAACGCTGTCCGGCACACCGTAATAATTTCCCAGCGTTCCGCTGTCATAGGCCAGATTGATCCCGATGAAGCCGCTGCCGGTATTATTCACGATGCTGTTTCCGCGGATGACAGTCGAGGGACCATTGAGAATCAGAATCCCCTTTGAGCCGGCCAGGGTTCCGTCGCGGATGATATTCTGTTCGATCCGTGTCCGCGGTGATCCCAGATACACCTTCACGCCCTCCCTGCAGCTGATGAAGGTATTTCCGTGAATGTAGTTGTCCGGTCCGGACGCATCGTGACTGGCACCCGTATTCCCCAGTCCCACGCCGCCGCCGCCGGGGACATTTTCCACCGTATTCGAATCAAGGTCATTCAGGTATTCATCCTCGCCATGCATATCCAGGGCATCATAGACCGTGTGATACAGATAATTCCCCTTTACCAGGTTGTTGTGGCTGTGATACTGGATGAGAACACCGTGGCGCAGATGCGGTCCCAGAAAGCGGCAGTTGGCGACGTAATTATAACGGCTGTCATTGGGATCGCCGTAATGATCAATGTCATGTCCTTCGCCCTGAATACACACGCCATAACCGGCTCCGCCGCCGCCCACATCGGTGGCGTTCATGAATTCCGAATTTGTAATGGTCACGTCATGAGTGTTGGCGACGCGGATCATCATCCGCCACACTTTTTCCACGATCACCGAGTCTATGTATATCTGATACGATGGGCTGGTGCCGCTGTCATCGAGATAGATACCGTAAGCCGGCGCCGTATGGTCCGGATTATTCACCGTCCCGTCCACCGGCATCATTCCCGCGTAGGTGGAGGTGATATGCATCCGTTCTATGGACAGATTATAAATGTTTACAGCCTTCAGAATGACGGTACTGTTATTCATATTCGTGGTCGTATCAAAGTTTGACACTAAAAATACGGAATCCCGCGATTCACCCATAAAATGAATACCTGTCTTGAGAATGATATGGGCAGTGGATGATGAATAACTGCGAGAGTTCAGATTGTACACGCCATTCGGAAGAAATACCGTGTCACCGGTGGCAGCGCTTGCATTCCGTATGGCATCCTCGATCGCCGGCCGGTCATCATAACCATTATCGGCCGGATCCGCGCCGTAATCCAGAATATTGACGAGCTTCCCGTTCAGTTTTTTCGGCTTATAAATCGGATGAGGCGACCCGTCTTCGTTATAAAAACCGGGCAGCTCGGGCTGAGCCGCCGCAAAGGCCGTACAGAGAATAAGCAGCAGATGGATCCTAATCGATTTCAATGATATCTCCGGGTTTAATAAATTGTCTGTGTGCGGCCGGTTCTCCGTTTACACGCGGCTGACTTTCGTCATAATCAAGATTTGTTGCCCTGGGCCCCAGCAGGATCCAGCCGCCTTCCGTACGGGCGAGGGACACCGCTGTACAGAAACGAACTTTTCCCTTCGGGTTTTCTATGGACTGAACTCCGAACCCATAGCTGTCATCAATGCGGATTTCATCCTTTTCCGGTCCCGTTGAAGCAAAAATTGGCGTGGATTCGTCATAAAGAATCGTTGAAAAGGAAAAGGATTTTTTCCGTGAACGGAAGGTCACAGACTGTTTATCCCGATAGGATGAAAGCCATACGGAATCTGCCGGGGAGGCCTGTTTGAGACAATAAACCGAAGCGTCCGGCATCCTCTGTTTCGCGCCATCCGGAGTCAGGTCCGTCCACGTTCCCTGCCAGATCTGCTCGTAGGAATGAACATCTGTCGAAGTATAGCTGTCCCGAAAGAACCAGCCTTTTCCCTTCACAAAAAGAATTTCCCGCAGATAACCGAGATTCTTGTCCATGTAGGCATTATGAGTTCCGGCGAAATAATCAAATTTTTCAGACTTGATCCAGGAAAGCACCTGAGGTCGGGGCAGATCCGTCCATTTACCGAAACCGCTGCCGCCTTCATTGCCCTTCCAGGCTCCACCCAGAGTGAGGGTGTCGGCCAGGGACATGGATTTCACGCGGCTGCTCTTAAAAAACGGATAATCAGGTCGGTTGTATTTGACCTGATAATCGGGCAGCAGTTCCCCGCCACCGGCATAAGCCGTGACTGCCAGAGCTGAGGCGTGCTGATGATCCGGCTTCACCTGTGACAGTCCCGCATCAATCACCATCATGCGGCTGTCCGGATTCCAACCGTCCCGCATGATATAATATCCGGTCTGCGGAAGTTCGCAGGACGAAATATCCGGTTTGACAGCCTGTTTCAGGTCACTGTCGGAAATCCGGGCATGATCCGGCAGCAGCCAGTACATTGAAGGACTGAGCCGGTCTCCGGCAAAATATTTTGTATCCGGATCCTGGAACAGCAGGGTCGCCAGGGCCATCCAGGACTTTGCTGCATTTGATTCAGCCATAAAATCGTCTGTATCATCCTGAAGTACGGGCAGGGTCTTGTCCGGCTGTTCCAGCTTCAGCAGTGCCCGGAACATGGAATGAAATTTCCCTTCATAATTTTCAGGAAGCGGAATATTTCCTTTTTTCGCGAGCAGGTAAACGCGCAGATAATTTTCGATGTCACCCAGATGATAATGAACGGAACGCTCAAACTGAAAGCCGTCATCATTCACTTCCTCATCCAGATGGCGGGATAACAGGGTCATTGACTGGCTGATCCAGCGGTCGCTGCTTTTGAATTCACGAAACTGGGAGGCAATTTCAAACAGCGCCGCGCAGCCTCGTGTATGATGGTTTCCGCTGCTGTACTTTTCCGTCGCCGCCGCCAGTTCGTCACCATGCTGCATGAAAGTCTGTATCAATAAGGCCTGATCCGACACGTCATATTCGGCTGCGGACATATATGCATAATGGTCGAACAGCCAGTTATTGATGCGTTTTCCGGCCCGGAAGCGTTCATAGATGCCGTTCCCGGCCTGATCGTAGTTTCCGGATATCCATGCCCTGTCCAGACTCTTTACCTGCCGAATCCAGTATGAAAGATAGATATCCTTTCCATTCCCGTACCAGTACATGAGGGCCATATCCATGCTTTTCTGCTGCCGGGCCAGATGCCGGAGTTCGTAGGCCGTCACCTCTGTTCCGCTTTTGTCCGTGAAAGGGAGTTCCCATGTGGTTTCCGGATTGAAATGGGCCATCTGTGCCTCAGCCATGGGGCGG
>JBJKQR010000009.1:0-60146 GCA_046735395.1 Fidelibacterota bacterium | reverse complement strand
AAATACATCAAACAGATATGATCATTATCTGCAGATGATGGTATTGAATACCCTCGTTCTGTAAACTGCTGGCGAAGGATATTCGCCCAGTCCGTGTGTAAATCAATCCTAATATCTGCCATTTTTTCCTCCGCCCGAAGGGTCTGCATAACTATTAATTGTACGGTTTCCTTATAAGATCATAACCTGTTATCTGGTTTCCTGATAATATTCGCTGAATATATTATCTAAACACATTAATAACAAGTATATATTTTGATTCGGACAAATGCTTTGCGTGTTATCGGGAAACCTGATAACATATTTACTCCAGATTATCCAACGGACTTTTGACACCCTTTCCACCACGATTCAGTACATGCGTATATATCATTGTGGTTCTCACATCCTTGTGTCCCAATAACTCCTGCACAGTTCTGATGTCATAGCCGTCTTCAAGTAAATGGGTCGCGAAGGAATGACGTAAAGTGTGAACGCTGGCCCGTTTTGCCATTCCGGTTTTGGCCACAGCCTTGCGGAAGGCTTTCTGCAAAATGGACGCGTCAATATGATGACGTCCCTGTTGCAGAGTTCGGGCATTTTTCCAACGATGTTCCTGTGGAAATACCCATTGCCATCTCCATTCCCGCGGTGCTGAAGGATATTTTCTGTCCAATGCATCCGGCAGCTCCACCTGTCCCCATCCATCGATCAAATCTGAATCATGGATCATTTTAACGTCTTCCAGATGCTTTTTCAGCTCCTTTTTAAGCATTTCGGGCAACATCGTCACTCGGTCTTTGGCACCTTTTCCACCGCGAACCTGTATTTCATTCTTTTCAAAATCCAGATCCTGAATCCTCAGGTTCAGGCATTCATTCAGCCGTATGCCCGTACCATATATCAGAGAAGCCATCAGCCTGGTCATTCCGTTCAAATTATTAATTATTGCCCTAACTTCTGATTTAGATAAAACAACGGGCAAATACGTTGGTTTACGCGCCCGAATCACATCATCCAGAGTCTCCAGATCCTGATGCATAACGAATCGAAATAAAAATAAAAAAGCGGAGAGGGCCTGATTCTGAGTTGATGAACTTACATTTTCATGAATTGCAAGATAGGATAAAAATTTATTGACAGCATTCGTATCCAATTCCCCTAAATTATTATCAGAATAAAATTGAAAAAAGCGTTTGCACCAATTTGTATAACTCTCCTGGGTCCTCTTACTATAATGCCTGCTTCCCAATTCCATTCTCATTTGTTTTGTCAGAGCAATAAAATCAGGAGAGTCCTTTTTAGACCTTTCCGCAATAAATAAATCTTTATCAATGTGTTTAAGAATTTCAGAGCCAAAAACCGCAGCCATCCTTTCTGTATCAAAATTCTTAAATGGTATGTACCATAATTTCTTCTCCGGGAACCATTTTGCATAACCCAATGACTTTATTTTTCTGATCAGGACTCGATCATAGGGAACTTCCATCCAAATAACGTCTTGTCCATCATGCTTTCCACGGAATATTTTTATCATATTCACATGCCATCATCAGATTAACAGCGGTGTTTCGATCAGTGCCAGGCCATTGTCATATTTGTTCCCATCCCAACCCGGTCCCACAGGAATACGCTGACGGCTGCGCGTTCCGAACCCGGTTGGTGCCGTCCCCGGGTCAGCCCTTCAGCATTCTGACCGTCGCCTTTACGGTGGCATTGTAGCCCCCCATATCGATGACAAGGTGCCATTTCCCGGGATTGGGCGCCTTGAGCCGGATGGGTGATTTTTTTGCCAGGCCACCCGTATACTCATGATCCTCATCTCTCTTGTACTTCTCGAAATTCTCATCATCCACCAGCCGCACATTGGCCTGTTTGTCGAGGGTTATTTCAACCATTTCCCCGGCCGCCAGATCCAACTTGTAATGAAGATAATCCATGATTCCCACCCTTTCCTTGACATTAAGCCACAAGCGGCTGTCACTTCTACGCTTTCCTGATCAGATCACAGCCTGAAATCTGTTCCCGTCGCAGCCCTTCTCCTCCACGGCTCCGCCCTGCTCAGTCCCATGGGGATAAGCTGTCGGGGCACTCTCGCTGTCCTCATCGCAGCCCGACCGCGGGCCACCCTGTACACATCCGCAGATCCTGTGAGCCTCAGGTCAGCTCAGAAAACATCCGTCCATGTTCGATGTGTACTCAATTAGTCCTGAATCCTTTTAACCGACTGAATTTAAACAAGCTGACCGTTTCTGCAAAGAGTTTTTTTTGGTGGGAAAAATCCTCTCGCAAAGTCCGCGAAGTTCGCAGAGGAAGATGAATGATGAGATTGGGCTGAGGCTGATGTTGAGGTTAAGGTTGAGGTTAAGGTTAAGGTTGAGGTTGAGGTTGAGGCTGAGGAAGAAACGAGAATTTGCCGTGTCTACAGAATTTCGGTACAGACGTTGCATGCAACGTCTGTACACGTTTTATAGGGCGGTAAACTATCATTCATGTCTTGATATTATCGGCATCCTCGCAACACGTAAAACCAGATTGCGCTGCGGATCAGGTCCGCAGTGACAGTCCGCAATGACATAGGCTTCGGCTCCGCTCAGCCACCGGGTGATACCGCTCAGCCACCGGGTGATACCGCTCAGCCACCGGGTGATACCACTCAGTCACCGAATGATACCACTCAGCCACCATCGGTCTCGTTCCAGCCAAAGTTTCACTTTTCGCCCCGACGCCATCTCGTCTCGCCTGCCGTGTCGTAGTTGAGCGAAACGAAACGGAGACGGGCCTGCCGACTGTCTCCTGACGCCTGCAAACTGTTTCACCCGGGCTCCTTCCTCTTTTTTGTTCCTGGCGCCTTGATCCTGTTCCTTGTCCCTTGTTCCTTAATATTTTTCATACTATTTTTAACAATGGTACCTGACCGGAGCAAATATGTCATTCTCATTCTATCGCTGCTGATGCTGATGCAGGCCTGTACGCTGACGGGGCGATCCGTCGGAGAGCGGAAGGCGGACGGAAAATACGACAGTGAATTTCCCGACCGGCCGGTGAGCCGGCAGCTGCAGGATGTCATGGCCTCGGTGAAGCTCATCAACAGCATTGCCCAGTACCGAAGTTTCCGCTACGCCCGGAATGCGGCCAATACCAATGCCGATTCCCTGCTGCTGCACCGCGCCGCCGTCGCCACCTCGCTGGAGAACGAAACGGCATCGGGCACGGCCACGCTGGTCTATGACGACCATGTCCGCATCGCCGTCCTGACCTGCGCCCACATCGTCAATAATCCCGAAACGCTCATCACCACCTATCAGAAGCCGCGCTCCATCGAACGTATCCGCCTCCGCCAGTCCCTGAAACTGTATATCAATGATTTCGCCGGACAGAATTATTTTGAGATTCTGGCCATGGATCCGGCCCGCGACCTGGCCCTCCTCGGCAAGAAATACCATGCGCCGGCCCATACCCGTCCCCGCGTCTTCACCCTTCCCGCCGGCCGCAGCCGGGACCTGCAGTGGGGCAGCTTCGTCTACCAGGTGGGCTTTCCCAAGGGCAATCTCATGGTCACGCGTGGCATCGTATCGCTCAAACCCGATGATCCCCGGGGAAATTTTCTCGTGGATGCACTTTTCAATCACGGATCCAGCGGCGGGCTCGTTCTGGCCTTCCGCGACGGCATGAGGAATATGGAATGGGTGGGCATGTGCTACAGCGTCTCCGCCGACTATTCCACCCTGCTGGCTCCCGCCGCGCTTCCCGCCGGTGAATCCTATTCGCCCGGGCAGCCCTACAGCGGGCCGATGACCGTTGATCAGAACGGCCGGATCAATTACGGCATCACCAATGTCATTTCCGTTGAACAGATCCGGCATTTTATAGATGAATACAGTGCATCCCTGGAAAAATCCGGCTACGACATGTCACATTTTTTTATTCAGCCTGAATAGTTATATATCAGTGTTTCGGCGACCGGTTGCTGAGATGGTTGCTGGCATCGAAGAGACGCTTTTTCTCTTCCTCGTTCAGCCCGCCGTAACCCACCCGGTTGATCTTATCCAGAATGGTATCCAGATCCTCCTTCATGGACGAAGGCTTTTTCGTCTCATCCATGAATGAATGATGAGGACGTTCGGAAGGATGGGCTTCATAATATTTGCTCAGCTTGTCGCGGATTTTACGGATGCTTTCGGTGATGGATTCGATATGCTGATCCCGGCGGCTGCGCAGTCCCGGCCGTCCCTTTTTCAGCAGCAGGTAGCCGATGAGCATGCCGGACAGGTGGGTGAAATGAGCAATATTGTCGCCCTGCGGTGACAGCGAACTCATGAAGGCGATGGCGCCGATAATGGCCACCATATACTTCACCTTGATGGGAAAGAGAAAATAGATCAGCACTTCCCGGTCGGGGAAAAGCATGCCATAGGCCAGCAGCACGCCGTAAATGGCTCCGGAAGCGCCGATGACGGGAATGGTCGAATAGGGCTGAAAAATAATGGTCAGCAGGCCCGCGCCCATACCGGTGATGAAATAGAATTTCATGAAATAATTCCGTCCCCAGAGCATTTCCAGTTCCGACCCGAACATCCACAGCACCAGCATATTCATGCCCACATGCATGAGGGAGCCGTGGAGAAACAGGTAGGTGAAGGGCTGCCAGATATGCAGCCGCGACCAGGCGTCATAGGGCACGATGCCGAGCAGCGCGTCCAGCGTATAGCTCAGGCCGGTGATCTGCCCGATAAAAAACACAGCCGCGTTGATGATGATCAGCAGTTTGATGCCGTCGGTGATGCGTCCGGGCCCGAATTGATATCGTTGATAATGCATGTATTAACTCTTTCTGTTTGTCATGAATGAGATCATTGCCTTTGCGATCTCTGTCTCGTTCCTTAAAAGTAATATATGTCCCTTTGTTTCCAAAATTATTTTTTCAAAATCCCCCTTCGCACAAAGACTCTCCAGCAGCTCCGTATTCACCCGCGGCGTCAGGCTGTCTCTGCCGCCGTGCAGCGCCAGCACCGGCACCTGAATAGTGCGGATGTCTTCCCTGACCCGGGCAGCGACGGCCAGTACTTTTTCAAAACTTTTTTCCGACCACTGCAGCAGGGCCGGCGGGAGGTCTGCCGTCTCAGTCTCAAAATCCTTTTTCAGAGTCTGCACATCTCCCCCGGCATGGATGAGGGGTGTGGACATGAGCAGCAGTCCCTTCACCCGCGGATGATCATGACAATGCAGGGCCAGCAGAGCGCCCAGGGAGAAACCGCCGATCCACAGCGGATCATCGCCCTCCTGCGAATCCAGAACGTTTCGGGGAAAATCGAGATAATCCCGGACTGTGGTTGATTCCAGCTCATCCTGGCCCTGTCCATGGCCCGGCAGAAGCGGAATGCGCACATCATAGCCCCTGCGGTTCAGAAATCGGCCCAGCTTCCGCAGGGTCAGGGGCGAGGACAGATATCCGTGGAATACGATCACCCTCTCTCCCGGGCCGGAAAAATGTGTATCCATGGCTGTCAGTCTGCGAATCTTAATGTCAGTCTCCGAGAATTTTCAGCAGGCTGAGGGATTTGAGCGTGCGCAGCGCATCAAAATGCACAGTGAGGGCCTGATGAAACAGGCCGTCAAAATGATTCCGCATTCCCTTTTCCATCCGCACGCCCTTTAGGCCGGCGATCCGCTGCGCCTCCATATGCTGCAGAAAATGCAGCGCCTCGCCGCTGTAGATGGCCTCCTGCTGTCCCGCAGGGTGACAGGATCTGCAGTAAAAACTGGCATCTCCGATGTGGAATACAGCCTCGGACAATTCATTTCCGCAGTGGCTGCAGGCACGGATATTCAGGCCCACGCCATTCAGCCTGAGAAAAATGAAACAGAAATACCAGTACAGATACTGGGCATCCACCCGCCCATCGGCCATATTTTTCAGAATATGGGTCAGCAGCCTGAAGATCATTGGATCGCTGTGATCCAGCTGGGTGCGGTCCAGGATTTCCAGAATGACCGATCCGTAGAGCAGCATGGGCGGCTGTCTTTTCAGGCGGTCGAAGCTGTCGATGATTTCCACGGCCTGAAGCAGCTGCCAGGGACGGCCCGGTTTATCATAGTAATGGACATTCAGCAGGGAAAAGGGTTCCAGATGGCCCAGCCAGCGGCTTTTCATGCCCCGGGCTCCCTTGGCCACCAGTATGATGCGTCCGTCCTCCTCACTGAATACATGGACATTGAGGGAGGTATCGCCGCTCGGATTCCTTTTCAGAACGATGACTTGAGTATTTCGGATATGCATATCGGCCTCACGCCGGAAAAAAGGCTGAACGCCGGCATCAGTAGGATTTGGCGAAAATCACCTGGTCGCGGCTCCTGCGCCCGGTCAGTACGCAGCTGCCGTCCTCTGCCGTTTTATCGAACATTTTATTGCGAATGGTCGCTTTGGTCTCTTCCTGTATCTTCTCTTCCTGCTCCCGGCTTCCATCCCAGAAGGTTCGGGCGAAACGGTTGTCGGCGATGACGTCCTTCAGTTCGTCATAGCTGCGCACATCCACCGTATTCGCTTCCCGGAAGGCGAGGCGGTCCTGAAACATCTGTGTCTGCACGGTTTCCAGAATCGACGCCGCTTCAGCCAGAAACTCGTCCTTTGAGGGAAAGGTCTTATTTCCCGTCAGCCGGTTCACATAGACCAGGCCGTTCTTCTCCACATCCCTCGGGCCCACTTCCACACGCAGCGGAACACCCTTCATTTCCCAGTCATTGAACTTGAAACCGGGAGAAAGGGATTCGCGCAGATCCGTATGAACCCGGATGCCCCTGTCTCTGAGGGCAGAGCTCAGCTGGTCGGCATAGGTGAGAACGGTGGATTTTTCCCCGTCATTCCGATAGATGGGGACGATCACGATCTGATGGGGCGCCAGCCTGGGCGGCAGAATCAGCCCCTTGTCGTCACCATGGGCCATGATGATGGCTCCCACCAGACGGGTGCTCACACCCCAGCTGCTGGCAAAGACATATTCCTGTTCGTTGGCCACATTCTGGAATTTCACATCAAAGGCTTTGGCAAAATTCTGTCCCAGATAATGGCTTGTTCCGGCCTGCAGCGCTTTCCGGTCTCCCATCATTGCTTCGATGGAATAGGTATTCACCGCGCCGGCGAATTTTTCCTTCTCCGTTTTTTCGCCCGTATACACCGGCATGGCCATATAATCCTGGGCCAGTGTCTTGTACTGTTCCAGAATCATGAGCGTCTCCTTCATGGCCTCATCCTTCGTGGCGTGGGCCGTGTGGCCTTCCTGCCACAGGAATTCGGTGGTTCTCAGAAAGAGGCGCGTGCGCATTTCCCAGCGGACCACATTGGCCCACTGATTGATGAGAATGGGAAGATCCCGGTAGGAATTGATCCATTTCTTGTACATGGACCAGATAATGGTTTCGGAAGTGGGACGAATGACCAGAGGTTCCTCCAGCAGTTTGCCGCCGCCATGGGTGACCACCGCCAGTTCGGGAGAAAATCCTTCCACATGGTCCGCTTCCTTTTTCAGGAAGCTTTCGGGGATCAGCATGGGAAAATAGGCATTCACATGGCCGCTGTCCCGGAACATGCCGTCCAGCACACCGCGGATATTTTCCCAGAGCGCGTATCCGTAGGGCCGGATGACCATGGATCCCTTCACCGGGGAATAGTCGGCCAGTTCCGCTTTCTGGACTACATCCGTGTACCATTTAGCATAATCCTGTGACTGGGGCGTAACACCTTTGCTCATTCGTTTGCATCCTTAATTTTGTAACCGAGGTTGGTGAAGGGATTGACCATGATGGAGGCCACATTCTTCTGATTGGCATCAATCCGCTTCAAATATCTGAGATAAAGCGCGGCGACCGTCGTACCCGTCTGAGGCAGATCGGAAAAATCGCCGTGAATAATTTTTGAAATCGTCGTATCGATGGGAATGGAAATGGTATCCCGGAATTCCACCATGATATCCCGGCAGATGGTATCATCATTTTTTGCAAAGGCATTCTTCAGCATTTCAAAATGAGTGAACACCTTTTCCTCGAGGGCCGTGATCGTCTCATCCAGTTTCCCGAAATTCATGGTTTTCTGGGAAATCATGGCCAGATCGGCAATATTCTTGCAATTGTCACCGATGCGTTCCAGGCCGTTCACGATGGTCACCATTCCCAGGGCCAGAGAAATTTCATTCTTGTATTTATTCGATACGATGAGGTGAGTCAGCACATTCTGACGGACACTCTTCTGCAGGCTGTTCACTTCCTGGTCCCGGGTGCGCAGCGCCGTGATGGCTGCGTCCGAATATTCCTTTCGCAGGATGGTATGCGCATCCCCGAACATCTGACTGTCAAATTCAACCATCTTAAGAATGGCCTTCCAGGCTTCATCGAGCAGGTCCTCCTGGTGAAAACGTTTGACGACGTCATCCAGAAGCTGCCATTTTTTTCTCAAGTTGAACATTTTTTCCTCCTCCTATGAAAGTACGAAGACCACAAGCAGCGGAATCGTGAAAAAGACAATTCCCACATATACGAAGGCAATCCAGCGATGATGATAGACAATGTCGGCCATGAAGGCGGAGGCACGCAGCGGAATCTGTTTGAAAAAGGGGATGCCGAAAATGATGAGACCGCCGAAGACATTGAAGAAGAAATGGGCAAAGGCCACGGTCACGGCAGAAATCTCACCGGTGACCAGGGAGGCGAGAAAGGCGGTTACAGTGGTTCCCACATTAGCCCCGATGGTAAAGGGGTAGATCTGATTGATGGTCAGGATGCCGGCCCCCACCAGCGGCACCACCAGAGACGTCGTAACCGATGAGCTCTGCACCAGCACCGTGAGGATCAGGCCGAAGAAAATGGCTCGGGCGGTGGTCTTGAAGATCACCTTGTCAAAAAAGCTTTCCGCTTTTCTCAGTACGAGGGACTTCAGCACGGTGACAATGTATTTCAGGGCAATGATCAGCAGAACAAAGGCCACGAGAATGATGAGAACGGGATTTTTGCTGAGCAGCTCCACTAAAAGGTCCAGCACAGGTTTGATGGCGGCCTTCAGCGGGCTTTTGAAGGTCAGGCCCTGCGTGCCCAGTATGAGGCCCGAGACAGAGATGCTCACCCGGCTGAGCAGGCCGAATCCGATCTGCATGGGCATCAGCAGAATGACAGCCAGAATATTGAAATAATCATGGATGGTCGCTGCGGCGAAGGCCTTCTTGAATTCCTCACGCCGGCCGATGGATCCGATGGAGACAATGGAATTCGTCACGGACGTACCGATATTCGCCCCCATGATGATGGGAATCGCCGCCGTGACGGTCAGGGCATTGGCGGCAACCATTCCGACCACCAGGGACGTGACCGTGGAGCTGGACTGCACCACGGAGGTCACCAGAATTCCGATGAACAGGCCCACGATCGGCGATGCGGTGGTCTGCAGAAGGCGGTTCGCAAAATCCTTGCCGAACAGCTTGAAGGACACCCCCATCATTTCGATGCTGAGCAGGAAGAGGTAGAGTAAAAAAAGGAGAGCTAAAATCTTCAGGACAATGGTGCTTCGGGCTCTGAGCTTGTCCCCGATCATCATATATCCGCCCGGGTCAGGCTGAGTTCTGCGGCTTTCACCGTGTTGGCCATGAGCATGGCGACGGTCATGAGGCCCACGCCCCCCGGTACAGGTGTAATGGCTGAGGCACGGGTCTCTGCGGAAGCAAATTCCACATCGCCTACAATGCGGTAGCCCTTTTCGGTATCGGGGTCTTCCACCCGGTTGATGCCCACGTCAATGACGATGGCGCCGGGTTTCAGCATGGATCCCTTGATCATCTCGGGAACACCCACAGCCGCGATGACCACATCCGCCTGACGAGTAAATTCGGCGATATCCGGCGTGCCCGTATGACAGATGGTCACGGTGGCATTGGCCTGGGCACTCTTCTGGTACAGCAGGTTCAGCATGGGTTTGCCCACAATATTGCTGCGGCCCACGATGACCACATGTTTGCCCTGCAGGGATACGGAGTAATATTTCATCATCTCCATAATGCCGTAGGGCGTGCAGGAAATGAAGGTATTGCGGTTCAGAACCATGTTCCCGACGGACATGGGATGAAAGCCGTCCACATCCTTTTCAGGCCGGATGGCATTGATAATTTCATCTTCATTGATATGTCCCGGCAGCGGCAGCTGGACGAGAACGCCGTGAAAGCGATTGTCATTATTCAGATTATTGACCACATCATTCAGCTCACCCTGCGTAATATCAGCAGGAAAGAGCAGGGTTTCCGAAAAGATCCCCAGCTTTGCAGAGAGACGGGCTTTTGATTTCACATAACTCTGAGAGGCCGGATCCTCTCCCACGAGAACCACTGCCAGGCCGGGTGTGATCCCCCGGGTGGCCAGCGTTTCGATCCGCTCCTTCAGATCATTTTTCACATGCTCGACAACTTCCTTGCCGGTCAGTAATTTGGCAGCCATTGTCTTCCTCACTCCATGGGTCTATTTTGCGTAGGCAACAGAACGATGTTCGCGGATCACGGTGACTTTGATGTGTCCCGGATAGGTCATCTCGTTCTGGATCTTCTGGGCAATTTCATCCGCCAGCAGTCCGGAATCATAATCGTTCAGTTTATCCTGCTCGACCATGACGCGGACTTCCCGGCCGGCCTGAATCGCATAGGTTTTAGCAACACCGGCGAAACCGTTGGAGATCTCCTCCAGCTTTTCCATGCGGTGGATATAGGATTCGAGTGTCTGTCCCCGGGCGCCGCGCCGGCTGCCGCTGATGGCATCCGCCGCCTGCACCAGTGCGGAAATGGGGTGGGTGACAGCCACTTCGTTATGATGACTTTCGATGGCATTGATAACGATGGCGTTTTCCTTGTTGCGGCGGGCAATTTCACCGCCGATGGCCGTATGCGTCCCTTCCACATTCCGGTCCGTCGCCTTGCCGATATCATGGAGAAAACCGGCCCGTTTCGCCATCTGGCCGTCCAGACCCAGTTCGGAGGCCATGAGGCCGGCGAGAATTCCCACTTCGATGGAATGCTTCAGAACATTCTGTCCGTAGGAGGTCCGGTAGCGGAGACGGCCGATCTGATGCAGCATCTCCTGGTTCATGGGCGGCAGGCCCAGTTCCATGAGCGCATCCTGTGCGGCCTGCATGATGGATTCTTCGATTTCCTTGCTGGCCTTGTTGATCATTTCCTCAATCCGTGCAGGATGAATGCGTCCGTCCTGAATGAGTTTTTCCAGAGCCAGCCGGGCGATTTCACGGCGGACAGGGTCAAAACCGCTGAGCACCACCGTGTCCGGCGTATCATCCACGATCAGTTCCACGCCCGTGAGGGTTTCGAAGTGGCGGATATTCCGGCCTTCCCGACCGATAATGCGCCCCTTCATCTGTTCACTGGGCAGCAGCACGGAGGTCACCGTCGTTTCCGCCGTATGATCCGCAGCTGACCGCTGTATGGCTTCGATGACGATTTCCCGCGCCTTCTTGTTGGCATTCATCAGCGCTTCGTCCTTGATTTCCTTCATCTTCAGCTGGGCATCCACGCGGGCCTTTTCAAACATGCTTTCCATGAGCAGTTTCTTCGCATCATCCGAATTCAGCCCGGCGATTTCCTCCAGCCGGCGATTCTGATTCCGGATGATTTCATCCACTTCACCGCTGCGTTCTTCCACTTCCTTTTCCCGCTTCTTCAGGGAATCTTCCGTGTTCTGAAGGCTTTCATAGCGGCTGTCCAGCATATCCATCTTGCGTTCGATATTGCTTTCACGCTTCTGGAATTCCTTTTCCAGATCCCGAAGTTCCCGGCTCTTGACCCGGTTTTCCTCTTCAATCTGCTGCTTGAGCTTCAGGCTTTCATCCTTGGCTTCCAGCAGTCGCTCCTTCTTCAGAGCTTCGCCCTCCTTGCGGGCGTTTTCCAGAATTTCGTATCCGTGTGTTTTGATATTACCCAGTTTGACCCGGTAAAATATATACACCAGCACCACACCGAGGGCAAAGGCCCCGGCGACAATCAAAATCGTGTTACTTGTCATGTATCCTCCTTGAGAAAGGATAACCACGGGCTTGTGAAAGGTATGGGCTCCTGCCGCTACCCTTCACTGAGAGTTTCGTCTATGGCGCTGATAAGATCTTCAGATTTTTTTGTCAGCTTCTCGAGAATGTCTGTCCGGTCATCAATGGTCTGAAACAGTTCTCCGGCAATGTTCAGGGCGGCCAGGATGGCAATACGGTGCGGTGCGGATGCCGAACTGATGTTCGCCCCTACTTCCTGCATCTTGCTGTCCACATAGTCGGCCACCTTTTCAATGAAACCGGAATCCGCCTTGCCACGGATACTGTATTTTTCTCCGTAGATGCTGACGGTGGTCGTATTTTCGGCCAGGTCACTCACAGGTTCACCCCTCCGATTTCATTAAGTCATCCAGATCATCAAGCCATTGCAGCATCTCCTGAAGCTTTTCCCGGACGACATTCTGTGTCTCGTCCGACAATCCGCTTCCCTCCGACGCCGCCGCATTCTCACTCCTGAGCTGCCGAATGGTACTCAGCGAAGCATGTATTTTCTCTTCGAGCTTTTCCAGCACATCCAACTGCATTATCTCAGCTGTGCTCCATGATTATCATACAGTATTCCAAACAGCTTCTCCATGACGGGATCGATGTCCTCATCCACCAGTGTCCCTTCCTGACTCTGAAATTTAAGCCGGAATGACAGGGCATGCTTATCTTCTCCCAATCTATCGCTGTTAATATATTCATCGTAAATTACAATGTCTATCAGGTTTTTGCCTCCCGAGCGAACAATATCCTTTTTCAGGAGCTCGGCAGGGATATTTTTCCGGACAACCAGCGAAATATCGCGGTAAATGGCCGGGTACAGGGAAATGGGCTGCAGCGTGTGCGCCGCCCGAAAATGTTCCTGAAGTGCCTCCGTTTCAAGTTCGAAGGCCACGACCGGCGTCTTCATCTGAAATTTTTCCTGCAGGGATGCCTTATACTGTCCCATATACCCCAGTTTACGCTTTCCGACGGTCAATGTATACAAATAGGCAAAATCATCATGTGGCGTCTGTGTATAGCTTACAGCGGCCAGGCCGTACTTGCGCAGAAGTGTATCGACGATCCCCTTGAGATAGTAAATTCCCGCATCCCGGGGCTTTTCATTCCAGTTCAGATCCCAGACCGAGGCAGAAACGAGCGCGGCCAGATTCAGCCTTTCCGCGGCGCCTGTATCACGATGTGAATTTTTTGCGAACACGGTTCCGATTTCAAAAAACCGGAGCTGCTGCCGTTTGCGGGTGGCATTATACCGGAAATTGGTCAGCAGGTTCTGCAGCAGATCGGAACGGAGACAGGACATTTCCTGGCTCAGAGGATTGCTGATTTCCACCGGCTCATGACCCCAGATGCCCTTTTTCGCCTGATCCAGGCTGATGAGAGAATTGGAAAAGGTTTCATTGAAGCCCAGGCCGCAGAAATAATTGCGCAGATCATCCATGAATTCGTAGAGCGGATTCCAGACCTCCGACACGGACATGTTGATATGACTGAGCTGGGGAAGCTTGTCATAGCCATAGAGGCGCAGCACTTCCTCGACCAGGTCAATTTCCCGCTCAATGTCGGGCCGGAAGGTGGGAACCTTCACGGTGAGGCCGTCAGCATCACTGCTGAGTACCTGAAATTCGAGCGCCTTGAAAATATTCAGGCAAACGGAGGGCGCAATGTCCATTCCGGCAATCTTTTTCAGATAGCTGTAGCGCAGGCTGACCGTCTTCGCCTCAATCACATCCGGATAAATATCAATGATTCCGCTGGCTGCTTCACCACCGGCCAGCTCCATGATGAGGGCCGCCAGACGATTCTGTGAATAGAGCAGCGTATGATTGGGATCCGTTCCCCTTTCAAACCGCTTCGAGGCATCGGTGGACAGCTGCTGCTGTTTGGATCCCTTGCGCACCGTTCCCGGATCGAAATAGGCGCTTTCAATGAGAAGATTGACGGTATTATCATCCACTTCGGAGTGAAAACCGCCCATGATACCGGCCAGCGCAACCGGTTTTTCCGCATCACAGATGAGCAGGACGTCGTCGGAAAGCTCCCGTTCCCTGTGATCCAGTGTCATGAATTTTTCGCCGCGCTCCGCCTTGCGCACAACAATTCTGTGGCCGGCGAGCTTGTCAAAATCAAACGTATGCAGCGGGTGTCCCGTTTCCATCAGCACATAATTGGAGGCATCCACCACATTATTGACAGAGCGCAGTCCCAGCGCTTCGATACGCTGCCGCAGCCACTCCGGTGACGGGCCCACCTTCACATTGCGGATAACCCGCGCTGTATAGCGGGGACAGGCCTGAGCATCACGGATCTCCACCGATGTGAGTGTCGCGATGTCCGGTCCCGTCTCATTCACCTTCACGTCCTGAAAAGCGTAGGAATTCCCGGTGAGGGCCGCGATCTCCCGGATCACACCCCAGTGAGAAAAACAGTCGGGACGGTTGGGCGTCAGCTCCACCTCCAGCACATCCGGTGTCCGGTATTTTTCATTGAAAGCGGATCCGATGACGCTGTCTTCACCCAGCACCATAATGCCGCTGTGGTCTCCGGAAAGGCCCAGTTCATCTTCCGCGCAGATCATTCCTTCACTGGCCACACCCCGGATCTTCGATTTCCGGATCGTGAATTCTTCACCCAGCACGGTTCCCACCGTCGCCACGGGCACACGCTGCCCGGCAGCCACATTGGGAGCTCCGCAGACGATCTGCAGCGGCTCGGCGCCGCCCACGTCCACAGAACATACGGACAGGCGGTCCGCATCGGGATGCTTTTCCACCGACAGCACCTTCCCCACCCGGACAGAATCGGGTATTCCGGGTGCATCGGCCACCGGTTCGGCCTCCAGGCCGGCCAGGGTCAGCATTTCAGCAAGAGCGGCAGGGCTCTGATCAAATTCGATTGTCTCTTTCAGCCAGTCAAGTATTATGCGCATACGTCTTTTTCAACCGTTTGAATATTAAAATTGCTTGAGAAATTCCACATCATTATCGAAGAACATCCGGATATCTGTAACACCCAGTTTCATCATCGTCATCCGTTCAACGCCCATTCCGAAGGCGTAGCCGCTGACTTTGTCCGGATCGTAACCCACGGACCGGAAGACATTCGGGTCCACCATTCCGCAGCCCAGGATTTCCAGCCAGCCCGTATCCTTGCAGACACGGCAGCCTTTTCCGCCGCAGAGAAAACAGCTTACATCCATTTCCGCCGACGGCTCGGTAAAGGGAAAAAAGGACGTACGGAAGCGTGTCCGCACCTGGGGGCCGAAATACATGCGGCAGAACATATCCAGAGTGGTCTTCAGATCACTGAAGGACACATTTTCATCCACATACAGCCCTTCAATCTGGTTGAACAGACAGTAGGAGCGGGCGGAAATCGCCTCGTTCCGGTACACCCGTCCGGGAGCAATAATGCGCACCGGCGGCTTGTGGGCTGTCATATAGCGGGTCTGCACCGGTGAGGTGTGAGTCCGGAGCAGGGTATCGGCACCGATATAGAATGTATCCTGCATATCCCGCGCCGGATGATTGGGCGGAAAGTTCAGGGATTCAAAATTGAACCAGTCCGTTTCCACTTCATAGCCCGAGGCGATATCGAAGCCGAGACGGCTGAAGATACGGATAATATCATCCATGGCCCGGGTCAGCGGATGACGGGTTCCCAGCGGAACCGGATAGGCATCCATCGTCAGATCCGGAGCGGCGGTCTGTCCGGCCGGGGACGCTTCGGCATTTTTCTGCTGAAAGCTGTCCAGAGCATCTTCCAGATCTTTTTTCAGATCGTTGATAACCCGGCCCAGCTCCTTGCGCTGATCGGCGGAAGCCTTTCCCAGTCCGGAGAACAGATCGTTGACCTGTCCCTTCCGTCCCAGAAAGCGGGATTTGAAGTCGTTGAATTTGGCCGGCGTGAGCTGCGTGATCTCTTCGCTGAACTGCCGGCGGATTTCTGCGATTTTTTCCTGAATTTCCATAGTCTGCATCATTTTTTCATTATGTGGCTTCAGCGGTGATGACATTCGTCTTCACGGCAGGCTGACTCTGATTGAAACGGGCCGCAGCCGCCGGCGAGACGGCTGCGGTACCAGTCCGGTAATTATGCTTTGAGTGATTCCACAAGTTTTGCGAAAGCTTCCGGATCCCGGATCGCCATATCGCTCAGAACCTTCCGGTTGATGACGATATTCTTCGTCTGCAGTGCGTGGATGAAGCGCGAATAGCTCATGCCATGCTGACGGACAGCGGCATTGATACGCGTGATCCACAACTGACGGAAGTTCCGTTTTTTCTGTCGGCGGTCACGATAGGCGTATTGCCCGGACCGCTGAACCGCTTCCTTCGCAGTCTTGAAAAGCCGATGGCGGGCACCGAAATACCCTTTGGCCATCTTCAGAATTTTTTTATGGCGCCGATGGCGCGGTACAGTACTTTTTGCTCTGGGCATGATGCTCTCCTCCTACAGACCTAACATCTTCTTGACACGTTTCATTTCAGTGGATTTCACCAGCGTTGCAGTCCGGAGATTCCGCTTTCTCTTCGTTGATTTCTTGGTGAGAATGTGACTCTTGTAGGCCTTCATCCTCTTGATCTTCCCGGAGGCGAGTGCTTTGAACCGCTTTTTTGCCCCGCGATTCGTTTTCATTTTGGGCATGGATTGCTCCTTTTCCTATTTGGTGACGAGAATGGCAGACAGAAAACGACCTTCCATTTTGGGGTCGCTTTCCGGCTTCGCGATGTCAGCAAGCATATCAATGATCTGCTGAAGCGTCTGCTGGCCAAATTCCTTGTGGGCCATTTCCCGGCCACGGTACATCACGGTGATCTTCACCTTGTTGCCCGTATCCAGAAAACCCCGTATTTTCTTGGCTTTGGTCTCCAGATCGTGTATTTCCGTGCCGGGGCGGAAACGGATTTCCTTCAGCTGTACAACATGCTGCTTCTTCTTGTTTTCCTTCTCGCGCTTGTGTTGTTGATATTTGTATTTACCGTAATCAAGCAACTTGCATACAGGGGGAGTCGCACTGGGGGAAATTTCCACCAGGTCCAACCCGCTTTTCTCAGCTTCTTGCAGCGCCTCTTGTATGCTTACGATGCCAAGCTGCTCACCAGACCCGGCAATGAGTCTTACCTGTTGAGCAGTAATTTCCTGATTAATAGCCATCGGCTGTTCTTTTTTAGAAATAAGATCTCCTTCAGAATTTACGTTCTGTATTCAATTTTTTAACGAGGGCATCAAGATTATAACTTCCCTGATCGCCGCCCTTGTGTTGTCTCAGGCTGAATGTCTTCTCTTCCAGCTCCTTGTCCCCCACAATCAGCATATAGGGAACCTTCTTCACTTCCGCTTCACGGATTTTCGCTCCGATCTTTTCCTGCCGTTCATCAATATCCACGCGGAAGCCAAGCTCCTCCAGCTCCACGGCCATCTCTCTGCAGAAGGGCAGATGCCGGTCCGCAATGGGAAGAAAACGAAGCTGTACCGGGGCAAGCCACAGCGGAAAATCGCCGGCCGTATCCTCGATCAGGATTCCGATGAACCGTTCCAGCGACCCCATGATGGCCCGGTGGATCATCAAGGGACGATGCTGGGCACCATCCTGACCGATATAGCTGATATCGAAGCGTTCCGGTTCGTTAAAGTCAAACTGTATCGTCGTGCACTGCCATACGCGTCCGATGGCATCCTTGATCTTGATGTCGATTTTCGGGCCGTAGAATGCGCCGCCGCCCTCATCAATCTTATATTCGACGCCCATCGTGGTCATCGCATTATGCAGCGCTTCCTCCGCCTTGACCCAGTCCGCTTCCGCGCCGACGAATTTTTCGGCGGGTTTGGTGCTGAGATAGACCTCGAATTCATTGAAGCCGAATTTCTTCAGATATTCAAAGGAAAAATCCAGCAGGGCGCGGACTTCTCCGTCCAGCTGCTCATGGGTACAGAAAATATGCGCATCATCCTGAGTGAAGCCGCGCACTCTCATGAGTCCGTGCAGGGCACCGGACAGTTCATAGCGGTATACGGTTCCCAGTTCGGCGAAGCGCACCGGCAGTTCACGGTAGCTCCGCTGACGGCCGTTGTAAATCATGATATGAAAGGGACAGTTCATCGGTTTGATGTAATAGTCCTGTCCTTCCACATTCATCCCGGCATACATGCTGTCCTTGTAGAAGCCCAGATGTCCGGAGGTTTCCCACAGCGTACCCTTGCCCACATGCGGCGACACGACGGGCTGATAGCCCCGGCGACGATGTTCGCGGAACCAGTAATCCTCGATGGTCCGGCGCAGGATGGCGCCTTTCGGGTACCACAGAGCCAGCCCCTGACCCACCTGGTCATTCACCTCAAACAGATCCAGATCCCGGCCCAGCTTGCGATGGTCCCGTTTCTTCGCCTCCTCCATCTGATGCAGGTACTGCTTCAGTTCCTTGGCGGAGGGAAAGGCGGTCCCGTAGATGCGGGACAGCTGCCGGTTCTTCTGATCTCCCCGCCAGTAGGCTCCGGCGACGGTCAGCAGCTTGAAGGCGGGTATCATGCCCGTATTGGGCAGATGAGGCCCGCGGCACAAATCTGTAAAATCACCCTGCGAATAAACGGTGACCGTTTCTCCTGCAGGAATATCGGAAATAATTTCAACTTTGTAATGTTCACCCATGTCCCGGAACAGCGCCACCGCGTCATCCCGATCCATTTCACGGCGGACCACCGGATTCTTTTCTTCCACAATCTTCTTCATTTCAGCTTCGATTGCAGACAGATCCTCCTCCGTGAAAGGCGGCTCCATGTCAAAATCGTAGTAGAAGCGGTTTTCCAGAGCCGGGCCGATGGTGACCTTTGCCTGGGGATAGAGCCGTTTCACCGCCTGGGCCATGACATGAGCCGTGCTGTGCAGCAGAATCTCGTGACTTTCGTCGGATTTCCATGTCAACAGCTCCACCACAGCATCCTCATTCAGAGGCCGATGCAGATCCACGACCTGCCCGTTCACCCGGGCCGCCACAGAATTTCTTGCCAATCCTTCAGAAATCGACAGGGCCACATCGTGGGCGCTCTGTCCTTTTTCAAAACTTTTTACCGATCCGTCAGGTAATTTAACCGTAATATTCTCAGTCATTTATCAACTCGTGTAAGTGTATTTTACGCTTTCCGGACATCCACTTCCCTATTTACGTTTCCGGCCTTCAGCATTGCGCATTCGTCCAAAAACAGCACGTAATTTATTGATTTATATGTAAGATACAAAAAGAATTTTTTCGCCACTGCCGCCTTTTGCACAGCTTTTTTCACCCAGTCATTTTCATTTTTCGATTTCTGCACTCCATGGAAGAAATTCGTCCTCCGGATTTCGGTTCTGCCATTCAGGGCAATTGCATTATTCGGACAATAATTCATTCAGATCAAATTTCAGCGCAAAGACATGCGACATACCGAGAGCATCCCGGTTTCCGCGCCAGGCATATTCGAGTGTAAATCCATTCAGTTCCAGCGTCGAAGCCAGTTTGACCCCCGTCCCCTGAAACCAGGCTCCGCCGAGAGAAAAGCGCTGCCCGATTTTCAGATCCAGCCCTCCCGACAGATCCAGAGAGCCGGCAGATCCCAGATCCACCGCATCCATGTAACGGATCCCGGGCGTGAACCGCCCCGACAGGCCGGGACGCAGCGTCAGCTTCGCCACCGTAATCGGCAGTACAAATGAGGCTTCTGCGGCCGGAACCGTCATTTCAAAGTGCCCGTTGTCAAACCAATTGACCCCGGAAGGCAGGTCGGAGATTTTGAACAGTCCCTGCAGCCGTTTCCATTTTTTCTGAAAATAGAGATCAAAGGCCAGGCCATACCCTCTGGCTGCCAGCAGGTCCTGCATCATGAAGCGGCTGCTGACGCCCAATTGAAGAGATTTGAACTGAAAGGGAAAAGCCACCGTCACACAGTAATTTTCCAGTGAATGGATGGTCACATTATCATAATTCAGCCGTTCACCCGGGTCAAGGCGTCCGTTCCCCTCCCCCTCATCAAAGGTTGCCGGCAGACCGTCCGCGCCATAATCCAGAAGCGCTCCCCGCGAGTCCGCCACATTTCCCAGGCTGATGCGTGACAGCATGACCGCCACCTGCCGTTTATCCTGCAGCTGAAAGGAAAAGGCTCCGGTCGTCGAGTTCAGGGCATTGGCATACCATAAGGCCTGGGACAGATAAAAATTCCGGCCACGGCCGTCATTCAGCGCCAGCGCATTCACACCGGCATTCTCACTGCCACTGGTCAGCAGTCCCGCCATGGGGCCGAAGGCTTCGTAAACCGGACTGGCGCTCAGCGAAAATACCGAATTCCCGTAGGCCCGGTATGCCGGCAGCAGCTGATTCAATGAACCCGATATCAGAAAGAGCAGCAGCAGACGCAGTGCCATAATCAAGCGTAAATTTTTCATAGTTTCTTCTTCAATTCATCCAGTTTCTGCAGGGCCTCCAGCGGCGTCATCCGCTCCACTTCAAGATCCTTCACTGTTTTCACAATTTCATGTTCTTCCGCCTGGAAGATATTCAGCTGAAAATTCTTCTCTTCACGAATCCGCGCCCTCACCACCCTTTTTCCATCCGGCAGGGCATGATCCGGCGAACTGAGGCTGAACAGAATATCATTGGCGCGGGTAATGATTTCGGACGGCAGTCCGGCCATCTGAGCCACGTAGATTCCATAACTCTTGTCAGCGCCGCCGGGCACGATCTTCCGCAGGAACACGATTTTATCACCGTATTCCTTGACAGCCACATTGTAATTCTTCACGCCGGGAAGCAGCTTTTCCAATTCCGTCAGTTCGTGATAATGGGTGGCAAAAAGAGTCCGGGCAGCCATGGCCCGGTTGTTATGAATGTATTCCACCACCGCCCAGGCAATGGACAGGCCGTCGTAGGTGGAGGTTCCGCGGCCGATCTCGTCCAGCAGGATGAGGCTTCGTTCACTGGCCGTATTCAGAATATTCGCGGTTTCGATCATTTCCGTGAGAAAGGTGCTTTCGCCGAAGGCAAGATTGTCACTGGCGCCCACCCGGGTGAAAATTTTATCCACCAGCCCGATATGCGCGCTGCCGGCGGGCACGAAAGACCCGATCTGGGCCAGCAGGGTAATAATTCCGATCTGACGGAGGTAGGTGGACTTTCCGGCCATGTTCGGGCCGGTGATGATGAGAATCTGATTCGTGTCCGTATCCATTTCGAGGTCATTGGGAATAAAGCGCTCCCCGGGAGGCAGTAATGCTTCCACGACAGGATGACGCCCCTCGTGAATGGTTAGGCGCGTGTCAGCGGCAATCTCCGGCCTCACCCACTTATTCCGTGTCGCCAGTTCAGCGAGAGATGAGAGAATGTCGGCCGCCGCCAGTTTGAATGCCATATCCTGCAGCAGCGGAATACTTTCCTGCAGGGTTTCCAGCAATTCACCATAAAGCCGGCTTTCCAGCTCAAGCAGCCGCTCTTCCGCATGCAGAATCCGGTCTTCGTATTCCTTGAGCTCAGGTGTGATGTAGCGCTCCGCGTTGGCCAGTGTCTGTTTCCGGATATAGGTATCCGGAACCTTGTCACCATGCGTCCGTGTAATTTCAATATAGTACCCGAAGACCCGGTTGTAGGAAATTTTCAGAGAGGGAATACCCAGCGCCGCCCGTTCCTTTTCCTGCAGGCTGACGAGATAGTCTTTGCCATGGTGGGCAATATTCCGCAGTTCCTCCAGATCGGGATGCCAGCCTGTCCGGAACACCCCGCCATCGGAGATCTGCACAGGGGGCTCATCCTCAAGCGCATCATTGATCAGGCGGATCAGATTCCGGATCGCGTCACTGTCCCGGTAGGCGAAATACGCATCGTCGGCGAGCAGTTCCTGAATTTCCAGGGCCCGTTCGCAGCTCCGTTTCATCTGCATGCACTCGCGGGGATTCAGCTTTCCTGCCCCCAGCCGGGCGCCCAGCCGTTCCAGATCAGCCATTTCACGTAGTTTAGCCCGCAATTCCTCCCGTTCTCCGCCCCTGGATACAAATCGTTCCACCCGGTCCAGCCGTCGCATGATTTCCGCTTTGTCCCGGAGCGGCTGCACCAGCCATTGACGCAGATAGCGCGACCCCATGGCGCTCATGGTATAGTCCAGAGCCCAGATCAGGGTCCCTTCCCCGCTTTCACCCGAAAGCCTCCGGAAGATTTCCAGATTTCTCAGACTGTACTGATCCAGTCCCACGATGTCATCCAGCTGAAGCTGGCGGATGGTATTGATATGGCCCAGATTCCGGCGAAAATTCTCCTTCAGGTAATGCAGCACTGCCCCGATGACGGGCAGAACCGGGTCATCGTCCTCCAGGCCAAGGCCCCGGAGAGTCTGAAGCTGAAACTGTCCCCGGATCATGTCACCCGCATAGACGCGGTCAAATATCCACGAATCCTGTTCGGTGATGAGCCCCTTGTAATAGGGCAGCAATTTCCCGACCTGCAGCGCCTGTCCTTCCGGGCAGAGCAGTTCGGCCGGCGGGCCCGATTCGATAAAACTGATGATCTTGTCCCGGCTGCCCCGAAGATAATTGAACTGTCCCGTGCTCACATCACAGAAGCAGTAGTCCGTCCCCGACTCCGAGATCTGTACGGCGCCCAGAAAATTATTCTCCGACGTATCCAGGTACTTATCATTCACCGCCGTCCCCGGCGTGACGATTTCAGTAATGTCCCGTTTCACGATGCCTTTGGCCAGTTTCGGATCCTCCAGCTGTTCACAGATGGCCACCTTCAGCCCGGCCTTGAGCAGTTTGTGCAGATAGGAATCCAGGGCGTGGTGCGGAAATCCCGCCAGGGGTGTTTCGCCCGCGGCCCCATTGCTGCGTCGGGTCAGTGTAATGCCCAGCACCCGGGACGCGGTTTTCGCGTCTTCCTCGAAAGTTTCATAAAAATCACCCATCCGGAACAGAAGAATCTTGTCCGGATGCTTTTCCTTCACGCCGTAATACTGGCGCATCAGGGGTGTGGTCTTGGGTTTCGCTGCAGAGGACATGGGGTGAAACTTAATCCTTCACAGGGGTGAATGTCAAGGCCCGGCTAATACCAGTCACCGTGCCTTTGTATTTAAAACGATCAGTCATCCAGCGCGCTTCCCTTCCGCCGTTCATCACCGCTGCGCTCCGTCCAGCCCAGGCGGTCGCTGTATTCCAGAATGGGAACGGCATATTTCCGGCTGACACCGAGAGCATCGCGCACATCGGCAACACTCAAGGATTCGGAATTCCTGAAACTGTCAGTCAGTACACGCCGCAATCGGCTGCGCGCATCATCCGTGATAAACATATCCTGAGCAAGAGGGATAAGACGTCCCCCCTCGATCAGAAAATCAATGACATCCGCGGCACGTCCGCTTCCGGAGTTCAGGACGGCCAGCATTTCATCCCGGGACGGCAGGCTGAACCCGGATTCATCCAGGCTGCTCAGAAGCTGTTCGGCACCCTGTTTTACGGTTCCGTCCAGCCGGGCTTCAAATCCCTTCATCCTCAGCCGGTCGCCGGCAAGTTCCGCGCCCGCCATCTCCGCAATCTGCTCCAGATAGGCCGACTGAATCTCCCGGGGAATATCCTGCAGCAGGGCAAGTTCCCGAAGGAGTTTTCCCGCCGACCAGGGACGATCACGATGGGCACGCTCCAGGCTGGCCTGCAAGCTGGCCGCATCCTTCTGCAGCCGGGACAGGGAACCGAGAAAGCGCCGGGAACGCTGGCCCTCGAACCGGACCAGCATGGCGGACAGGCGATCCGGGATGACAAATCCCGATCTTTTCAGATCTTCCTCACTGAGCAGACGCTGTTCCAGATCGAGAAACAGTTCCAATGCATTCCGGTCACCGGCTTGCCGCAGAAATTTCATGGAGATGCGCCGGTCGGGCGATACCGGAAACAGAAGCCGGGCACCGGTCAGAGTGATCATGGGAGAATAGGACCGCAGAATCGCCCGGTCATCAGGAAAGGCTGCAAACAGTTTTTCTCCCGTGAATAAGGCCGGAACATAGTCTGCCTCACACTTGTCATCAAAACGCAGCCGCCCTACCACTTCACTGGTTCCCGTCAGCAGGCGGACACGCTGCTGATGCTGCAGCAGACAGGCCCGGGGATGGTCCAGTTTCAGCAGCCAGGTTCGGGAAACCGGCAGTCCGGACAGATCCGTGAGTATATGTCCCCGGGACAGATCATCCTTTTTTATTCCGCCGAGGTTGACGGCGGTACGATTGCCGGGATTGGCCCGGGTCACGGCTTCCCCGTGCACATGCAGGCCCCGGACCGGTACTTCCGCAGCGCCGGGATAAAGATACAGCTTTTCACTGCTCTGCAGCGGCCGGCCCGACAGGGTTCCCGTCACCACGGTTCCGAAGCCGCTCCGGCTGAAGACCCGGTCTATATAATATTTCAAATTTCCTTCCTGCCGCGGAAAATCACCCGGATTCAGGGCATCCAGATAAACTCGTAACCTATCCAGCCCTTCTCCCGTCACCGTCGAGGTCTCGAAGATTTCACAGCCTTCCAGAAAAGTTCCGGCTGTTTTATCGCGGATATCCTCGCGCACCATTCCTCGCCAGTCATCATCGGCCATGTCAATTTTCGTCATCACTACAAAGCCCCGGCTCACACCCAGCTGACGCAGGATCTGCAGATGTTCCTCGGTCTGGGGCATGATACCGTCATCCGCTGCGATGATGAGAGCGGCCAGATCCATACCGGCGACCCCGGCCACCATGTTGCGGATGAATTTTTCATGGCCCGGCACGTCCACAAAGGCGATATGATCCTTATAAAAGGCAAAGCCCAGGTCAATCGTCATTCCCCGCTCCTGCTCCTCAATGAAGCGGTCCGGGTCGGTCCCCGTCAATGCCTTGACAAGCGACGATTTTCCATGATCAATATGCCCTGCCGTACCGATGGTGAGCGTGATTTTTTCCATTGCCGGAATTTATCAAAGTCAGGCCCCCGAATCTATGAAAATATAGGTCGTGGTTCATTGCGGACGATTGATGCTGAACAAAACAGCCCGATACAAAAAGCCCCTGACAAAGCAGGGGCTGAGAATGAATTAATCAGACTGAACTCAGAGAGACTGGGCCTCCAGCCAGCGTTCGGCATCAATGGCTGCGGCACATCCCGATCCGGCGGCCGTCACGGCCTGGCGATAAACCGGATCCTTCACATCACCGCAGGCAAACACGCCCTCCACATTGGTCCGGCTGCTGTCCGGCTTCGTCCGGATATATCCGGTATCATCCAGATCGATAAAACCCTTGAATACTTCCGAATTCGGTTTATGCCCGATGGCAACGAAAAACCCGGAGCAGCTGATGTCTTCCGTTTCTCCGCTCTTCACATTTTTCAGCCGTACGCCGGTGACGCCGGCCATATCCTGATTTCCCAGTACCTCATCCACGACAGAATCCCATTTCACGTTGATTTTCGGATTGGCCAGAACGCGTTCCGCCATGATTTTCGATCCGCGGAACTCATCACGACGATGAACGATCGTTACGGTCTTTCCGAAACGGGTCAGATACTGTGCTTCCTCCAGCGCCGTATCTCCGCCGCCGACCACGACAATATCCTTTTCCTTGTAGAAGAATCCGTCACAGGTGGCACAGGCTGACACGCCGTATCCCTTCAGACGGCTTTCCGACTCCAGGCCCAGATAGCGGGCCGATGCACCGGTGGAAATAATAACCGATTCACCGAGATGCATTTTTCCGTCATCCGTCCAGACCTTGAAGGGACGTTCGCTGAAATCAACTTTATTGACAATGGAAAACATGGTCTTGGCGCCGAAGCGCTCCGCCTGTTTCCGGAACATATCCATCATTTCGGGGCCGGTGACACCTTCGGGAAATCCGGGATAATTTTCCACATCAGTGGTGGTGGTCAGCTGTCCGCCCGGCTCCATACCCTCAAAGACGATGGGAGACAGATTTGCGCGGGCTGTATAGATTGCGGCGGTGAACCCGGCAGGGCCGCTGCCGATGATCAGTACTTTATGTACGGGTGTTTCCATTATTTCTCCTTTTTTTGTTCCTCAGTTAGTCGCTCTCACGGCTGAAAAGTTACAGCAATTCAGGCTAATTCTTCCTTTGCCTTCCGCAGTTCGGGTATGAGTGAAGCGAGGGGCGGGACATCGGGAAACACCGTCTGGCCCAGATACTGATTGGCTCCGCTCCGATAGATCTGCGATACGAGCTCGATGAAACGGGCAGGCAGAGAGCGGGGCTGCACGCGGCAGTAGGGTTTCCATTCCTTTTCGCCCTTATCCGCCGCAATTTTTTTTGCCTCATCCACTGCGTTCACAAAATCGGGCTGAAGCTTGATATAGGCCTGACGCAGGATTTCCTTGCTCACCTGTTCATCCTCAAACAGAAACCGGTTTTCATCAAACGTTCCCAGTACATCCACCAGCACAATCTCACCATGATGATACATGGCTTCAATCTTTCCGTCAAAATGCCGGAATCCCCGGGATTCGGCATGTCGGGTAATGAAGCTGTTCACCTTTCCGGCCAGGTGACGAAGGTCAGCAAAAGCCCTTTCGCTCAGGCCGGATATGCGCAGAGCCTCGTCATCACTGAGGGCACGGTCGGACGCTTCCAGTTTGGTGGTAAAATCATAAACAGGTTTGGGAAGCATATCACCGGGATTGGGGATGCTGTCGAGCCCGAGAGAGGCCAGCAGCTTCCGGGTCTTCGTCGGATCGTCCTTCGCAGCCGCCAGCTTCCTGAACATGGAAGATCCTTTGGGAAGTCCGTTCCGGAAAATAATTTCCAGTGGAATCAGATAGTGGGGAGCCGAAGTATTCCGATACAGTTCATACTCATTCTGAATGGGAATAACCCGGGTCATTTTCACCTTCATGACGGAGGAGGGCCGGGTCACATCAAAACGGGGTGCGGACACATCCTCATACAGCGACAGAAAATGGCTTCCCATACCCTCCTGCTCCAGCTGCAGAAAATTCCAGGCGCTCATCATGTTCAGAGCCTTTCCCTTGCCGGGAATGTGATCCGGCATTTCACCCCAGTCAAACACCGAGTAGCGGTCGGAAAACCGAAATAACGCCGTACCGGTCGATGATTCGCTGGCCGGCTCCAGTATCTCCAGGTCTTTTACGCTGCCCATCTTTTTTTCCCTTTTATCTTAATGGTTTCCGTTGACAGCACAATGGCTGCGATAATCAGTATGATTCCCACGATCAGGCTGGCCTGAAATGTCTCGTAACCGGCCAGGATGCTGAGCAGCAGCGTCATGGGTGGCTGTGCCGCGATCAGCAGCGCCAGCTTCTGCGGCGCCAGATGCTTTAACATAAAATAATAGAGGACATAGGACAGGGCGGATGTAAAAACGCCCATATACAGCACCCCGCCCCAGGCCGTCAGGGAAATGTGTTCCGGATGCAGCGAGGCAATGGAAAGTATTCCGGGAATCATGTACACGGCGGAACCCAAACCCAGCAGGATATAGGTCAGCTGCAGGGCTCCGTATTTCCGGACCATTTCCTGGCCGAATGCGGTATAGACCGCCCAGGAGAGGACAGCCGCCAGCAGAATGCTGTCTCCGCGCAGGATATCCGCATTGAACACCAGCAGATTTTTACCGAAAACAAACAGGACGCCGGCAGCCGCCAGCCCGGCAGATAGAACAAATTTTCGGGTCGGGACTTCCTTCTGTACGGCATAGCGAAGCAGCATGATCCAGAAGGATGTGGTTGCATAGAGCAGAGACGGATGGCTGGGAACCGTGAATTTCAGTCCCCAGACAAAAAAGATCTGGTTCAGCAGAATGCCGGACAGGGTGAGTAAGGTCAGGCTCTTCCAATCACGCCAGTCAATGCGGATTTTCCGTCCCCGCAGTGCCAGCATGATGCGGATGGTGATCATGGCGATCACATAACGAAAAAAGACCAGTGCCCAGGGATTGATTTCCAGGGCAGCGGCCCGGCCCGCCAGATTTGTGCCGGATACCAGAATGGTCATGAGCAGGCCGGCTATGACGATGCGGCTTTTCATCCGGCCGCCTTATTTTCAGATACTGTCACGAGGGTGATCCCTTTCCGCGGTTTCGCAGCGAAATTACTAAAATTCCCCGGAGGAAACCCCTGTAAAGATTCATGAAAAGGGATTTTTATTGGGTAAATTTGATCGTAAGTTTTATCATGGAAAACGAACAGAAATTATCACGAGGCAAGGCCGGGCGCTATGAACGCCTCACACACCAGTTCGCCGCACTGGTTAAAAAATACCCGGATCCGCTGGCAAACATGGCGACCCTGAATGCCATTCTCTATCATAAACTTCCGGAAGTGTTCTGGGTGGGATTCTATTTTCTCGAACCGGATTTTCTGAGGGTCGGCCCATATCAGGGTTCGCTGGCCTGTCAGACTCTTCCCGCCGGAAACGGGGTCTGCTGGGCGGCGGTCAACAAAAAGGAAGCGGTCATTGTTCCGAATGTCCACGAATTTCCCGGGCATATCGCCTGCGACAGCCGTTCAAATTCCGAAATCGTTCTGCCCCTCTTCGACAGCGCCGGATCCGTATATGCCGTTCTGGATATTGACAGCCGCGAGACCGCACGCTTTGACGAGGAGGATGCGAAGGGCCTGCGGAAGCTGCTGGATTGTATCCCCCGGTAATTCCGTAAACCCGGCCCGGGTCATGAACGGACCCGCTTTTCCCGAATCATTCCGATAATTCAGACATATTGGTATTACAGAAAATATTCCACAGCCTGGCTGCTCCTTAGAAAGAGACTTTCATTTCCAGGAAACATGTATCCGCATTCCGTGACATTCCGAAGGGAGACGAGGCCGGCCCGTTGAAGAACAGAAGGCCCCCGGTCAGGCTGACGCCGTCCATCATATCCCAGGACAGAAATGCCAGACTGAAATTGTCACCCTGATCGCGATGAAAAACATGAATTAGCTGAAGTGTCGTGTAGGGCAGTGCTTCGGCAGTGACCATGGCCGACAGGCTGCTTGTTCTCCGGGGAGATGCTGTGAGATAATCCCCGGCATGCATCTCTTCGATCCGTTTCCTTTCCAACTCCCGGTCGTAGTTCAATAAGGACGTGCCGCTGGCCTGGGCCGTCAGGCTCAGTTTGTCGCTCAGCGCCCAATCCAGTCCAAGCACCGCTTCAATCCGGTCATTGCCGATCAGAGGATCCCGTCCGTCCTTATCATCGGTCAGGAAGCAGGCCGCTTCCCCTTTTATCGTGAAGGAGGACAGGCTTCTGGCAAAATCCGCAGACAGCATGTGAATCGGCCGATAGCAGAGTTCCAGATTCGGAACCGGAGGGACAAGGTCCATATTCATACCCCGAAAACGAATTTCGGGAGTGGAATTGAATCCCTGATAATACCCCAGCGACCAGTCTGTCTGCCCGATCCAGGACAGAAAGCGCAGGGCAAGCTGCGTATTGTTCATATCGGTCACAGGCAGAGTGAGCGGCAGGGGTGGATACGGTATCACATCCGGCGTGAAACGCGGAATAACCACTGCCTGAAAGGTAAACTGAGGCCAGTAGACCTGGGTATTCACGGCCCAGACAGGAATCCGGTAATCTTCAATTTCCGATGAAATGTGAGCATAATCCCAGGGATTGATGACATCGCTGGGATTGATCCAGCTGGTCTTGCCCCAGAAGACAAACTGTCGGCCCAGGGTCAGATCCACCCGCTGCCAGGCAAGATTCACATAACTTTCCACCGGACGGATCTCAAGGCCGGGACTGGGATCTGCAGCCGTATCGTAATCATAATTCAGGGCGGCTACCCAGCTCAGATGAGATCCCTGATCACCCGTAAAACGTGTCTGGAAGCGATTTCCGAGACGACTGTATTCTCCGCTGTGATAATCCAGATATGCGTAGGCCTTGCTGTATCCGTTCAAACTCATTTCACTCCCGCACAGGAGCGTGGACACAAGGCTCAGCGTCGTCAGACCAAGTATGGTCACTCCATTCATGCCTATCGCCCCATCTGCAGAAAGCGGGGTGAGAATACGGCATCGTCCACGCCCTCATTGAGTTTGATATGAGTAAAGGTCATCCGGCTGCTGTGCCCGATGCTCTCATTGACCATGAGCATGTCCGCCGCAAATTCCCGGCCGCCCTCCCGGAAATAGTCAAGAACTTCAAGCGTTTTCAATCCTGCCAGATTCTCGTCGTAATATTTCGCAAACAGCGTATGCATGGCATCTTTGTCAATCCAGTACTCGATCTTTCCATAGCCTGTATCATCCAGAATGTCACTCCTTGCCGGCAGGGCTTCGATCACATGACAGGCATGCCCCTGATATTCCTTCTCTCCCAGATAGGAATAAGTCCAGTCCTCGTATTCGGGTTTTCCGATATCATAATAGGAAAAATCGCTGGACATGAAATTGCCGCCGCCGCCACTGCTGGATATTTTCGATATTCGCCGCCGGGCAGGCAGATAAAGATAGCGCTCATCTGTTCCGGACGCTGTTTCCAGAGTCAGAAACCCGGTTCCCTTCACATCAGCCGGAGCGGTGAATCTCATGAGCAGGCGGCTGAAACCCTTCCCATCCTCGGCGGAGTAGAACGCCAGTTCCCGTTCTCTCTTCTCTCCCCGGGAATTTGTCAGAACCAGCTTCACATCTGCCGTCATGCTGGTCCAGGATTCACCTCCGAGAACGGCCTTCATGATGCCGGACGCTTTTTCATCCGCAGCGTTCGCCATGGAAATCAGGCTGGCAGCAATCAGAATTGAATACAGTATTTTTTTCATTATTCACCCAGGTTTTTCCGGAAAATCCGGGGTTTGAATCTGATAAACAGGACAGGCAGAACGATCAGAGCACCGGCAGCCGATGTCAGCATGGTCATGGTGATAAGGATTCCCATATAGCTGACCGCTACGAATTGTGACAGGGCGATGATGGAAAAGCCCGCTGCCACGATGAAGGAATTAAACACGATGGCCAGTCCCGAATCCGCGAAGGCCAGCACAAAGGCCTCTTCATAATTCCCGCTGTCCCGGAATTTCTGCTGATAGCGGTAGACAAAATGGATGGCATAGTCCACTCCTACACCGATGGCGATACTGGAGGTAACCATGGTCTCCAGATTGATGGGAATGCTGAACAGTCCCATGATGATAAAATTGAGGATGAGGGCAAAGAACAGGGGAAGAGTATTGAAGAGCCCGAGTACAGGCGACCGGAACATCAGGGAAGTGAGAATCCAGACGAGAACCAGCGATGTGAGGATACTGTAGAGCTGCCCCTTTACAATCAGCTCATCCACAACCAGAATCAGTTTGGCCATTCCCGTCACAGCTACGGTCACCCCTGCGAACTTTCCGCGGAGATCACGGTTTATTTCACTGTCAATACGTCTGAGCTGACTGGCCCTGTCATCGTGGATGAATACGGACATTTTGGCATTGCGATAGTCATAATCCACGAGATTGGCCATGTCATCCGGCTTGCCGCTCATTTCAAAGAGCTGGATATACTGGGCGACCAGATCGCGGCCGGAGGTCTTCGTCTCTTCCTCCACTTCCTCCCAGCGGCCGTCCCGCTCCATCCAGGTGCTCCCTACAATGGTCTCCGTATCCGCAGGTATCCGGTAAAAAGCCGGATCGTCCCCATTCAGAACCTTATTGAATTTCTTGATAAAATCCGCTATAGACTGTGTATCCCCCACTTTATCAATGTTCCGGATCTGCCGGCTGAGATCATCCATATCACGGAGAATCCGGGGGTCCTTCATCACATCCTTAGCGTTTCCCTCAAACATGATCTGAAACGAGGTGCTGCCGGCGAACAGGGAATTCACTTTATCCCAGGCAATGCGTACCGGATGATCGGGCGGGAAATTATCCTTCGTGGAGGATTCATGCCGGAGACGGCTGAACCCGACAAGCGCCAGAATGAGAAGCAGGAGAGACAACCATTGAAAATTTTTCACGGAAAAACGGACCGTTGCCAGCGCCGCACGGCTTGTGAAAGGTCCGGTAACAGTCGTCTTCATGCGTCGGGCTTTCGGAAGCTTCAGGACAGCGAGAAGCGCCGGCACTATAGACAGGCTCAGGATCAGGGCAAACAGAACACCGGCTGCAGTAAACAGTCCCAGTTCCATAATGGATTCCGTCGACACGGTCCCCAGGCTGATAAATCCTGCAATGGTCGTAAGCGAGGTCATGAGAACCGGAGAATTCATATCTCCCATCGTTTTCAGTACAACAGCCTTTTTATCGGTCTGCTCTGCCGAATTTTTCATATAATGCGTCAGGATGTGAATCGAGTCCGCAACGGCAATGGCCATGACGAGAATGGGCAGAATGGTAATGGCGTGAGACAGGGCGAATCCCAGAAGCACCATCAGTCCCAGAGTCCAGATTACGGAAAATATCACTACCATCAGCGGCAGGACCACGCCCCTCACATTACGGAAAATGAAGAGAAGCAGAACAAAGATAACCAGAATACCGCCACCGAAGAAGGTGCTCATATCCGTCTGCATTCCCACACCGATGTAATGGGATAGAATGCTTTTCCCGGCCGCAAACAGGCTGATTCCTTCCGGGAGCGGCCGCGTATCAATAAAATGAATGAATTTTTCGGCGAACTCCGAATTGTCCACATCATTCCGCAGAAAAATCATCATCCCCAGAGCGGATGTATCCCGGGCAATCAGATTTTTCAGGGCCAGATCGCTGCGGAACAGTCGATCACGATAAGCCTGAAGGTCCTCATCGCTTTCGGGCATTTTCGGCAGCACGTCCCGCACATCCATGCCGTCTGCCGTCCCCGTGATGAGGGCGATATTTGTCGGTGAAATAACCTGATACACTCCCGGAAATTTTTCCACATCCTGCGTCAGGCTGAACATGGTCTGCACTGCCTTCAGAGACAGCGGATCGTCAGCTTCCAGTCCGACAAATACAAATTCCTTGGAGGGAAACACCTCTCCCATCTTGTCATACAGGCGCTTCGCTTCCAGATTATCCGGAAGGCTGTTCGTGATGTCGGGATCCATTTTCATATTCTTGAGCTGCATGGCAAAAAACGCGGTGATCACAAATATGATTCCCGTGACCCATAACGGATACCGGATTACCCATCTTGTCAGTCGTATCATGAATTTTCTCCCAATATGTTTATCAGTGCATCAATCATCAGATTCAGCTCTCCCCGCAGTGTATGCGATGGAATTCCCATGACCAGCTTCACCGAGATTCCGCTGTGATACGTCCAGATCAATTGAAAAATATCTTCAGCCCGATGACGCGCCGCATCATTCACCACCCGGAGAAAGGCATTCTGAATCGGTTCCCGGAATGAGCCGAAAGCCTGCCGGACCTCCGGGCTCTGCAGAACCTCGCGGGGAACATTCCGTCCGTGGGGATACAGCAAGCCGATGAGTTCCGGATCCGCATCCGCCTGTTCAAGAAATCCCTGCAGCATGACCCGGATCATTTCGTTCGCAGTGCTGATCCCTTCCATCTTCCCTTCCAGTTCACGGTAATGGTCCCGTGCACCGGACAGAATGATTTCCTGATAGATATCCTCCTTCGACCGAAAATAATAATACAATGTGGATTTGCCCATATCTGCCGCTGCGGCAATATCTCTCAGACTGCTTTCATTATATCCGTGAACCGCAAACAGATGCTTTGCCTCCCGAAGTATGCGCTCCATCTGCGTCCGCCGTTCCTTCTCATTCACGGTTCTGGCCAAAATGACCCTTTCTGATTATTCGACCATTCGGTCTAAATATAAGAAGCGGAATTTTCAGAGTCAAAGTCATTTTTTGCCCTGCGGGTCCGCAGAGCTGTGATTCCATATCGACTGAAAATAATTCGAGGGGATTATTCGTTCCGAAGTTCTGAAAAGAACTGATTCACCAGATTCATGATGGAATCCTGCAGAATCCCGCTGAAGACCAGCGCACGGTGATTGAGACGGGGATCTTCACAGAGATGATAGAGAGAATCAACCGCTCCGGCCCGGCTGTCCTTGATCCCGTAGACAAGGGTGGGAACGCGGGAATTGACAATGGCTCCTGCGCACATGGGACAGGGTTCCATGGTCACATAGAGCGTACAGTCGGTCAGGCGCCAGCTGCCGAGGGTCTCGGCGGCAGCCGTGATGGCAATGATTTCCGCATGAGCCGTCGGGTCATTCAGTTTTTCCCGGCGGTTATGTCCCCGTCCGATAATACGATTATCCCGGACGATGACCGCGCCGACAGGAATTTCACCTTCCTCCGCAGCCGCTCTGGCTTCATTCAGAGCCTTCTCCATCCAATATTCATGAGTAAAGAAATTTTGTTCGTTCATGACGTTCAGGCATTCAGCTCAGACGTCATTTCCTGGATTTTTCTGACACCGTTCTGAATACTTGCTTCATCCGTGGCAAAGGAAATGCGGATGGATGAAGTTCCCTCCCGTCCAAAAAGGGATCCGGGTACGACGGCCACTTCCTTTTTTTCCGCCAGCGATGCGGTGAACGCCGTGCTGTCCATGCCTTCGGGAAGGAGATGCTCCAGATTCAGAAAGAGGTAATAGCCTCCGCTGGGCTCCACAAAATCATTGAGATCCGCCTGACGCAGGCTTTCCACCATGAGTTTTTTCCGGTTGGCGAGAATACTGAGAATTTTATCAAAACTCTCCCGGGCAAGGCCCTTGAAAAACCGGATTGCCAGCCGCTGACTGACAGTCGGCGCGCAGGTACTGATCAGGTTCCGGATGGCATTGAGACGTTCGGCCACCTCCGGATTACTCAGAATCCATCCGATACGCCATCCGGTGAGACTGAACACTTTCGACAGGCTGGAATATACAATCACATTATTACTGATATTCTTGAATGAAAAGCTCCTGCTGTCGTAAATGATTTCATGGTAGGTATAATCCAGAATGATCATGATTCCCCGATCCTGGCAGAGATTGGAAATCACGGTAAATTCTTCCTGCGTGAGAGTCTGTCCCGTGGGATCAAGCGGAGAATTGAGCAGAAGTACACGGGTTTTTTCGTTGAGCAGGGGCTGGAGAATATCAGCCCGGACGAACTGTTTTTCGCGGGTATTTACAGGATAGCGGCGAATGGCGGCGCCGGTCAGCAGCGCCACCGAATCGTAATTCGGATTGCTGACGGCAGGCAGCAGAATTTCATCGCCGGGACGGATCAGGGCCATCATGATACTGTAGAGCGCTTCGGACGCGCCGCTGGTAATGGTGACACCCTCACGGCCGGCTGCATAAAAATATTTTCCGGCCACCAGATCCCGCAGTTCATCCAGTCCGGGTGTGGGGCTGTAGGACAGATCCTCTGACAGCACAATCTGCTGAGCCTCATTCCGGATGGCCGCCGGTGTGGGAAAATTCGGCTCGGATATGGAAAAATTGATAAAGCCCCGCGGAACCTTGCTGGTAATATCCCAGCGGGAGAGAACATTTTTCTCCATCAGCAGATCAACAGAACTCTTCGGGACTTCCATGCTTCACTTTCGGTTTCAGTTAAGATACTCAGTATATGAACGAACTTCCACCTAAAAATTCCCGGATAATGGAAGTGGGTGGAATATGTTTCACCGGTACGGGGAGAAAGAGTTCGAGCAGATTGAGGAGGCGTTGGGCCTGCGGTTTCACCGGGCTGAAAAGGGGTACACGCCGCAGTTTTCCGGAGAGAAAGGGCCTGAATACGGACCATTCATATTCCAGTGCGGAATTAAAAATGGCATCGGCCTGTTCCTGATAGGGAAAAATCCATTTCTCTTCGCCTGCCCGGACAGACGGCCAGCGCAGCAGGGTGTTCTCCGCGCTGTGTCCGCGATATTTATCATCCCGAATCATGCGTCTCAGCAATCGGGTATCGGAGGTGCTGATGCGATTGTAAATATTATAATTCAGGCTGGTCAGCGCCGAAATATAAATGCGGAAGATGCTGTCCCCCGGGATCCCGGTGGTCAGCCGGGGATTGAGCCCGTGAATGCCTTCCATGATCAGCAGTTCATTATCGCCGAGAAAGGTTTCCTCCGTCTCCCGCTGCTGGGTTCCGGTCGGAAAATCATAGTGGGACAGTTTCACGCCCCTGCCGGCGAGAAGTGTTTTCAGATGGTTCTTCAACAACTCATGATCCAGAGCATCAAAATCCTCAAAATCCTGTTTCCCCTCCGCATCGTAGGGAAGTTTTTCCCGGTCTATGAAATAGTCATCCAGCGAGATGGCCTTGAAGGACACACCATTGATCCGAAGCTGGATGGCCAGACGTTTCATGAAGGAGGTCTTGCCGGAGGATGAGGGGCCGGCTATGAAAATAAATTTCACGCCCCGGGCTGCCACGATGGCATCGGCAATGCTGGCGATCTTCTTCTCGTGAAGCGCCTCATAGATCTGAATCGCCTCATAGAATTTGTCCGTTTCCACCAGATGATTGAGATGATCGACAAAACGGATATTGAGCAGCTGTGCCCGCTGCTTCGACTCCTGAAAAACTTCAAAAATGCGGTTGCTTTTATGCAGGGGCGGGATGGAATCAGGATAAAGGCGGTTGGGAAACTGGATGACGAAACCCTTGTCATAGGCCGTCAGCGTGAATTTCTTAATATAGGACGTGGAGGGCGCCAGAGGAGCATTGAACCAGTGCACCTGGTCGCAGAGAAAGGAGATTCGCAGTTTTTTATTTCGCAGCTGCTGGACAAACTTGAAACGCCCATGGTTGTAGCCGCTTAGTGTCTCCACCGACATGAAGCGGCTGTGAATAGGGACATCCGCCCGTATCAGAATATTCATTTCTTCCTGAACTGCTGCCAGGAAAGCGGGCATATCCACGGGAAGCTCGGACGGTTCACAGTAATAGCCGTTCCCCAGCGAATGTTCCACAGCCACCGTAACGCCGGGAAAGCGTTTTTCAACGGCACAGAGCAGAACTCCGATATTCGTCGCAGCCAGCGAATTGAAACCGGAGCTGTCGCGAACCGTATAAAAATCCACAATCCGGGCGTTTTTCCGAATGGTATTGTGAAGATTCTCGTGGTGTCCGTCAATCGCCATGCACAGGATTTCACCCTGGGTTTCCGGAAACAGACGCGATGCCAGGTCCAGCCCGCTGCAGGCCTGGTCGTGAATGATTTCGGATATGTGCCCCTGAAAGCGGATTTTCATGTCAGCGACCGAGCCAGTTTATATCGAGAGAACGGTTCGCCGTTCCTTCATCCAGGCGGCTCACCGGTGTGGTGACCGGTGCATTTTTCAGAAGTTCCGGCTGAGCCTGGGCCTCGCCGGCAATCTGTATCATAATGTCTGCAAATCGATCCAGTGTTTCCCGGCTTTCCGTCTCGGTCGGCTCGATCATCAGCGCTTCGGACACGATGAGGGGAAAATAGACAGTGGGCGCATGAATACCGAAATCAAGAAGGCGCTTGGCGATATCAAGGGTCTTGACTCCGTTTTTCTTCTGCCGGTCACCGGAGAAGACGATTTCATGCATGGTGCGACGGGTATAGGGCAGATCATAGGCCTGATCCAGTCTGGCCCGCAGGTAATTGGCATTCACGATGGCATGACGGGAAACGGCCTTCAGGCCGTCTTCACCGAGAGTTCTGATATAAGCCCAGGCGCGGAGCACCACGCCGAAATTCCCGAAAAAACCATGAACCCGTCCCAGTGAATCAGGCCGGTCATTGTCCAGAATATATCCGGTTGCCGTTTTTTTCACATGAGGCCGGGGCAGGAAGGACTGCAGTTTTTCGGTGACACCGATGGGCCCCGATCCGGGCCCGCCGCCGCCATGGGGCGTGGAAAAGGTCTTATGCAGGTTGATATGTGTTATATCAAATCCCATGTCCGCAGGACGGACAATTCCCAGCAGGGCATTCATATTCGCGCCGTCCATGTACATGAGGCCATCCACTTCATGAATCAGGCGGGCGATTTCCATGACATTTTCCTCGAAAATACCCAGCGTATTCGGGTTGGTCAGCATGAATCCCGCCGTCTCCGACGTAATCTTGCTTTTCAGATCATCCAGGTCCACCAGTCCCTCGGCAGTGGATCTGACAGTGATGGGGCTGTAGCCTCCGATGACCACCGATGCCGGATTGGTTCCGTGAGCAGAGTCCGGGATCAGAATATATTTTTTCTCGTTTCCTCTGGATTTGTGGTAATTCCGCATCACCATCACGCCCGTCAGTTCACCATGACTTCCGGCCACGGGCTGAAGGGTAAAATCCTTCATACCGGTAATTTTACAGAGCGCCTCCTGCACTTCATACAGAATCTGCAGCGCACCCTGAACCGATGCGGCCGGCTGCAGCGGATGCAGCTCGGAAAAATCTGTCATGGCCGCAATGGCATCATTGATCTTCGGGTTATATTTCATGGTACAGGAACCGAGGGGATAAAAATCCTTGTCAACATGATGATTCTTTACGGACAGGTTGACAAAATGCCTCACCACTTCCGGTTCACTGACCTCCGGCATTCCCTCTATGTCCCCGCGAAGCAGTTCCGGCGGGAACAGATCCTCAAGTTTATTCCCGGGCACATCACATTTGGGCAGACTCGACCCTACATTGCCTTTTTTGCTCAGATCTATGAGAAGTTTCGTTTCCATACTTCTTATCCTTCAACGAATGGTTCAAAATTTTCAAGCACCTTTTCGAGGAGGTCCGGATCCTTCCCTCCTGCTGTCGCCATATGCGGACGTCCGCCACCGCCACCACCGAGCGCCTTGCCGATTCTGCCGACGATTTTCCCGGCGTGGTAGCCCTTTTTCTGCAGATCGTCGGTTACGGCCGCCAGAACCTGCGGTTGCCCGTCCACATTCATTCCCAGAATGATGATGGTCTGCTCACACCTTTCCCGGAGTTTATCTCCCAGTTCCTTGAGCAGATCCATGGATCCTGCATCCACAAAGCGTGAGATCACACGAATGTCTCCCAATGTCTGTCCCGCGGCCAGAAAACTGTCCAGATCCGAAAGCAGCAGATTTTTCTCCATCTGGCTGAGCTGTTTTTCCAGTTCCGACTTTTTCCGCTGCAGGGCATCCACCTGCGAAGGCAGTTCATCCACAGTACATTGGAAACGATGAGCCAGCCCATCCGCAATGCCAATGGATTCCAGGGCTTTTTCCGATGCCATCCGGCCGGTGAGCGCCTCAATACGCCGCACTCCGGAGGCCACACTGCTTTCCGACACGATCACGAAGAGGCCGATATCAGAGGTATTTTCCACATGAGTACCGCCGCAGAGCTCGAAGCTGTAATCCCCCATCCGGACAGTCCGGACTTCCTCTGAATATTTTTCACCAAAGAGAGCCATGGCACCCTGATCGACCGCATCATGATATCCCATGCTTTTAATCGTCACCGTTTCGGCGGCCAGAATCTTTTCATTGACCCGCTGCTGAACTGCAGCCAGTTCCTCGTCACTGATGCGCGTATGATGATTGAAATCAAATCTCAGATATTCCGGCCCGACCCATGAACCGGACTGACGGACATGGCCACCGAGCACATCCTTGAGCGCCTGATGCAGCAGATGCGTCGCGGAATGGTTTCGGGCCGTATTCCGGCGCCGGTCCCGATCCACCACCAGTCTGAAGGGCGTCTTCAGCAATTCGGGCAGATCATCGCGGCGCTGCAGTTTCATAACCCGGTCTTCACCGAAGATCAGCGTATCCAGAATGTCAGCCTTCGTTCCGTTTTCAAAAATGACCCGGCCATGATCCCCCACCTGCCCACCGCTCTCGGCGTAACAGGGAGTGACGTCACAGACAATGAAGCAATCTTCACTGCTGACCGCATATTTAAGGCAGGTTGCGTCAGCCTCCAGGTCCTCGTAACCGAGAAATTTCGTTGGGGCCGGGGCTCCGACCTCTACCCATTCAAGACTGTCCTTCACACTCGTTTTGAATTTTCCCGCGGCCCGGGCCCGTTCCTTCTGCTCCGTCATCAGGGCATCAAAACCCTTCTCATCGATGGCCAGGGATTTTTCCTCAGCCAGCAGACGCGTCAGATCCATGGGAAAACCGAAGGTGTCATATAATTTGAATACTTCCGAACCTGACAGCAGCGTCCGTTTGTCACGATTGCAGTCCGAGGAGATCTGTTCAAATATTTCCAGTCCCCGGTCCAGGGTCACGGAAAAACTTTCCTCCTCACCCTTGATAATATTGGAGATATGATCCTTCTGAGCAGAAAGCTCGGGAAACACATCGGACATCTGGGATGCGAGCACATCCACCAGACGATAGAGAAAAGGATCGTGAAGATTCAGCTGACGGCCATAGCGGACAGCCCGGCGCAGAATCCGGCGCAGCACGTAACTTCGGCCGTCATTGCCGGGAATGGCGCCGTCGGCGATGGCAAAACTCAGCATACGGATATGGTCGGCAATGACCCGGTGAGGCATTCCGGCCGTACCCTTGTCATATTCATGCCCGGATATCCGTGAAATCTCGCCCAGCAGCGGAAAGAACACATCCGTATCATAATTGCTGTTCGCCCCGTTCAGCGTCGCCACTAATCTTTCAAAGCCTGCCCCCGTATCCACATGCTTCTTGGGCAGCGGCGTCAGGATTCCGTGTTCATCCCGGTTGTACTGGATGAAGACCAGATTCCAGAGTTCGATATATTCAGGGTCATCCGCATTGATGCGTCCCGGATCCTGGATTTTGGAATCTCCGCGATAATAATGAATTTCCGAACAGGGGCCGCAGGGTCCCGTATCTCCCATTTCCCAGAAATTGTCCTTTTCACCGAAACGCAGGATGCGATCCTGGGGAAGGCCGCTGATCTTTTTCCAGAGATCAAAGGCTTCATCATCATCACGATAGACGGTTGCGTAGAGCCGCCCCCGATCAAGTCCCCAGACTTTGGTGAAGAGTTCCCAGGCCCATTCGATGGCCTCAGCCTTGTAATAATCTCCGAAACTCCAGTTGCCCAGCATTTCAAAAAAAGTATGATGATAGGTATCCCGGCCCACTTCCTCCAGATCATTATGCTTTCCGCTCACCCGGATACATTTCTGTGTATTGACCGCGCGGGTAATTTCCGGAACCTGCTCACCGAGAAAATAAGGTTTGAACTGATTCATTCCCGCATTGGTAAAAAGAAGCGTCGGATCAGTCAGCGGTACCACCGGAGAACTGGGAATAAAATGATGACCGTGCTTTTCGGTAAAAAATTTAATAAACTGCTCCCGCACATCCCGTGATTTGATCATAAAGGCCGACATCCTTTCGAATTAGGTTTAGCGATGATTGCTGTCATGGTACTCCGTCCGAAGCGCGTACGGCTCCGGCACCCTATTAGAAACTGAAGAGCGTTTCCACACCGGTCAGTGTGACCGATTCGTTCTTTCCGATCATTCCGTCACCATTGAGATCCCGGTAGGTCTGCTGATACTTCCATCGCAGAATTACCCCTTCCGACAAGGCCAGATCCACGTTGTATCCCCACATCGTATCTTCAGACCGGTGAAAGGCAAAGGGATTGATCTCATTATTCTGAATATAATAAGCCCGCGCTGAACTGAGTTTGGGTACCAGTCCTTCCCGCAGGGAAACGGACGCATTGAAACTGTTGAGCGTATCATGTCTGGACGACATCCATTGGTAATCGGCATTCAGATCGACCAGATTCAGAACAGAAGCCCGCGCATCGCCGTACACACCCTGAACGGCGGCATTATCGAGATAGAATTCATCACGCGTCTTAATGATCACCGTCTCGCCGTCCCGGAAAATACGGACCCGGTTGAGGTCATAGCTGTGATCAAAATAGGAAGCTGTGAAATAGTCGCCGAATTTCCGGTATTCGAGCCGAAGCCCGAACCAGCCTTTGCTGAGCGCCATCCCGACCGGCGTTGCCCCCCAGCCGGTTTTTACGCCGGCATCCGCCTGTCCCTGTCCGATGAATTTGGCAATCTGTGTATAGAGAGTGAGGTTCAGGAAAGTCAGCGGCATGGGCCAGGAGGCGTCAAAGGCCACAGCCGTGAAGGGGTCTGCGGCTGCAGTTTTAATATTGAGCGGAAGAGGATCAAGCATCACATTCCTGTCCGGAATGCTCTGTCTCGTGAGCGAATCCACGGAAGCGCCGGCCGTTTCCACCTGATCCCAGAAATCATTCAGCGCGGCCGGATTGTTGATCTGGTCAAATACGCCGTCTCCGTCCCGGTCCATTTCCCGCTGCCAGTCACTGTCAGCCAGGCCGTCTCCGTCCGAATCCAGTACGTAGGCGCGATTATCGGGAAATTTATCCAGTTCGTCGGGGTATCCGTCACCGTCCCGGTCCTTCAGCCCTCTCAGCTGATTGAGGTCACTGGCCACGGTAATTCCGATTTTCGTACCGGCCAGCCAGGTAAAATTCAGACGGGCACCGGTGAGTCCGGGACTTTTCAGATCAGCGACAAAGGCATCCAGATGCCAGTTCCAGGCCTGTACCGACCCCTGTATGCCCAGGTGCCGTTCAGCCGGGTATTCCAGCATGTTACTGTAATGATTGACAAGAATTCCAAAACCGAGTGTCACGTCATCCAGAGCGCCGGCTCTCAGATAATAATGATCCCCGGGGCGGCCATAGCGAACATACAGAATTTTATCCAGCAGGACCTGCGCACTGTGCTGCCGGAAATCCCAGTCATCCTTTCGAATATTTCCGTCACCGTCTATAAAGAGCACCACATCCAGACCGACCCCCACAGGTCCGACCGAAAATTCGGGACGCAGACTGATCTGATTCCAGATTTTTCCGTCAATGCTGACGCCGCCAATGCCGCCACCGACTTCCGCAGCCTGCATCATGGATGCAGTTATCAGTAAAATTCCGGCAACAATGGCATATTTCCGCATCGGCTGATCTCCTATTTAACCGCAAATTTCAAGGTTCGCTTCAACCCGTCCACATTATAAACCAAGGCATAATATACGCCCGGTGCAAGTTTATTTCCCGCCAGGCTCTCTGACATATTCCAGGATATCTGCCGGCCATAATTCCCGGCGTAGTCCAGGGGAATTTTTGCCAGAACCCGTCCCTGAAGTGACGAAATAATAATTTCAGACTGATCCGGCAGATTATCAAAATACAGGATGTCATCGCTGTTCCGGTCAAAAGGCTGCGGATATACAATGATATCTTCAACCCGGGTGATGGCACTTCCCCAGCCCGTTTCGAGAACATTCAGGCCGGCATCACTCAGAATATAAGCCCGGGCATCCCGGCTGTCAAAAACCACTTCAATCACCGCATCCGAGAGTAGTGGTGAGTTTCCCCTGGTGAATCCGATTCCGCCGTTATACCAGGTTCCATTGGCCAGAAGAACGCGAATTCCGCCATCCGAACTCAGCATCCATTTATTTGAACGCGGGTCAACCCGCACTCTTGTCACCGTGATATCGGACAGACCTTCCACCGGAGCCTGGACCGCAGCTTTCAGTTTATCATCAAAATTTGCCGAGTTCAACATGGACGGCGGAATGATATTCTGCACGCCTCCGGGTGTGGTAATCCAGATACTGCCATCTCCCGGATCCCGGTCGATACTGGATACATCCTGATTTGCCAGCCCGTGACGACTATCTACAGAGAACCACTGTTTCCGGTTCAGATCATAGATTGTAATTCCTCCGCTTGTAACAGGTGCATTGTCCGGATGATACTGGTTGGCGATCCATAGCCTGTTATAGTTATCCGTCGTCATTTCTACGGGAAGCACCTGCAGCGCGTTGCCACTTTCCTCTATGCTGTACTTATGGGTCGTACCATCGGGGTATATCCTCAGCAGCGGATGTAAATCCGAGGCATGGGCATTTATCACCCACACGGATCCGTCATCCGTTTCCGCCATCCCCCGGGCTATGATGTATTCATCCACGCCGGCAACTGAGGCTTCCGACCCGTCGAAGCAGCCATTTGTCGTATCATAAATCATGTAATTCCGGTAATTATTCAGATCAAGTTCCAGCAGAGGCCCGGGCTTGGCAATCGGCTCATAATTGATGGGGTAACGAAGGGTGTAATCCGTATGAACACCGGAATAGGTCAGGTACAACAGGTTATTTTCAGTCACAAGACAATCGAACATTGTTCCGCCAAAATAGGTAAACGCGATAGTATCGGCAGAAAACATACTGCTTCGTCGGGGATTTCCCACACTGATCGTCGTGTCGGACCGGACAATATTGTGCCAGGATCCATCCGTGGATAAGATGGACAGGCCTTGTGTACTGGCCATTATCAGCCCCTGTTCAGCCGAATATGCCATGGTATAATAGGGCCCCTGCAAGGGTGAATTCGGAATGAATTTTGTTAAGACGGTTCCGGATCTGTCTATCGATTCGATACCCAGAAAGGCCAGGCCTACGACCAATGTATCACCCCGCCAGATAAAATCATTAATGGCTCCGGAGGGAAACCCTCTGTAAAAGGTCCAGCTACGGTGATCATGACTGACCCACATTCGCGGACCATTTGAAAGGTAGCGGTCATTTTCATCATCATGAATCCGAAAAGGCCTTACTTCTCCCACACTGATTCCTTCATTAACAATCGTCGTCCCATCGTAACAATAAAGATCATTCCCAAAATTAAAATATATCTGCTCACCTGCATTCCGGATTGAAACGACATTCGCGTCTGTCACGATTGGGTCCCACGAAGCGGCCGGTTTCAGATTCGGCTTGCGGATATCCGCGCAGTACAGGCCAATATTGGTTCCGATGTACAGCGTATCGGAATGCAGACAGACATCATTGATGGAGATGATTCCCGCCGGAAACTGATCATAAAAATCCCGAAAGACAATCCGGCCTTCATTATTGATAAAATGAGCAATGCCCGGTGTATTATCCTGCTTGTACACGGCAAAGGTATTGATGCTGTCTCCGGCAAAGCTCCGGACTTCGGTAAAATTGAAATCAAACTGTTCAAACCCTGTTTCCGGCGTTCCGGTACTGATGACGGCAGGGCTGGCCTTGGACGCTGTCCAGATTCGTTCAGAAGGGTCTACATAGAGGGCCGAAATCACAATATGATCCAGGCCATCCGTATTCGTTATAACCGAAATATCGCCCGAATCTTTCCGATAAATCAGTCCCCCGTCCGTCGCGGCCAGAAATCCGGATTTATAAGGTTCAAAGTGTTTCCAGTTCATGAGGCTGCCGTAACTGGCCCAGTCGCCGACCACAGCACCGAGTGGAGAGATGCCGGCGCTCACGCTCAGCAGTAACAGACATCGCAGTGTTTTACGAAATAGTCGAAAATAACGCATGGGTCAGGGATCCACGACGACGAAACTTTTTATACTCATCGCCTGTTCGATTTTTTCACTCTCAATGAGTGCCGAATCCCGATCCTGGAAATTCCCGATCCAGACGAGGTAGATGAGCCGGTCTCCGCTCTTTTTTTCCCGAATCTGAATCGGGTAATTCTTATCTCTGAAAAGGGATACGATCCGGTCAGAATTGGATGGTTCCGAATAGGCACCGACCTGCAGGTGGTATTTTCCTGCAGGACGCGCTGCAGGAGATGCATTCTGACGAATGGGCAAGCCGGGCAGATCCGGCCCGGTATTGGCAAGAAGCCCCGTGTCATCTGCCTTTTTACGGGCATTGTCCACATCAATGGCAAGAGTATTGTTCCGGTGTACATCCGTAAGCCCGGGGCTGCTTTCCAGCTTCCCGTTCAGACGGCCGTCTATCATCATATAATACACGTCGTTGATAATGACGTCATCACGGGTCTTGGCTTTTTCCAGCAGATCTCTGGCTGTATTCGGCTTTCCCTCAATGGAATAATAATCGGCCAGCACCAGCAGCATCCAGGTTGACATGGGATCCAGCGGATAATCGCGGATAAAATTCTGCGCCTTTCTGGCGGTGGATATTCCCTGATTTTCCAGGATCACATCAAAAGCCAGCACATTGGAGTCCAGCGGGGCGACCTGAAGCAGCACCGAATTCATCGCCCGAACAGGACCACTGTCCCGGCCCCGGAAGAGGTCATCCGTGACACCGGCAAAAAGCCGGGTTACCAATAAACATAACAGTGCAGCTCGGATCATGAGATAATTTAGCACTTTGCTGAAAAAAAATCAGCCGGTAAAAAAAATCCCGGACGACCGGGATAATTCAATTAAGGTTAATAAAATCAGATGACTTTGTAAATCAGCGATCCGATCACCAGAATGATGGAGACAAAAATCAGGGCAACACCCATATTGCCTTTCTTGATTTCCTGCCATTCCTCAATATCGATGGACAGCCAGTCAAACACCTTCAGAGCCAGTCCGACACCGAAAGCGAAACCGATGGATGCGGCGACAGACCAGAGAATTCCATAGCCCATCTGTGCAAGTCTACCCCAAAAAGTCAATGGATCCAGCATATGAACCTCCCAATTATATTATGGTTACGTATTTTGTTTTAAATTCTCCGGCACTGATCTGTCCCTGAGCCAGGCGGATAATATCATTGGCCTTCGCGGATGCAATGATCAGCGTATTGCTGCGGGAGGACGAAATGGTCACACGGATATTCACACCCTCCATCTCCATTTCCGGCATTTTTTCCAGAGCCTTTCCGGTCGCCAGAAAACCCACCATCATCACCGTATCAAAATTATTACGGCCGGCTTTCATCTTCATATCAAAATATATGTTGGAATCGTAGTCGGTTTCCATCTGCATATCCGACATGGATACATCAATCTGATATACTTTACACACATGCTGTACCATGTTGTAAAATCTATAATTTGCGTGCAGCTGAGTTGTCAGAAACAACAGAGCAGTCACAGCAAAGGTTCTGGCCAATCTGTTCCCAATCCCTGTTTTCAATGTTGCCTCCGTTCTACCAGTTTCATTATTGAGAAACAACTGTTTCATATTAATTTCGCGGTAATATATCAGTATTATTTAACATTCGCAAGGTAGCTCTCCAATTCATCGATCTTCACGAATTCGACGGCAATCCGGTCCAGATTGCGGACGACGGCCACCGGCAGATCCAGCGTATAACTGCAGACCTGATTCGCATCCTTCAGGTAGAGCTGAATCCCGGTTGATGAGGCCGCCAGGGTCAGCAGCTGACTGAACTGCTTATGCTGTTTAACCGGAAATTTCAGATCCAGATCCGGAATGACCTCGCTGTACTTTTCATCATAAATGAGATAGCGCGTATGATCCTGCTTATCAACAAAACGAACGACCGGGATGACCCGGTAGTCACCGCGCTGTATTTCCCTCTGGAGCTGAAAGGGAATATCGCTGTACTTGGCCCGGAAATTGAGGTATTCGTAATTTTCGCCCTGAGGCCGGATTCGTTGAAAGGGCAGCAATTCGGCAATATCATTGATCAGTGTCTTCTGAAGGTGATAGGCGATATCGAGGCGAATGGTGATATCATTGGGCCGGTAGGGATAATCAATGTAATCCGGCTCGGCAATCTCCACCGTATAGGGATTGAAAAGAATATCATAAATTGCAGATTTGGCCGTCTCCCGGTTCATCATGGCAATGTCCAGATCTGCCTGAGCATCCGTACTTCCCAGCTTCCTATAGAAGGAACCGTTTACCTGCCCCACCCCGCTCTCATAGACAGACAGACTGTCGTAACGTCGGTCTGTTCCGGATACGGAAGAGGACAGTTCCTTCATCTCCTTCTTCAGTTCATCCATGGTCAGCTTATCCACATCCATCTTCGGCAAGGCTTCCGCCACCACATCCGAGGGCAGAAGTTCCAGCTTGAGCACCTCGGCAATGGCTTTCATCACGTCTTCACCCAGCATATCCGTATCCAATGCACTGCTGCTGATCTTCCGGGTGGCGAAGAGGCTGTAGGGCGAAATCGTTACGAACTGGAGCTGAATATCGATCAGACTCCCGTCGGCGGCATTCTTCTGAAAGGATCCCATCAGCGTAAGATTCTCGGGAACATTCATATCTCCGGGAAAACGGCTGAGATCATCGCGATGGCCCTGGAAATATTCATATTCCGTACCCGGGAAGAACCGGACTTCCGGCAGCCGAAGCGCCTGGGAGAAGATGAGCCGCGGCAATTCGGTCACCAGCTCTGCCTGGTCTCCGGAGCTGTTGCGGTTTTCAAAATCCAGGATGAACATCCGGTAGGAAAAGAATTCCTGGGCAGACAGAATTGTCGACGTCAGGAAAAGGACAAGACCGATCAGAATACATTTCCCTTTGTGAATGATCTGATTCATCGCATCCGTTCTGTTATAAATTGAGCTGCTTTTTTCAGGCGGCCTTGAATGACCTCCGAACCCAGAAATTCCAGAAGCTGAAAAATATCCGGGCTGACGGAGAAACCGGTTACGGCCAGTCTGAGGGCATGAATCAGAACCGCCGCCTTCACATCAAACTCCTCCGCCGTATGACGCAGAGACGCTTCCAGATCGGCGGCCCGGAAAGGTGACACCGCTGCGAATCGCTCCGCCACTGTTGCCATCATGGCGTCCAGCCGCTCTGCGGCCCAGTATTTTTCCACCGCTTCCGGATCATAGGTCTCCGGATCGCGGAAGAGGTAGGCGCCGAAACGGACAAATTCCTCGGTGAGCCGCATGCGCTGCTTCATCAGATCAATAGCTGACAGAAGTCGTTCCCGGCCGTGGCTGATCTCATCGCTCTGTACATACCCGGCCTTTTCCCAAGCCCCTGTCACATCCTCAAAAAGCGTTTCCGCGGATGCGCTGCTCACATGCTGGCCATTGATATAAATCATCTTGTCCAGATCAAAAATCGCCCCCTTGCGGTTGATGCGGGCCATATCAAAATCTTTGACCAGCGTATGCAAGTCAAACACTGTACCGTTACTGGGGTGGCTCCATCCCAGAAGTGCCAGCGAATTGACCACACCCTGCGGCAGAAATCCCATGGCCTGAAATTCCTCCACCGATGTGGCACCAAAACGCTTGCTGAGGCGTTTTCCGTCCGAACCCAGAATCAGGGGAACATGGGCAAAGCGGGGAACGGACAGTCCCAGCGCAAGATAGATCAGAATCTGTTTGGGCGTATTGGACAAATGGTCTTCACCCCGGATCACATGGGTGATTCCCATGCGGGCATCATCCACCACCACAGCCAGATGATACACGGGGTTGCCGTCGCTGCGAAGCAGGATAAAATCATCAATCTCACGGTTCTGAACTTCGATGGATTTATAGACCATATCCCTGAAGCGGGTCACGCCCCCGTCCGGTACCTTCAGACGAACCGTATAGGGCCGGCCGGCATTCAGACGTTCTGTTACCTCGCTGTCCGACAGGGCACGGCATCGTTTGCTGTAAGTATAGATTTTCCCCTGAGCCTCCGCATCCTTCCGCTCCTGATCCAGCTCTTCCTTACTGCAGAAACAGCGGTAGGCATGGCCGGATTCCAGCATTCGCGCGGCTGCGTCCACATGTTCCTGTTTATAACGGGACTGGAGCACCGGTTCCTCATCGGGAGTCAGCCCCAGCCAGCTCAGGCCGTCCAGAATCTTTGTAATCATTTCCTCGGAACTGCGTTCCAGATCCGTATCCTCGATGCGCAGAAGAAAATCACCGCCCAGATTTTTTGCATATAAATAATTAAAAAGGGCTGTCCTCGCTCCGCCGATATGAAGGTATCCGGTCGGACTGGGTGCAAATCGAACCCGAACTCTGTCTGTATTCATAATCAGTTATCGTTTCCCTTTGCCTGGGCAATATCTGCCTCGTTTCCCGAATGGGTCTCAATTTCCTCAATGAGGGTTTCCACTTCGAATTCTCCGTCCAGATGAAAGCGGTATCCACCGAAGCGGCTGCTGACCACATTGTACAGCGAGGCTCCGGCAGCCAGAAATCCGGAAAACAGCAGGGCATTGAGAATCGCGCCTATAATCAGCATGAACGGGCCTGTCGCCACGCCCGCGTCACCGCTGCCCATACTCTGACTCAGCATGGCCTGCATTTCCATGATGGCGTTTCCCATTACCATGAAAAAGAGGATAAACAGAATGCTGCTGACGAAAAAACTGTTCCGGAACAAAGGCCATACTTCAATACGTTTTAATTCAAAATTCATCGTGTTACTAAAAACTCCTTACTCCTGTTTTTTTTGAAACAGACTTTTCGGCATACCGACACGGTCCGTTCCCATGGGCGGTGTTCCGGCCGGTTTTACCGGATTCGCTGCCGCTGCAGGAATCGGTTCGGGACTGGCCCCGACCAGATCCTCAATCGTCCGGCCCTGACGGATTTCATCGCTCATGGACATCATCGCATTGCTCTGTTTGGCCATATCCATCAGCAGTTCCGATGCATCCTCATGAAACACACGAATCGTATATTCGAGCCGTTTCTGCAGTTCCTCCGCCAGAAAACTCCCGTAACTTCCGCCGAATTCATCCAGCAGACTGTCCAGTCGTTCCTGAATGAAGGTAAGCCGACTGTCCCGGTCATGGAACTGAATCGAGGATTTGGGAGTGTCACTCTCTTTCTTTCGTCTACCGGCTGCCATATTTCCACCTTTGTCTGTCAGACTAATTTAGTACTTTTCCCATTTGTAACCAACCGCCTTTTCACGGAGTTTTGCCCCCTGCTGACGGTCCCGGATTCTGATCATTCACCTGTCGCCGAATACGTCATTGTAATCTTCCATGGAGGCCAGTATCACTTTATGCGCAGTGACCGCGTCATAGATGTCATCAATCTGCACCTGAGATCTTTCGCCGGGTACCAGTTTGTAGGTTGAGAAATAATGCTTCAGACGCTGAAGTGTCGCATCCGGCAGGTCATCAATATCTCTAACGCTCTCGTAATGGGCATCGTTGGCAAGAACCGCGATGATCTTGTCATCCGCCTCTCCATGATCCACCATCCGGATGCCGCCCACCACCCGGGCATTCAGAATGACCTCATTCCTGTTGATGGGGCGTTCGCTGAGCACGCAGATATCCAGCGGATCGTGATCGCCCTTCCGGGCATTGGGGGACAGGGCGTTGACCCTCTCAGCGCAGTAAGTCCGGGGAATGAACCCGTAGAGAGTCGGCGGCAGGCTCGATGTCTGCTGCGGCCGGTCCACCCGCATGTATCCCGTCGCCTTGTCCACCTCATACTTGACCAGATCGAAGGGTGTGATTTCGATATAGGCATTCACAACAGACGGAGCCGCGGTGCCTGTTTCCAGGCCGTGCCAGGGATGGGGACGCCATTTGTAGAATGGATCTGGAAAACTCATACTCTTTCAGATCCCCAGCCTTGCGGGGAGCAGCTCCTGCTTATACTTCGCATTTTCAATGACTTTTTCCCGGCTGAAATAATCCGGATGATACTGGAATTTCATATACATTTCCGTCTGATCGCAGTAATGCGGACTGTTCGGCACGCCGCATTCTCCCGTGGGAATCACGCTGAAGGAATTATCCCAGTTGTCCGGGGTATAGATATGTCTCTGAGACGGCCCGTGATTCACATCGAAGGGATCCGAGAGCTTGTAGGCCATCGGGGCGACTGTAGTGGCGTTTCCCGGTGCCGGAATGGGCCCGTAATTGAAATGAAACAGCCGGTCCAGAATTTTCACCGATCCCAGCGGATGCTTGAGAGTGAGCTGGTGAATATCACCCCAGTGCCAATTGTCGATATTGTTGCTGTGGTCCTGTATCATAAGGGCGATCGCCTGCTTATAGCTTTTTATGATCTGATCCGAGAGTGTTTCCTTCACATCCGGCGTACTGATATCATCAGCATAGGCGCTGGCTCCGTTCTGCATCAGGTTATTGAGAAAATATCTGGACAGGACACTGGTCTTGGAGTACTCTCTGTACAGTTTTTCTCCCAGTTCATCTTGAAGCATATTCTGGATAAAATTCACATAAAAAAGTTCGAATACGGCAGCTTCCGGGCTCTCAACGGTCATGGTATCATCCCATTTTTTCAGACGTCGCAGCATCGCCCGCCCCTGATCGCTCAAGGCTTTCTTACCCTTCATTCCGTTTAAGAGCAGAGGTTTTATTTCTCCGACAAAAAGCGACTTTTCATCACTCTGAATTTTCTTCATATCGTCCACGGAAATGGAATTGCTTGCCTCCAGCAGTTCCCGGATCCGGTCGATGCGATACGGCAGGGCAAACCAGTGGGAAACGGGATAGGGATAATCATTGACGGCCGTCTTGTTATTGGCCGAACTCACGTATCCCGAGCTGGGGTTGAAACTGAAAAGTTGTTTCTCGAAGGGCAGAATGCCTCTCCAGTTATAGTCACTGGTCCATCCCGGATAGATATCGATACCGGTCATCCCGGCCGGCCGGACCGGTATGCCGGCGCAGTTATAGAGCCCGATATTGCCGAAGCGGTCCGCGTAATCAATATTCTGTGAGACCGCCCGGAAGGTCTGTATCGCATCACGGAAATCATCCCAGTTTTTAGCCCGGTTCAGCAGGTAAACCGTTCTGATCTCGTTGGACATGAGATTTCCCGTCCAGGTCATGGAAATCATTTCATCGCGAAAATCCTTGAAACTGCTGATGATGGGTCCGCGCTGTGTGAAAAGATTCACGACTGTCGTATCCGTGCCGCCCTTGATCCGGATTGTCTCCTCCTGACGTTCCACCGGATACCAGTAATCATCGTAGAGATAACTTTCACCCTTGTCGTCAAATTTTTCCCGGTAAAAATCCATGTCATCCACATCCACATTGGTCATACCCCAGGCAATATCCGCATTATGCCCGGCAATGACGAAGGGCTGTCCGGGCAGCAGAACACCCGTGACATTGAGTTTCCCTTCCACCACCTGATGAATCTGGTACCAGAGCCCGGGCGCATTCAGTCCCAGGTGCATGTCATTGCAGAAGATGGGAGCACCCGTGGCACTTTTCGATCCTGAAATTGCCCAGTTGTTGCTTCCCTGAAAACTCTGCACACCCCATTGACTCAGCTTATCCATGGACGCGAGCAGTGAAGTCCCGATCACATCCGCATCCCGGGCGCTCAGCGATTCTGCCGGATAAACCGTCGTCGTCTGTTTCATGACATCCGGGATCAGTTCCGCGTACTGTTCGGGAGTCACCTTGTCCCGAATCTTGTTCAGGACGGTCTCCACACTGTAGGGCATGGTCAGATCCCAGGCCATATAGCCGATGAGATTTACGGAATACACCGGCTGCCAGGGTTCGGGCTTGTAACCGAGTATGCTGAATTCCACCGGCAGTTTATGTTCATGATCCTTGATAAACTGATTTACACCCCGGGAAAAACTTTCCAGATCCGTCAGAATGTCAGGATTTGACTTTGCCAGAATTTTTATGGACTTGTCCGTGATCTTCAGTGCTCTCATGAGCTGGTCAACCTGGACCAGATCCTTTCCGAATATTTCCGACAGGCGGCCTGTGGTGACCCGCCGGAGCAGATCCATCTGCCAGAGCCTGTCTTCGGCAATGAGATAGCCCGTAGCCCGGTACAGATCCGCTTCATTCTTCGCGAAAATGTGAGGAACTGCATATTTGTCCCGGTATATCTCCACCGGTTCCTCCAGCCCTTTGAAGACCAGCCGGCCGGTGTAGTCCGGAATAGCCCGGGTCGTCATCCGATTATAGTACAGCAGGGTGCCTAAAATAACCAGAACAATGAACACAGCAAGTGTAATCGCGGTTTTCTTAATCATGTGCAGCCTCTTTCCCTTCTCCGGACAGATGATCCGGCAACAGATATACTTTGAGATATTTTTCCGGATTGAATTTTTCCCGGATTAGCTTCTGAAAAACCTGTATCGTGAAATCCCGGCTTAATTCCGGGTAATTCAGAATATTTTCCAGCCCGAAACCATAGACCGTATAATTCTGCATCATGGCCGTCCAGAATCGGTTGGTTTCTATATCCGTCTCCCTCTGACGGAGAAAACCTTCCCTGACTTTTTCTATCACGGACGTATCCCGGACATTGCTTCGCAGACTGTCAATCAGGCTCAGTACCTGCCCGGACAGTTCTTCCTCCCGTGCCGGATCACAGGAAAAATCGATGATGAATTCATAACGGGGCCGGATTTGCGGAAACAGACGCAGACTGACACCGATGCCATAAGTACCTCCCAGATCTTCGCGGATCCGCTCTCTGAGCAGAATTTCCAGCGCCTGAGCAGTGGAATTCAGATTGTGGACCTCATGCCAGGAAAAATCCGTATCACCGAAAAACACCATACAGGCCCGGCCCTTATTCTCAATTCCCTTCGTCACAGTCCTGACCATAACCGTATCAGGCATGACCGGATGGGTATCGGGTACCACGTCCTGCCTACCGGAACCGGAGAGCGTTCCCAGATACCTGCGGCAGAGCAGCTCCAGGCTGTCTGTATCGAAATTGCCTGAGAAATAGAAGGAAAAATCGGACGGATTGGCAAAGCGTTCACGAAAGAACGCGGCCGCCGCGGCCGGATCAATCGCGGACAGATCGGAACTGCGCAGGGGCCTCATCCGGGGATTGCGGTCATAGAGACAGGAGGACAGACTGTCTTCGAATACGGCATCCGGATCATTCTCCCTGCGCTGTAACAGCGCGGAAAGATGGGTTCGGAGTATGGGATATACCGTCGAATCATAGCGGGACCGGGTAAAATACAGATTAACCAGCTTCAGGGCCGTCTCCAGTGACAACCGGTCGGACAATCCGCTGAAGCCTTCGAAATCATCGCCGATCCGGGGAGTGACCCGCAGATTCATACCGGACAGAGCTTTATCAAGCCGGGATTTGTCCAGGCCGGCCAGACCGCTTTCCATCATGATATTTACAGCCATGGATGCTGAAAAATAATTTGCATTCTCTGCCATGGACAATCCACCCGGGCTGTAGCCGGAAAAGATAATCTGATCATTTTTATAGTCACTCGGGTGCAGATACACGTGCAGGCCATTCGCCAGAATCACTTCACGGATTCCCGGTTTCTCATAATCTATTCGTTTCACAACAGTCCCTGGTTCGGGTTTGAAATCGAGAAAGGATACATCTGTGTCGTCGTCGGCTTCATTCCGGATGTCTTCCCCGGCAACCTCCTTTAGAAGGGTCGCCAGCCCGGTGGAATCGATCACGGCCGCCGTATTTTCCGGAAGATTGACGAGAGCAACCTGGTCGGGAGCATCCAGCATCTGATTCAGAGCCTGTTTCAGGTCAGCGGGCCTGATTCGGGGCAGCAGACGGGAAACGAGATTGAATTCATATTCAATTCCCGGCTCCGGCTCTCCGGTGAGAAAATGATTTTTATAGCTTTCCAGAAGGCTCCCGGACGTGGTCTTGGTCCGTTCGGTCCAGGCTTTTTTATAGCTGCTCATCAGATCTGCGGCGGCCCTTTTCAGCTCGGATCCGGTAAAGCCGAAACGCTGTGCTCTCAGCGCCTCACGAGTGAGAGCCCGGACCGCGGGCCTGAGACTGTCCGGATCAAAGGCTGTTCCCAGGGTAAATACATCCAGAGGTCTCACATAGGAGCCGTAGGAAGCGGCTGCACCCAGAAAGGGAGTATGCGGTTTTCGTGCGAGCACATCCAGGCGTTCATTGAGGATCTGCATACTCAGCTGTGCCGCCAGAAATTGCCGGTAGTCCCGGGTTGTATGGATTTGCCGGGGGGCATGTTTGGTATACAGCGAAAGATTTCCGTAACTCAGTTCCGGATCCTGTGCCACACTCACACAGAATTCAGGTTTTCGGGGAACCGGAAAGACGTCCGGATAATTAATCAGCTCCGGAGCGCTGACGTTGAACTGTTTCTGAATCTTATCCTTCAGATCTTCGGCATCCACATCACCCACAATGACGATGGCCATGTTTTCCGGTTGATACCATCTGTGATAAAAGGCCTGGAGATCGGTGGATTTTGCGCCGCGGATACTGGATTCCAACCCGATGGGCAGCCGGTCCGGATAGCGGGAATCCTTCAGCAGCACCGGCAGATGAATATCACGAAGGCGGGCGGCAAGACCCTTTCTCAGCCTGAGCTCTTCCAGTATGACGCCCTTTTCTTTTTCAACTTCCAGTGAGTCCAGGCCGATGCCCCCCATCCAGTCCTGAAAAACGAGCAGGCCCTTTTCCAGAAATTCCGGATTATCCGCCGGCAGCTGCAGCCTGTACGCGGTTTCCTCAAAGGAGGTATAGGCATTCACATCGGCACCGAACTGCATGCCGATGCCTTCCAGATAATTGACCAGATCCTGCCCGGGAAAATGCATCGTGCCGTTGAAGGCAAGATGTTCCAGAAAATGAGCGTAACCCCGTTCGGATTCTGTTTCCTGCAAACTGCCCACATTCACCAGAAGCTGCATTTCGATGCGGTCTTCCGGATAATCGTTATGCCGGATATAATAGGTCAGGCCGTTTTCCAGCACACCGGACACCACCGCCGAATCCAGATCGGGAATCGACTGCGGGGCCGGTGAATTTCGAAACAGGTCTGCAGTCTGACAGCTCCACATCAGGATGAGAAATGACAGGAATGGTACACTGCGTGTAAGCATGCGCGGTCCTTTATCGCTGCTTGATTTCAGGAAGCAGAAATTCATAGCGGCGTCTGAAAATCCGGGTCTGCAGCCAGCGGTCTGCCCGCCGCGCTGCCAGAAAAAGCTGCCAGATGAATTTGTCGCGTCTGTAATAATTTTCAATGTCTTCCACCGTGAATTCCCTCAGAGAAAATTCCTTCAGATCCGAATCCAGCATGGAATTGACCAGGTTCACGAGAAGCGGAAGATGACGGGATGCGCCCTCCTTGATCAGATTGGCGCCCAGATCTGTGATCACATCCTGAAAACGATAATATCTGTCGAGGATTTCCTGCAGAAACATCTTTTTAAGCAATACGCGAAGGCCGGCAGGTGCGGATTGGAGCAGGATTTCGGCCCGGAACTGCTCCCGGCCGTCCATACGGATGAAAGGGGTGGACGTATCGATATAGATCAATTCCGGCAATCCCGAGGACAGGGTTCCTCCGCTGAAGGCCCAGTTGGATATCTGGCCGTCCAGCCCCAGAAGCTGCCGCGAAGCACCCTCATTCTTTTGCCAGACAGCCGCCATATACAACAGGACCGATCGGAACAGCCTCGACGCAGACTCAGCCTCGCGCTCAGCCAGGCCTGTACTGGCAATATCAGACGGTTCCAGGGACTCCTGCAGAACATAGGCGGACCAGGCGCCGTTTTTCCTTCGCACAGCCGTCACATCCCCGTCCGGAACGAGAAGGCCGCAGTCCCGAAGGCGCTGATTGTAATCCATGAAGGTTACCTTAAATTCTTCAATCTCCTCCCGGCTGTTGAAAACGGGAAGACGCTTGACAGCGATTTTCCGGCCGCTGTCGTCCCGCAGCGAAAAGACGGATGAAATTTCCCCATAGCCCAGGATTTCCGCGCCCATGGGCAGGGCGTCCCGAACAGAGGGATTGAGCTGATTTTCAAAAGCCTGAAAATCAATATCGGGAATAAGAAGACTCACACCGGGGTCCTTTCTGTCAGCTGTTTCCGGCTGTGGCGAAGCGAATGGGACAGGAGGCGATATACGGGAAGCCGCCGCAGCGCATTTCGAATACGTTTCAGAATTTCAGCCACCTCCTCGGATGTGGCTACGAGGGGAGGCAAAATCTGCACTGCCCGGCTGTCATTATTGGCAAAGAGGGCCCAGATTCCCGCATCATAGGCCGCCCGTGTAAACAGAGGGCCTGTCTCAGCATCATGAAAACGCAGGCTGGTCATCATACCCAGCTGCGAATATCCGGCCAGACTTCGCGGAAATTTCTTCAGAAGCTGTTCATAGCCCTCACGAAGCTGGTTTCCCATGACTTCCACATGATTGAGAAAAGCCGGATTGGAGGTGATTTTCAAAACTTCCAGCGAAACGACGGCACCGAGTTCCGCCCCTCCGAAGGTGCTCACATGGATAAAGGGATCATCCTTAAAAAAATTCATAATGGATTCACGAATCATGGTAACACTCATGGGATAGAGCCCGCCGGACAGGCCTTTGCCGCTGACCAGCATATCCGGGATAATTCCGAAATGTTCAAATGCCCACATTCGGCCCGTCCGTCCCAAGCCCGACTGCACTTCATCCAGGATGAGCAGAGTCCCGTTTTCGCTGCAGAGACGCCGTACTTCCTTCATATAGTTCAGGTCAGGGACCACGATGCCCGATGTGGCCTGCACCGTTTCCAGGATAACGGCAGCCGTTCTCGGGGACAAAAGCTGTTTCAATGCGTCCACATCATTGAAGGGCACACTCTTGAATCCCGGAATGAAGATGCCGAAGGGATTTCGGTACTTGGGTTCACCTGCAGCCAGGGCCAGTCCGGTATGGCCATGATAGGCGCCCTCCGTGCGAATGATATCCGATCGCTGCGTATAGCCCCGGGCCAGTTTCAGCGCCAGATCGATCGCTTCGCCCCCGCTCACGCCGAAAATACTGTAATTCAGGTCACCGGGTGTCAGCAGCGCAAGTTTCCGGGCCAGGGCAGCCCGCTGCTCGGACATGAAATGATGATTCCCGATATCCACGGATTCCAGGGCATTCTTCAGGACGGAAATCAGCGCCGTGTTCCGATGTCCCAGGTTAAATACGCCGCCATTGCTGTGGCAGTTGATGAGCTTCCTGCGGCCGTCCACATCCCAGATATGGATTCCTTCACGCCGGCCCATGATGAAATCAAGCCCATAGGACTGAAATACATCCGCCTTATGCGGCGAGACATAGTTGCGGAAATCATCAATGATGCGTTTTTTTGCTTCCCTGCTGAATACTTTTATCATGATTGAAGAAAAATTAAACCAAATCCCCTGTTACCGCAATACTTTGTTATAAAATTCCCGGTCCCGGATTCATCGAATAAAAAAAGTCCGGCCTGATGACCGGACTCGAATCTGTAATTTGTGAAGACTTCTCAGCGTCTGATGATCCGAAGATGTGCAGCATCGGATTTTCCAGGATCCCCGCCCTGCCGTTTCATATCAGCAACGCCCTTCTTCAATCCGCCTTTCCCGCCCACGGTCAGTTCGTACATGGTGTCTCTGTCCAGATAGACCCAGTCGAGCCAACTCTTGACATAGATATTTCCGTTCGTATCAACTACCTTCACATCATAGGCGTTGGGTTCTACCGTAAAGACAACGGATGCACCGGGCGCCAGCACATCGCTGCCAAGCCACTCCGTCCCCCAGGTATCATTTGTATATTCTGAAATATATATTTCATTCACTGAATAGCTGCCGTTATTTGTGATGGTCAGAGCAGCGGCATTGCCCCATACTTCCACCTGATCATCCTGCCCTCCGGCGACGAATCCGGTACTTTCAAACCCGATAACATAGAGGCCGTCTGCTGTAACCGGAACGTCCTTGCTGGCATCGGCCAGAAAATCCCAGGTATAGGTCACACTTTCATCCGCGTCGAGACGCGTCAGATCCTGATCCACCGTGACGTCCACCCATCCGTTACTGCTGTTGGTCACGTCGAGATTTCCTTCCTGTGTACAGCCGAAAAAGGAAATTGCCGTAAATAGAAGCAGCGTGATTATGCTAAGTCTTTTCATTATTGACCTCCCCTATTTTACTCTTTCCAGGGCTTTTCGTGCTTCATAAATCGCCGAACGCAGCCGGGCATTTTCAGCCTTCAGATCCGCGACTTCCCGTTCGAGGGCCTGTATTTTCTCTTCCTGCGTGTCCACCTTCTTCATCTGTGTGGAGGTCTTGGCGCTGCTGGTCCGCTTGATCACCGTCTGAGCCAGCAGAACAGGCTGCGCCTGTGCCGTGGTAAAACCCGGCTGCTGTATCCTGTTTTCCACCTTCGGATTCCCATCCGCGATCATGAAGGCAGAAAAGAGTGCAGACATGATCAACGCAACTGCGAATTTACTTTTCATCTTCTTACTCCCTGTTAGTCTTTTCAGAGTTTAGGAATATATTCTGCGGATTAAAAGAATAAAGTCACCCCGGCATGTGCTCTCAGTCAATCCGGATGTGGAAAAATGGCTGGATAAAAGAAAAGCCCGGCGAACCGGGCTTTTCAGAATATCGGATATGATTAGAATAATCAGAAATCCGTAGCCTTGTCACCGGAGGTGATAATGGTCGCACCAGCCAGAGATTTGGCATTCAGGAAGGCAATGGACTGCTGAAGCAGTTC
>JBJKQR010000008.1:0-116123 GCA_046735395.1 Fidelibacterota bacterium | reverse complement strand
CAGCTGCTCAGGTCGATTTTCCGGCGCCCGCCTTCTTCAGTCATGGAATCTGATTTGATCATGCGCCGAATATACGGAATTTTCCACGGCCGTCTCAGACTTTTTCCATGAGGAAAATCCATCCGGCTGTGTCAGTGTGAATCAGATACCGCGACGATTCACTTTTATTTAATCGGTTCTTTCGAAATAGCGTTTATTCGTTCACAACTTTCTGCAGCACTTCCTCAAATGCCGTGAAATCATGTTCACCGGAAGACGTGTAATGCAGACCCGATTTTGCAAAAACAACCTTTCCGTTTTTATCAATGATGACATTTACCGGATAGGCTGAATGCAACAGAGACTTCAGTTCGTCATTTGCCAGCAGATGTTCATATTTGAAATCAAATTCCTTTAAGAATTCTTTCAATAACTCAACGTCCTCATCCACAGTTATTGCGAGGAAGCGAACATTCTCACCGTATTTATCAACAAAATTATTCAGATCCGGAAATTCTTCCCTGCAAGGTCCGCATCCCGTGTGCCACCAATTGATGACGACGGGTTTGCCCGCCAGGGACACAGAAGAAAACGCAGCCGAATCGATGGTCATCGTCTGAAAATCCGGGAAGTTGTCTCCCTCTTCAAAATATTTCGCCACTTCCACCGGCTCGGGGACGCTTTCATCGCCCCGGATCCAGGAATATTCCAGGCCCCGCCCTTCGTCGTCCTCTCTGATACGAAGTAAGGCCTCGGTATCAAAATACCTATTATCAGGTCCTATTTCATGAATGTAAGATTCTTTCTTGTCCGAATCTTGCTTGAATGAGCCGGCTCCAAATCCAAAGGACGTCCCGGACTCGGCAGATACTTCAACAAAAAAGGAATCAACCATGGAATATATGACAACAATACTGTCTGTCCCGCCATAATTCACCGGAATAATCGAATAGCTGGGGCTGTCAATCTGCGCATACTTTACGACCATCTGCTTTAAATAGGATTTTTCCACAATGGGAATCGTTGTCAGGCTGTCCCGGTCCACCGGAATTCCCTGAGAGAAGTGATAATACGTCACCGGTTTCCGGTCGCAGGAAAGCATCAGCAGCAATGCTGCCGTCCAAAGCAGGCACTGTTTCATCGTCTTTTTCAAATCCAACTCCTTTCTTATGAAGGTTCTGTTTCTGACTGAAAGCAATTTACATCCCTGACGTCTGATCCTGATTGATCGCCCGTCAAATTGTTAAATTTCAAATACAACCGAGTATAACAGATATTCAGGGAATTTCCAACCGATAATTTCAGATGGCGGAGTATACGGCCCTCTGAAATTTGCTCAGCCACATATTTACCTCAGCATCTTCCAGTGAAATATCTCCGAAGAAATCCTAGCGTGTGGTTTTCAAGGGTGCCTCGGCCTGAAGCGCCTTTAAAAGTTTCAGTGTGGCGGAAGTGATGGTTTCTGTGAATAACATAAAAATTGATATTTATCCGTATTTGTCTTTAATGCCAGGAAAGAGGCTGTCTTTTTATCGGGATTCTTCATTTTCAGGGCCGTGGCCACGATCTTATCCAGGCCGTAATAGTCTTGAATTTTTACCCAATCATCCATGAGGCCGAATTGAAGCACCTGTGAAATAATCGTTTCCGAATGAATATCCCGATCAAGATCCCAGAACAAATGCTCCGAAAGTGACTCTGATGAAAATTCCGTTTCCTGCTGTCTCATTTGTCACCAAGGTCGTGATGAAATGAAAAATAATAAAGAAGAATAACCGTGATTGAGATATAATCATAATATCCGGCCGGGCTTCATCAAAACCCGTGTGTCCGAATTTTTCCGGAAGACTGCCTGCCGAATTTTTTCCTCATAAAGTGATGAAAATTGTCTATATTTCCCGGACATGAACGGATGGACTAAACAACGAGCATATTTTGGGGGAAGTATCATGAATAAGATCATTTTTTTCGTATCGCTGAGCATCGTCATTCTGGGGTCCTGCAGCCGCAGCAGCGACAGCGGCTACACCATCAACGGAACCGTAAGCGGCGCTACGGCCGATAAAGTTTACCTCGAGGAACGCATTGACCGGCAGTATATCCCCATTGATTCCGCCACGGTCGAAAACGGACAATTTACCTTCAGCGGAAAACTGGACGAACCGCTTTACCTCGCGTTCCGGGCAAATTCATCCGATGGCCGCTTCCCGGTATTTCTGGAAAATGCCGTCATGTCTCTGACGCTGGATGCCGACACGCCCGACAGCTCCTCTCTGAGCGGATCGCCCTCACAGGATCTTTTCAACGCCTACAACAAGGGCATCGAAAGCTTCGAATCCGCCATGAATGAAATTTATCTGGAATACCAGAAGGCCTTCAAGAGTAACGATCAGGAAGACATGGCCCGACTCGATTCTCTCTATGATATAGAGGATCAGGGCGAAAAATCCTATCTCTCCGAATGGATCAAGGGACATGGCGAATCCGCTGTCGCCGCCTGGCTCACTGACCGTAACGCCTATCGCATGAATCTGGACGAACTTCAGGAATTTCTCGGCCTCTACAGCTCAGATGTCAGGAAAGGAAAATACGGAAAGTCCGTGGATGCCTACGCGACTCTGCTGGCGGCAGTGCAGGTGGGAAAGACCGCGCCCGATTTCACGCTGGACGGCCCGGACGGCCAGCCCGTAACCCTGTCACAGTTCCGCGGCGGCTGGCTGCTGGTCGATTTCTGGGCCAGCTGGTGCCGTCCCTGCCGCATGGAAAATCCCAACGTCGTCAAAGCCTATGCGGAATACCATCCGAAGGGATTTCAGATTCTCGGCGTCAGCCTCGATACAAAAAAGGAAAACTGGAAAAAGGCCATTCAAGACGATGGAATCACCTGGGCCCAGTGCTCGGACCTGAAGGGATGGAATAACGAAGCAGGCAAATTGTACGCCGTCCGTTCAATTCCTCACACTGTCCTTCTCGATCCGAATGGCGTCATCAGTGCTGAAGATCTTCGTGGTGACGCTCTCGTGGCAAAACTGAAGGAAATCTATAAGTGACGGACCGTTTCCTGGAAATCGCCCGGAAGGCGGCTCACGGCGCCGGCGACATTATCATGGCCGGCCTGAATGATCAGCATCAGGTTGAGTGGAAGGGCCGGGTCAACGCCGTTACGGACGTGGACAAGCGCAGCGAAGCCTTTATCAAGTCGGTTATTTCGGACGCTTTCCCCGACCACCAGATACTGGCGGAGGAAAGTGATCTGAAGCGCAGCGACTCACCCTACCGCTGGGTTGTCGATCCTCTGGACGGAACCACAAATTTTATGCACGGCTTTCCTCTTTTCAATGTTTCCATTGCGCTGACCTATAATGCCCGGACCCTGCTCGGCATCGTCTATGATCCCATGCACGATGAACATTTCGAAGCGGTGGATGGGCAGGGCGCCACACTGAACGGGAAAGCCATCCATGTTTCCGGAGTGACAACCCTTGAACGGTCGCTCCTGGCGACCGGCTTTCCCTATGAGCATAACGAAAACTACCACCGGAATTTCGAACTTTTCAAGGATCTCTATACGAAATCCATGGGAATCCGCCGCGAAGGATCCGCGGCACTCGACATGGCCTTCGTCGCCTGCGGCCGTCTGGACGGATACTGGGAATTCAATCTGCAGCCCTGGGATATGGCTGCCGGCGAACTGCTGGTCCGCGAAGCCGGAGGGCGGGTTTCCGCCTGTGACGGCAGCGATTTCAACCTGTACGGCGGAACGATCATCGTCTCCAATCCCAATCTTTTTCATGAACTGAAAAACGCCTTGAAATAACTATGGCGCCGGGTTTCGGTTTGCCCGTTCGGGTTTCCGGACCGTTTTATTTCTTATGCTATTTTTTGCAGAATTCTGCCGGTTAATCCGTCGCCGTCTTCGCGTTCATTTTTATTCCATCGTTTAGGACTTTTTCTCCGACCTCACTTTCCTTAATTTTAGGAAAAGTCGTAAGGGGGAAGGATGACGTCATTCAATCCGGAAAAAGCCATGATGGATGTGAGACGGGAATTCGGTGAACACGGGGGTGTCACGCCATCAGTGGAACGTAGCGCCACATTCACTGTGCTGGATTCGCACACCATGCCAGAAATTTTCGGGGGCCTGAAAACGCCGGAGCAGGGCGGCTGCTTCCTCTACAGCCGGCACTTCAATCCGACGACGGATACGCTGGCCCGCTATCTCGCCGCCATGGAAAATACGGAACACGCTCTCGTCACCGCCAGCGGAATGGGATCCATCACCAGCACGGTGCTGCAGATCTGTCATGCAGGCGATCATCTCGTTTCCTCCAATACCATCTATGGCGGAACCCACGCTTTTTTCGAACATGTTCTTCCGCAGATGGGCGTGGAGGTGACCTTTGTCGATCCGGATGATCCAACGCAATTTGAGGCCGCTATCCGCGACAATACAAAACTCCTTTATACCGAATCCATCTCCAATCCGACCCTCAAGGCCTCCGACATTCGCATTCTCGCCAAAATCGCAAAAGAACATGACCTTCTCCTGGCTGTGGACAACACCTTCACACCCATGATGATTTCTCCCGCCCGGCTGGGTGCGGATATCGTCATCTATTCGCTGACCAAATACATCAACGGCGCCTCGGATCTCATTGCCGGTGCGGTCTGTGCGTCCCGGGATTTCATCTATCAACTCATGGATCTGCACACGGGACGCGTCATGCTGCTCGGCCCCACACCCGATCCCAGAGTCGCCTTTGACATCATTCAGAGACTGCCCCACCTGTCCATCCGCATGAAGGAACACGGCATCCGGGCGCTTGTGATAGCCCGTCGCCTGGGAGAACTGGGTGTCCGCGTCAATTACCCCGGCCTGAAGACCCATCCTCAGCATGACCTGTTCAAATCCATGCTGAACGACGGTTACGGATACGGCGGGATGCTCAGCATCGACTGCGGCAGCGAGGAAAAGGCCGACGAGTTTATGAATTATCTCCAGAATACGGCACATTTCGGTTTCATCGCCGTCTCGCTCGGATATTTTGACACCCTCATGAGCTGTTCCGGATCCTCCACATCATCCGAAATCGCCCGGTCAGACCAGGACCGTATGGGACTGTCACCCGGACTGGTGCGCATGTCCATCGGCCTGAGCGGAAGCATGGAAGATCGGCTGGATCAGATCGAAAGAGCCGTCAGAGAAATTCTGCTGTAATATTTCATTTATCTGAATATCTGTTCAGAAACGACATCGGGATTTACACCCGATTATCCTTTATACTCATAATTTTTCGGATAAGAGACGCCGGAACAATGGCAATGAACCATTTCACGAAACGCCAGCGCCGCGAGATGAACAGGGTCGTCCGTTTCCGGTCCAGGCCTTTCACGATCTGCCGGGCCGCCTTTTCCACCGGCACGACCCAGAACAGGGACTGCCGGTCGCTGATCAGCGGAGTCCGGACAAATCCCGGAATAATTTCGCTGATAATAATATTCTCCCCGGCAGTCTTGATGCGCAGGCCGTCGAGATATTTGGCTTCCCAGCTTTTAGACGCGCTGTAACCGGGACTCTTCGAGGAAATGAACTGGGCGATGGAGGTGATACCGGCGACATGGCCGTGGCCCACATTCCGAAAGAGACGCACAGCCCAGAGCAGAACCGCCGTGTATCCGCGCACATTCGTATGAATCAGATCCTCCTCCGGTTCCAGATCCAGATCCCGGTTGTGTACACTGATGCTGGAGGACATGAGAAGCAGATCCGGAATTCCCGTTTTCTCCCGCTGCCGTTCCAGCGCCGCATCAATCTCGCCCGAGTCCCGGATATCCAGTCCTTCCCCATAAAAAGCGCCCGGCCAGTCGGTTTCCAGCTTCTTAAGCATATCCGTATTTCTGCCGAATCCACCGACCCGGTCGCCCCGTTTCAGATACTCCTCTGCCACGGCCAGGCCGATCCCGGATGTCACACCCACAATAAATACCGTTTTCATGTTTTCTGTCCCTTTTCTGTTCCGCGCATTTCAGGAAAAATACGGAAACTGGCGTCAGAAACAAAGGCTTCTAAATCCACAGCTGCCAGCCCCCTTCATTTCGAATTTCCGGGGAAATATCTGAATATTTCCTGTTGGATATATTCGAAAGCTGCCGTAAATTGATTCTATGAAAAGCATCAGACACCACCATCATCATTTTTATCGACCGGGTTTTTAGGAACAGAACACAACATATAATTCTTAAAACCCGGCCTTCTGACCGGGTTTTTTTTTGAAAGGAAAAAAAAATGCAAAATCAGGACACAACACTTACACTGGCCGTACAGAAGTCGGGACGGCTGGCCGACAAAACCATGGAACTGCTGAAGGAAAGCGGCATCAGTTTCGGCAACGGACACAAAAGCACGCTACGGAGCATGGCCCTGAATTTTCCGCTGCAGATACTCTTTCTCCGGGATGATGATATTCCGGATTGCATCGCGGACGGAACCGCCGATGCCGGAATCGCCGGTGAGAATATTTTCCTGGAACGCCAGCTTCCGCTTGATCTCATGGAAAAACTGGGATTCGGCCGCTGCCGGATGAGCCTGGCCTTTCCCCGGTCTTTCTCCTATTCCGGCCCTCAGGATCTGCAGGGGCTGAAAATTGCCACCTCCTATCCCGGCATTCTTTCAAATTATTTCAAGTCAAAACAGGTTGATGCCTCCATACACAAGATTCATGGTTCGGTGGAAATTACGCCGTCCGTCGGCATTTCCGACGGCATCTTTGATATTGTCAGTACCGGATCCACGCTTGCCGGAAACGGCCTGAAGGAAGTGGAAACCATCCTGGAATCTGAAGCCGTCCTGATGGCGTCCCCCAATCTCAGCAGCGAAAAACGGACGATAATGGAACGGCTGCTCTTCCGCATCCAGGCCGTCAATAAAAGCAAGAATCACAAGTACATCCTGCTGAACTGCCCGAATTCGGCCGTTGACGCGATCACGGACATTCTGCCCGGCATGAAAAGCCCCACCGTCATGCCTCTGAAACAGGACGGCTGGTCGTCCCTCCATTCCGTTATCCGGGAGGATGATTTCTGGGAAAATATCGATGCGCTCCGGGCGGCCGGCGCCGAAGGGATTCTGGTGATACCCATTGAAAAAATGATAGGCTGAAGGAATTGAGCATGAAAATACTGCGCTATCCCGATGGAGAAACATTAAGAGATTCGCTGCGCCGGTCCCTGGATGACAGCGCCGAACGAGAGGCGGCTATCCGCTCCATCATGGAAGACGTACGGCAGAAGGGGGATGCCGCCTGTCTGGATTACAGCGAAAAATTTGATGGCGTACGCCCGGAGAAACTTAAAATCGATGCCTGGATTATTGATGAAGCGGAGAGACAGATCCCCATAGAGCTCCGCAAAGCCATCCATCAGGCCTATGACAATCTGCTTATCGGCCATGAACCACAGCGTCCCTCCGGACTGTCGGTTCAAATCCGTGAAGGCGTGGAATACCGTCAGCGCTGGCAGCCCGTCGACAAAGTCGGCCTCTACGTCCCGGGCGGTACGTCGCCGCTTTTTTCCACCGTTCTCATGCTCGGCGTTCCCAGCCGGGTTGCCGGATGCCCGGTCCGCATTCTCTGCACACCCCCGAATTCCGAGGGCAAAATCCATCCCGCCATCCTGTTTGCGGCAAAAATATGCGGAATCACGGATATCTACGCACTGGGTGGAGCGCAGGCTATTGCTGCCATGACATGGGGAACAAAAAGCGTTCCGGCTGTCCATAAAATTTTCGGCCCCGGTAATCAGTGGGTAACCCTCGCCAAACAGATTGCTGCCGGAAAGGGCGTTTCCATTGATATGCCCGCCGGGCCGTCGGAGGTAGCCGTGATTGCCGATGACAGCGCCGACCCGGAACTTGTGGCGGCCGATCTCCTCGCACAGGCCGAACATGGCCCCGACAGCCAGGCCATTCTCTTCACCGATTCGGAAATGGTCCTGAAGGAAACGCAGGTAAATGTGGACCTCATCCTCAAACGCCTGCCACGACGGGACATTGCGAAAAAGGCTCTTGAAAATTCCGCGCTCGTCCTTTGCCGGGACCTGAACGAAGCCCGGGATTTCGCCAATGACTATGCACCCGAACATCTGATCCTTCAATGCCGGGATGCGCGGACACTGGCGGATGGCGTCCGGAATGCCGGATCCGTCTTCATCGGCACACTCACACCCGAAAGCGCCGGAGATTATGCCGGCGGCGGAAATCACACACTTCCCACAAATGGCTATGCAAAAAGTATCAGCGGCCTCGGGACAGAAAGCTTTATGAAAAAGATCGCCTTTCTCGAACTCACGGACGGCGGCGTTCTGGCCCTCGCGGACACCGTGGAAAGTATGGCTGCCGCAGAAGGACTGCAGGCGCACGCCCTCTCTATGCAGCTTCGTCGCGAAAAGATCTCCCAGAAAAGAGAATCACGGAGAAATAAATGAAACAAGCATTCAATGCAGCAGAAATCCTCCGGGAAAATATTCGCAATTTATCACCCTACAGCAGCGCACGGGATGAGTACAGCAGCAGTACCGGTATTTTTCTGGATGCAAATGAAAACTCCCTCGGCACACCCGGCGCAGCCCTGTACAACCGCTATCCCGATCCGGCACAGAAAGAAGTCAAAAAACGTATCGGAGAATTGCTTAAATGCCGCGAAGAGCACATATTTCTCGGCAATGGCAGCGATGAAGCCATTGATCTGCTCATTCGCGCCTTCTGCGAACCCGGCCGTGATTCCATTCTCATCATGCCTCCCACCTACGGCATGTATGCCGTCGCGGCAAATGTCAACAATGTGGGTGTTCGGGAAGTCCCCCTCACTCCGGAGTTTCAGATTGACGCAGCGGCCGTTCTGGCCTCCGCTCAGGATAGCAAACTTCTTTTCCTCTGCTCACCCAATAATCCGTCCGGAAACCTGCTAGACCGAAATTCAATTATTGAATTACTAAACAGATTCAGCGGCCTTGTCATTCTCGACGAAGCCTATATCGACTTCACCGGGGATGCCGGTTTTCTCAGCGAATTAAACACCTATCCGAATCTCGTAATCCTGCGCACCTTCTCAAAAGCCTGGGGCATGGCCTCCCTGCGTCTCGGTATGGCCTTCGCAAGCCCGGACATCATTTCCGTCCTCAACCGCATCAAATACCCCTATAATGTGAATGGCGTTACACAGAGGATTGCTCTCGATGTGCTCAATAATGAAATCCTGATGACGCGTCAGGTCGATCTTCTCATCCGCGAACGGGACAGACTTTCCCGGGAGCTACGGCGCTATGATTTCGTACAGATGGTTTTTCCCTCCGATGCAAATTTTCTTCTGGTCAGGGTCGAGGACGCCGATTCCCTCTATGAATTTCTTCTGCAGAATCAGATCATCGTCCGCAATCGCTCACGGCAGCTCCATTGTGAAAATTGCCTTCGCATCACCATCGGCAGCGAATACGACAATCAGGCGCTTCTTGATATACTGGATGGATTTTAAGCCGGGATATAATCTCATAATGAAGAAGGAAAGAGTATGAAAAAATGTCTGTTTATCGACCGTGACGGCACTCTCATCGCCGAACCTGAAGACGAACAGGTGGACAGTCTGGAAAAATTTCGTTTTCTGCCCGGAATGATCAGCTCTCTGCGACGAATTGCCACCGAATCGGATTTTGAACTGGTCATGGTCAGCAATCAGGACGGGCTCGGCACCCCCGCTTACCCCGAATCCGATTTTCAGCCCCTTCAGGATCTGCTGCTGCGCACACTGGAAGGTGAGGGAATTCAGTTTGCGGCTATCCATATCGACCGGAGTACGGCCGATGCGCCATCCGGGAGCCGGAAGCCGGGGACCGGCATGCTGACCTGCTATCTGAACGCCCCCTATGATATCCGGAACTGCTGGGTTATCGGGGATCGTGAATCCGATATCCAACTCGCTAAAAACCTTGGTTGCAAAAGCATTTATATCGGAACAGAATCCGAACTTGACGCAGATTTCAGGGTTTCCGGATGGCCGGAAATCGAGGATATGCTGATGAACCGGCCGCGCTGTGCAGAAATCGAACGGAGAACGGCCGAAACCGATATTTCCCTGCGGCTGGATTTGGACGGAACCGGCGTTTCAAATATTAATACCGGAATCGGCTTTTTTGATCACCTTCTCGAACAGATTTCCCGGCATGGGAAAATGGATCTGGACATAAACTGTCACGGGGATCTGTATGTGGATGAACATCACAGCGTGGAGGATACGGCACTGACTCTCGGAACTGCATTCCGGGATGCGCTGGGCAGCAAAAAGGGCCTGGCCCGCTACGGCTTTGTTCTGCCCATGGATGAGTGTCTCGCCACGGTGGCCCTTGATTTCAGCGGACGTCCCGTTCTCGTCTGGAAGGCGGAATTCAAACGGGAAAAGATCGGGGATCTGCCCACGGAGCTATTTTCTCATTTCTTCAAATCCTTCTGTGACACCGCCGGCTGTACACTCCATATCCAGGCCGAGGGCGAAAATGAACACCATAAAATCGAAGGGATCTTCAAAGCCTTCGCAAAAAGCCTGGCCATGGCGGTTCAGCGCAGCGGCAGTCAGCTGCCCAGCACAAAAGGCCTGTTATGAAGGTGGTTATCATCCGTTATCGCGCGGGAAATATTTTTTCCGTAATCAGTGCTCTGCGGCGTCTTGATATCGAGGCTGTCGTCAGCGATGATCCGGATGTGATCCACAGAGCCGATCGCGTCATATTCCCTGGTGTGGGTGAGGCGGCTTCCGCCATGACAGACTTGAGAGCCCGGGGACTTGATCAGGTAATACCTGCGCTGCAGCAGCCCTTCCTGGGAATCTGCCTCGGCCTCCAGCTGCTCTGCCGGGAGAGCGAAGAAAACGGGACAGAAGGACTGGGTATCTTTCCCGCGAAGGTTCTCAGATTCCCGCCGAAGGACAAAGTTCCGCATATGGGATGGAATCAGGTGTCCGACAGGTCTGAGCCGCTTCTCGATGGCCTTCCGCAGAATAGTATGTTTTATTTTGTTCACAGCTATTATGCGGAATTATGCGAAAATACCACGGCACAATGTGAGTACATTTTACCTTTCTCGGCCGCCCTGCGAAATAACAATTTTACAGCCGTGCAATTCCATCCGGAAAAAAGCGGCCCGGCCGGAGAACAACTATTGAGGAATTTTATACATGGGAATTGAAATTATCCCTGCCATTGATATTATCGGCGGAAAATGCGTGCGGCTCAGCGAAGGCGATTATTCCCGGAAGACGGAATATTCGGAAGATCCGCTGGAGCTGGCACTCCGCTTCCAGGACTGGGGCGTGAAACGGCTTCATCTCGTGGATCTGGATGGCGCGCGGGAAGGCCGCATCGTGAACACACGGATTCTGGAAAAGATTGCATCCCGAAGCAGCCTGATGATCGATACGGGCGGGGGAATCCGCAGCCGGGAGGATGTGATGGCCGTTTTCAATGCGGGAGCCGCCGCCCTTACTGCCGGATCCATGGCGGTCAGAAATCGGAATGAAGTCCTGTCCTGGATTCAGGAATTCGGTGGTCGGCGCATTATCCTCGGAGCAGATGTAAAAAATTCCGCCATCGCCATACAGGGCTGGCTGGAAGAATCCAGCCTTGCTCTGAAACCCTTTCTCGAATCCTGGAAGCATGACGGGATCGACGAAACCATCTGTACGGATACCGGCCGAGACGGGCTGCTCAAGGGTCCGGCGCTGGATCTCTATCAGGAAATTTTATCCTGGTCTCTGCCCATGACACTCATCGCCAGCGGCGGCGTGTCCTCCATGGCGGATATTCAGGCCCTCGAAAAAATCGGTGTTACAGAAGTCATCGTCGGCAAAGCCATCCTTGAAGGACGGATCAGTGAAAAGGAGGTGCGGGAAAATGTTAGGTAAGCGCATCATCCCCTGTCTGGATGTAAAGGACGGGCAGACCGTGAAGGGCGTTCGTTTTGTGGAACTCCGGGAGGCCGGCGATCCGGTCGTTCTGGGAAAACGGTATGCGGAAATGGGCGCCGACGAACTGACATTTCTGGATATATCGGCAACGGTTGAGGAACGGAGCACCTTTGCTCAGCTGGTACAGCGGATTGCGGCCGGAATCAATATACCCTTTACCGTCGGCGGCGGAATACGCAGTGATGAAGATGTGGCCCGTCTGCTGGATGCGGGTGCCGATAAAGTCACCGTCAACAGCGCCGCCGTGGCAAAACCCGGGCTCATCGACCGCCTCGCTTCCCGCTTCGGGTCGCAGTGTGTCGTCCTGGCTGTGGACGCCCGCTTCAATGGCCGCATCTGGACGGTTGTCACCCATGGCGGCAGGCAGGATACGGGAAAAGACTGCCTTACCTGGATCGACGAAGCCGTGTCCCGGGGCGCCGGCGAAATCCTCCTCACGTCCATGGACCATGACGGAACAAAGAACGGCTTTGCCCTGGACCTGACACGCAACGTTTCGGAGCGCTGTGCTGTGCCCGTTATTGCGTCCGGCGGCGCGGGACAGCCCTCGCACTTTCTGGACGTTTTCCGGGAAGGGAAGGCGGATGCGGCGCTTGCGGCCAGCATTTTCCATTTCGGAGAAGTGGCCATCCCGGATTTAAAGAACTATTTGAAAGATAAAGGAATCGAGGTAAGACTGTGACAGTAGATTTTGACAAAGGAAACGGCCTGGTCCCGGCTATAATTCAGGACAGCAATACCGGAAAGGTGCTCATGCTCGGCTATATGAATGAGGAGTCGCTCCGAAAAACCGAAACGGAAAAACGCGTCTGTTTTTACAGCCGCAGCCGGCAGCGCCTCTGGGTGAAGGGCGAGGAGAGCGGAAATTTTCTCTATGTGGATGAAATCATCGGTGACTGCGATAATGACACGCTGCTGGTAAAAGTCCGGCCGGCCGGGCCCGTCTGCCATACCGGCGCCGACACCTGTTTCAACGAAACGAATCAGAAAGAATATGAATTCCTGGCTGAACTTGAAGCAGTCATCCGGTCTCGCAAATCAGCGGATTCGGACACATCCTATACGGCATCCCTGTTTCGCAGGGGTGTGAATAAAATCGCCCAGAAAGTGGGAGAGGAAGCAGCCGAAACCATCATTGATGCTGTCACAGGAAACCGGGAACGTTTCACGGAAGAAAGCGCAGATCTGATCTATCACCTTCTCGTGCTGCTCGCTTCTCAGGATTTATCGCTGTCTGATGTAGTCCGGGTTCTGGAAGGCCGTCACCGCAGATAGGGTATGGATCAATCCTCCCGGTAAACGGGCATGGTCATACAGCGGCACCCGCCGCCGCCCCGGGCCAGTTCCGAACCCTCAATGGTAATGACAAATTTTTCATAACGGTCCGGATCAACCTTTCCGCTCAGGATATCATTTGCCCGCAGGGGTTCCAGCCCCGCCTTATGCAGTTCTTCTATTGTATATTGATTCCGTTCATATCCGATAACCCGGCCGGGAGCCAGAGCAAAGAAATTTGCGCCGCTGTGCCATTGCTCCCGTTCCTGTATCCAGAGATCGCGGCTTCCGCCTACGGGTAATGTGCGCAGAGGCATACCCAGCTCCTTCAGAATTGCGGGAATATTTTCCACAGCGGAAATACGGGAAACAGCCCCGTTCTCGATGTGAATATGTACCGTCTGATAGCGGTTGGGCTTCATGATCAGTGGATCGTAAACGACCGCGAGATCCGTATCTGCAAAACTGAAGCACATATCCAGATGAATAAAGGATTCGGGACTTTCGGGCAATTCCTGAACAATCACATGCCGTGTATCTCCCTGCCGTTTCATACAGTCCAGAATATAATCCACACCGCGGCTGCTGGTGCGGGCACCCACACCGATCAGCAGAATATCATCCCGGGCCACCAGGATGTCACCTCCCTCGATGGAAAAATCGCGCTTGCCGCTGATCAGTGCGCCCGGATTAAAAATATCCACACCAAACTGCGGATGGTACCGAAAGATCGTTTCCATGATCAGCGCTTCCCGCTCCCGGACCATACTGGCCATCTGTCCGATAATCACCCGGCTGCGGACGGACATGGACGCGTCACGCGTAAAAAAGAAATTATGCAGCGGACGCAGGGCATATCGTTCTCCGGACAGAAAACGGGTAAGATTGTCCGCTTTCAGTCCGACACCTTCGATGAGGCTGGTTGCCAGATGAGGAGAATCCATGGCCATCAGCTCTTCCCTCAGAAAATCCGTATTCTCATTTCGGCAGATTTTCTCTATCAATGCCGCCCGGGCTTCCGGATTATCCAGGGTCACCGACAGCAGATCCCGAACCTCCAGAATTTCCGTGTATCGATTCAGAATCTGTTTGAACTGGCCATATTCCCGGTGAACGATGGGAAGATTCAGAATATCGGAATACAGCGCTCGTTCGGCTGTCTCCGGGGTCATATTCTCAACTTCCGGACCCGGGGTATGAAGAATAACCCGACGGAGTTTCCCCGTCTCCGATACAATGTGGATCCCTTCTGTCGCCTGCATAATTCCTCCTTTTCGGCCGGAATATAAGCAAATTTCCAACCGTATCCCAGTAGATGGCGGTCACACATTGAATGCGACCTGTTTGGTCATGTGACTCCAGTCACCGGACCGCTGCAGAAATTTGGTTAAACTGATCACAGACGAATTCGGAATGCTCTGCCGCGCCCCGGGAAACGAGCCGCGGCAGAATGTCCTGCGTTCACAGACGGTCCGGACAGCCCCGGACAGGCAGGAGTAAAAAAATGAAAGAAGCAAAAATTTCAGCCCTGATCAAAGCGACACATGCCTCCAATTATCCGCCGGACAAAGGATTCGGACATTCTTCCATCCGCATGGCGACCATTCTTCGTGTCACAACTCTCACCGGATTGTTTTTTCTGGTGCTCTTGTTATACCATGGATTGGTTAATTTCTGATAAATCCGCTAAGGGGTGGAAAGTCGCTGCAGATTACTCTAAATTCCGCGCATGATAGAAAAACGTGATTCGACCCATCCCTCCAGGACAATTCTGATCATCACGATTTCCCTTGTCCTTTTCATGAGCATTGTCTGGCTTGGCTGGCAATGGTTTGACGGAGACCAGCCTGCAAATGAAATGCAGCTTCAGTATATCTCTGCGGTTTCCGTCGTCCGGGATACGCTCGACGAGAGACATTTTCTCATTCACGGAGAAAACCGGCAGGATATCCTGTATGCCAGCGGATATATGCAGGCCGCCATGGATCTGTTTCGTATCAGCGTAAAACGGTTGATGGCCGAAGGCCGAATGACACCCTTTTTCGGGCCTCAATGGATCAAATCCGACAACTTCTTTCAACAATTTTCTCTCTATTCAACCGCAAGGTCCATGGCAGAAAAGCTGGGGGGTGCCGACCTGTCAGATCTTCAGGCCTTTGCCGACGGCTTGAATGCCTATCAAAGCTCCGCCAACCGTTCACTTCCCTTTAAAATCTGGCCGCTGCCCCGGGAAACCTGGACCCCGGCTGATCTCATCGCGGTCTTTTCCCTCGAAGCGGAACTGAAGGGCAACACCTGGAAACGGCAGCTGGTACTTGAAGAACTTGAGCGCTATTTCGGACATCGCGCTGTCTCGGAAATTCTGAATGACAGCTGCAGCGCCCCCATACTCAGCGATCAAATACCCGATGAATACATGTCTCTGCTCCAGCTTTTTGATGCAATGCAGACTCGCCAGTCCGATGCCGCGAAAGGCCGTTTCGGACATTTTCTGAATTTTGCACCCGAAGCCTGGAAAATATCCGTCAGCGCCCCCGGCGTCCGTTATGAGTATCAGTCTTCATCCACCCTCTCTCTGCCGCTCTTTACCCGGGTTCGCTCGGATCAGATGCAGCTCTCCATGCCCGAATGCGGACAGAATGAACTGCTGTTCCGGGCCCGGAAGGTATCAGCCAATGGCCTGATGACACCGTCCGGCTCCAAATGGGTTCCCGTTACGCTGACCCGTGGACAAAACGACTCTCTGTTCCGCTCTATCGGCCCGAATCTCATTTTTAATGATTTTTCAGAACGTCACCGTTACCTGACAACGGTCATGACGATTTTCTTCAATCCTGCTCAGGCTGATAACGATTTTCTCCAGCTGCTCAGTATTGACCGCAGCCACGATTTCCGGAGCGCGGTAAAAAGCGCGGCGGCCCTGAAATTGAGCAGATCCCATTTTGACCTTACTCATATGGCGGATTTGGATACGGTATCACTGTGCCTCGGAACGAAAAACTCACAGAAACTGCATCTTTTTGAAGCGGGTGACGCGGCGGGCATCTCCGAATGCCCCGAACATCAGCCGGACAGCAAATCCACTGAAAGTATCGCCCGGGATCTCGGACAATCCTTTCTCCGGCGCCTTCAGTTCCTGAACGACCGGGACAGCTGCCTCACTCCGGAGGAAACCCGCATGCTTCAGCGCTGCCTCACTCCGGACAGTCCCGATGCGTATCGATTTTCAAATGCACTCAGCGCCTCCTTTCTCTTCCGTCTGAGCTATTTCACCTTCAATGATGAGTGCAATATGGTTTCTACCTACGTTACCACGGAATTCTTCAGCGACTCCACGCTGCAGATATCCGCCCTCACCGCCCTTGCCGATCATCCAGACAGCAAATGGTGGGACAACCGCCGCAGCGATACAGCACGGGAAACGCTGGATACAAATATTCGTGATGCCTATAAAAGCCTGATCGCATCCTATCGGAATCAATGCGGCACGATCTGGCAGGAATGGGAATTCATCACACCCCAACTCTAAACATTTTCATCGGGGCCGATGCCATGATTGTCTTTGCACATCGGGGCCTTTCCTCAGAATATCCGGAAAATACCGAACTCTCCTTCCGAAAAGCGATAGAAGCCGGGGCGCAGGCCATCGAGCTGGATGTCATCATGAATCCGGACCGGCATTTTTACATCAGCCACGATTTCATCATCCGCAATGAAACACAGATCCTGGATCTGAGACAGGCCTCCTCCGAAGAAATCGACGCCTTCCGGCTGCCGCCCCGCTTTCGGGGGGAGAAGATTCCTGCACTGGCCGGGCTGCTGAACTGGCTGCCGTCCGGGATTTTTCTGAATATTGAGCTGAAAATCAGCCGGAAGGAAAATGTCGCCGACATCTGTGACGCCTTCCTGGAAACACTCGAACCCTGGCGGAATCGCTACTCATCCTTTCTGATTTCTTCCTTTCATCTTCCTGCTCTCCGCAGGATACAAAAACGGCTGCCCATAAAAACCGCGTTCCTGCTGGAAGCAGGACGAGCCGGTCTGCCTGCCCGGATTTATCTGCGCCTGACCGGCGCAAAAACTGACTACGTTCACATCCATCACAGCATGAATACAAAACGTTGGCTGCGGGACAGCCGTTTCGGGGGCGTCGGCGTGTATACGGTGAATGACATTGAAACGGCCCGGCAGCTGCAGAAATGCGGTGTCTATGGAATATTCAGCGATCACTGCGACAGAATGATACATGCCCTTGAAGTTGAAAAGGATCCGGTATGAACCTGAAGGAAAAGAAATTATCGGGAGAAATTGTCTATGACGGTAAATTGCTGAAAGTACACCGGGATACGGTGGAGCTTCCCGATGGCCGTCAGTCGATTCGGGAATACATTCGTCATCCCGGCGCCGTGGTTATCATTCCCTTTCTCCCGAATGGAAATATTCTCATGGAAAGGCAGTTCCGCTATCCTTCAAATCAGGAATTTTACGAACTCCCCGCCGGAAAAATTGATCCGGGAGAAGCGCTCGAGCACACTGCCCGACGTGAACTACTGGAGGAAACCGGCTACGAAGCCACATCCTTTTCCTATATCGGGAAACTTCATCCCGGCATCGGCTATACGGATGAAATCATTCATATCTATACGGCAAAAAACCTGACTCCCGGCGCTGTACAACGGGATGATGATGAATTTCTGGAAATATTCGAACTGTCGCTGAACGAGGCGAGAGACTGGGTCCTCCAGGGAAAAATTACTGACGCAAAAACAATGGTGGCCCTGTTATGGGCCACCACAAAAAATCTATAATACTTATTTACCTCTCTGACGGGAGGCGGAGCGAAACTTATCCTTTGGGAGGATAGAGCATTTCGAGATGCTTTTCGTCCTTCAGGCGGGTCAGTTCATCCTGCAGAACCTGCTGCTGCATGGTATCACTGTGTTTTGCCTCAAGGTCTGCCTTGATCTCATCGTGGCTGCGTGTTTCCTTTTCCCGGCTTTCGATCTTGATGATATGAAATCCGTAAGCCGTCTCAACCAGGTCGCTGATGGAACCGATGGGCAGATTGAAGGATGCATCCTCAAATTCGGGTACCATCCGGCCGCGGGGAAATTTTTCATAGAGCCCGCCCTTGTCCTTTGATCCCGGATCTTCCGAATAGTTCTTCACAAGTTTTTCAAAATCTTCACCGGCTTTGGCCCGGGCCAGAACGCCCTCCGCCTTTTTGCGGATTTCCGCAATTTCAGAATCTGTTTTTCCCTGGGTCATGAACAGAATATGGCGCACGGTCGCCGTCACATCCTGATTCATCTGTTTCTGAATATCCTCTTCGGTCACGCCGCCTTTTCCTTCGGCCAGTTTCTTCAGAAGGCCCTGGATTTTCAGGCTCACATACTGGTCATTTCTCACATCATCCAGGGTAAAACCTGTCTGTTCTATCATCTGTGTGAATTTTTCCTGTCCGCCATAGGCCTTGTAAATCTCATTCAGTGTCGAGTCCACACCGCCATCCGCGACCGTAATTCCCTGCCGTACCGCTTCATTGTAGAGCAGACGACGCTGGGCTTCACCCTCGGCAATCTGGCCCAGCACTTTGACGATGGTCTCAGTCGGAACATCCGGCAGATTCACATGCTGAACATTCACACTTCTGAGAAACAGGCCGGCGATGTCCTTGTTGGTCAGCGAAAATTCATCGGTTTTGGCAAAAACATAGGTTCCGGCCGGCGACATTTCCGGCACCCGCTCCGCAAGTGTGGTAAGCATAGCCGTACCGGCAGAATCGGGAACAAAATCTGACATGAAGGCCTGGGAATCGTCCACCTTTTTCTGACATCCGCTCCATGCAAGAGCAAGAGCCAGCAGTATCACTGATTTTTTCATATTTTTTCCTTTGTTGAATTGTCGTACCATCTGAGACGACAAGTTACGGATTCACTTTCCATTAGTAAACAATTCTTTTAGCCTCCGCAAAGTCAACGGAAATTCTCCCGAAACGCTGTAATCATGTCGGTTTTTACCTCATTTTGCCTGCTGAAGCTGCTTGACTCCGACCCTGCTTTTTCGTAGCTTCCACACTGATTAAAAAGGAGAAAAAACAAAATGTTAAATACCATTCTTGCCCAGCCGGGCCAACCCTCAACCCTTGTAAGCCTTCTGCCCTTTCTGCTCATCATGGTCATCATCTGGTTTTTCATGATCCGGCCTCAGGCCAAGAAACAGAAGGAAACGCAGGCCATGCTGTCCGCTCTGAAGGTTCGTGACAAGGTCGTGACCGTCGGCGGACTCATCGGTGAAATCGATTCACTGAAGGATGATCACACCGTTGTCCTGAAGATCGGAAAAGACACCAAGGTCGAGCTGCGGCGCAGCGCCATCGCCTCCCTTTATACGGCCAAATCCTAAGGGATTATGGAAGAACAGACTTTACTCGAAATATATCAGTACGGATCCACCATCCTTCGGGAAACCATGCCCGATGTTACCGAAGTGGATGACGACCTCCGGCAGCTGATTCAGGACATGTTTCATACCATGTACGAATCAGACGGGATCGGACTCTCCGCCAATCAGGTGGGTGCACGGGTTCACCTGGCCGTCATCGGTGCATCGCTGGATGAAGACAGCGGCCTGGATGATTTCGTCGTCATCAATGGCAGTATTCTGGAAAATTCCGGCTCAGCAACGGCTGAGGAAGGCTGTCTGTCCTTTCCCGGCATTCATGAAGATATCACCCGCGCCGACTGGATCCGCCTCCGCTATCAGGATGAAAATCTGGCGGTTCACGAACAGGAATTCACGGGGCTTCTGGCCCGGGTTGTCCAGCACGAGCTGGATCACCTCAACGGCGTATATTTCATTGATCGCATCAATCCGCTTCGCAGAAAACTGCTGAAAAAGCAGTTAAAGGAAATCGCCCTTACCCAGAAGCATCACGGCTGATGAAAATCGTATTTATGGGGACGCCTGATTTCGCGGTCCCCGCCCTCCGCTATCTTGCCCGATCACATCATGATGTACTCGCAGTCGTCACGGCTCCGGATAAAATCCGCGGCCGGGGACTGAAGGCGGCAGCACCGGAAGTAAAAATCTGCGCTCACGAACTGGGCCTGCCCGTTTACCAGCCCACCTCCCTGAAAAGCGGGGATTTTCAGGAATCTATGAAACGGCTCGCACCGGATATCTTCGTGGTGGTCGCCTTCCGGATCCTCCCGGCCCCCCTCTTCGCCATTCCCCGCTTCGGCGCCGTCAATGCCCACGGCAGCCTGCTTCCGAAATACCGGGGCGCCGCGCCCATTCACTGGGCGGTCTATCATGGTGAAAAGGAAACAGGAATCACTACCTTCAAAATTGACCGCAGCGTGGATACGGGTGGAATTTTGCTTCAGCGCAGCCTTCCCATTCTGGACAAAGATACAACGGGGACGCTCTATGACACGATGAAAATCCTGGCTGCCGAACTGCTCGTCGAAACACTGGACGGCCTGGAAGACGGGTCTCTGCAGGCCCGGCCGCAGAATAACGAGACCGCTACGCCCGCACCCAAAATTTTTCCCGAAATGGGAGAACTGGACTTCAGCCGCCGTGCCGTGGATCTGGTCAATCATATCCGCGCCTTCAATCCCTTTCCCGGCTGCTATTTCATGCTCGGAGATCATAAAGTAAAAATATTTGAGGCGGAAGCACTGCCGTCCCCGGACGCAGCGGCTCCCGGACAACTGATCATGGCGGATAAAAAGAGTTTCGCGATCGGCTGCGGAGAAGGCCTGCTTAAACCGCTTCAGCTGCAGCTGCCCGGACGGAAGGCCATGGATACGGCCGCATTCATGAACGGATTCCGTCTTCAGGAATATATCAGATAGGACATCATGTGAGCGAATCACGTCTGTACGCGTTCAAAGCGCTGAAAAGCTGGCTAAACAGCACGAAATATATTGACCATATTCTGGAAAGCGTATCCGGAAGCGTGAAGGACCGCGACAAACGGTTTCTCGACAATCTCGTCAATGGTACCGTCATGATGCACCGGCAGCTGGATCATATCGGTGCCCGGTTCCGCAACCGGCATAAGGCACTTCACGAAAATGTCAAGATCCTGGCCTGGATGGGAAGCTACGAAATTCTTCATCAGGGGGCGTCCCGGGATTATGCCACCGTCCACGCCACGGTGCGTCTCGCAAAAAAACTCACACCCCAGTCTTCCGGCTTTCTGAATGCCCTGCTTCGAAAAATTCTTCTCTTTCGCGACAGTGATGAATGGAAAAAATTCATGCTGGATCGGTCTATTCCGGCCGGGATCCGCTATTCCTTTCCGGACTGGCTGGTTCTGCGCTGGCAGCAGCAATTTCCCGAATCCTGGGAAAAACTGCTGGCCACGCTGAATTCCGATCCGCTGAAAATGATTTTTATCTACGATACACAGCAGCGGGAACGTATTCTCGATACACTCGGGCAATTGGATCTGAATCCGGTGGTAAATCCCTACCATCCGGCCTTCGTGCACGTTCGCTCACTCCAACCGCTGCTGAGCCATGACCTCCTGCAGAAAGGACATATTTCCATCCAGGATGTATCCACCCTGTTCCCCGTCAAGCTGCTCACCAGTCAACCCCCCGAGTCGGTGACTGATGTTTGTTCCGCACCGGGAGGCAAGCTGGGAATGATCAAGACCCTTCTGCCCGGAACGATTCCGGTGACCGCCTGCGACGTGAGTTCCTTCCGGCTGGAACAGGTGAAGAAGAATATGCAGCGGCTCCGCTATGACAATATCGAATATCTGGAAGCCGACGCATCGCGGAATTCCTTTCAGAAGTCCTCTCATTTTCTCGTGGATGCGCCCTGCTCAGGCTTTGGTGTCATCCGGAAACGCAGCGACCTGCGCTGGCGACGGCAGCCCGGTGACATCTCAGATCTCAGCCAGCTGCAGCAGAAAATTCTCCATAATGTCCAGAAATCCATTACACATGGCGGACTTCTCGTGTACAGCACCTGTACCTTCGATTTTGAGGAAAACATGGGTGTGGTCACAAAATTTCTCGAAAAACATCCGAATTTCAGCATTGTTCCGGCTCCCGCGGGCTTTCCGCCAAGCCTGGTCACCGAATCCGGCGCTATTCAGACCCTTCCCCATCTCCACGAGGCTGAAGGTTCCTTTGCTATTGCCCTGAAAAAAAAGTAAATTTCCTGCCAATGAAAGCACGCGTCCTTAAACTCTTTTACTTCCTCATCATTTTTTCCATTGTCAGTCTCGGTCTTGTGTTGGTCGTGAATTATTTTGTATTGCCGGCCTATGTGGACCAGGGACAGGAACGGATTCTGCTCACGGTGTCCGGGCTGAGCTGGGATGAAGCCTCAAGTCTGCTGCGCCGGGAGGGATTTGTTCCCATCCGCGGAGAAACCCAGGCCCGGCCGGATATGCCGCCCTTTACGGTTCTGGATCAGCAGCCCAAGGCAGGGCAGAAGGTAAAGCTCGGCCGCCGTGTGTACCTCACCGTCAGTACGGCTGAAAAGAACTTTCCCATTCCCGACCTGATCGGAAAAACCCTTCGTGGCGCCCAGCTTCTGATCAACGAAAACAACCTGGTTCTGGATACGGTTCTGTACGAATACAGCAGCCGGCCCAAGGATGTGGTCATACAGCAGCAGCCGGAGCGGGGAAGCCGCGTATCCAGAAATACCGGCGTACAGCTTCGGGTCAGCCTGGGCATCTCACCCTTCTACACCGTCCCGGATGTAGTCTTCTCCAGCGAACAGTCGGCCATCGCCGCCATACAGGACGCCGGGCTCGAGGTCGGTAATATCATTTACGAATTTTCTGACGATTTCACACCGTATACGGTCATGTCCCAATCCATAGATCCGGGCGTCGAAGTCCGGGAAAAGAAAAAGATCAATCTGGTTGTCAGCAAGCTGCCGGAACAGCCCTGAGGCGATGAGATAAGCCCATGATGCGGACGGAGCTGGATAGAAAAAGCATTCACATCGTGTCTGCCATTCTCCCCCTGAGTTTCCTGTTTATGCCCAAAATGCCCATGCTTATCCTGATTTCAGCCGGGACCGCTGTCTTTGTATCCATGGATTTTTTCCGGCGCTGGTCCACCGCTCTCAATACCATTTTTCATTTTCTCGCCGCCTGGGCCATGAGGGAAAGTGAGGAGCGGGAATTCAAGCTAACGGGCGCCACCTGGATGATGCTGTCCATGACCCTGCTGTTCTGGACCGTCCCCACACAAATCGCCATTGCCTCCATGCTCATCCTTCACTGGGGGGATGCCGCCGCCGCGCTGGTGGGAAAAAAATGGGGCCGGATCCGCTGGATTCATAGTCATACGCTGGAGGGAACACTGACCTTCATTTTCACCGGCCTGGCCGTCCTTCTCATCGGTTTTCCCGAACTGCCTCTCATCGCCGTCCTGGCCGCGGTGATTGCGGCCGCCCTGGCCGAAAGCCTGATCCAGGGCATTGATGACAATCTCACCATCCCTGTCACAGCGGCCTTGTTTCTCATGCTGCTGTCCTGATCCTCCGGAAGAGGTTCAACCTTATCCATTTTTATTTAATATTTTATAATAACGGTATACAGCCCGACTGAAATTTCACGATAAAGGCCCTGTCGACTGATTTTATTTGAGAAAACGCCGGATTTCGGGAGGAAGGCCGCCGTTGCCGCCTTCATTTCGGATTACCGCGATCAGGAATCTCACAACAAAGAAAATAACATATATGATCACGGTATAACTGAAGGCGATGTCAACGAATGAATATCCCATGTAACAATATTACTGCGATTCATACCTGAAGTCAAGATCCGGGTTTTATAAGATCCCGGCCCCCGGCCGAATGATTAATCCCTATTCAATATCCAGGTCGTACTTCATCAGCAGGCCGGGCAGGCCGAAGAGAGAGAATTTCGCGTTCCGGATACGGTTCGCATCCGGATCCAGCACAACATTGCGGGCGCTTCTGAAATCCGCTTCCTCCAGCCTGCACTGCTCAAAAATCGCCTCCGCCAGATCACAGTCGTCAAACTGCGCCAGACAGAGATCCGATGATGTGAAATCACAGCCATTCAGCAGGCAATTCCGGAATACCGTGCGTTCCAGCTTCAGTTCACGAAACAGACTATGAGACAGATTGCAGTCCTCAAAATCAAAGGCCAGCCCGAACTTGCGGCAGGCATCGAAATGCAGTCCCAGCATTTTGCATTCGCTGAAATGTACATCCCGGAGCGATGTGTCGTGGATCTTCGCCAGGCTCAGATTGCAGCGCTGAAAATGACAATCAACGAAGCGGCATCCTGACAGATCGACATCTCCGAAATTGCAGTCCCGGAATTCACACTTTTCATATTCACCCCGGGGAAAACCTGCTGCGGTATAATCCGCCTTTTCAAACAGTTTTTCCGTTTCGTAGGCTCTGGCCTGCATATCCGTCATATCTTTTATTTTCCTTACTTTGTTTCGTTCTTTTGCTGAGCCTCCGCCGGCTTGTCATCCAGACGAAAGACGATCGGCACGGCGATCCAGACGCCGACCGGAGTTCCTTCCTGTTTCGCGGGCTTGAATGCGGTTTTTTTCAGAGCGTCCACCGCCGCTTCATCCAGACCTGTGTTGGGCAGGCCTTTCAGCATTTTACAGATTTCCACCCGGCCCTCGGCATTGATAAAGGCCTGCACAACCACCATTCCCTCTATTTTCATGTCTCTGGCCTGTTTGGGATAGACAACATTTCTCAATATGGCGGCATTTCCCCCGATGGGCCGGGGCGGTTCATCATAGGGAACATATTTAACCGTTGAATCCGGCTCCACGGTTACAACCTCAGTGGGAACACCCCCTGCTACGGCTTTGTTTGCCCGGAAGCACTGGCAGGCGGTCTGGCCGACAAGCAGTGAAAACAGGATTATCCAAACGCTGTGTGATGCCTTCAATTTCATGAGAGGCTCCTTTCTCCTCGTGATGTTAATGAAACTCAAGCTCCTTTGCAATACTGTCCTGAAGACGGCCGGGGATGATTTTCCCCACCCTCCGCGCACCCGATGTACAACACGAACAATTCAAGCCGCCTCCGACAATTACTACAAGCTTAGTAGAATATAAAACACCCCGCGGAGCAGCGCAAGCATTATTTTACTAATGTTGTAGTAGATATATAAAAAGAAGGTGCCGGGTGTGAAAAGATGGGTGTTATAACTATGAACGAAACTATTTCAATAACGATGAAAAGATCTCATGGTAGAATAATATATCATCACCTGGTGAAAACTCATTTTCATCAGCAACGGAATGATCCGGACAATCGGCGCCCGTTTCTCCCAGGGCGTGGCCGCCAGGAGGTCGTGGTAATTATGAAGCAATGTGTTATCGTTGAAGAGGGAGGGCATAACGTTCCTATTCATTCGAAATAACAAAGTTAATTAAATTCCCATGTAAGTTATTTCTTGTAACCAACTGGTCAATATCTAGTAACCACTGGGAGTATAAGTTTATCTTCTCTCCATCCTTATTCATTACAAATAAATAATCAGGTTCTCGTTTTTTATCATTTCTGTACAAATCTACTGCCCAATCATATTTATTTTTCCATTTTATTATTGGCAGTGCCAATTCGTCTCTAACCTTTTTTAATATTGAATATATTAGTGATAGATACTCTCTAATAAGGGGCTTTATGTCAACTTCCCCCTGTTGTTCTATTTCGCTTATCAAGTGTTTGGGGAAACCTGAATTCTGTCGTAATAAATCTGGTTTTAAAAATAGATTTATAGGGAATGTAACTCTGTTTGGATTTGAGGGATAATCTCTTTTTGATCCGAAATTTACTTTTTGGACAGGTATCCCATAATGTTGTGAATGATTCCTAATTTTATCAAGAACACGATATGAAAAATGATTTTCGTTTAATTTATTTGTAAATGATTTTAAATCAAATGTTATTCTTCCCTCTTTTTTTTGAATATGTTTATAATGAATTAAACAGTGTTCGACAAACATATCACATGAGTTTAATAGATTGAATAATTTTCTTTGAATATTCCAAAACATAGCATTCATATTATCAAATGAAGCCATAGCATGAAGTGAATAACTGAGTGATAAATTCAGTATTTCAGATTCAAATTCTCTATAGTTTTCAATGACAATATTATATTTATTTTCAATATTATAATACTCTCCAACACAATAATGATATTTTTCAATGTCATCATAATCATTTTTTGAAATAATGGACTCCCAATAATAAGGCTGTGAACCACCATTAACTAACTTATACTCAATATTTTCCAATGATTATTTGGCCCCCATAATTTCTTATTCCCGCTTTTAAGCTTACAAATCCCTGATGCTCTTCAGGACTGTGAGCCAGGTGAGTAGGTCCCCCTGGCTGCTTTTCTTAAAAGCGACGTTTTTTCTATCTTCAAATTCTGACATTTTAAAATATTTGTTTAACATTTTTCGCCACATGACCTATTTCAAAACCAAAGGGCATGGGTGTATGGGTAGAATAATTAATTATCTCCTCCCAGTGGCTGACTAATAAACGTAAAGTTTGCCAATAAGTCAGGCCTTTCCCCCTCGGGCCCTTTATAAAGAATATCCCCATATGATAAGATTGACACAACCTTCGCTGGTGGGGCCTTTTATTGATATTTAAATCTTTTGTAATAACACAGCTCCGGCTTCTATCTAAACCCGCCATCCAATCTTCATCTGAAGCGCCTCTTCCGAAGTCATCGATAATAGATTTGACCTCTATTCCTGTACCAGCCCCCTGCTGAAGGAGATTAAATCCCTGAGCAAATACCTGAGGAAGGTTCTCGTCAATGTAGATAATCATGCCGCAGTGGTACAGAACTGAATCGCGTCCTCAACATCTTTCACTTTGAGGTCGAAGGCATGCGCGATCAGCTCGATAGAGTCTCCTGCTTTGTACATGGAAGTAATTGTTTCGGATAACACATTTGTATTATTAATAATTGGTTGTCCAAATTGCCGGGTCGGGTCGATAATAATATTCTTTCCTTTTCCGGCAGGCCAAAATCTTTGAGGAAGGAGATTTTCATCATATTCAATATTGTGGGTGAGATGCACTAAAAATGATAAATTGGTCTGGTTGCTTCCATCCAGGGAGATAATTAACGTCTCCTTATAATAAAGCGCCTTTCCATCCGTTCTGATATTCTTAAATATTTCTTTTTGGGCAAATGGATATTCCGTTTCGGTAATCCTTGACAATTCAACATGTGCTTTGACAATATTTCTGATTGGAATACCGTTTTCGAGAAATAGCTTAAAAATGTACATTTCAATGAGAGTATAAAAATTCGTCACCTTCTTTTTATCCAATGTCCATGTATATAACTCATCCTTAATGGTAAAGCGACGATCCCAATATTTATTTAACCAGCTGTTAATTTTTTGATAGGGAACTCGCAGGATTTTTGCTATATCGGAGGCGCTATATATCCCGTCACCTATTTTTATTTCTCGCTCTTTCATACTGCCCCCGGCCTGACGCCATACATCAAATTAAATAGAATTGATAATAAATTCCTTATGAATCTCGACTTCCTCGTCGGTGATACCGTATTTATTTCTATTTTCGCCAGATCGCCTCCGGTTCCTGCGTCCTCCTTAAAGTACATCATAAGCGTATAATGGTCTTCTTTTTACTTCCCTCTCGCGGCAGGACGTTGATGATTATCATATTCATAAACAAATTACATCATTTATCACGCTGGGGAAATAAAAAATGTCTCCGATTTTTAGAGTCTTAAAAGAGAGCCACCCAAGAGACTCGAACTCTCGACCCATGCTTTACGAAAGCATTGCTCTACCAACTGAGCTAGGGTGGCTTGTGCCCTTTTCAGGCGGGGTAATTTAGAAAATTAATGGTTTACATACAAATCAAATCATTGGGATCCGCTATGCGGGACAGGGACGGCCCGGAGCATGTCAGAGCTGAGGCCCGGCCCAGGCGCGGAACTGGCGCTGCACTTCGTAGAGCATGACGCCGCAGGCCACGGAAACATTCAGGCTCTGCTTGATGCCGGCCATGGGAATTTCCACGGCAAAATCCACATAGGGCATGACCGCGTCACTGACCCCTTCGGCCTCATTACCCAGGATCACCACCATGGGAAAGGGATAGGCAAAATCCTGAAAATCGACGGAGCCGCTGGTGTGTTCCAGCGCGACGATGGGAATCTGCGCTTTTTTGAAATATTCCAGCACGCTCAGGATATCCTCATGGTATTCCCAGGGAACGCTGTTTTCGGCGCCGAGGGCGGTCTTGCTGATCTCGGGACGGGGCGGATGAGGCGTGATTCCGCAGAGATACAGGGCTTCCACGCCCACCGCATCGCAGCTGCGAAAAATAGATCCCACATTATAAAGTGAACGGATATTATCGGCAATGACCGTAACCGGGCAGCGGGGCAGTCCCTCCAGCTCGGCAAGTCCCGGACGGCGGCTTTTTATTTCATCGTTGCTGCTTTTTCTCATAGTCCTGAGCCAGGGCCAGCCGTTCACCGACCGGCGGATGGCTGTAAAACAGAATTTTATTCCAGCGCTCCGGATAAGCGTTGGACAGATTGCGGTTGGCCAGCCCGGCCATGGCCCGCATGAAGGCCTGCGGATCTCCGGTCGCCTCGAGGGCGGTTTCGTCAGCCTGGGTCTCGAAATAGCGGCTGACCGCCTGAGTCAGCGGCGCCAGCAGGAAGGACGACAGCAGGCTCAGACTGAGCAGGAAGAGCGGCAGGACCGTCAGATTCTGAGACCAGGACGACAGAAAGTCCGGCGCCATGAGCGGCAGGATGCGGTCCAGCAGATAAAAGAGAAAAACCTGTTCGCCAGCCATAATGGAAATATTCTTCAGAATATGACGATGACGGGTATGTCCCACTTCATGAGCGATGACCGTCCGCAGTTCCTCAATCGTCATATTTTCAAGGATGGTATCCGCCAGAACAACCCGCCGGGTTTTTCCCAGTCCGGCGAGAAAGGCGTTTTCCTTCCTCGTCTGGCGGCTCATATCCTGCACATAAAATCCCTTGATGCGAATCCCGTACTCTTCCAGGACCTGGCGCAGCGCGAAAACCAGATTTTCGTCCTCAATGGGCGTATAGCGGTTGAAGAGCGGCAGAATGACGACCGGAAAGAGGGTGGCAAAAACGAGAGAAACGAGGATCATCATTCCGGCGCCGATCAGCCACCAGGACTGGGGATAGAGGGTGAGCACGGCAGCCAGCAGGCCCAGCAGAAAGGGCATGAGCAGGAGCGCCAGCAGATAGGCTTTCAGCTGATCCAGCAGCCAGAGGCCGAAGCTCTGAGTCGAAAAGCCATAGGCATGTTCGTGACGAAAGGAGGAGAGCCAGCCGAAAAAGAGGGTGACCGGCGCCTGGGCCAGCAGAAAGATCCAGATATAGGCGATGAAGTTCAGCGTCCGGTTCTGTGGAAACAGAGACTGCACCAGGGGCGTCGCTGCATACAGATAAAAGAGAAGCAGGGTCAGGCCGGAAAACAGGCTTTCCGCGAGAGAGAGTCGCCGTTTCTCCCGTTCATAGCGGCGGGCGAGATCCTGTTTGTCGGCATCGAGCAGGGGATGCAGGGTCTGCATGCGGGATGTCCTCATGCTGCGGCCCGGGAGGCAGAGACGCCTCAGGCCGGATTAGAATTCAGAAAAATAGTGGAAACGGATGTGGGGATTTTCCTCCTTCACCCGGTTCAGCCTCCAGGCAGATGACGCCAGAAACACAGGTTTCCCGTCCTTGTCCTCCGCGATGGATTTGAGCTCTTCATCCATGAAACTGCGCAGGGCCTTTTCGTCGTCGCTGTCAATCCAGCAGGCCTTGTGAATGGAAATGGGTTCATAGCGGCAGGAGGCGCCGTATTCATGATCCAGGCGGTACTGAATGACATCGAACTGCAGCGCTCCGGCGGTTCCGATGATACGCCGCGAATTGTAGGGAATATTGAAAAGCTGGGCCACGCCCTCATCAATGAGCTGGTCAATGCCCTTGTTGAGCTGCTTGTATTTCAGGGAATTCACATTCTCAATGTAGCGGAAATGTTCGGGGGAAAAGGAGGGAATCCCCTTGAAATGAAGTTTTTCTCCGGTGCTGAGCACATCGCCGATCTTGAAATTTCCCGTATCGGGCAGGCCGACGATATCGCCGGGCCAGGCTTCATCGATGACCGATTTCTTGTCAGCCATGAAGGCGGTAGGGCTGCCGAAGCGCAGATTCCGGCCGAGACGCACATGATGATAATTGCCGTTCCGCTCGAAACACCCCGACACAACCTTGCAGAAGGCAATGCGCGTCCGGTGATTTGGGTCCATGTTCGCATGAATTTTAAAAATGAAGCCGCTGAAATTTTCCTCTTCCGGGGAAACACGCCGTTCCTCGGCCTCGCGGGCGCCCGGCTCGGGAGCAATATCTATGAAGCAGTCCAGAAGCTCCCGGACACCGAAATTATTCACCGCAGATCCGAAAAAGACAGGAGACACATCGCCGGCCAGATAATTCTCCCGGGAAAATTCCGGGTAGATTCCCTGCACCAGTTCCAGGTCCTCCCGCAGCGTACCGGCCTGTGAATCCAGATATTTGTCGAGACGGCTGTCGTCCAGCGTAGCGATCTCGATCACGTCCTCGGAGATGGTCTGTTTAGAGGAGGTAAAAAGATTGAGCTTCTTTTCGTACAGATTATACACACCCTTGAAGGTGAGGCCCATGCCGGCCGGCCAGCTGAGCGGCGTCACCGTGAGCCCCAGCTTTTCCTCGATCTCATCCAGCAGGTCGATGGCGGATTTTCCCGGGCGGTCCAGCTTGTTGATGAAGATAATGATGGGAATGCTGCGCATGCGGCAGACTTCGACGAGTTTTTCCGTCTGTTCCTCCACGCCCTTCGCCACGTCGATGACGACGATGACCGAGTCGGCGGCCGAAAGGGTTCGGTAGGTATCCTCCGCAAAATCCTTATGCCCGGGCGTATCGAGAATATTGATTTTCCGCTCCCGGTATTCGAAACCCATGACCGAGGTGGCCACGGAAATTCCGCGCTGTTTTTCGATTTCCATGAAGTCGCTCATGGCGGCTTTCTGAATCTTGTTGGACTTGACGGCCCCGGCGACGCGGATGGCACCTCCGAAGAGCAGAAGCTTTTCCGTCAGGGTCGTTTTCCCCGCATCGGGGTGTGAAATGATGGCGAAGGTTCGCCGGCGCTGTATTTCGTGCTGTAATAAACTCATCGCCGAATTTACGGATTTCCGCCGCTATTGGCACCCCTTATTCGCAGCGCCGCAGGGCTACGAATTATCGGTTACCCGTGATTAGTTTGAACGGATTATTTGAATGTTAAAATATTCGGGACAGAAATCAGCACTGGCTGCGCTGATAGGAATCCATGGCGTTAAAAACCGTGTCGAGAACCTCACTGCGCTGAGAGACCTGATAGCCGGCCGTCTCCACCACCGGCAGAAAATTGAGGCTGACATTCGTATCCTTCACCCAGATGGTTCCGGGAGGCGTGATTTTCCCGGCGCCGCAGATAACGAGAGGCAGAATGGGCAGCTGACGCTCGATGGCCAGCACAAATCCGCCCTTTTTGAAGGGAATGAGGTGCCCGGTCTTGCTGCGGGTTCCTTCCGGATAAATGAACACGGACAGATTCCATTTCTGCATTTCATTGAAGGTCCGGTTCAGGCTCTCCACGGCCTTGCGGTGATTCCGCCGGTCCACGAAGGGAAAGAGAGCGCGGGCCATGGCGGCACCGGCCACGGGCAGTTTGCGCAATTCCATTTTTGCCACAATCCGCAGCGGCAGCGGTATGCAGGCCAGCACGAGAAAGATGTCCAGTGAGGATTCGTGATTGCCCATGACCACATACTGACGCGATGTGTCAATATTTTCCAGCCCAGTAATCCGTGTTTTCATACCCGCCGCCTTTACATTCCAGCGGGCCCAGAATCTCACCATCCCCGTGTACAGGTTCTGATTTTTCGTGAACAGTGTGAACAGCAGGATCCCGCCGCCGATCACGATCACCGACAGCACGAGGTTTATGATTACCCAGATAGTTCTCAGTACTTTCATTGGTTCAGCTTTCCCGGCGGATGAATTCCGCACCGAAATAGGGAACCAGCGCATCCGGAATTTTCAGGCTGCCGTCCGCCTGCTGCCAGGTTTCCAGAATGGCGATCATCAGCCGCGGCGTGGCAACACCCGATCCGTTCAACGTATGAACATAGCGAAGTTTTCCGTCCTCGTCCCGGAACTTGATATTTCCGCGACGGGCCTGAAAATCCTCGAAATTACTGCAGGAGGACACTTCCAGCCATTTCTCCTCTGCCGGCGACCAGAGCTCGATATCGAAACACTTTGCCGCGGCAAAGGACAGGTCGGCTGTACAGAGTTCAATTACCCGGTGATGCAGCTGCAGCTTCTGAAGAATAGCCTGCGCATTGGTCACCAGCACGTCCAGAACCTCATAGGAACTGTCGGGATGGGCAAACTGCACCATTTCCACCTTATTGAACTGGTGCAGGCGCTGAAATCCGCGCGTATCCTTGCCGTACGATCCGGCCTCCCGCCGGAAACAGGGAGAATAGGCGGTATATTTCACCGGCAGATCGGAGGCATTCAGCACTTCATCCCGATGAATATTGGTCACCGGAACTTCAGCGGTGGGGACGAGAAACAGATCGTCCTTTTCCACCATATACATATCCTCTTCCATCTTCGGCAGCTGGCCCGTGGCGGTGCTGCTGTCACGATTGGTCATGAAGGGCGGCATGATTTCCGTGTAGCCATGTTCCTGCGTCTGTACATCCAGCATGAAATTGATAATGGACCGTTCCAGGCGGGCGCCCTTTCCGGTGTAAAGCGGAAAACCGCTGCCGGAAATCTTTGAGCCGCGTTTGAAATCGAACAGTCCCAGCTCCTCACCGAGCGTCAGATGATCCTGCACTTTAAAATCCCGGACCGGACGGCTTCCCCATTCCCGGATTACCACGTTATCCGCTTCGGAGGTTCCCACCGGCGAGCTTTCGCTGGGCAGATTGGGCAGGGCGATCAGCTTGGAATGAATCACGGCACTGAGTTCAGAAATATCCGAGTCCAGCGCCTTGATCTCCGCACCGACTTCCCGCATTTCCGTAATCAGCTCTGCCGCATCTTCCCGGGCTTTTTTCCGGCGGTTAATCTCTTCGCTCACCACGTTCCGGCGATGTTTCAGCTCATCTCCCCGCAGGCCCAGCTCGCGGCGGCGGACATCGTGAGCCAGGATGTCATCAACCGGCGCGTCCACCTTTTTATGTTTCAGGCCGGTTTTCACACGATCCGGTTCATCTCTGAGCAATTTGATATCAAGCATGATTTGATTCCGATTTTTTTAAGCGTTATTCACAAATGTATTGACCTGTTCACAGACGTAATCGATTTCCTCGTCCGTGATCCATGGACTGATGGGCAGGGACAGAACCCGGTCGGCGGCTTTTTCGGAAAGGGATGCGGACACGATACGGCACAGCGAGGTGAAGCCGGGCTGTCTGTGAAGCGGGATGGGATAGTGAACCGCGGAAGGCACACCCTTCGTTTCCAGGAAATCCTTCAGGTCATCCCGGCGGTCGTGCTGAATGGTGAACTGGTGAAAGACATGCACATTGCCCTGGTCAATGACAGGCAGCTGCACGGCAGGGCTCAGCCGTTCCATGTATTTTTTCGCGGCAGCAAGACGCTTTTCGCTCCACTCCTTTATATACTTGAGCTTCACATCCAGGATCGCCGCCTGCATCGTATCGAGGCGGCTGTTCACACCGATGAGATGATGTTCATATTTCTTTTTCTGTCCATGATTCGCGATCATGGTAATCTTCTGAGCCAGATCGTCATCGCTGCAGAGCAGGCCGCCGGCATCACCATAGGCACCCAGATTCTTGCTGGGGAAATAGGAAATGGTTCCGATGTCGCCGACCGTCCCGGCATATTTTCCGTTACGGGACGCGTAAAAGGCCTGGGCCGTATCTTCCACAACCTTCAGGCCGTGTTTCACGGCAATGGCCATCACCGCATCCATATCAGCCATCTGGCCGAAGAGATGCACGGGAATAATGGCTTTTGTTCTGGGAGTAATCGCCTCCTCAAGGCGGGCCGGATCCATGAGCAGGGTGTCCGGCTGAATATCGGTAAAAACAGGAACGGCGCCGAAGAATGCAATCACCTCCGCCGTCGCCACAAAGGTAAAGGGGGTGGTGATCACTTCATCGCCCGGCTTGATGCCGAGAGCCATGAGGCTGAGCTTGAGCGCATCCGTTCCATTGGCACAGGGAATATGGTGCGGCACATCGAGCAGCGTTTCCACATTACGGCTGAACCGGTCCACGGCCGGGCCCTTGATGAAGGCCGCCGATTCCATCACTTCTTCCACGGCCGGCAGCAATTCGGCTTTCAGATTCCGATATTCCCGCTTCAGATCGACCATTTCTATTTTCATTAAATCCTCCGGTTAACTGGTTATATTTCAGACCTTCCGCCGCCTACTGACCCTTGCGGGACAGCATGACGGAAAGCGTGGACAGGATAATCTTAATATCCAGACGGATGCTCATATTCTCCAGATAATAGAGATCGTATTGCAGCTTTTTTTTCACATCCTCAAAGCTTTCATCATATTTGTGCATAATCTGAGCCCAGCCGGTAATGCCCGGCTTCATTTTCAGCCGGTGCTTGTAGAGCGGGATGCGCTGCACGAAATCGTCGATGAAAACCTTCCGTTCGGGGCGCGGCCCCACCAGGCTCATTTCATTCCGCAGCACATTGATAAACTGGGGAATTTCATCAATACGGCTTTTCCGCAGGAAATTCCCGAGCCGTGTAATTCTCGGATCATTCTTTGACGCCCAGACGGCACCGGTTTTCGCTTCCGCATCGCTGATCATTGTCCGGTACTTGATGATCATGAAGGGACGGCCGTTGCGTCCCAGGCGTTCCTGCCGATAAAAAACGGGCCCCTTGCTGTCCAGCCTGATCAGCAGCGCGAAGATGGGCGAAAAGGGCAGCCAGAGGATCAGCGCGATCAGACTGACCGTCACATCCAGCGAGCGTTTCAGAAGTTTTTCCCAGCGGGGCATGAGCTGGGGAAAGATATCAATGAGGGGAAAGCCGTAGATCTGATTGGTGCGGGCCTGTCCGGAGATAATATCGTACATGTCGGGAATGATCTTCAGGCCCACATTCAGCCGGCCCACGCCCGAAATCACATCCAGCAGTTTTTCATGGTTGCTGCTTTCGAAGGCGATGACCAGCTCGCGGATTTCCAGGCTCTGAATCAGTTCAGGCAGGCCGTCCACATCACCCAGAACGTCCACGCCCTCGTAATTTTTTCCTCCATGCCGGGCCAGATCAAGTGTAATGAAGCCCACGACTTTATAGCCCAGCGCCGGAAAATCGCGGATTTTACGAAAAATATCAAAACCGTATTCATTGAACCCCACGATCAGAACATTCTTGAGTCCGATACCGCGCAGATAGCGGTTTCTCTGAATACTGATGACGAAAATACGTCCGAGAACAGTAAAGCCGCCGTGTATCACCATATAGGCCAGCAGACTCAGACGCCCCAGGCTCAGGGGCCGGGTAATGTCGAAGGTGAGCAGAAACAGAAAGAGAATTCCGTAAATATGGGTTTTGAAGATCCGCAGCGTCTCGTCAAACCGGGACGGGGCTGCCGGGAAGGAATAGAGGTCAAAATACAGGTAAAAAGCCAGCCAGTACAGATACAGAACGGCCGCAGGAAAGATCAGATCACTGTAATACAGTTCCACCGGACTGGGAATAATTCCCGCGCGGAAGCGAAGAAAAAACATAACCAGAAGCGCCGCGACCGACATGACAAGGTCGGACAGAAAAACCAGAATTAAAAAGGTGCGATGTTTCATGATTTACTGAGAAAATGATCGATCAGAGTGGCCATTTTTTCGGCGGCGTGGCCGTCACCGAAGCGGATGGCCGGTTCATGCTGCGGATGGAAATCCCGCACAGCGTCTGTAATTTTTTGTTCGTCTGCGCCGCAGACCCGATTATATCCCTCTTCCACCGTCTCGGTCCATTCCGTTTCGTCCCGCAGCGTAATACAGGGTTTTTTCATGAAAAAGGCTTCCTTCTGAACCCCGCCCGAGTCGGTGAGGATCTTGAAGGCCGCGCTTTCCAGCATGAGCATATCGAGAAATCCGACCGGTTCAATAATATGAAGACAGGAGATACCTTTTATGAAATCATGAAAGTCCGGGGCTTCCAGCATGGCCTTCAGCCGTGGATGCCGGGGGAAAATCACCGGCAGCGTCGACGCGGCCACACCCCGAAAGATGGATTTCAGGCGTTCGGGATCATCGGTGTTTTCAGCACGATGAATGGTGAGCAGGTTGAATTCACCCGGATTCAGGCGCAGTGTCTGCAGTATCTTTGATTTTTCGGAAGCCAGGGGCAGGAAATGCCTGATGGCATCATACATCACATCACCGGCGACATGGACATTTTTCACAATGCCTTCGCGGGCCAGCAGATCCGCGGCGTTGCCGGTGGGACAGAAAAGCTGGGATGAAATGGAATCTGTCATGATTCGATTGATCTCTTCCGGCATTCGGCGGTTGAAGGACCGGAGGCCGGCTTCGATGTGGCCAACGGGGATGTGGAGTTTCACGGCAGCCAGCGCTCCCGCCAGCGTGGAATTTGTATCACCGAAGACCACCACATAATCCGGCTTTTCCAGAAGCAGAATTCCCTCCACGCCCTCCAGAATGCGGGCAGTCTGAAGCCCGTGCATACCCGAACCTATATTCAGGTTATATTTGGGCTTGGGAATTCCCATGTCCTCAAAGAAGATGCGGGACATATTCTCGTCATAATGCTGCCCCGTGTGGACAATGATTTCTTCAAACTCGCGTCGGACAGCGCGGCTGAAGGGCGCCTCCTTCACAAATTGCGGCCGTGCTCCGATTACTGTGACAATCTTTTTCATAAGGGGTAAAATTACGATAGTCCGACCCGAATATCACTTGTTTTTTATGATCCTGACATTCCTCACCGCCCATGAAAAAATCGATGCCGGATCGCAGTGGAATATCCCATCCGGCCAATTCCCCGGATCCCCTTGTCCAATTCCGGAAAAAGCCCTGTCCGCACCCCGCATCGGGCCAAAAATCGCATCATATTTTCCGGAAATTGTACTATATTCCCCACCATTGAAGAGGGAGGATTCATGAAAAAAACACCGGTCACCATCCTTGGAGCCACCGGGAGCGTCGGGCAGAAATTCATACAGCTTCTGGAATCCCACCCCTGGTTTGACATCACTGCACTGAGCGCTTCGGATAAAAATGCCGGTAAATCCTATGCTGATGCAGTGGACTGGATGCTGCCCACAGCTATTCCGGAAAAAGTCCGGAACATGAAACTCCTCCCGAGCGATTCCGTATTTACCACTCCCATCGTCTTTTCAGCTTTGGATGCGTCTGTAGCCGGACCCATCGAAAGCGCCGTGGCCGATTCGGGCTGTATCGTTATCTCGAACGCCCGGAACCACCGTTATGACCGGGATGTTCCCCTGCTTATTCCTGATATCAATGCCGACCACCTGAACCTTATCGGCTTTCAGGGCCGGAAAGGCGCCATCATTACCAATCCCAACTGTTCCACAACCGGGCTGGTCATGGCTCTCAAACCCCTGCACGATCAATTTGGTATCGAAAAACTTCACGTCGTCACCATGCAGGCTGTCTCGGGCGCAGGATATCAGGCCGCCCGGACCATGAATATCGACGACAATGTGATTCCCTTCATTTCCGGTGAAGAAGAAAAAATGGATTACGAAAGCCTGAAAATCCTCGGAACCCGCACCGGAGATCATATTGTAGATGCGGCATTCACCATCAGCAGCCAGTGTCATCGGGTCAATGTGAGTGACGGACACACGGAAGCTGTTTCGATTAAATTACAAACACGGCCCACGCAGCAGGATATCATCGAAGCCTGGCGGCAATATCGCGGAGAAGCCCAGACGCTGGATCTTCCGTCCGCACCGCTGCAGCCGCTGCATTATTTCGATGAAAATGAATTTCCCCAGCCCAAACTGCACCGGGATATCGACAAGGGGATGGCCACCAGTATCGGGCGACTCCTCCCCTGTCCCGTACTTCAGTATAAATTCGTTCTCATGTCCCATAACACGGTGCGGGGCGCGGCCGGCACCGCCATTCTCAATGCGGAATTACTGGTGAAAAAAGGGCATCTGAATGCCTGAAATCGTCCTCAAATTCGGTGGATCCGGGCTCAGAACCGCCGCGGATATACGGAAAATTCTGCAGGTCATCCGGGATTACCGGCAACCGGTGGTTGTGGTCATTTCCGCCTTTTACGGTATTACCGATCAACTGGAAGCCATGCTCTGGAAAAGCCAGAAGGATGCCGACAGCATCTCCGGTCTCAGCGAATTTCTCAGCGGCCTCAAGCGCAACATCATTCATGAGATTATCAGCGATCCCGGACTTGAACAGGAAATCACGGCGAAAGTGGAGGGGCGGATCCGGACGCTGGAACGCTACCTGACCGGCGCCTTTTATATCGGGGAAATTCCCCGTTTCGTGGAAGACCTGGTTCTCAGTTATGGCGAACGGCTCAGTTCACTCATGCTCACGGAATTTCTGAAAGCCGACGGCCAAGCCTGTCGCGAACTTCTTCCGGAGGAGATGGGCCTGATGACCGACGGCGAATTCGGAAACGCCACCGTGGATTTCAGGGAAAGTCTTCCCCGCGTCTCCGAGGCTCTGGCAGAAAATATACTTACCGTCGTTCCGGGATTTTACGGTGTCAGCCGGGAAAATAAAGTCACCCTGCTCGGCAGAGGCGGCAGTGATTATTCGGCAGCCTCCATTGCCCGCTGTATCGGCGCCTCGTCACTCGACGTCTGGAAAGATGTGGATGGGTTTATGAGCGCCGATCCGAAAGTGGTCCCCGAAGCAGTACATATCGAACATCTCAGCTATACGGAAGCGGCCGAACTGGCTTACTTCGGCGCCCGCATTCTCCATCCGAGGACCGTCGAACCGCTTCAGGAAAGCCGGATACCCATCCGGATTTTCAATCTCAAGGATGCCGGCAGGGAGGACGCCCCCTATACCCGTATCTCGGCAAACGGAGTGGTTCGGAAGGCGCGGATTCTGAAAAGTGTGACCTACAGTGATGATTTCAGCATCCTGAAGCTGAAGGGCCCCGGCGTGGGCGTCAAACCCGGTATTCTGGCCCGAACGACCACAGAACTCGATCATCAGGGCATCAACATCAAATCCGTGATTACATCCCAGACCAGCATCAATTTCCTGCTGTCCAACCAGGATCTGCCCCGCGCGCACCAGGCATTGCGAAATCTTGATATACATGCGGTCTCCGCGCTTGAAGTCCGCCAGGATCTCTGCCTCATCGCACTGGTCGGCGAAGGACTGCTGGACCAGCATGGCATCGCAGCCGAAATATTTACGGCCGTCTCGGAGAAGAATATCAACATCCGCCTCATCTCCGTGGGCGCATCGCAGGTCGCAGCCTATTTTATCGTTGATGTAAAGGACAAATGCGAAGCAATCCGCGCGCTCCATACCCGCCTGTTCCAGACCTCCCCCTGAGTCAGGCCGCGATTCACTCCTGAAGCCGTTGTTCACAAAGACTATACAGAAACGTCCGACCGGTCCCTGATCATGTTTTTCCTTGATTTTCTATGTAATAATCGTGTACTTTGTTCCGATATGGCAGATTATAGACCATAGGGAGTAAAAAACACAGTGGAAGACAGAGAATATAAGATCCTTGTCGTTGACGATGATGCTGTTGTACGCAACTCTTTCGAAGCGATTCTGAGACATCTCGGTTATGCGGTCATATCCGTGGATGATGGTGAGCGCGCCTATCATTTGAGCCAGACCGACCCCTCCATTGATCTGATTTTCATGGACATCTACATGCCCAATATCAGCGGCTTTGAGACCATCAAGCTTATCCGTCAGGTTCGCGATGACGTGCCGATTGTCATTATCACCGGCGAGTCCACCATGGAGAATGCCATTGAAGCCATAAAAATCGGCGCCTACGATTTCGTACCCAAGCCGATTACAAATTACAAAATACTCGATATTATCATCCGGCGCTCCCTCGAATACCGTGATCAGCTTCTCCGCGAGAAGCAGTACAAGCAGGACCTTCAGAACGAAATCCGGAAAAAAACCGAACTTCTGCAGGTGAAGAACCAGCAGCTGCAGGAAAATGTCCGCAATCTGGAAAGTGTAACGGTGGAAGTCATCTCGTCCTTCATGCAGATGATGGAGCACAAGGATCCCTATCTTGCGGGACATACGCGGAATGTGGTCGAATACTGCAATGCCTTCGCCCGCATCCTTCACCTGAGCGAGAGCGAGACCCAGATGCTGGATTCGGCCGCCAAGCTTCACGATCTGGGCAAGCTGGTGATCCCGGAACATATACTCAATAAAACAGAGACCTTCACCGATGAGGACTGGGTCGAGATCAAACAGCATCCCAATATGGCCGCGACCATTCTGAAGCCTTTTGAATTCATGGCTGAGATCCGGGACATCATCCTTCAGCATCATGAACATTATGACGGCAGCGGATATCCCCAGGGCCTGAAAGGGGAGGAAATCAATTATTTTTCACGCATTCTCACCATTGCAAATGCCTATGACGCCATTACCAGCGCCCGTCCCCACAAGGAGGCCATGAGCCGCGTGGATGCCATCATCGAAATCGAGACCCATAAAGGCCATCAGTTTGACCCCGAACTGGCGGATCTGTTCGTATCCTGGCTGCGGGTGAATTAATACCGCACACCCATTTCAGATCTGATCTGTATTTTCTTAAATATTCTATATCGACATTCAGCGTCCGTCCCGCAGAAAGGCGGGAAGAATAACCAGTGACGCCAGCAGGCACACGCCCACACCGATAAACAGGGCGATCCCCAGTGAACCGAATCCGCGATAGGTGGCAAAAACCAGCGAACCGAAACTGAGCATTGTCGTCAGGCTGGTGATAATCACAGCCTTGCCCGTTGAGGCAAACACGCCATAAATATTCGATTTTCCTTCAATGGACCAGCGATGCAGAATATGCACCCCGTCATCAATCCCGATTCCGATTATCAGGGGCAGGGCCATAATATTCAGCAGTGTGAATTTTATCCCGAACAGGCCCATGACACCCAGCATCCAGGTTACTCCGAAAGCCAGCGGGATCAATGCGAGAAAGGCCCGTTTCAGCGAAGCAAAATCCACCCAGAGAAAGAGCAATACCGCCAGCAGGGTGAGAATCGAGGCCTTTGCACCATCTGCCCCGATGATTTCCAGCAGATAATAAAACATGGGCGGCGTTCCGGCAATACTGCTGCTGATATCCAGCATATCCCGGGTATGCTTTTTCAGATAGTCGATATTCCATACATTTCCCTTGGGATAAATGGTCATCAGATACCGGGATCCGTCTTCTGAGATATATTTCTCCCGAACGCTTCCGGGCAGGTCTGCCAGTGTGATCCGGCTTGTATCCGACATGGACAGAACCATGGCGCGGTAGGCCGGGGCAAAAACATGGTCGTAGGCGTTGAATTTCTGTTCGGGATCAGGAAGGGCCTCCAGCTTCGCAATCAGCGTACTCAGCTTTCCGCTGTCATCCGGCCGATCCGGATTTCCCACAAGCCGCGTCGCTTTTCTGTCCACCATATCCTGGCCACCCACAAATGCCATATCCTGAATTTCCATCACATTATCTTCCAGACGGATCAGCTCCTCCTTCACCTGCGCAACCTCATTCCGGGTGAGGGGCCGCCGCGGATCAGCCGATGCCATTGCCCGGTGAATCGCCATGAGCAGAGGCTTTCGGGCATCCTGTGCCGTTGCCAGCGGTAAATAATCCGCGATGGATTCCACATAGGAAATGCTGCTCTTCGTTTTTGCTTCCTCCGTATACCGATAATTTTCCTCCAGGCTGGTGGACGTCATCATGGTCATATCCGAAGACATATTGAACTTGTCAATAATTTCATCATTGAGGCGGATGGACTCGAGCCCCACCGGTTCCATGTTCAGATAATTATAATCCATCTTGACTTTATCTGCATAAAATATGGCAACAAGCGTAAACAGAACAAGTACAATGAATGAAGGCAGACGGTGATGCTGAATTCCGGCAGCCAGCTTTCCCGCAAAATTATATCTCACATCCCGGGCGGGCAGAACCGGCTTCTTTCTGAGAACCCGGTATTTTTCCCGCAGCATGAGCATGACAGGCAGAGTGAGCAGAGTGGAAATCATGATGACAATCAGGCCGGCACCATTCACCAGGCCGAATTCCGCCATTCCCTGGCTTCGCGCAATCATCAGTGTCAGAAAGGCTGCCGCAGTGGTAACCGCGCCGGTCATGATACCGGTTCCCACTTTCTGAAGGGTTTCCCGAAGGGCCGGAGCCGGCAGAACGCCTTTATTGGTTAATTCCGAGTATACGGAAATAATATGAATGGAATAATCGATACCCAGCCCCACAAGGACCACCGCCATCATTGCTGTGAACATATTCAGCTCGTCCACAAGGAACCAGGTCACTCCCATGGCCCAGACGACACCAATGATCAGTGTCAGAACAGACAGAACCGGAGCCGCAACCATTCGAAATGTAACCACGAACAGAAGGAGTATTGCAATCAGGGCGATAATGGTCAGGGACATGGAATCCTCCATACCGGCAACATACTCATCGCGTCCAAGAACAATTCCTCCGGTCAGTCCGGCCGTCACGCCATAATCCGGAGCCAGGCCTTTAGCCATTTCCTCCAGGCCGTTGATTCCCGGAAGCAGGTAATCCATATCCATCATGGAGAAATTCGGCAGCGCCTGCATGATGAGCATACTTCGGTCCGGACTGATAAAATAGGGAGAACCGATGGTCAGGGCTGCGGCAGCCTCCCGGGCAAAGTCCGGCTCCCGGCCACCGCTGTCAAGCAGCGCAGCCTGCGTTGCGTCAGTCCAGGACTCGAGTCCGTCCAGAAACATAACCGCATTCCGCTCCTTCTGATGCGTACTCAGCTTTTCTTCACTCTGTATATATTCCCGCTCCAGGCTTTCGTTCAAATTTTTCAGCAGATCCGGCAGGCGGGGCTGGCTCAGCATCGCCTCATCATTTTTCAGATCGGATGCCGACATGAGCATCAGGCCGTGTTTACGGATAAAATCCCTTGGTTGACGATAATCCACCCGGGCATAAAAGCGGGGTAACGGCTTCAGAACACCGGTACTGATTTTCCCATCCATATCCGCCAGTTCCTTTCGCAGCGCCGGCGATCCATTTTCAGCAATCCATTCCCGAAGTTTGAGAATTTTCGGCGACAGCGCCTCCGCATAGGCCACCATTTTATCATAGGGCCCCTTCACGACAATGAAAGCATTGGACGATCCGTTGAATTCCTCAAAGATATAATTGAATTCATCCACCATGGGATCACCCTTGGGAAGCAGGCCCGTCAGATTCATATTCATCGTCAGCTGTGAGGCGAATCCCCCCAGCACAAGCGTTATAACAAACAGAATTGCGGCCATTTTCCAGGTGTGGCCCGAAGACCATTCTGCAATCTTCGATAGAAAACGCTGTCTCATATCGTCCCCCACATTTTAAAAATAGACATTGATACGAACGCGGCCGCCATAGGACTGCCAGGCAAATTCACTTTTCGCCTTTCCCTGAGGAAGAATGGCTGTTCCTTCGAGATTTACAGCCTGGTTCAGACTGTAATCCACCTGAGGCATCACGATCAGGCTCTGATCATCCAAATTTGCAATCATGCTGGCCGAAATCGTGAGGAGATCGCCGGCAGGGATGGCACCGTACAGAAAAAGGTAATTCCGGTTGAGCGATCGCCGCACCCCTTCATACGCGGCTAGAAAATCAAAAATATTGGTTTTTTCCGCGGTCACCCCGAAATCACTGTGAAAGGCTTCCAGCAGAACATAGAGCGAGGATTCGAAGGTATAATCCGCCCCGAGTATGGCCTCTGTTTTTGTTTCCGTATCAGCACCCGGGGTTTTTACACGTGACACGGCAATCTCGGTCCGCAGGCCCAGCCCGGCGGCATCCGTCTCTGTGCTCAGTCCCAGAACACGCCGCGCCGGCCAGATCAGGGGGCCATAAATGCGGGGCGAATCCGCAACGATCCAGGAGAGGGCAAGATCAGAAGACAGGAGTTCGCGCTTCAGGGTCATCATGTATTCCGTATCATGAAAGGAATTCCCTGGTACCGCCACCCAGGAGGCGTAAACCATAGCGGGAAGCAGAACCTGCACTGTCAGCGCCGGAATGCCGGTCTGTTCATAGGTCGGATCCATCACATCCTTGTGATTGAAAATATCGAGGGGATTCCAGGCATAGCCCACTCCCGGAGAAATCTGCTGCCGTCCCAGACAGACCTGAGTCCTTTTTCCGGACCAGCTGACTTCCAGATTATCCAGAAGCAGCGTATCCGGCAAGGTGAAGGTGATGGGCGAACTCGCGAGGTAATATGCCGGAAAATAGTCCGGATGTATAAAATTATTGAGATCAAAACTGCGGTCCCCGAAATATGTTTTCGAAATGACATCCGCCCGGAACTGAATATGATCCGCCGGATTTGCCTCCATATCCAGGCGCAGCTTGTGGTAGGCGTAGCTATAACTCGCGTGCGGCAGCGTTGTCTCATCCGCTTCCGCTTCGTAATATCCGGAAAATTTCAGAGTCTGGGCCGAAGCAAATGTGAACAGGGCAAAATACAGAATCAAAAGCCGTTTCATCATTTACCTCTTCAGATTCATTTCATTGAAAAAATCATCGTTCAGGTTCACGGAATAATCCACTTCCTCGTATTCCATGGAGGTCTGCGTCTTGTCCAGATCATTCACCATGATCAACTGCCAGGGTGTCAGAATCCCCTGAATCGTGCGAATATCATTCAGGAACAGGGTTTTGAGCTTCGTCCCGGATTCATCAAAATAATCAATCTGTAACGGAAAGCGGTCCGAAACCCGCAGGTAGCAGGTCAGGCGGCGGTAACTCACATCTCTGCCGGAAAGAGCGGTCAGATCCAATTCGTAACAATCCACATCTCTCATTTTTACAATTCCGCGGTTTTCCGCGCTGTAATCCTGCTTCCACGTCTCACCGCTGCCCATATCTTCATAAGTGAAATCCGATCCTTCAAATTTCTGTTTCTTCGCGGAACTGGCAAGCAGCCTTACGCGTTTCGTTCGTATATTATACGACCAGATTCTATTGCTGAAGTCCTTCATCAGCAGGGCATTCCCCCGAACGCGGGAGGGAGATAGATAACGCATCAGGCTCATTTCACCCTTTTTATATGACCAGGCTTCATATTCCAGCACCCGTTTATCACCGGAGCTGGTGACAATCGTCTGTTTCATGACGGCCCGGCTCTGTTCCGGATTCATCGCCTCCAGCAATCCGTCACGCAGAGCGGCGCCATCCGGTTCGCCCGCCTGAAGCCACGCCACGGCTCCCATTATCAACAGGATCAAAACGCGTTTCATCTCAAACTCCTTCCGGATTTTTCAACAGGGCATTCCTGTAAAATTCTATGGCCGTTTCCTTCATTTTATTCAAATCATAATGATCGTCCTGCAGATAATAATGAATGGCAATGCCGTCGAGAGATGCGAAGAACAGAAAGGACAGGTATTCCCGATCCGCGTCCCGGAAAATGTCCGCCTCCATGCCGGCCGCCAGCAGCGGTTCGATCGTTGCAAACATGCGTCTCAGGATTCCGGCCAGATCCAGGGAGGCGCTTCCCAAGTAGCGGTCCCGGACAGCATAACTGAAAATTTCCAGCAACACCGGGAAATTCTGGGCCATGGATTCGGGAAGCGGTTCGGCAAAAAGGTCAAAGGATGCGGAGATGATCAGATCCAGCTTTCGGGCCGGATCGGCCTCAACCTGTATGAGAGCCTGCCATTCCACGATGAGGGTTTCAAAGAAATTGACGAGGAGCGCCTTGAAAATTTCTTCCTTGGATGAAAAATACTGATATACGGTTCCCTTGCCGATTCCGGCTTCCTCGGCAATATCGGAAATCGTTCCCCGTTCAAGGCCTTTCCCGGCAAAAACGCGCAGGGCCGCCGCCAGGATGCGTTCTTCCTTCTGTGGGTCTTTGGGCATGGCAGCCATAAATCCTCCAAACAATGACCGACCGGTCAGTCACAGAATAGGGAGTTTTTTTATCTTTCACAAGAATTATTTTTATGAACTCTTGCTCAAAGGGACGACGGTTGGTCACTGAATTGCATCAGACCCTCTCCGCACAGAATTTATCCGTGTCGGATCCGATGCGAAGGATTAATTAGTCTTAAAATTATTTAAATCAGAGAAGTTCGCTGAAAACGGCGATGAAATGATGCAGCTGCTCCATGGAAACGGTCAGCGCCGGCATGATGCGCAGAACGGTCTGGTGAGTGCAATTGACCAGAATGCCCTTTTCGCGGAATTTTTCCACGAGATCCGCGCCGGGTTCGCTGAGTTCAACTCCGATCATGAGGCCCAGGCCACGGATATCCTTAATCCGTGAAGATCCGGCCGCCAGATCCTTCAGTTTGGAGGTCAGGTAGGCGCCCTTTTCCAAGGCTGCATCCAGCAGATGTCCGCGATCCAGAGCATCGAAAACGCCCAGGCCGGCGGCACAGGCCAGCGCGTTGCCGCCGAAAGTGGAACCATGACTGCCCGGCGTCAGAACATTTTCTACCTTATCATTCACCACGAAGGCGCCGATGGGCAGGCCCCCGCCGAGCGATTTTGCCAGGCAGAAAATATCCGGCACAACATCATAATGCTGCCAGGCATACATTTTTCCGGTCCGTCCCATGCCGGTCTGCACTTCATCCAAAATAAGCAGGCAGGAATATTCATGGCAGAGCGCCTGTGCGGCAGACATGAATTCCTGACTCAGAGGCAATACGCCGCCTTCCCCCAGAACCGCTTCGATCATGATGGCTGCCGTTTTGTCCGAAACCATTTCCGTCAACATTTTTACATTATTTGCCTCACAATAGCGGAAACCGCTCAGCATGGGACCGAAGCCCTCCTGTAGTGACGGCTGACCCGTCGCACTCAGGCTGCCGAAACTGCGGCCGTGAAAGGAATTGATGAGCGTGATGATTTCCGTCTTTTCCGGATTCCGCTTCCGGGCAAATTTGATGGCTCCTTCATTGGCTTCCGTCCCGCTGTTACAGAAAAACACTTTTCCGGGAAAGGACGAGGCAATGATTTTTTCGGCCAGGTGCCCCTGCACATCATTGTAATACACATTCGGAACATGGAGAATACGGTCCAGCTGCTCGCGGACGGCGGCAACAACCTGCGGGGCCCGATGACCCACGTTTCCGGCACCGAACCCGGGAAACATATCCAGATATTCCCGGCCCTCATCATCCCAGACAAGGGAATTTTCGCCCTTTACCAGCGCGACCGGATACCGGCGATAGGTTCCCAATATATGTTCATCAAATTTCACTTTATCCATTTTCCCCGGCCTTTCTCGTTTTTCCTGATCGACGTCAGTCTTTCAATATTTCCGTTCCGATCCCGCTGCGGGTAAATATTTCCAGCAGCAGACTGTGATCGACGCGTCCATCAATGATATGTCCCTTGTTGACGCCGAAACCAAGGGCCTTCACACAGCTGCTGACTTTCGGTATCATCCCGCCATTGATGCGGCCGGATTTGATCATTTCTTCCATCTGTTCCTTGTTCAGGGTGGAAATCAGGCTCTTCTCATCCTTCGGATCAGCCAGAATTCCCGGCGTATCCGTCAGGTACACCAGTTTCTGCGCTCCCAGCGACGAAGCGATCTCTCCTGCGGCAATATCCGCGTTGATATTATAGGCCTGTCCGTCATCACCGAGGCCGATCGGCGCCACCACCGGAATGACTCCCTCCTCCAGCAGATCCCGCAGAATCCCCGGATTTACAGACCGGATATGGCCCACGTATCCCAGATCCGCATCCGGCTTTCCCTCGGAGCGGGCTTTATCCACCTTGATGAATTTATTACGCTTTCCGTTTACACCCACGGCCTTTATCTGAAAGGCTTCGAGGAGGTTTACAATATGAGCGTTGATTTTATTTCCCAGAATATCTTCCACCAGATCCATCGTAATCCGGTCCGTGATCCTCAGGCCGTCCACAAACTCGGCCTTGAGCTTCCGGTCCCGCATCGCTTCACTGATGGCCGGGCCGCCGCCATGAACAAGCACCGGCTTCCATCCGGCATATTTCATGAATACGATATCCTGAAGGACGGCTTTCATGCTTGCTTCGCTGTCCATGATGGATCCGCCGAACTTTATAACAATGGTTTTCCCGCTGAAAAGCTGGATATAGGGAAGGGCCTCAATGAGGATTCGGGCCTTATTGATATATTTTTCCATATAAAAATCCTTTCACGGCATCAGGTATGATATTCGGCATTGATTTTTACGTAATCATAGGACAGGTCGGAAGTATAAACGGTGTCACGTCCCTCTCCTGCGGAAAAGGCGAGCTGAATATGAATATCACGGGGCTTCAGCAGCTCGGCCATGGTATGTTTGTCATGAAATACAGGTTCGCCTTTTTCAAAGATACAGAGGCCGTTCACGTTGAGCCGGGCGAAATTCGGATCAAAAACCGCGGTCGTCATGCCGGCTGCGCTGAGAATCCGCCCCCAGTTCGCATCCATTCCGAAGAGTGCCGTTTTCACCAATGCAGAATTCGCGACGGCAAAGGCCATGATCCGGGCATCCTCCTGCGTGGCAGCCCCGGTCACATCGATCTGCACGAACTTTGTCGCGCCTTCCCCGTCCCGGACCACCGAAAGCGCCATCTCCGTCATGAGTTGTAACAGAGCCTCCTTAACCAGAAAATACTCTGCCGATCCGGCCCTGATTTCTTCATTTCCAGCCAGGCCGTTCGCCATGATCAGCGCCGTATCGTTTGTGCTCATGTGGCCATCAACCGTAATCCGGTTATAGGTTTTTTCCACGCATTCCGTAAAGATTTCATCAAGACAGGGCTGAGAAATATTCAGGTCACTGCTGATGAAGGCCAGGGTGGTGGCCATATTCGGCGCAATCATTCCGCTGCCTTTGGTGATTCCGGCCAGGGTAACGGTTTTCCCCGATATCTCGAGTTGACCCCCGAAAGCCTTTTCCACCGTATCGGTTGTCAGAATGGCCTCGGCGCAGCCACTCCCGCCTTCTTTCGAAATATTTTCACAACAGTGATCCAGGCCCGAACGCATTTTTTTCATGTCCAGCTGATGTCCGATAACCCCCGTGCTGCTGACGAGAACCATTTCCGGGTCAAGCCCCAGATGAGCGGCGGTATGGGCAGCCGTTTCCTTTGCATTCTCATATCCCTGATGTCCGGTCCCGGCATTGGCATTCCCCGAATTCACCACAAAGGCCTGAATCCGGTTTCCGGTTTTTTTCAGGTTTTCGGCTCCAAGCAGCAGCGGTGCCGCCTTGATCAGATTTTTCGTGAATTTCACGGAAGAGACGGCAGGCACCTGTGATTTTACGATGCAGAGGTCCTTCCGCTTCCGTTTGAAGCCGGCCCGAACGGCAGCTGCTTCGTATCCAAGAGGGTCTGTGATGGACATTTTTATAATCTCAAACATTATTGCTCCTGATTCAGCAGGCCACGGGTTTCCGGTAGCGCTGCCATAATATTCATATTTTGAATTGCCTGTCCGGCCGCCCCCTTGATCAGATTGTCAATGGCCGACATCAGGATGAGAGTCTGTCCTGACAGTTTCATGGCCACATCACAGAAATTACTGTAGTTGACGGCTGATATCCGGGGTGTTTCACCGGCGGGAAGAATGCGCAGGAAGCGTTCCTTATCATAGAATTCTGCGTAAATATTGCGTAAATTCTCCTCGGCCGAATTTTCCTTCAGCTTCACATAAATCGTGTTCAGAATACCGCGGGTCACCGGGATAAGGTGGGGGACAAAGACTGTCTCCACGGTTTCCTCCGCCATCCTGCTCAGCTCCTGTTCGATCTCGGGCTGATGCTGATGTTCCGCCACCTTGTAGGCATGCATGTTTTCATTGATTTCAGGGAAATGGAAGGCCGCCCTGGGTTGCCGGCCTCCGCCGGACACACCGGTTTTGCTGTCGATGATAATGGATTTCACATCGATGAGCTGATGCTTCAGCGCCGGCATGAGGGCCAGCTGGATTCCCGTGGGGAAACAGCCGGGATTGGCCACAAGCTGTGCCTCGGCGATCCGGGCCCGATGATGCTCCGGAAGCCCGTACACAAATTCGCTCAGACGCCCCGCGTCCGCATGCTTCGCAGCATAGGCCGCTTCATACACGGCGGCATTTTCCAGACGGTAATCCGCCGACAGATCAATAATTTTCAGCCCGGGATTTACCGATAGGCATTCGGGAATATAGCTCATGGAAACGGTGTGGGGAAGCGCGGAAAACAGGATGTCGCTTTCCGCCGCGATGTCCGGGATGTTCAGGGCGCTGCAGCGCAGATCACAGATACCTCTCAGGGCCGGAAAGAGATCGGAAATTTTCGGCAGCGGTTCCTGACGGACAGCCAGATGTTTCAGCTCCACATCCGAATGAGATGACAGCATCCGAACCAGCTCAAAGCCGGTATAGCCGTTCACGCCGAGAATGGAAACGCGAAGTTTATTTTTCATCAGCACCCTCCAGATCCGAGCCGGAATAGGATGCGGCAATAATGCGGTAGGCATTGCGGAAAGGCATTCCCTGGGCCACCAGTTCGTAGGCCCGGGCCGTTGCAAAAAGTTCCGGCGTCATGGCCTTTTCACAGGCCGCCGGTACCGGTTCCAGAAACTGAAAGAGGTGACTCGCGATTTCCACCGAGCTTTTTGTGGTATTCAGACTTTTCATGAGCACCGGCTTAGTCAGCTGAAAATCCCGATGGTAGCCGGAGATAAGATTCACGGAAATCTGACGCACCTGCATTTCGGCGGCAAAGATTTCATGATACTTCCCGCGAATCAGTTCCAGCACATCCGGATTCTTTTTCTGGGGCATGATGCTCGAGCCGGTCACAAATTCATCCGGAAGCCGGAAAAATCCCAGATCCGGCTGAGTATAGAAAATCAGATCAGCGGCCATTTTATTCAGATCCGCCATCACCTGCGCGCAGCCATTCAGCAGAAGACCTTCATATTTGCTGCGGGTCAGCTGTGCGTGAATCGGATTTTCATGGAGCGTCGCAAAACCCATTTCCTTTGTCGTCATGTCCCGGTCTATATCGAGGGGCACGCCATAGCCAGCACCGGTTCCCAGCGGATTTTTATCGAGAATTCCATAGACCGTTTTCAGCAGGGCCCGGTCATCGTCCAGACTGGCCAGCAGCGCACCGGTCCACATTCCCACGGATGACGGCATGGCCTTCCGCGTATGGGTGTAACCGGGAAGCGGCAGCGCTCCCCACTGATTCGCGAAGGATTTCAAGCGGTCTGAAAACACGTCCAGATCCGCCATCAGCGCCAGGGTCTCCGCCTTCATGTACAGTCTCAGCGCCGTCAGCACCTGATCGTTGCGGCTGCGTCCGGTGTGAATTTTACGGCCGGCGTCGCCGTACTTTTCCGTCAGAATCCGTTCGATCGCCGTATGCCCGTCCTCATCCCCATCGGCGATGACCGCGTCCCCGGCTTTCCAGCTCTCCAGCAGTGCATTCAGGCCTTCGAGGAGGCTGTTTTCCTCCGCAGATGTCATAAATCCTTTCGAGGCCAGCATGCGGCAATGGGCCATGGACGCCTGAATGTCAAAGGGCAGCAGGATCGTATCCCATTCAGGATCCTCTCCGACCGTAAACTGTTCAACCAGTTCATCAAAACCCGCTTTTTCATTCCATAGCTTCATGGCCTTTTTCCCTTCCCGTCAAATTCTATTTTCTTAATCTTCCGTTCTCCATTCATAGGGAAAACGTTTTTTCAGAACCACGTTATGAGCCTTCAGGCGCATTCCGTTGATATTAATGAACCCTTTGCTGTCGAGGGCATTATAGCCGCCTTCGATATCCATACTGGACAGATTCTGGTCATAAAGCGACACCGGTGAGAAACGGCCGATGGTCTCTACATTTCCCTTGTACAGCGAGAGGCGAACCCAGCCGTCGATATTTTCCTGGCTCTTGTTGAAGGCGGACATGATGAAATCCATTTCCGGAGAGAACCAGAGCCCGTTATAAATGATTTCGGCAAATTTCGGGATGAGCATATCGCGAAGGTGCATGACTTCCTTGTCCATGGCAATGCCCTCCAGATCGCGGTGAGCAGCCCAGAGAATCGTACCGCCGGGGGTTTCATACACGCCGCGGCTCTTAATTCCGATATAGCGGTTTTCCACGATATCCACCCGGCCGATGCCATTTTTTCCGCCCAGTTCGTTCAGATACAGAAACAGCTCCAGCGCGTCGCTTTTTTCCGTTCCGTCATTCATATTCTGCACCTTGACGGGCACGCCATTCTTGAAATGGATGTCAATGATAGTTTCAGTATCCGGCGCTTCCTTCGGCGAAACGGACATGCTGTAAACGTCTTCAGGACAACGTTCTGACGGATCTTCCAGAATTCCGGCTTCATGGGAAATATGCAGAATATTATCATCCTCGCTGTAACGCTTGGCCTTGGACGCCTTGACGGGAATATTCCATTTTTCCGCATAATCAAGTAGCTCGTTACGGCCTTTGAATGCCTCCAAAAATTCCGCGTCCTTCCAGGGTGAAATGATTTTTACTTCCGGCATGAGCGCATAATATCCGAATTCAAAACGGACCTGATCGTTGCCCTTGCCTGTGGCGCCATGGGCCACGTACACCGTATTTTCCCTGTAAGCAATTTCTATCTGACGCTTGGCGATGAGAGGCCGGGCAATGGACGTGCCCAGCAGGTAGCGTCCTTCATAAATGGCATTTCCCTGCATGGCCGGATAAATATATTCGCGTACCAGTTCGTCGCGCAGATCCTCCACATACACTTTGACGGCCCCGCCTGCGATGGCCTTTTCGCGCACCTTTTCAAAATCTTCATTCTGTCCCACATTGGCAACATAGGCGATCACATCAAAGCCCTTGTTGGTGAGCCACTTTAATATAACCGAGGTATCCAGCCCGCCGCTGTAGGCGAGTATTACTTTGTCTCTTTTCATCTGTTTTATCCTATAGTTTGTCTTTGATTTCAGGCAGTTTCAGGGCCAGTGTATTCAGAACATCCAGGGGCCGGATCCCTTCGCGGAGAACAACAAGAATATTGTCATCTCCGGCAATGGTCCCCATGATTCCGTAGATATTCAGCCTGTCCACCGTCAGGGCAATCGACGGCGCAAAGGCCGGCAGGGTCCGGATGATTCCCAGATTTCCTGAAAATTCGATGCCCAGAAACGCATCCGCCGGTACGGCCGCATCCTCATTGCGGTCTGCAGCGGAATCATAATCATCGCTCAGGATATACTGATATCCCTTTTCTCCATCCGCAATTTTTCCCACATTCAAATATTTCAGATCACGGCTCAACGTTGCCTGCGTAACCTCGAAACCGGATTCCCGCAGCTGTTCCAGCAGCTGCTGCTGTGAGGAGATATCCCCGGTCTGAATCGCTTCACGAATAAGCATCAGGCGTTTGTTTTTATTATCCAATTGTTTGTCCCTTGTATATATTTCCACCAATCATGCATAAAAATACATTGTTTTGAATTTATATACAAGAAATTTGTATTAATATTTATAAATGTCGAGGGGGGCAGAAAAATCCGGGGGATAATAAAAACCCGCGGCAACGCCACGGGTTTTTCAGGTCTGCGGTCAGGCCGCAGACCCGTCGGTATGAGGGGAGTCCGATTATTTTCTGAACCAGTGCCGGCCCCGTTTCCCCTTTTTTCCGGGGGCCTTGCAGTCGGCAGCGCCACCGCAGGACATTTTCATGTTCTTTCCGGCAGCCATCTGCATCATTTTAAAGTTTTCTTCGCCGACGATACTCCGAACCTTCAGCAGATGATCCGTCTTTTCTTTGGCAAGTTTTGCCTGAATGGCCGCGATATCATCCTGCTTCCTGTCGATCTGTTTCCGGTCGGCACCGGAAGCAATCAGATCCCGATATTCGATGCGGGCAACTTTCAGATCGGCCTGAAGCGGAATGACGGCCTTCTGATGTTCCTTGCGGGCATCCATCAGAGCTTCGCGCTGAGCGTTGTCCAGTTTGGACATCATGGGATGACGGCCGCAGTCCATCTTCGGTCCGGGGCCATCCGGTTTGGGTGCGGGCTGGGCAAAGGCCAGGCTTCCGGCCAGTATGAGTATGAATGTGAGGCTTATTCTTTTCACGATTATCTCCTTTGGTCTTTCATTGATTTCCATTTTTCCCGCATGGTTTTCTGTAGTTCCCTGCGGAAGTTATGCTCAAAATTCAGGTAGCGCGCAACCTGATAAGGCTCCAGATAACTTTGCATTTCATTTATATATGCCTTCTGCATGGCATTTTCCTGATCCTCCAGTTCATGGATCTGTTTCAGCAGATTCTGCAGATCCTCACTGCTGAGACCTTCAGGAATAAGGCCGTCTTCATTGTCCAGACTGTGTGCGACATCGCGCATCCGGGCATGAAGTTTTCTCATCTCATCGCGATGCTGCCGCTGCCGCGGGAAAAATTTATCCGCCTGTTCGGGACTGAGATTCAGATATTCGGTGAGCCGCATGGTGCGATACGTTTCAATCTCACGATTATCCATTTCAGGAGGTGTCCCCATGGGGGCCTGAGCAGCAGCGAAATTCGCCAGGATCAAAAACAGGATCAATTTTTTCATATTCCCCTCACTCCATTCAGTTTGCGGCAAGCAGTTCGGGCACGGGAACATCCCCTGCAGCGGACAGATAGTCCAGAACTGCCGTTTCAGGCAGGTCCTCTGCCGTCATGGAAAAGCCGCTTTTTAAAATTATCCATTGATATTCATCGTCATCATCAGCTGCGACAGCCGGTGACGGTTTCTGTGCGAAAAAGGACAGGCTGAGCACAAGCAGAAGAACCGCCGCCGCCGAGGCCGTATAGGCGGAAAAACGCTGCAGGCGCTGTCTGAAAATTCCTCGCCGGATCGCGGCAAGACTGGCGGATTTCCGCTGCGGATCGAGGGGCGCCGGCACGGCCATCAGGGCAGAACGGAGCTGCGTATACACCTCATATTCACGCCGACAGTCCGGGCAATCATGCAGATGCTGCAACCCTTCCGGGCACTGCCCTGCGGTCATACTGAAAAACCGGTCTTTCCAGCTGTCACATCCCGTCATTCTGTACCGCCTTTCTCAATTTCTTCACGGCCTTGGACCAGGCCACCTTCACGCTGTTTTCACTCGTGTCGAGCGTTTGTGCGATCTCACGGTAAGGCAGATCCTCATTAATCCGGGCGGCCACCACCGCCCGCTCCAGTGGAGACAGCAGCTCAAGATTCTGCCGGTCAAAAACCCGGGGAGCATCCGAGCCCCGATTGTCCTTCAGCGTTTCTTCCTGCAGGTCGTTCCATTGCCGCACTTTATTCCGGTTTAAAAAATTATAGGTCAGATTGAGGGCGATGCGGGTCAGCCAGGTGGAGGGTGAAGATTCGCCGCGGAAACTGCTTCGCTTCCGGTAGGCTCTCATAAATACATCCTGCGTCAGGTCAAGGGCGTCATCTTCGTTCCAGATCATCCTGAAGATCGTGCTGTAAATCATATCATGGTACTCCTCAATCCAATCATCGAACTCTTTCGCGGAAACCACATGGCCCTTTCTTCCTTCATCCATGATCTTTGACACCGTCCCGGACTAAAAGTTAACACATTAAAAAAACCCCGGGAGTGTGCCCCGGGGTTTTTTATTATGAAGACATTTTTATTTCATCAGATCTTCGAGCTGACTGACCAGATCGTTGAGCAGATTCATGGTGTCTACAATCGGTTGGGGACGGCTCATATCCACACCGGCCGCTTTCAGTTCGTTGATGGGATAATCCGATCCGCCGGACTTGAGAAAATTCATATATCGTGTCCGGGCCTGCTGATCCCCGTCATAGACGGCCTCAAACAGGGAGGTGGAAGCACAGAGCGCCGTGGCATATTTGTACACATAGAAGCTGCGGTAAAAATGAGGAATCCGGCTCCAGGTCAGATCATAGAGATCGTCGATGACCATATCCGGGCCGTTGTATTCAACCAGCAATTTGTGATAGAGGGCATTCAGCGATTCGACGGTAACGGGTTCACCGGCCTGGGCCATGGCATGAGCCTGTTTTTCGAAATCGGCGAACTGAACCTGGGTAATGATGGTCCCTTCAATATTGGAAATCCACTGGTCGAGCAGAATCATTTTTTCCTCTTTTGTCTGCGCCCGGTCCAGCATGTACTTCATGAGCATATTTTCATTGAAGGTTGAAGCCACTTCCGCCACGAACAGCGAATAATCCGCCGTCGCATAGGGCTGAGTTCTGCGGCTGTAAAAGGAATGCATGGTGTGGCCCAGCTCGTGCGCCAGGGTGAACATGTTGTCCTGCGTGTCATTATAATTCAGGAGAATATAGGGGTGAGGCGCATCAAAGGTTCCCCAGGAATAGGCTCCGCCCGTTTTCCCCTCGGTCTCATAGACATCGATCCACCGTTCGTTGAAGGCCCGGTTCACCGTGTTCACGTATTCCTCGCCCATGGGTTTGAGGGCATCCAGGATTTCACCCTTGGCCTTTTCATAGGGATATTCGCTCGATGCTTCGGGAACGATGGGCAGGGATGTATCATAGAGATGCATTTCTTTGAGGCCCAGCACCTTCTTCTTCAGGGCATAATAGCGATGCATGGGACCCAGATTTGATTTCACGGTTTCGATGAGATTGTTAAAAACCTCCACCGGCACATTGTCGTAGCTCAGCGCCCGTTCGAGGGTGCTGTTATAGCCCCGGGTCTTGGTATAGAAGAGATCTTTCTGCAGAAGGGCGTTATAGGTGGCGGCCGATGTATTGATCACATTGTTGAAGGCTCCGTTCCGCGCTTCAAAGGCCCGGCGCCGCACATCCTTATCCGGAGACAGAAGCAGCTGGTAATAGCGTCCCGGCGTGAGCTGAACCAGCTCGCCCTTATCATTTTTCACCTGGGGAAATTTCATATCGGCGTATTTGATGGCTTCCTGAATTTTATTCGGGGTTTCGGCAAAATTCCCCAGCATGGCCAGCAGGTTTTCCTCCTTTTCGCCGAGGACATGGGTCTGCTGCCGCAGAAGATTATCCAGATAAAAGCGATAGGGCTTCAGGCCGGCTTCACTGGAAAACCATTTATTGAGCGTGGATTCGGGAACCGTCAGCAATTCCGTTTCAAAGAAGCTGCTCTTTTCACCGACGGCCACCTGCAGCGCAGAAATCCGGGTCAGCAGCGCCTGGTTATCAGAAATCCGCGTATCCTCATCCTTTTTCAGGCCGGCATACACATACATTTTATCAATCTTTTTACCCAGTGATTCCATAAGGCTGAAATAATCGGACAGGTTCTGTGCCGATTCGGACACTTTTCCCTTGAATGCCGCCACGTCCTCCAGGTGGTCGGAAACCATTTTAAAATCCGCTTCCCAGGCCGTCTGATCCGCATACATATCTGCCAGATTCCACTGGTACTGTTCATCAATATCAGCCCGGGAGGGCACCGTAATCACCGGAGCGTTGCCGCTGTCTTTTTTCATCAGCGTCGTGTTGCACGCGGCAAGCAGCAGTCCCGCCAGAAGCAGGGTCGTCACTTTCTTCATCATTTCTCCTTTTTCTAACATATTTAATTTCAGCATGTCACAAAAACTTCACGCACAGTTCATCCTTAGCTCTTTATCATGATGGACGAATTTAGAGGAAAAAAGTTGTCACTTAAATGCCTTTCTTGAATAATTTCCTTGAATGACTGGACAAAATAGCCTAAAGTGCAGTGAAAACGAGGTATAACCACGCCCATGGCGGCAGGAAAAATCCATTTATGTCGCAAAATGTGATGGCAGACAAGAATCCGGGCCGGGTCAATTCGTAATTTGGCCATTCCCGCATCAGGAGTTCACAGGAATGATCAGAAAAATATTTGACCGAAAATGGCTGCAGATATGGATCCCTCTTGCCGTGACCGCTTTTTTCCTGCTTCTGTCCCACAGCCGGTTCTACGGAAATCTGGTCAATACGACGACGGATTTCAAATGGCAGCAGCTGTACCACGCCGAAAGGGCGGACAGCAGCGTCGTACTCATTGCCATCGACAACGGATCGCTGGATAACGCGGAAAACAAACTGAACATCAGCTGGCCATGGCCACGGCAGTTTTATGCCATTGTTCTCGGCTATCTGGCGGACGCCGGAGCCGCCTCCGTAATGGTGGATATCCTCATGGACGATCCGGAGCGGGACAGAATGGAATTCGGCGGCGGATCCTCGGACCCGGAACTGGCCGACGCGCTCTCCGAAAGCTCGCGCACGGTCCTTGCTGCCATGATACAGAATGAGGGACACCTGGCTCAACGCAACCCGGAGCCCCTGTCACTGAGCTTTCCCGGTGCCGAAACGATTCCGGGGCCGGATTTTCACGGCCTTCGCCTCCCAATTCCTGAATTCACGGATGCGGGAGCCGGCATCGGCATCGCAAATTTTCACTCCGACGCGGACGGAACCTGTCGGCGTTTGCCGCTGTTTTACCGCGTCAATGGACGGCTCTATCCCCAGCTGGCCCTGTCGGCCTATCTTGCCGCCACCGGAGACACCCTGGTCTCCTATGAATCCCGGTCCCGGCGGCTCCTCACCCGGCAGCGGCAGTTCTGCCTCGATGCGGACGGGAGCTATCCGCTCTACTGGTACGGCCCCGGAGATGCAGGCGGCGCTTTCCGCTACGAGTCCTTCTATGCCGTTCTCATGTCGGCGGTAAAACACATGACCGCCATCGATCCGGACATTCCCCTCCGGCAGTTTACCGGAAAAAATATCATCATCTGTGCATCGGCCAGCGGGCTGGTCGATCTGAAAACCACGCCCTTCACCGCCATCAATGCCTACCCGGGCGGGGAGATTCACGCCACGCTCCTGTCGAATCTGCTCAATGGCCACCGTCTGTCCACGCTTCCGCTGCTCCTGATTGGCCTCGCGGCTTTTCTGCTGGGGCTTCTCCTGACCCGATCCTTTCTGCAGCACAGCCTTCGTCTTTCCCTGCCGCTTCTGCTGGCGTCCGCCCTTCTCATCCTCGCCGCAAACTTCTTCCTGTTCCGCACGCAGGCTCTGGACTTTGACCTCCTCCTTCCTCTGGGGATTCTCATCTTCAGCTCCGGAGCCGCCAGCGCCTACCGCATTGTCAGCGAAGGCCGGGCCAAACGTCAGATCCGCAGCATGTTCTCTCGCTACCTGTCGGATGACGTCATCAATCTGCTGCTTCAGAATCCGGATCAGGTGGATCTGGAAGGCCGCGAACTCACCGGCACGGTTCTCTTCACCGACCTGCAGAATTTCACCACCTATTCGGAGGACAAGACGCCCCGGGACGTGATCCGCGTTCTCAACCGCTATTTCGGCGTTATCACCGGAATCGTCCTTGAACAGGGCGGCCTCCTGGACAAATATACGGGCGACGGCATTATGGCAGTCTTCGGCGCACCTGTCCCGGGCGAGAATCATGCCCGCGCCGCCTGCGAAGTGATCCTGGAATTCCGCCGGCACAGGGTGAGCGAGCTCATTCCCGTAAAAGGAGGCGAAATCGCTACCCGCATCGGCATCAGCAGCGGCCCCATGGTAGTGGGAAATCTGGGCTCCGAACAGAGAATGGATTATACGGCCATCGGCGATACGGTAAATCTGTCCGCCCGGCTGGAAGGCGTGAATAAAAGCTACGGTACCACTAACATGCTCAGTGAATTCAGCTGGGAATTCGTGAAGGATCTCTACTGTTTCCGCGAACTGGATCTCATCCGCGTCAAGGGCAAGAACCGCCCCATCCGTATCTTTACACTCATCGACCGGCTGGAAAATATTGACGATGCCATCCGGGAACGGGAAGCCCGTTTTCAGGCCGCGAAAGTGCTGTATAATCAACGGAACTGGAAGAAAGCCATTGAGGCCTTCGAGGCCGTACTGGCTCTGGATGCGGACGACAAACCGTCACTGGCCTTCATCGACCGCTGCCGCCTGCTGAAAAAGCACGACGATTTAGTGGATGAGGACGGCGTATTTACCTTTAAGACGAAATGAGGGAAGACATGAAAAAACCGGTACTGATACTGTTGATTCTGCTGACGGCTGCCGTTCTGACGGCGGATGTGATCCGTCAGGACCATGTGTCGCTGCGCGAAGGCAGCGGCGCCTTTTATCCCGTTCTGGCGGTACTGCCGGCCGGAAGTGACGTAACCATTATTCAGAACGGCGACACCTGGGCGGAGGTTCGGACCGCTGCAAATCTTCAGGGCTTCATCCCCGCGCTGGCTTTTGATGACAGCCGGCACAGCATTGACTACGGTGTCCTGGCCGGAGAGATCGCCGACCGGGAAATTTCTAAAACCATCGTATCGGCCGCGGTGAAGGGATTTTTTGAAAACAGGCTCAGCTCCACAGACGTGAACCGGGACGTCATGTCCCGCCCCCTGCGTCGCAGCTTCTCCGCGGAGGAGTACCGGCGCTTTACCGCCGACACCTACCGGAACAGCCCATGGGATCACGAAAAATATATGAAGAAACTCCGTATCGACAGTCCGGGCTCTCTGAAAATCGATAATTCCATGATGGCCACTTCTGCCTATATCGCCGGCCGGCTCACAGCCCCCGGCCTGCTGAAGGACGCGGCGAAAACCCGCTACGTGAACATGGTGGCACAGCTCGTCGCCGAAAGCACGGAATTCTACGACCTGCCCCTTACGGTGTATATCGCCGACACAGATGAAATCTTTGCCAATTCCACACCCATCGGCGTTATCATCATTTCAAAGGGAATGCTGAATATGATGGACAGCGAAAATCAGCTGGCCTGTCTGCTCGGCCATGAAATTTCCCATATCACTCTCGGGCACGGCATGACCGAAGCGCAGAAGCGCAAGCCGAAAGTCCGGGCGGAAGCGGCCTTTGACGCCCTTGACACGGAACTGGACGAGGAGCCGAATGAGGTGGAGGCCGACCTGGAACAGATTGCGGACGACATGTACGAACGCAGTATAAAAGGCCGCAAGGAAAGCTACGAGGCGGCGGCCGATACCCGGGGCGCCCTCTACGCCGCCCGGGCCGGCTATGATCCGCGAGGCATGATCACCCTCATGTCCCGCCTGGAAGGAAAGATGAAACGGGGTATGGGCGATGATGAACCGACCCACTGGTTCCCCTACAGTTTCGTGAAGCGCAAGGCCGGCCTGGAAACATATTATCACGACGAACTGGAACGCCGGGCTTCACGCTTCGTCACCCACCAGGACCGCTGGAATTCCGTGATGAAATGATGTTTTGCCGTGGAGACGCAAAATCTTGCGTCTCTACGACAATGCGTCTCTACCGAAATACGTTTTCCTTAATATTCCAATTGATCACCAGATTCATTTAAGAATTCCACAATATAATTTGCTGTCTCGTGAATGTTTTCCTTCTCCAGAAGAGAATTCGGGATTCGTAAGGTCAGATATCCTTTTCTGAAAGAGTAGTATGTTCTTTTTAAATCAGCTAAGGCCTGTTTTTTATCATAATTATGATGTCCGCCATCTACCTCAATATTGACTTTTACTTCTGGAATGGCAATATCAATGTGCTTAAATCCATCGAATTGTTCTAATCTTGCAGGCACGCCTCTTTGTCGTAATACATTATAGAGATATTTTGCCTGTGGTGTTGGCTCTGGTGTATTTTTTTTGGGCGATGAATTCGGTTTTTGGCAAGCTCTACAAAGAGGCCTTTCATAATGATTAACGGAATACGAGAATTCATCTTTTGTAATTGTGCTGTTACATTGGTTGCAATAATAGGACATAGTAATTCCTCCTTTTTTTTTTAATTGTCGTTCGAATTCACTGGTATCGGATGTTTGGGATCTATTTGTAGAAACGCAAAATCTTGCGTCTCTGCTATAATGCACCAGCCATTATCTCATTATTTGTTTGGATAAATAACAGCTGTCGCCGCGATCCGGACAGACAGATCCGGTATCATAGATGTTTTTTTTTTTTTTAATTCTCCGGATGTGTTGCAAAATCTTTATTAACAACAACCGTCCCGGCTATATAATCATGAATAGATTTCCGGCGGCGGTTCGTCAGCATCACGATCAATTCACTCCAAGTCCAGAGTATCAGAAATGATCTGACTTTCGTCCCCCAGAATGGAGAAGCGTTTAAAAGCATCTGGGACTTTTCCGCATAACTGGCACCATAATAGTGCGCATCCGGAATGGAAAACGCCCCAAGCAGCTCGCCCAGCCCCATCACGACTGTCAATAAGAATGCAACACTGAAACGCAATGACGCCTGATAATAATTTACGGGTGAAAAGTCTTCCCGGGTAATTCGGATATTCATCATTAATTTTCCGGGAGTGCCTCCATAGCTTGCCACCAGATAAACATTAAACAGTACATTGATCAGCATATTCGGGATGAACACGTAGGCCGATCCGTATTTTGAACTTTGCACTGCCTTCATACTGACATATATCCACGGAAACAGAATGATAATATCAAGAAGCTTTGCCGCAAAACGTTTCCAGAATCCGGCATATATTTTTACACTTTTTATCCTATATGCCGTTTTTACTCCTTTTACCGTTTTAAGCTCCTTTATCTTTTCCATCAGCCCCATTTTGATCTCTGATAGATAGCCATAGATCTTCGGATGCTCGGAAAAGAGTCGCTGAATCATTTTAAACTGCTTTAGATCCATATCATTGAACAGACTGTTCATCAGATTTTGCGCATCTTCATCAAACAGGTCTCGCTCTTCAATCTCCATGAACAGCGCGACGGTATACATCAAATTATTCGAGGGCTCTCTCATCTTCAATCGCAGATCATCGTTCGCAAGATTCGAAAGCTTGTCTTTCATGGAATAGAGTATATTGTATTTATTCATTCGAGGTTCTCTGTGCATTTTTCGTCTATGCGTGTGCTGTTGAATTCCATAACCTGTATATGATTGCCTTAATAGAATCCTATTGTCAAAATCCTGTTAGTTTTGTTGCCGCTTCATTGGTTTTCCATTGAGACAAATAGTAATATCACTGCCGAAAAACATATAGGATTTAACGATTGATTCAAAGTTTGGCAGCGACTTTTCAAATACTTCATAAGCCCGGGATGAAAGAACAATAAAAGGAATACATTTTCCTTCATCAAAATATGCCACCGCCTCATAATTCCCCCATTGATCACCAGTAAAAAAATATATGTCTGCTACCTTCCCGTGTCGGGTTTCAATGTTTTTCATATATCTCACCCTGGAGTCCGGGCTGCCATTCTGTCGGAATTCACGTATTGTATTTGAAACCATGTCTTTTATTGTTTCCAATGAATCATTTTTACTTACGGCCTTTGAGTAGGCGACGACCGGACTGTTCGCCCAGGTCCGATCTTTTGGGTAAAAGACACAAAACAATCCCTGGTTTACTGCACTTGTATTGTCCATAACCCAATCTTCGCATGCTGTAAGGCTGTATACGTGATCATCACCATAAATAATTCCTGAGTTCATTCCCTCGGCATTGCGATGCGGACTTACACATGAAAAGAACAATAAACCCGATAATATTAATAATTTTTTCATCATCTTGCGCACCTTTCTGATACGCTAATTAAGTTGTAGCTGAAATTTTTCATTCCAGATTTTTAATGATTCAACCGCCTGTTCATGTTCCTTAAGCCATTCTTTTACATATTCATCCTGAGTAGACTGAAAGATGTAATATACAAAGGGTTCCACAAGATCTTCGCGCTGCATCTCAATGAAATAGGGTGCATAATATTTCCAGGCAAAACCACTATCACTGAAATCCTCTTTCTCTTCTAATTCCAGCATTTCCTGAAATATTCCTTTCAGTATTTCCACAACTTTTATTAAGAAATGAGTTGGATATTTTCCAGCATTCAGGGTGTCTGCTTCTGCTGCTTTGGCAATTTGACCCGCAGTAAGCAAAGACATCATTAACTGAACCAAATAAAAATTCCCGTCATAATCCTGTTTTATTGACGGAAGAACAATATTATATTCCTTTCCCCCTGTTTGTGATACCGCTGAATTAATGATCTTTTGAATTCCTGTAATTGCCGATTCAGCTCTTGGCGAAACCGGTTCAATCATCAGATATCTGCAATAGGCCATAAGTGCCGGTATTGTATAACCATCATAAGAATAGGTCGTAGCTAAAACCAAATTGCTGCCAGCATGATCCGGATTGAGTTTTAATGAACGCCTAAGGTTGTTCTGTCCTTCTCGTATGCGATTCAATCTAATCAAAGTGATTGCTTTATTAAAATATACTAAATAATTGCTTGTATCAATTTCTAATGCTTTATCATATGCGTCAAGGGCTTCAGTATGATAATTGTTATTATCAAGACTGTTTCCTAATTGTAAATATATCTGAAACGGATTTTCTGACTTGTACTTCGTTGCCTGCAAAATTGCTTTTAAACTTTTTTTGTTTTCGCCCAGCACCATCAATGAATATGATTTTTCATAATACGCCAGCGGATTGTTTGGGTTTAGCGCTATGAGTTTATTGTATGCATCTACTGCTGCCAAATACTCCCCGTCATCATGACATTTATTCCCCTCCATCAACAGCGCCTGTTCTTTTTCATTATAAATCTTGGGGGTCACGGTCGCTTCGTTTATCAGAATTCTTTGACTGCAGACTGCAACTGACAATGAGCAAAAATAACACATATCTGAACACCTTCATTCCCGCTTCTCCTTTATCTTTCTACTCGATATTGATACCGATTCATTGAAAACATCATTGAACAAGATTATATAAAACCGTCTCCTTCGTCTCCTTTCGCTCTCCGTCCTATAATACTCTGAACATAATGCCGAAATTCACGGTTCGATCCATATTTCTGCTCACACGGATGTACTGTACAGATCCGTCCTCCTGAATTTCATCCTTCACCCACTGGTAGGAAAATGCAATAAAAGGCATCGTCCTGCCCCCATTCAAGGTCAGACGTGTATGAAATTCGTAGCCCCATCCCTGCAGAGAAACCGGATCCTTCTGCAAATCCAGAAACAGCCGAAGCTCATCATCAACGTCATAATTTTCCGTCAGCACGGACAAGCGCTGAAGTTTTCCCCGCGAGAGAAAAAAGCCGGCACCGGCCGACAGTCCCACCACGAATCGCCGGCTCATCCAATATTCAACCTGTGGCCCGAAACTCAGCTGGTGCATCAGGTGTTCATTCACTTCATAGGCTCTGATCCGACTGGGATAATCCGTGAATTCCTGAATGGAAAAATACTGCAGCCGAAGTCCTGCGCTTACATTGTCCTTCATGAAGTAACCGGCCCGAAAATTTAAAAATAACGGTACAAAACGATATTTGACGGGGATTTCCTCATTGTTGATCCGGATAAAAACACCGGAATAATCCGTAAAGGACACATCCTGATTGATGATGTCACTACGATGAGAACCGGTTCCCGTGGAAAAATCCACCACGATCCGCGGATCCTCTTCACCGAACTGGCCGAAGGCAAGCCCCGCACACAGCAGGCCACCGATCAGCACTTGTATCAATCTGTCCATTCTCTCTCCTTGTTTTCTCATGCAGACATCCCGAAGTTGTCTCCGTCTCCGGTTCATTTTTACTTTACTAATTTCATTTTCCGGATAAGCCGGTATCCCCCGCCTTCCAGAACATAAAAATATTCTCCGGAGGGCAGGACCTCTCCGTGTTCGTCCATTGCCTCAAAAACGAACGTGTAAATTCCGGGGTCAACAGCCCTGTTTACACCCGTTTTCACCAGGATCCAGTCATCACTGTAGATCTTTAAGCTTAATGTCATCGGTATCCCGACCTGGAATCCTATATTCGTAACTGGATTGAATGGATTCGGGTAGTTTTGCTCAAGCAGAACGGGAACCCGGTCTCCATCCTGCAGCGGTGTTTCCCCGTCAAAACCCGCCAGAGCAATCGGATCGCCGTCACAGGCACCCGTCATCAGAGCCAGTATGATCATAACGAACATATAGATTTTTTTCATAATTTCACTCCCAGTGAAAAATGCCAGGCCGGCATAAATGATTGCTCGTACCGGGCCACATCCAGATAAATACCCATCCATGTCATTCCGGCACCGAAGGCGAAATAGGAACTTTCCGGGTATTGCAGCTGATCAAAGTATCCTGCCCGCAGATCAATCAGCCGGAACAGCCTTAATTCCGCGCCGCAATGCAGATACTCAAAACCATCCTGATCAAACTGATTTTCCAGATCCGCTGCCAGCAGCAGATTCAGCGTCTTCAATCCCACCGGCAGATAGCTTACTCCGATTTTCATATAGGTGGGCGGTGGGTCGGCCTGGGCCGCATCAATGAAAATCAGATCACCGCCAAGATTCTGTAGTACGGCGGCAAGTTGCAGGCCCCGCTCCGTTTCCCTCAGCGAGCCGTCACTGTAAATCGTGGCCCGGGGAAAAAGCTGCGTGATTCGGGCTCCCAGGCCAAACAGTCCGGACCTGGACGATGGTTTCCCTATTTCCATTATGGTCCCATATGAGGCCAGCGTTTCGAAAAGCAGGCCGGCATTTAGTCCTATGGACAGATTGTCCTTTATGCGCGTTGCATAAGACAGGCTGAAATGACGATAGGATGGTTTTACGATGTTGGACAGTTTGAAGATATTGAAAGACAGACCGCTTACGCCTAAATTATTTCCGACCTCATCTGTTCTTAGCTGCTTTTCGCGCCAGAATAAATCTGCCGACAGGGCCAGAACACCGAATTTCGTCCGGTACGCGCATTCCGCATAACTGTGAACCGTATGTTTGAATACAGGATAGGGCTGACCGAAGGAGGCTCCTGCAGCCAGGCGGTCCACATCTGTCAGCAAGGCCGGGTTGTAATAGGATTCGAAGCCCCGTGCTGAGCCGGCCACGCCGGTTCCGCCCATTGCAATCGCCCGGGCCGACGGATGCCAGAAGAGAAACCGGGCACCCGAAAGTTCTGCCGACAGCGGATGGACGGATGCCAGAAGCACACACAGGATCAGCACCGCCGCCTTCGCGTTTCGGACCGGATGGCGCAGGCAGGCCTCCGGCCTTGTCCGCACTTTGTCACATTTTCGATTCATGTATCGTCCTTATTATTATTTTTTTTTCGCTTCGGTCACTCTTGTGTCGGATGTTTGGGATCTATTCGTAGAGACGCAAAATCTTGCGATTCTACGATACTGCGTCTCTACCGAAATACGTTTTCCTTAATATGCCATCCTTTGTTTTAATAAAGGAACCGGCCATCCTCCCCTGAATTCCCATCGCACACGACCGTCTCCTCCGGGAAACAGGTGATTCAATTCCTTAATCCATGCTCTCAATTCAACGGGATAATATTAAGAATGATTCGGGCTTTTCGGAAGTGTTTTTTTGTTCTCCGATCCTTTCGGGATTCGAACTTTTCATCCGTTCAGGGAGCTGAACCGAAACGGATGTTTTCTCAACCGGAGTTCTGCGCATCCGTTCTCTGCGGTCGAATAACGCGATTCGTAAATGAACAAATTAGGGAAAACATGTCAGGCGCACCGGACCAGCCGGGTTTGTGCTGTTAACGAGCGAGACGGATCGAAAGTTTTCGGCCCAGGACTTTCGCATATTTTTCAAGTGTGGATAAACGAATATCTTCTGCATGATTTTCTATACGGGATATGGCAGATTTCTTGGTGGATAATTTTTCCGCCAAGTCTTCCTGAGTATAACCGGATTGTTCTCTCATCTGTTTCAGGAGTACTCCGATTTTAAATGTCTCATATCCGGGTTCATAGTTGTCAGCAAATTCCGGATCCGTAATCATTCTTTTTTCTTTATATTTTTTTACATCGCTCATATGCTTTTCCTCCTGATGTAATCCCTTCTACGCTTCTCCGCAAGGGCTATGTCCTGTTTGGGTGTTTTCTGCGTTTTTTTCACAAAAGCATGTGTCAGTATTACAAGCTTTCCTTTTTCAATAAATCCCAGAAACCGGTAAATCTTCTCTCTTCCGCCAACACGAATTTCCCAAATTTCCTCTGTATTATGCAATTTTCTGAAAAATGATGTCGGCACATCATCCACCTCCTCTATCAAATCGAAAACCCAGAATACTTTTTTCAACTCCTTTCCCGAGAGAGCGTCCAAAAATTCTTCCATATAACATTTTCCGGATTCGCTTCTGTAAAAGTGTATCTCTCTCATAAGGCAAGTTAACAACAATGTTAACTTTTGTCAAACAGGAAGTTGTTTATTTAAACAATTTTCCATCATCTATGTGTCATTTTGCTGATACATTTTACCACACCGGTTTTCGTGGCAGGAGGGACAGCGCTGCGGATCAGGCAGATTTGAAGCGTGGATTTATAATGTCTAATAAAACCGCCCTTTGCGGGTTCGCGAGCCGACGTGTTGATGCGTAGAAGCGGAATCGTTGACATGTTTGCAGGTTTGCGGGTTTCTCATGATAAACCCATGCCTACAATATTATGAAACTGTCATTCCGGACAACCCCGACGTAGTGAAACGAAGACGGGGCGATCCGGAATCTCCTTAATTCTGTTGTACACCGGAATCTTGTATACATCACACCACGCCTATAACAGCAAGAGATTGCGGATCAGGTCCGCAATGACAGCCCGCAATGACATACTAAAGCAGGTAGGATTGTTCGCGGGTTAGATGGTTTGCGGGTTGGTGTGTTGATGCGTAGATGAGTTGACGCGTAGACGGGTAGACGAGTAGACAGGGAAGAAACGAGAAACTGTCCGGCTATGGAATATCGCAGCACCCTCTTGATATTTTCTTCCCTGCCGCGGCGTAGCTGAGCGAAGCGAAACGGAGACGGGAAAGAAACGATCATTCACACGGCTATGAATACGGCCCCCGGCACCGGCTGACCGTGTCCCTTGTCCCTCGATCCTTTTCCATTAATCCCTAATTTCACTCTACAGCCTTGCGTCAGGACCTTTAAATATTCTTTGGTTTTATTTCCGGGCAAAACACGGTAAATTCAGCTTTGATATGCCATCAAATCCCAACACATACAGAAAGGGTGATATGCCAAAGACGGAGACAGCCAGGATTCTCCTCGAGGACGGCAGTGTATACGAAGGATATTCCTTCGGATATCCGGCCAGCGCCTCCGGGGAAATCGTGTTCAATACGGCCATGACCGGCTACCCGGAAAGCCTCACCGACCCGTCCTACAAAGGCCAGATTCTCGTATCCACCTTTCCGCTCATCGGCAATTACGGCGTCCCCGGCGCCAGCCGCCGACAGAATCTCTTCGAACATTATGAATCGGACCGGATTCATGTGAACGGCCTCATCATTTCCGACTATTCCTTCCAGTACAATCACTGGAATGCGGAACAGAGCCTGCAGGACTGGCTCGTTCAGAACAAGGTGCCCGGCGTCTACGGCATTGATACCCGAGACCTCACCAAGCGGCTGCGTGAAAGCGGAACCATGCTGGGCAAAATCATCATCGGCGATGAACCGGATCTCTACGACCCGTCCCGGGAAAATCTGGTTGAAACCGTCAGTATCGGACAGCGCACCGAATACGGAAACGGCGCCCTGCGCATCGCCCTCCTCGACTACGGGGTGAAGAACAACATTATCCGTCATCTGCTCAGCCGCGACACCACCGTCATCCGCCTTCCCTGGAATCATGAATTCAGCAGCGAATCCTTTGACGGCATTTTCCTCACAAACGGCCCCGGAGATCCGAAACAGTGCAGCGCGGCCATTTCCCATATCCGCACAGCCCTTGAGGGCGAGACGCCCATGTTCGGGATCTGTCTCGGATCACAGCTCATGGCCCTGGCCGCCGGCGCGGACACCTACAAGCTCAAGTACGGCCACCGCAGTCACAATCAGCCGGTGCGACGCGAAAACGGCGCCTCCTGCTATATCACGTCCCAGAATCACGGATACGCCGTGGATGAATCCTCGCTGCCCGGGGACTGGGGCGTCCTCTACCGAAATCTCAATGACGGCAGCGTGGAGGGAATCCGCCATCACAGCAAGCCCTTCTTTTCCACCCAGTTTCATCCCGAGGCCTCCGGCGGGCCCACCGACACAGCCTTTCTTTTTGATGAATTCATACAGATGATAAAGGAGAAACGAGTATGACCGAAGCAGGAAAAACCGCAGGCCCCATCCGCTCCGTACTCCTGCTCGGTTCCGGTGCGCTGAAGATCGGTGAAGCGGGCGAATTTGACTACAGCGGTTCCCAGGCGCTGAAAGCCCTCCGGGAGGAAGGCATCCGCAGCATTCTCATCAATCCCAATATTGCCACCGTCCAGACCTCGGAAGGCATCGCCGACCGCATCTATTTTCTCCCGGTCACGCCCTCCTTCGTCGAAAAGGTCATTGAACGGGAACGCCCCGACGGCGTCCTCCTCTCCTTCGGCGGACAGACCGCCCTCAACTGCGGGATCGAGCTCCATAAATCCGGCGTTTTCGAACGCTTCGGCGTCCGGATCCTCGGAACCCCCATTCAGGCCGTCATTGATACGGAAGACCGGGATCTTTTCGTGGGCCGCCTCAACGAAATCAATGTAAAAACCGCCCGTTCCCTCGCCACGGCCACGGTCCGTGAGGCCGAAAAGGCTGCAGAGACCCTCGGTTATCCGGTCATTCTGCGCGCGGCCTATGCCCTCGGCGGCATGGGTTCGGGTTTTGCAAATAACCGGAAGGAACTGCTTCGCCAGGCGGAAACGGCTTTCAGCTACAGCTCCCAGGTTCTCGTCGAAGAATCCCTGAAGGGCTGGAAGGAGATCGAGTACGAAGTCGTCCGGGACTCGAGCGACAACTGCATCACCGTCTGCAATATGGAAAATTTTGATCCGCTGGGAATTCATACCGGCGAGAGCATCGTGGTGGCCCCGTCCCAGACCCTGTCCAATAATGAATATCATAAACTGCGGGAACTGAGTATCCGCATCATCCGTCATATCGGCATCGTGGGCGAATGCAATGTTCAGTATGCTCTCGATCCCGACTCCGAAGATTACCGGGTCATCGAAGTCAATGCGCGGCTCAGCCGTTCCTCGGCTCTGGCCTCGAAAGCCACCGGCTATCCGCTGGCCTTTGTGGCGGCCAAGCTCGGCCTCGGTTACGGACTCCACGAAATCAGGAATTCCGTCACCCGCACCACCACCGCCTTTTTTGAACCGGCTCTGGATTATATCGTCTGCAAAATTCCCCGCTGGGATCTGGGAAAATTTCAGGGTGTATCAAAGACGCTGGGCTCATCCATGAAATCCGTCGGCGAGATCATGGCCATCGGCCGCTCCTTCGAGGAGGCGCTGCAGAAGGGCCTGAGAATGATCGGCCAGGGAATGCACGGCTTCACCGGCAATCCGGATTTTTCCGTTGATGATATCGATACGGCCCTCAGTGAGCCGACCGATACGCGGATCTTTGCTCTGGCTTACGCGCTTCAGAAGGGCTACGATATTGACCGTATTCACGCCCTGACCAGGATTGACAAATGGTTTCTCGAAAAACTGCAGCTCATCATTGAGCGGGAAGCCCTGCTCGCCGGCTGTTCCGGACTGGACGCCATTCCGGAGGACCTGTTCCGCCTCGTGAAGCAGAGCGGCTTTTCCGATTTTCAGATTGCCCGTTCCGTCCTCAATTCCGATGATCAGGCCATTGAGTGTGACATGCTGGCCGTTCGCCAGCGGCGCATTGAGCTCGGCGTGCTGCCCGTGGTGAAGCAGATCGATACCATGGCCGGTGAATTCCCGGCTCAGACCAACTATCTCTACCTGACCTATGGCGGACGAAGCCATGATATCCGGTTTGAACAGGATAAAAAAAGCGTCATCGTACTCGGGTCCGGCGCCTATCGCATCGGCTCCTCGGTGGAATTCGACTGGAGCTCGGTCAATGCTCTCAAGTCCATCAAGGATCTGGGCTACCGCTCGGTAATGATCAATTACAACCCCGAGACCGTCAGTACGGATTACGATGTCTGCGACCGTCTCTATTTTGATGAACTCACGCTGGAGCGTGTTCTGGATATTGTCGATCTGGAAACACCCAAGGGCCTCATTCTGTCCACCGGAGGCCAGATTCCCAATTCCCTGGCCCTGAGGCTTCATCGCCGGAATGTGCCCATTCTCGGCACCTCGGCCGAATCCATTGACAATGCGGAAAACCGCCATCTGTTTTCCGCCATGCTCGACCGCCTGGGCATCGACCAGCCCGAATGGAAGGAGCTCAGTGACATTGACGCCATTTACCGCTTCGTCGATGAGGTGGATTTTCCCGTCCTGGTCCGGCCCTCCTATGTTCTGTCCGGCGCCGCCATGAATGTGGTCAGCAACCGGGACGAACTGGAACATTTTCTCACCCTTGCCGCCAATGTGAGCAAGGAGCATCCGGTGGTCGTATCCAAATTCATCGAGGAGGCCAAGGAGATCGAAATCGACGCCGTTGCCCAGAACGGGGACATGAAGATCTACGCTATCTCGGAGCATATCGAATTTGCCGGCGTCCATTCCGGGGACGCCACCATTGTATTTCCGCCGCAGAAACTCTATGTGGAAACCATTCGCCGAGTGAAGCGCATCGCCCGGCAGGTCGCGGCCGAACTCAATATTTCAGGGCCCTTCAACATGCAGCTGCTGGCCAAGGATAATGACATCCGGGTTATCGAATGCAATCTCCGCGCCTCCCGATCCTTTCCCTTCGTCTCCAAGGTTCTGAAAACAAACTTCATCGACATCGCAACCCGGATCATGCTGGGAGAAGAGGTGAACGAAGTACAGAAATCCGCCTTTGATCTCGATTATATCGGTATCAAGGCCTCGCAGTTTTCCTTTGCCCGCCTTGCCAAGGCCGACCCCATCCTCGGCGTGGACATGAGCAGCACCGGAGAGGTGGGCTGTATCGGAGAGGATTACTACGATGCCGTCCTCAAATCCATGCTCTCCGTCGGCTACCGCATTCCTCAGAAATCCATTCTGCTCTCCACCGGCCCCATGCGCTCCAAAGTGGAAATGATCATCAGCTGCCGCAAGCTTCAGGAAAAGGGCTATACACTCTACGCCACGAAGGGCACCCACGACTTCCTCGCCGGAAACGGCATCCGGACCACCGTGCTCCACTGGCCGGACGAGAAGAAAAACCCCAACACCCTCGATTATCTCCAGAAGAAAAAAATCGATCTGGTCATCAATATTCCGAAAAATCTCAGCAAGGACGAATTGTACAACGATTACGAGATTCGCCGCAAGGCCATCGACAATAATATTCCCCTCATTACCAATGCGCGCCTGGCCTCCGCCTTCATCTATGCCTTTACCCGCTTCAGCGAAAAGGACCTGACCATCAAAAGCTGGCAGGAATACTGACCGGATAACGTTGGCGGGTTGGCGAGTTGGAGGGGAAGAAACGAAACTCCGCCCTGCTGCGAAAAACGTGGCGACTCGATACTATCGAAGTGAAACGAAGACGAGCTGCTTCCTCTTTTGTCCTGCCGACGGTCTCCTGATGCCTGCAATCTGTTGTCGGGCATCCTGCCGCCTGGCGACGGCGTTCCCTTATGCCTTTCAACGCGTCCGGTTTCTATAGATATTTTCAGTGATAAATGTGACTAATATTGTTAACTTTCCCCAAAATGAAAGACTTTCCGTCATGACACTCATACTCAAATATTTCACCTTATTCGCAGGGCTGCTCTATGACATGGCGCCCTGGCTGGTTCTCGGTTTTTTCATCGCCGGCCTCATGCATATCTTCGTCCCGGCCGGGCGCATGAACCGTTTTCTCGGTGACTCCGGGTTCTTCAGTTCCATAAAAGCGGCGCTCATCGGCATTCCGCTTCCGCTCTGCAGCTGCGGCGTCATCCCGACCGGTGTGGGGCTTCATAAGAATGGCGCGTCCCGGGCGGCTTCCGTCAGTTTTCTCATTTCCACGCCCCAGACCGGAGTGGACAGTATTCTGGTCACCAGCAGCATGCTGGGCCTGCCCTTTGCCATTATCCGCCCTGTGGTGGCCTTTGTCACCGGCATCTTCGGCGGCTGGCTTTCTCATCTGCTGAATCCGGAAAAGGCCGAGACGCACGAGGCGCGCACAATGAACGCAGAGGACGCGGCCGTGCCGCGCAGCTTCACGGAGCTTTTTCGCTACGCCTTCGTGGATTTTCTCGGTGATATTGCCAAGTGGCTCATTGTGGGCCTTGCCGTCGCAGCTTTTATCGAAATGCTGGTTCCGGATGATTTTTTCAGCTCCGTACTCGGCGCATCATCCCTGCAGATGCTTATCATGCTCATCGCCTCCGTACCCATGTATGTCTGCGCCACCGCATCGGTTCCCATTGCGGCCGTCCTGCTGACCAAGGGGATTTCTGCCGGCGCCGTGCTCGTTTTTCTCATGGCCGGGCCGGCCACCAATGCCGCGACCATCACCGTCATCGGACGGGCCATGGGCAAACGGACGCTGTACGCCTATCTGGCCTCCATCATCGGCGGCGCGCTCCTGTTCGGAACCGCCATTGATGTGCTGCTGCCCCAGGCCTGGTTTGTCACACCTCTGACTCATACACTTCACAGCCATCAGCTTCTGCCGGAATGGCTGATGATGGCCAGCGGATGGTTTCTGCTGATCGCCTCACTCAATGTATTCCGGCTCAAATGGAAACGTCGTCACACACAAAGCATAGAGAAAGGATTACCCGATATGGCTCTCACAACGATTCAGGTCAATGGGATGACCTGTCAGCACTGTAAAATGAATGTTGAAATGAATCTGAAGAAACTGGACTTCATCACAGGCGTCACCGCCAATCCTGATACGGGACGCGTCGAGATCGAAGGTGAAAATGTTGATCTCAATCTCGTGAAGGAAACGGTGGAAGGCATCGGTTACCAGTACGCGGGAGAAAAATAACCCGTCCCGGTTTCCGGCCCCGGATCCGATTCAGCACGAAACCTGACGTATATTTGCAACAGCCCCTTTTCCTGACGGGTGAAGGGGTTTTTATATTTTTACCAGAATCGGATTAAAGGCTTTTGACGCGATCATGACCCGGTCGCCGGGCTTCAGGTCCTTCACATCCTCCCGGTCGGCCACAACCCGAACGACAGACGAATCCACCTGCACCATGACAATGCAGATCACATCCGCCACGTCCACCGATATCACATGGCCGGCAAAACGGAATTTTCCCGAAATATGCTTTGAGGAAAAGAGAGAGGCGGCCGAGGGCTCTCCTGAAATTTTTCCCGCCTCCATCACGAAAACCCGCTGAGACAGACGCAGAATTTCAGAGGGATCGTGACTGACCAGCAGCAGGGTCAAGCCGTAGCGTTTCTGTATTTCCAGCAGATAATCCTGAAGCCGCAGCCGGGTTTCATAATCCAGCGCAGCCAGAGGTTCATCGAGCAGCAGCAGAGAAGGCCTCGCGGCCAGAGCACGGGCCAGCGCAGTCCGCTGCTGTTCTCCGCCGGAAAGCGTCCGGGGATAGCGCCCCCGCAAGGCGGTGATGTTCATGACATCCATCAATTCCTTCAGATAGGACGCATCTTCACCCTTTTTCATCCCGAAGCGGATATTCCCCTCCACTGTCATATTGGGAAACAGGGCATAATCCTGAAACAGCAGGGACATGTGCCGCGATCGTGCGGGAAGAAAAATCCCGGCCTCACTGTCATAAATACAGCGGTCTCCATCATAAATAGTCCCGGCGTCCGGCCGGATCAGCCCGGAGAGGCAGCGCAGCAGCGTGCTCTTTCCGGCACCGCTTTTTCCATACAGCGTGATGGCCTCGCCATCATGAATCTCTCCCCGGCAATCCAGATTGAAATTCTCCGGATCCTGCCGGATGGAATATTTCAGATGAAAACGGATCATCGCTCTGTCCCGTGCTGTCCGGAATGATTGATAAAATACATGACAAACAGGATGAGGAAACTGAATCCAAGCAGGATGGCGGAGGTGAGATGGGCCGCATTGTAATTGAGTTTTTCCACTTCTTCATAGATGGCGATGGATGCGACACGGGTCAGACCGGGAATATTTCCGCCGATCATGAGAACGACACCGAATTCGCCCACCGTATGGGCAAAGGCCATAACGAATCCGCTGAATAAGGAGGGCCGGATATTCGGCAGCAGAACCCGGAAAAAAATCTCCGGACGCGATTTTCCCAGAACCGCCGCCGCGTCCTCATAGGATTCGGGAAGGCCGCGGAAGGCATTCAGCACCGGATTGAACATAAAGGGAAAACTGTAAATCATACTTCCGATCACCAGGCCGCTGAAACTGAAGGCCAGCCGGAGTCCGAAATGGCTGTGTAAAAAAGCGCCCACGCCCTGTGACGGACTCATGAGCAGCAGGAGATAAAAACCCAGAACGGTGGGTGGCAAGACCAGCGGAAGCGACAGCAGACTCTCCAGAAACGAACTTTTTTTCCGTGAAAGATGGCTCACCCGGTAGGCCAGAGGAACCGCCACAAGCAGGAGCAGTAAGCTGGTCAGCAGCGCCAGCCGGAAGGACAGGAGGAGCGGGGCTGCATTCATTGATCGCTCAGCATGATTTCATTTGTATTGATCATCGCCCACTCTGCCATCCCGGGTTGAAGCGCAAGCTCGGCAGCCGCGGCGCTCGTAATCACCGAGCGAAGTTCCCGTCCCTCAAAATCGAGACAGATCCGCGCCAGCATTTCACCGCGATCCACATCCTTCACCGTACAGGGAATCTGGTTGCGGAGAGACAGTTTTTCATGGGACTCGGAACTCAGAATCACTTCCGTTTCATTGAAGAGGGCAAATACGGTATTTCCGACGCGTAAATACTCCACCGTTTCGGGATTTTCGATAATGATGGCCTGCAGAGAGCAGGACCCCAGCTCAAGAGAAACCAGACTCAGGCCGGAGCTTGTCTGAATATCGCAGATACGCGCCTCAAGACGATTCACGGTTTCACCCTTTCCGGGACCTCATATCCGAAATGCCGGAACACCAGCGCCGCAGTGTCCGAAAAGAAATATTGATACAGCGAAGCGACTGTTTCGGATGGCGGCCCGGCTCTGCGGATCAAAACAGCGGACTGATCAATGGGAGAGTAGAGAGAATCGGGAATTCTCAGGCTGCGGACCGACGCGGGTACGCCTCGCGCCGACAGGACTGACTGTGCCGTAAAGCCGATGTCCACATTTCCGCTCAGAATAAAGGAATTGCACTGACTGACATTTTCGGCAAATACAAGTTTCGCACGCAGGGAATCGGTCCAACCCAAGGCCTCGAGTACCTCCATGGCCGCCGTCCCGTAGGGCGCCGTTTCCGGATTGGCGATGGCAATTTTCCGGATATCCGTACGGCGGAGCATGTTCAGACTCAGTGCTGTTTCTATCCTGGCCGACAGGAGAATCAGCCGTCCCCGGCTGAAACGATCCGGCCCGGCAATAACACATCCGCGGCGAAACAGTTTTTCCGGATAGGCTGTATCGGCGGACAGGAAAATATCTATGGGCGCACCCTGTAATATCTGTGTTGTAAGCGCTCCGCTTGATGCGCTGATCAGCTGCGGCCGGAATTCGCTTTTTGCCTCGTAGAGACTCAATATACTGTCTGCGGCCGGATACAGGCTGGCCGCCACGGCGACCCGCGGAATTTCAGATTGCGTCCGGCTGCAGGCGGAAACAGTCAGCATTCCGGCCCAAATAAGCACTGCAGACACACGGCACAGGCGGATGGCCCTCATAACTTCCATTCCCAATCGTATCTTGAATAAAACATTTTAATAAACGGATTCTTCCGAACCCGGAATAACCCTGTCATTTGCGCCGGATACCCAGATCCTTGAGCTGGGGCGCGAGGTGCTTTTCGAAACAGGAGGGACAGATGGCGTGGCTGAATTCGGCAGCGCTGCGATGTGTGATATACTCCTCAACCTGTTCCCAGTAATTATCATCATTCCGGACTTTCTTGCAGTAGGGGCAGATGGGCAGGATTCCCTGCAGCGTTTTAATTTCCTCAAGTGATCGCTGTAAATCCCGGATTTTCGCCTGCAGCTGCTTCTGAAGAGACAGCACTCTCAAGCCCACATCCAGACGAGCTTTCAGCTCGGCATCATCGAAAGGTTTGGTAATATAGTCATTGGCTCCCGCCTCCAGGCCGCGGACAATATCTCCCTTTTCCCGGTTTGCCGTAAGCAGAATGATATAGGTCGGCATCGTAGAGCCGGCCTCCTTTTCCCTCAGCATCCGGCACAATTCCGTCCCTTCGTAGACCGGCATGATCCAATCCAGAAGAAGAAGCCGGGGACTGTCATCCTTCTGCAATAGCTGCCAGGCCTCCTCTCCGTCCCGAACACTCGTCACGCCGAAATCCCAGGCCTCAAGCTTCTTTTCCAGAAGCCGGCGTGTCGTACTGCTGTCATCTGCGATCAATACACGGTTTACAGACATTGCTCAAGTCCTTCCGTGAAATTAAATAATCCGGTTCTCATTTGAACGAATGTAAGCGATTTTATATAAATAAGGTACGCTTTATTTTCTGTGACCATATCCGACAGATTTTTCACAGTAAAATAAAAACCCGGCCGAAGCCGGGTTTCACATGAAGTATTTTTGTACTCTCAGAATTCATCGTACATGATGTTTTCCTTATCCACGCCCAGGTCATAGAGCATTTTATTGACGGCAGAGATCATCATGGGCGGGCCGCAGAGATAATATTCGATTTCTGACGGATCCTCGTGCCTGCTGAGGTAATTATCAAAAATCACCTGATGAATGAAGCCCACCGGGCCATCCCAGTTATCCGCAGGTAGCGGTTCAGACAGCGCGACCGTATAATTGAAATTGGGAAATTTTTCCGCCAGGTCCTGAAATTCATCATCATAGAACATTTCCCGCTTCGACCGGGCGCCGTACCAGAACGTCGCCTTGCGGTGCGTGTTCAGGGTTTTGAACTGGTTGAAGACATGAGAGCGCATGGGAGCCATTCCGGCACCGCCGCCGATGAACATCATTTCCCGGTCCGAATCCTTCACGAAAAATTCGCCGTAAGGGCCGGAAATGGTCACCGGATCGCCCGGCTTCAGATTGAATACATAGGAAGAGCAGATTCCCGGAGGCACGTCCAGTCCGGGAGGCGGGGTGGCAATGCGGATATTGAGCATGACGATGTCCCCTTCCGCAGGATGATTCGCCATGGAATACGCACGGAATATGGGTTCGGGATTTTTGGCCTTCAGATCGAAAAGATGATACTTTTCCCAGTCCTCGCGATATTCATCCTCTATGATAAAATTCTGAAACTGAATGTCATAGGGCGGCACATCAATCTGAATATATCCACCCGCCTTGAAATCCAGATGCTGGCCCTTGGGCAGTTCCAGCACCAGCTCCTTGATGAAAGTGGCGACATTCCGGTTGCTGCGCACCGTGCAGTCGAATTTCTGAATATTGAAAATTTCATCGGGAATCCGGAGTTTCAAGTCATTTTTCACCTTGACCTGACAGGCCAGACGCCAGTGTTCCTTCTGTCGTGCGTAGGAAATGGCGCCGGTTTCGGTGGGCAGGATATCGCCGCCGCCGTCCATGACCTGGCAGGTACACATAGCGCAGGTTCCGCCGCCGCCGCAGGCCGAGGGAAGAAAGATCTTTTCATTAGCAAGGGTCGCCAGCAGTGTGCCTCCGGCCGGAACCGTCAGGGATTTGCTCTCGTCATCATTGATAACCAGCGTCACATCACCGCTATTCACCAGTTTGGACGCGGCAAAATTTAAAATCAGCACCATGATGACAATGAGTCCCGTGAAGACAGCAATACTGAGAAGAATGATTTCTAGGGAATTCAAAACTTAATCCTCCATCCTTAAAGGCTGATACCGGAGAAGCTCATGAAAGCCATGGCCATCAGTCCCGTAATGATCATTGCGATGCCAAGTCCTCTCATTCCTTCCGGAACATTGGAATACCTGACTTTATAGCGAATCGCGGCCATGGTCACGATGGCCAGGAAGAACCCCATCCCGGATCCGAATCCGTAGACGGTCGCTTCGGCCAGGGCATAATCCCGTTCCACCATGAACAGCGACGCGCCGAGGATCGCGCAGTTGACGGCGATCAGGGGCAGGAAAATTCCCAGGGCCGTATACAGCGCCGGAAAAAATTTATCCAGAGCCATTTCCACCAGCTGAACCATGGCGGCAATCACGGCAATAAAGGAAATGAAGGTCAGAAAGCTCAGATCCATTTCGGGCAGGCCGGCCCAGGCCAGAGCGCCTTCACGAAGCAGATAATGATTGATGAGCCAGTCCACCGGAACGGTGATAACCATGACGAAGACGACGGCAAGTCCCAGGCCGATCGAATTCTCGACTTTCTTCGAGACGGCCAGAAAGGAGCACATCCCCAGAAAGAAGGCAAGAAGGATATTTTCAACAAATATGGACTTGACAAGAAGGCTTAACAGATGTTCCATGATGACCTCCTAATCCGCTTCGACATATTTAATGATGGACCGCTGTATCCAGATGAAAAGGCCCAGGAGGATAAAGGCTCCGGGCGCCAGCACCATCAGGCCCATGTTCTGGTATCCTGCATCGTAAAAGGACTGGGGAATGACCTTGAAGCCCAGCAGGGATCCGCTTCCCAGCAACTCCCGGCCCGTAGAGACCACCAGCAGGATAAATCCGTAGCCGAGACCGTTGCCGATTCCGTCCAGAAAACTGGGGAAGGGCTTGTTCTGAAGCGCGTAGGCTTCCGCCCGGCCCATGACGATACAGTTTGTGATGATCAGTCCCACAAATACGGACAGCTGTTTGGAAATATCAAAGAGGAAGGCCTTGAGAATCTGATCCACCAGGATGACCAGAGTGGCGATGATGGTCAGTTCCACAATGATGCGGATCTTGGACGGAATATAATTTCGCAGCATTGATATGACGAGATTGGAAAAACCCAGGACAAAGGTCACGGCCAGCGCCATGACGATGGCGGTCTTAATCTGCACCGTCACCGCAAGAGATGAACAGATTCCGAGCACCTGTTTATTGATGGGGTTGTTCTCGATCAGAGGATCGTACAACGCCCGCTTATTTTTTGGAGATAGGACAGCCATTTACATGCCCTCCTGATTTTTTGTGATATAGGGAAGATATAAATTCAAATCCTTCAGAAGGAAGGTATTGACACCCTTGCCGGTGAGAGTCGCACCCGAGATTCCATCCACCGTATGGTTGTCTGGATTCAGCGCGTGCCCCTTGGCAATGGTTATACCGGTGAGGGCTCCGTTCTCGAAAATCGTCTTTCCGCGGAACTGGCCCGAAAAGGCCGGCTTTGCGATTTCAGCGCCCAGGCCCGGTGTTTCCCCGTTCTTGTAGAAGGTAATGCCGGCGACGGTGTTGAAATCCTTTTCCAGGGCAATGTACCCGTAAATGGTGGACCACAGGCCCTTGCCCGAAACGGGAATGATAATGCCGTTCATCTGACCGCCCTTCTCATTGATATAGAGAGGAAGCAGGTCCGGTGAGTTTTTCGGATCCAGCGTGTTCACGGCCACGTTGTCCTGAATCTCGCCCTGAAGATTGATCACAACCTCCCGGATTGACGTCTTGTAAGTATCCTCAATCAGAGCCGGTGTGATATGATTCAGCTGATCTCCGGCCAGAAGTCCGGCCGAAATCAGAATGTTCTTCTTTTTGTCCAGAGCCTCGTTGCGTGCCTGAAACGGTTTGAGCAACGTCGCCGCCGACGCCAGCAGGATGGAGGCGACGATCGTGATGGTCATGGCAAAAAATAATGTATATCTGTCGCTATGCACGTTTCATCCTCCTATTGATATTGGCCCGTACCACGAAGTAATCGAAGAGCGGTGCGAACACGTTTCCGAACAGGATAGCCAGCATCATGCCCTCGGGATAGGCCGGATTGACGGTGCGGATGAGGACGACCATGGCGCCGATGAGAATCCCGTAAAACCACATGCCCTTCCGGGTGGCTGCCGCCGAAACCGGGTCCGTGGCCATGAAGACCGTCCCGAACATGAAGCCGCCCAGAAACAGATGATAGTAGGGAGGCATGGAAAACATGGCATTCGTTGTGGATCCGGCCAGATAGAAAATCTCTGACGTTCCCAGTGTACCGATGAGTACGGCGATCATGATACGCCAGTTTGCCGTTCGGGTCAGCAGCAGAAAGGCCGCTCCGATGAGAATGGCAAGGGTGGACGTTTCTCCGATACTTCCGGCATGATTTCCATAAAAGAGAGTACTGAGTGAATAGTGGGCATTCATGAGATACTGGACCACCGAATGGCCCCCCGGCGTGGATGCCGCGACGGAGAGAGGTGTGGCTCCGGTAAAGGCGTCGCTGATGACCCAGACCTTGTCTCCGCTGATATTGCCCGGATAGGCAAAGAAGAGAAAGGCCCGGCCGACGAGAGCCGGATTCAATACATTCATGCCGGTTCCGCCGAAGACTTCCTTACCGATGACCACGCCGAAACTGATTCCGATTGCCACCTGCCAGAGAGGTATGGTCGGCGGGAGCACCAGAGGAAACAGGAGGCCCGTTACAAAGAAGCCCTCGTTCACTTCGTGTTTTCTCACGATGGCAAAGAGCACTTCCCAGAAGCCGCCCACGGCATAGGACACGACGATGATGGGAAGAATTTTCATGAAGCCGCGGCTGAAGGCCGCCCAGAACAGAACGCTCTTTCCCTCGGCAATCATGGCCTGCGCGCCCACATTGTAGGCACCGAAAAACAGCGCCGGCAACAGGGCGATGATGACCATGGACATGAGGCGCTTCAGGTCGATTTTATCTCTGACATGAGGCCGGGAGCCTGTCACTTCGGCCGATGTAAGCAATAAGGTGTCCACAACCTCATAGAGAGGAAACAGAATCTGGTATTTTCCTCCCTTCGAGACATGCGGCTCTATTTTTTTCAGAAGTTTTTCTAATCCTTTCACTGGCCTAACCCTCTTTTTCTATAAGTTCGAGACCATGCCGGATAATTCCGCACACATCATTCTTGGACGGATCAATATAGGAACAGAGTGCAAAATCCTCTTCACAGACTTCGTAGATCCCCAGTCCTTCCATCTCGGCAATATCTTCGGCAAGGATGGAGCGGATCAGAAAATCAGGATATATGTCCATGGGAAGCACCTGTTCAAAAATACCCGTCTGTACAAAGGCCCTCAGGCCGCCATTTGTATTGGTATCCAGATTATAGCTTTTCAGCGGCACCAGGGCAGATAGAAAGGTCTTCGAAAAACTGAAGGATTTCAGTCCCGGCCAGATCCAGCCCAGAAAGCGCCGTTTCCGTCCTTCGGGAATAACGGACAGCAGGTTGTCGTAAAATCCGATAAACCCTTCAACCCGGCGACGGCTTCCGGTGAGAATATTGCCCGAAATAAAACGGACATCATCTGTCGTGGTCCCACCATTCACCATGTCCCGGATCATCATACCCTCTGTAGCCCGGACATAGCGGCGTTCGCTCAGCCCCGTCCCGGCCATTGCCACCAGCCGTGTGGCCGGATAGCGGCCGTTGAGGAAAAATTCGGCCCAGGCCAGAACGCCCTGGGCGGCCATTGTCCAGACCGTCTCGCCGCGGCGGATCGGATCCACATGATGAATATGAATTCCCACGTTTCCGGCCGGATGCGGCCCGCGGAACTCATGCACCTCACAATTCTTCAGCGTCGAACTCAATGCAGAACCGCGTTTCACCGTGACATGGACTTTCCCGTCCGTCAGTCGTCCGAGAATGTCAATACCCTGCTGAAACTCTGCAATCCGTCCCTCCAGAAGAAATTCCGGGTCTGCGGCCAGAGGCGCCGTGTCCAGAAGAGAAATGAATATCGCCTTCGCCTTGCCGTCCGGCGCGGCAATCTTGTTGAAGGGGCGCTGACGAAGATGGGGCCAGAGGCCGGCGTTCAGAAGCGCGCTCTTCAGCTCTTCCACATCGGCGGTCTTCAGCTCCTCCGCCGTAAAGTGGCGGAATTCTTCGCTTTCACCCTTTTCATCAACATCAATGGCAATACTCTGAATGACTCTCCGCGCACCATACTCAATGTGTCTGATTTTTCCGCTGACCGGGGAGGCGAACTTTACTTCGGGATGATCCTTGTCAAAATACACCGGGGTTCCGGCTTTGACCGCATCGCCTTCCTTCTTCAGCAGCTTGACCTTGATTCCCCGAAAATCCGGAGGAACCAGGCCAACCATTCTGGGATTCGGCAGATCAACGGCCGTCTTTTCGGCTGCGCCCGCGATTCTGATGTCAAATCCCTTTCTGATTTTCACTTTTGCCATACCCAACTCACCATTTTTCTACGTTATAATGATAGTTTTTCATTGACTCGAATTTAACAAATACATGGATACCACGTTAGAATAATTTTCATATCTATGGGCCTGAAAGGCCTTTTTTTAGGACATAAACATAAATAATTAAAAAAACATGAAAATCTCTTGCGCTTAATAATAATAATTACTATTATTGTACATGGAAAAAGAAAACAGACGTCAGACAAAACAGAAGACCGCCGTGTATGATGTGCTCATGAGCACAACCTCTCATCCTACGGCTGACTGGGTTTTTCAGGAAGTTCGGAAATCCCTTCCGCAGGTTTCTCTCGGCACCATTTACCGCAATCTGAATCAGCTTGTGGAGGACGGCCTCGTTGTCGAAATTCTCAGCGAACGGAATATTTCCCATTATGATGCAAATCCCGCGGCACATACTCATTTCATCTGCACTCTCTGTGATGAGATCAGTGATCTGCCCTTGCCAAAAATTTCCATGGATCTCATCCGCGAAGAAGGTCATCGCGTGGATCGGACGGATCTTCAGTTCTTTGGTGTCTGTTCAAAATGCTTAAATCAAGGAGGCTAGACTAAAATGAGTCTTAAAGTTACACAACCCGCACCCATATTCAACGAAACCGCCGTTATCGGACAGGAATTCAAACAGATTTCTCTTGAGGATTACAAGGGAAAATATGTCGTTCTGTTTTTCTATCCGCTGGATTTCACCTTTGTTTGCCCTACCGAAATTCTTGAATTCAACCGGAAGCTTGACGAATTTGAAAAACGGAATGTCCAGGTCGTCGGTGTCTCCACCGATTCAAAATTTTCTCATCTGGCCTGGAAAAACACACCCGTTTCCCAGGGCGGAATCGGAGATATCCGTTTCCCGCTCATCGCAGATTTCAACAAACATGTGGCGGAAGCCTATGATGTGCTCCTCGATGGCGGCATGGCCCTGCGCGGGACCTTCCTGATCGACAAGGACGGAAAACTGCAGCATATTACCGTAAACAACCTGGACTGCGGCCGAAATGTGGATGAGACGCTTCGCGTCGTGGATGCGCTGCAGTTTACGGAAAAGCATGGCGAGGTCTGTCCGGCCGGCTGGAACAAGGGTGACGACACCATGGTTCCCGATCCGGTCAGGTCAAAGGACTACTTCAGCCGTCACGCCTGATTTTCTCCTGTTTCTATTCTCAGGACTTTATGAATATCTTCCCCCTTCCATGAGTCCTGGCCCCGGTTCTTCCCCGAGCCGGGGTTTTTTTTCGCCCCCGATTAATAGGTTATAGCCATTGTCCTCTGCCTGATTTTCATCTATATTGATTTACAGAGGATCATTCACGGCAGGAGGCCGATCTCAGTGCTGTCCTTTATCCTGAATCATTTTCATCACGGGCTGACGCCCCGGCTGTTTCACGAACTGATGGTGCAGCGGGTTCTGATTATTAATGATCAGCCCTGGGATATTCATGAAGCCGAACTGTATTATTATCATTCCCGGCTTCATCCCGATCCCTCCGTGCTTCCCCGTCAATGCCAGGCCGGTTCCTTTTACTTTCATCAGTTCGGATTTGATCTGGCCTTTCCCTCCCGTGGTGACAAATCCTCTGCGGAATACGGCGGAATCCTCTTCCGCAGTCTTTCCCCCCACAGAGCAAACGATCTGATTACCGGCCCTGTGAACTGCCGGGACCATATTCTGAATTCTGCAGGCTGCACAACCGGAATGGCCCTCCGCATATCACTCCAACCCCTTCCGAACACACCGGAATATCCTCTCTTCAAATGCCCCCGGCAAATCGGGCCAAGCCACGACGAAAGCTGGCGTACCCGGCCCTATCGGTATTTATCCTCAAAATTTCTTCGCCTGCTTCAGAATGATAAACTGACCCGGCCCTATTACACTCATTTCAAGAATATTCAAATCGAGGAATGCCCGGCCCCATCCCGCATCCCGGCTCTCATCATCCATAACTGCAAAGCGAGCGCCCGGCCCGGCATCTCTTCCGACACGACTTCGTTTCGGGCCGGCGACACGGTATTCGTTCTTTCAAGCATGGGGCCCTACCTGTTTGTGGAATCCGATGATGGCCGTGTGGGCTGGGTTCAGGAATCCTGTCTTCAGTCCGGACCCTGACCGGTCCGGAACCGTATCTCAATACCCGACGCTTAATTCCCGAGAAAATGTGCAGTTTTCGTGATCTTTTCCGTAAATTCAGCAGAAAACGGGGCTGTCGCCCTGAAAACCAGATTAAGAAAAGGAGCCGGATTGGTGAAAACGCTTATGACGATAATGACTGCATCCCTGCTGATGGTGCTGAATAGCGAGCCCGCATCGGCAAAATCCCTTGAACGGGATAATGTAAAAACCGAGGATACCTGGAATCTAACCGACATTTACCCCTCCGACGAAGCCTGGGAAGCTGCAAAGAACGATCTTGCTGAAAAAATTCAGAAGATTCCCGAATTTCGCGGCACACTGGCCACGTCGCCCGAAGATCTTCTGAACTGCCTGAAAACCAATTCGGAGCTCCTCAAAACCTATATTCGTCTGTCTTCCTATGCGTCCATGAAAAATGACCAGGATACGCGGATCGCGAAATACAGCGCCATGGAAAAGGAAATTGCCAAAGTCGGTACGGATTATTCCACTATGGCCAGCTTCATCGAGCCGGAGATTCTTGAGATCAATCCGGAGACACTGGCCGGATTCATCGCGAATAATAAGGGGCTTCAGGACTATAAAATGTACCTGGGTGATCTGCAGAGAACCCGCGCCCACACGCTGTCTGAAAAAGAGGAAAAAATTGTCGCTCAGGCCGGACTCATGTCCGGATCCGCCTCCAGCATCTTTTCCACCTTCATCAATGCTGAACTTCCCTATCCGGACGTGACGCTCAGCAACGGCGACACGGTGACGCTGGACCTGTCCGGTTACAATCTCTACCGCGCGCTGCCGAACCGGGATGACCGGAAAAAAGTCTACGACAGCTTCTGGTCCGCTCTGGGAAAATTTCAGCTGACATTGGGCGAAGATCTTTACGCCAATCTGAAAAAGGATATTTTCTACGCCAATGTCAGAAATTATGACAATACACTGGAAGCGGCCCTTGATCGCAATAATATTGACACCGATGTATATATGAGCCTCGTTGACAATGTGAACAGCAATCTGGAAACCTTTCAGCGCTATCTCAAACTGAAACAGCGCATGCTGGGTGTCGACACGCTGTATTATTATGATCTCTATGCGCCCTGTGTCGGCAGCGTTGATCTGGACTACAGCCTTGACGAAGCGAAGGAGCTGGTTCTGAAAAGTCTCAAGCCCATGGGCCGCGAATATGTGAAAACGGTGAAGAAGGCCTTTGATGATCGCTGGATTGATTTTCCCGCTACGGCCGGCAAACGCAGCGGCGCCTATTCAAACGGGTCCATTGTGGATGTTCATCCCTATATTCTCACCAATTTCAACGGGAAATATAATGATGTAAGTACCATCGCTCACGAACTCGGCCACAGCATGCACAGCTATTTCTCCAATAAAACCCAGCCCTATCCCATGGCGGACTACAGTATCTTTGTAGCGGAAGTCGCCTCCACGCTGAATGAAGCCTTGCTCATGAATACGGTGCTGAAGGATGTAAAGAATGATGATGTGAAGCTGGCCCTGCTCATGAATTATCTGGATGGCGTGAAGGGTACCTTCTGGCGGCAGACGCAGTTTGCGGAATTTGAGCTGAAAACACACCTGATGGCTGAAAAAGGCCAGGCCCTGACCGGCGAAAGCTTCACGGAGCTGTACAAGGAAATCGTCCGCAAATATTACGGCCATGACAAGGGTGTCTGCATCATTCCCGACGAATGCAATCTGGAGTGGAGCTATATTCCTCACTTTTACTATAATTATTATGTCTATCAGTATGCAACCAGCTTCACGGCCTCCACGGCCCTTTCCGAGAAAATCATCAACAATGAAAAGGGCGCCGTCGAGAATGTGATGAAATTCCTCTCAGCCGGTGGATCAGATTATCCCATCAATGTTCTGAAGGATGCCGGCATTGACATGCTCAGTTCCGAACCCTTCGATCAGACCATGTGCGCCATGAACCGGGCCATGGATGAAATCGAAAAAATTCTGGACAGCCGCGGCAAATAATCCGCAGAAGTCTCATCTGCAGTGACTTGCTGGCGTTTCGTCCTGATGCGTCAGCAAGTCTTTTTGGTTTATGGACCTGATTATTGTAACTTAACGGATCAATTCATGAGGTAAACAATGACAAATTTCAGATGGACTCTTCCCCTTATCGCACTCGCCGCTCTGATCACATCCTGTACAAAACCTGTCGTAATTCACGAACGCATTCAGGACAAACCCGAACACAGCAAGGCTCTTACCGTGCATTATATTGACCATCTTTTTCATGACCCCTATTTTGCGGAAGCGCAATGGGGCGTCATCATCCAATCTCTGAAAACCGGCAAAATCTGGTATCAGTACCAGCCGGACAAGGTTTTTATGCCGGCATCCAATAACAAACTGCTGACCGCGTCGGCCGCGCTCAGTTCCCTGGGCCCGGATTTTCACTTCACGACCACCATCTGCGGAAACGGACAGCGCGACAACAGCACCTACAAAGGAGACCTGGTTCTCCGCAGCGACGGTGATCCCACCCTTTATACCCGGTTCTATGATGACCCTCGCGAAAAATTCTTTCTCTGGGCCGACAGCCTGAAGTCTCTCGGCATTACACATATTGACGGAGATATTATCGGCGATGACAACGCCTGGGATGACGAAACACGCGGAAACGGCTGGTCCTGGGATTATTTCAATAATTATTATGCCCCGGAAATCGGCCCCTTGCAGATCAATGAGAATTATATTGATGTACGGATCATCGCACCCTCCGATTCTACCGGTTCCATTCAGCTGATCCCCTCCACGCCCAGCGGCTATTACACGCTGAAAAATGAAATCGTGCTTCAGGATTCCGGCCGCAACCGCATTCGCTATAACAGAGATGCAGATATGAATGTCATCACCTTCAGCGGAACGCTCACCATCGGAAGTGATACGCTGGAAGTGGCACCCACGCTTCATAATCCCACGCTGTTTTATACACAGGTTTTTCTTGAAACGCTTGATTCGGTCGGCATTTCCGTATCCGGAATAGCACTGGACTGCGATGAAATATCCGCCGATCGCCTCATTGCCACCGATACGCTGCTGAATATTGCCAGCCCGCCCCTGAGTGAAATTCTGAAAAAGCTCATGAAGCCCAGCCAGAATCTCTATGCCGAAACACTGGTTCGGGCCATGGGCTTTGAATTCAAAGGCATCGGCTCCTTTGACTCCGGACGGGTTGTGGTGCAGAATGTTCTGGGCGATATGGGAATCGAAAAGGGCAGCTACCGCTATGTGGACGGATCGGGCCTGTCCCGCTATAATTATGTATCACCCCGGGAGATCAATACCATTCTGCGGTCCATGTACTTCGGAAAGGATTCACAGGTATGGCAGACCGCGCTCACCTACGCGGGGATTGACGGAACGCTGCGCCGGCGTATGCGCGGAACCCGGGCGGAAAATAATGTCCACGGGAAGACCGGTACCATCGCCAATGTACGGGGCATGTCCGGCTACGTTACCACCGCCGACGGTGAAGATCTGAGCTTTTCCTTCCTCATCAACGGACACCTGCATAATTCCTCGGATACGGACGCCATCACAGACAGGGCGCTCGTGGCGCTGGCCAACCTCAAACGCCCCTTCCGGGCCACTGTCGAACCTGATACGCTGCGTACGCCGGAAAAGTAAGGAAAAGATTATTGATCGGGATTATTTAAAGAGAGATCTTTTTTCCTGAATTTTATACATCATCAGCGCTGCGCTCACGGACGCATTAAGCGATTCCACGCCGCCGGCCATGGGAATCCGGACGAGGGCATCACAATTCTTCTGAATCAGGGGCGACAGTCCTTTGCCTTCGGCTCCGATGACAAGCGCAGCTTTTTCGGCATAGTCCTGCGTATCCCAGTTCTGTTTGGATGCCGCATCCAGCCCGTATATCCAGAAACCCCGGTCCTTCAGGGTTCGGATATGCTGTGAAATATTCGTAACCCGGACAACCGGGATCAATTCCACCGTTCCGGCCGAAGCACGGAAAACGCTCTGATTGACCAGAGCCGTACGATGGCGGGGAATGATCACGCCCTGAGCACCGGCGGCTGCCGCAGACCGGATAATTGCGCCCAGATTGTGAGGATCTTCGATTCCATCCGCGATGACAAGTAAAGACGGCTCTTTTCGTCGCGCAAGACCTACCAGAAAAACATCCTCATCGGCATATTCGAAGGGCGGAATTTCCGCAACCATTCCCTGATGCTGAGTTCCGCCGGCCAGTTCATCGAGCTTGGGCCGTGCACAAAAACTGTAACGCACCCGGTTGCTGTCGGCCAGATCCAGAACTCTCTGCAGCCGCTTATCCCGCCGCAGCGTCTCCGACAGCCAGATGCGGTTAATGGAGTGGCCGGATTCCAGCCGGCTCAGTATTGCATTTTTTCCACTGATGACATCTGTCATGATTCCCTCAAAAAAAAAGCCCCCTGTAACAGAGGGCTTCCGTGTTTCAAACTAATCCTGCGAAATTAGAATCCAAGATCCGTCATCGCCTTGATATTGCTTTTCACCGCGTCAACGGAATGATCAAACATTGCCTGTTCCTCATCATTCAGCGACAGCTCGATGACCCGTTCCATTCCTTTTTCACCGAGGACGGCAGGTACGCCGATATAGTACCCGTCCACGCCGAATTCGCCGGTGAGATAGGCAGAGCAGGAGAGTACCCGCTTCTCGTCGAGCAGGAAAGACTGCGCCATGGATACGGCAGAGGCCGCGGGAGAATAAAAGGCGGATCCGGTTTTCAGCAGTTTCACCACTTCGCCGCCGGCGGCTTTGGTCCGGTCGACCATGGCAGTCATAACTTCTTTTGCCTTATCCTTATTTCCATATTTCCGTTCCAGCATTTCCATGACCGGGGCTCCGTTCACATTCGCATAGCGGATCAGGGGCACCATCGTATCACCGTGACCGCCCATGACCAGCGCGTTCACGTCCTTCACCGAAACGCCCAGTTCCCAGGCAATGAAGGATGAAAAACGGGATGAATCCAGAACACCGGCCTGTCCGACAACCATATTGCGCGGAAATCCGGAAACTTTCTGAAACAGGGTAACCATGGCATCCAACGGATTTGAAATGACGATGACGAAGGCCTTCGGAGCGTTGTCCCGAACGCCTTCAGCAACGGATTTCATAATTTTTGCATTGGTTGTCATCAGATCATCCCGGCTCATTCCCGGTTTACGCGGCAGGCCTGCCGTAATGATTACAACATCCGAACCGGCGATATCCTTGTAATCATTCGTTCCCGTCATGTTGACATCAAATCCGTCCACACGGGATGCTTCGGCGATATCCAGCATTTTCCCCTGGGGCATATCTTCCACAATATCAAATAATACAACGTCTCCCAGCTGCTTCTGAGCAATCTGCTGAGCCAGGACTCCACCGATCTGACCACCGCCGATCAGGGCAACTTTCTTTCTGGCCATTTTTCCTCCTAACTAGTTAATTATAACTAAATTACCTGTTTATTACCTTGTCTTAATTCCACAATAATAATATAGAATAAAAAAAACTCACTATCAAATGTACAATAGTGAGCTTTGAAATTATTTTAATGGATTTCAGAGGGGCTGAATATTGACGAATTTCCGGCCTTTTGAAACCGAAAACTGAACCGTTCCGTCCACTTTTGCAAAGAGGGTGTCGTCTCCGCCGATGCCTACATTTTCACCGGGGAAATACCGGGTTCCGCGCTGGCGAACCAGAATGCTGCCGCCCGTAACCGTTTCTCCACCATAGCGTTTGATACCAAGACGTTTACTGTGGCTGTCCCGGCCGTTCTTAATACTTCCCTGACCTTTTTTATGTGCCATTTCAGTGTCTCCGGATAAAGTTTATGACATGAGAATGTCGTTGATTTCCAGCACCGTAAAGTACTGACGATGTCCGATGGTTTTCTTGTAACCCTTGCGACGTTTCTTCTTGAACACAAGAATCTTGCGTTCACGTCCGTGTTCCTTAACCGTTGCGGCGATCCGGGCACTCTCAACATAGGGTGAACCAATGAGCAGGTCTGTGTCATTATTGACCAGCAGGACATCCGACAGTTCAAGGCTGCTACCGGCTTCACTGCTGCCGGCATAAGGGACTTTTATTACATCGCCCTTCTGGACTTTGAATTGTTTTTTTGCGATTTCTACTAAGGCGTACATGCGTTTTCCTCCGCTTCCCGTTTTTACAGCTGGCAAATATATATATAATATGAATTTATGTCAAGCAACAATTTTATTTAACCCCGTATTGTGCAGCGGACGCGGTTCCTGTATTCTGCCCCGGAATCATTTTTCACGGCCGAGACGGCGATGCGGCCGGCCGAAAACTCCGAGCCGTAAACGCGTATTAACTTCTCTTTATCAAATATAACCGGCGAACAAACATCGCATTTATCCAGGTTGGATCTATCCGGGTACGCGGTGCGGCGGATCATCGGTCCGGTCCCAGAACCGGACGCGCCTCGATGGAAAACGTCCCGAAGCGGAAATACGCGCGGTTGATTCTGCCGTCCGTCCCGTAACGAATACATTTTTCTGCTTCCGGGTCGGCAATTTTCCACGTAAAGATATCCGTCATCGGCAAAATCTGTTCTCCCGATTTCTTCGTCAGTTTCAGTGCAGTACCGGTTCCGGACTCATCCTCCAGAGCCGGGCAGGGCAAAAAGGATGCATCGTAAAATTCGCCTTCAATATGAACCCGGGGACAGGCCGGAACCAGGTTGCGCAGAATAAGCACCAGGGGGTGTGTCACCGCGTCCGGACACGCAATGCTGTCGCCCGTATTATAATGAATCATACCCTTATTCCAGGTTTCACTGTAGCGCTGGGACAGATTGAACTGGCGGATATCCTTCCGATACACCAGCACGGCGCCGCTTCCCGAATCCACGGTAAAGTCATACTGATTGTCAACCGGATACAGCGCCCGGATTATACCGGAAGTACGGACCCGATATTGAATATCCACACAGGATGGAGTCAGCGAATCCTCGCGGGTCGTCAGATTCACGGTGGCCACCGGCAGCCCCCAGGCATAGAGGCGGAATTGATCCGTCTCCGCCGCCAGAAGTGCACCAAGGAAAAAAAAGACCGTAAAAAATCTGGTCATCAGGACAGTTTTTTAGGATTGAAAAAGCGCAGCGGAACAAAGGTGGACAAGACGATGCCCAGCAAACTGAGAGGAGGATTGAGAAAGAACCAGGACCAGAAATCGTTCAGCAGTGACTGCTGACTGAATATTCTGGCGCCGCGGCTGATCACCAGGCCTTCCCCGATAAATTTTGCAAACATTAAAATGATAAGAGGCAGAATGGGCAGGAAACCCTTCAGATACAGGAGGAAGAGAAGAATGGGAATGACATTCATGAGGTGGCCGAGCACATAAAAGGCAAGATTGACGGGCGACCGGTCAATCACCGGAATTTTCCAGGGATTCTCTTCTATTTTGTAACGCAGCAGCGCGGCCGATTTTTTCCCGAGCTCCTCAAAGGTCGCGGATTCCCGGCAATCTCCCAGCACTTTTTTGCGGGCGCGCCGAAGATCCGTCCCGCCCAGCAGCGCGGCTCTCGGAATCAGCATATTGTCAAAACGGAGCCAGGCGTTGAATTTATAACGCGCAAAACTTCTCTGTACCGTTGTTTTGAACATCTGATCTATCGCCCGGAAATATCTGGGATTATTCACATCTATCCGAACCAGCTGCGTTCCGGCAAGAATCGTCTCCGTTTTCATCGCATCCGCCTTCATGATCCGGAACCAGCCGTCCTTTACCTGATTACGGGCATTGATCAGCAGAAACACCTCGCCGGCAGCCTTGTGTTCCAGAATATCACGAATAATATCAATATTCAGCTGGGGTGTATGGAAGTACAGTTTCTTCAAATCCGGAAAATCATATCCGATCTCCTTGTAAAATTCACTGTTGTTCTTCTTGTCAATGACGATGACTTCCGTGTTGTCCGGCGACGCATTCACCTGAGTAAGAATGGCCCGGAGATTCGCCTCCAGAAAATCTTCCGGATTTTCCACCAGCACCACAAGGGAAAGCGGGCGGTTCATTTCCGACACATCGAGATCTGCGGCGACCCGTCCTTTTTTGAAGGAAAAAATAAATACGAGCAGAAGCCACAGAAAATACAATGAAGCAACACTATAAACTGAAATGAGCGTAATGGTTTGCAAAACATCCTACCTGGTAAAGAGTTTAAATAACTGGGTCGCGATAGTGAGATAGACAAGAATCCCTGCAATATCGCTGCTTGTTGTTACAATAGGGCCCGTCGAAATCGCCGGGTCAATATTTAAGCGGGAAAGAATAATCGGGCCAAAGGATCCGACAAAGGTGGCAATGACCATGGCAATCATGATGGCCAGTGTCCCGGAGAGAGACACCATGAGATTGGCGCCATATACGAAATAGGTCACCACCCCAAGGAGAATCCCGTAAATGAAACCCAGCATCAGGCCAACCCGGATTTCCTTGAATATCACATGAAAGATATGTTCATGATTCACGCGGCCGGTGGCCAGCCCGCGTGTAATGATCGTCGAGCTCTGTGTACCGATATTTCCGGCCATGCCCGCAATGACGGGAAGAAACGCGGCCAGCATGACGTGAGCGGAAACCACATCCTTGAAGAGGCCGATGACCATGGCCGAAACAAGTCCGCCGAGCCAGGTGGTAAACAGCCAGGGGAAGCGGATCTTGGACGCTTCGGTGGAATTCTTCAGAATGATTTCCCGGTCCTTTCCCACACCCGCCATCTGCAGCAGATCTTCCGTGGCCTCCTCGCGGATCACATCAATGATATCGTCCACCGTCACGATTCCCAGCAGCTTATTTTCCTCATCGACCACCGGAAGCGCCAGAAAATTATAGCGGGCGATGTAGCGGCCGACCTCTTCCTGATCCGTTTCCGGAAAAACGCTGATCACCTTTTCCGTCATAATGTGTTTCAGCTTCGTCTTGGGTGCCACCACAATGAGCTGACGCAGGCTGATCACACCCACGAGATGGCGGCGTTCATCCACTACATATAGATAGAAAACCATTTCCGTTTCAATATTTTCACGAATAAGCCGGATTGCCTCTTCCGCCGTATAATCCTCATTCAGATAAAACACTTCCGGCGTCATGAGAGCCCCGGCCGTATTTTCAGGATATTCCATCAGCGCTTCCAGCTCACGGGACTCTTCTTCCTTCATGAGTTCCAGCAGGCGTGTCTGTAATCCCTGTGGCAGCGCTCGCAGCAGATTCTGTTCATCATCATAATCCATTTCGAGAAGGATTTTCACAATATCTTTGTCTTCCATGTTTTCAAAGAGCTCAATGATGAGAGTATCATCCAATTCGGAAATAATCCGCGCCCGTGTATCGGTTTCCGGTACGAGCTGAAAAATATTACTTCTCTCGGTTTTGGTCAAAGACCGAAAAATGAGCGCCAGGTCGGCCGGGTGGGATTTCTGCAATATCTTTATAATGTTAATTCTGGCGCCGCGCCGATTGAGCTTTCGCAAGGTGTCGACCATGATGATGACTTCATTGTTTCGCATAAACCCCTCCTGTACTTATTGATCCGCGTTTCCGGGGAGTGCCGGAGCCGCTTTGCCGAATGTGGTGGTTAACGCGGAGATGGCCGGATACAGCAGGCCGCCCGCAATAATAATGACCCAAATCCGTACATATCCGTTCTGTTCATACCAGCCCAGCTGATCCGGAGCCAGATTCCCCAGAATGAGCTGGACCAGATTGTTGCCGGCATGCAGAAGCACGGCCGGCAGAACAGACTGATAAACAGCCGTAAGCCCCGAAAGAATCAGAGCAAAGGCAAAAATCTGAAAAAACACCCACGGGAGCGCATGGATGAGCGCGAAGAAGAATGCCGTATAGGCAATGGCCGGACGAAGTCTGCCGAAGCGGGTTCTCAGGCTTTCCTGAAGTAGTCCCCGGAACAGCATTTCTTCACTGAGCGGACCGACCAGCACCATACCCGCCAGAATGCACAGGGCGGAAAAGCCGCCGTGCCATTCATAGATTTTCATGAGATCCCAATATTCTGCGGGCGGCGGGAAGGCCGTAAAAACAATCCGGTCCAAGGTGTCAAATAGAACCGCGATCCCGGGCGCAGCAATGATAAAGGGCAGAAGCGCCTTCGGTGAAAGAGGCCGCAGGCTAAAAACTTCCACGATGGAAAGCCGACGACGCCGGACCAGCCAGAGGGCCGGAAGGATAAAGGTTATTTCAAGTAGAAAAAAACCTGCATTATAAAGCAGGGGATAGTGAGAGGGATCAGAAAAGATCAGGACGGAAAGGAGACTGGTGAGAATCCAGCCTGAAAAAATTACAATAAATGTCGATTTTAAATTTAACGTTTTGATTTGTCTTACTTCCAGGGTCGTCGTCCACGTTTCCGCTTGTCTTTCTTTTCATTGCTTCTCTGTTTCCGTCGGGGTGCAAGGTCGGCTTCAGCTTGGGGCTCCGGGAGGCACCGCCCGCAACGTCCCGTCGATGATGCAGTGGCTGACGCCATGGTAATTCATTGCTTCAAAATAGGGGTTGAATACCTGAATGTTCCGATCATTTTCCGAAAACAGCAGGGAGGAGGCATGCGCATCCCGGCTCCAGTCCTCGGGGCCGCGGTCCATCTCCTTGCTCGAATCGCTCAGGATGGCGAAGGGGATTTCCTTTTCCCGGGAGATGCGCAGTACGGCGTGCGTGCCGATCTTGTTTACAAATCCGCCATCCCAGTACCAGTCTGTACCCACCAGCACCAGATCGCTCATCTCAAGGGCGCGCTCCATGGCCGCATCGGCAAACAGATTGATTTTGATTCCGGACCGGGATAATACCTTGGCCAGTCCGACCCCTTCCCGCACCGGCCGGGATTCGGTAATGTTAACCGTAAAATCCTGCTTCTGCTTTTTCATTTCAAGCAGGGCCTTGCGGACAATAGATGAGTGGGAAAATGTGAAAATTCGTTTCGAGCCGGAAAACACTTCGGCACATTTCTGTATCGTTTCCTGAATATTTTTATTCAGGTCGTTCTTGAATTCATTGAGATGGCGGTGCAGTGCTTTCTGGCTGTCACTGCGCTGCTTCTCCGCAAGATATCGCGATAAATTCGGGAAAATGGCCATCAGCGGGTGAGCGTCCAGAACCCGGTCGTAGAGAAATTCGAAAAACTCCATTTCGTTCATTTCTCCCCGAAGCGCAGGATCCTCGAATCCGTCCGTAAGTATCTGGATGAAGCGGTAGAGCAGAGAAGAGGCGCCTGCCTCCTGGTCCATCAGTAGCGCTTCAAAAGCCGGGTTTTCATAGTTCACTGCCATTTTCTCCAGGCAGGGCGACGCGCCCGCTGTTTTTTTCTGCCAGTAATTTACTTTGAAAATCGAATAAATGCTTTAATGTTTTTTCCTTCATGTCCATGTTGTACAACATCTGGCCGGCGCTGTCAAAACCCCCCATGCGCCGGTAGAGATCCGCCATTTTATAGTAAATCAGCCCCGTCTGCCGCACATCAAAGAATCGTTCCAGAAAACTCTTTCCAAAAAATTCAATGGCCTTGTTCCGATGAAGATCTGCTTTTTCGGCCGAATCCTCGTCTTCATAAAGCCAGGCCAGACGATGATGACAGTCCGCCCGGGCATAGGCGTCGCGGCCCTGCAGCGTGAGCAGTATCAGATAGATGCTGAATTTTTCCAGCGTCGTCGGCGTATTGTCGGAGAATAGCCGCAGATACTCCTCGGATTCTACATATGCTCGTATTTCATTTTCTCTCAGAGGCGGCTGCTTGAAATCGTGGTCAATATAATAACAGGACGGACACATGAGCAGCCAGTCGTCCAGAACATCATCCTCGAGAGTGCAGACGCGGAAGTCCGAATCAAAATGGTCTACCTGAAACAGCAGATCCGCAGGATTATTTATAACCGATGTCCCGCAGATGGGACAAACAATGGCTTCTTCACCCTTTTCAATATCTTCCGGTACGTAATTGGAATCAAATTCACTCAAACTGTATCTCCAGCCATTTTTTATCGTTTTTTTCATTGCCGTCCAGACGGCGGATCCGGCGGATCGCTTCGCGATGATTTTCCCAGGCCAGCTGCGTCTCCGCTTCGGATGCGCTCAGCCAGTTATACGAACTGTGTTCGTCGCTCAGGATCGGTTCCGCAAGAGTATCAACCTCCACGGCAAAGACCGGAACAAGATTAACCGTATCACTTTCCGCTTCATAGAAGGAGCTCATTCCATCGGCGGTCCACATCCGGAGCGGTGTAAGTCCCGTTTCTTCCCGGAGCTCCCGCAGGGCCGTCTCCCAGGCTTTTTCTCCCGGCCGGATTTTTCCGTGAACGCAATGATGAATCCCGCCGTACTTCCGTCCTTCACTGCGCCGCATGATCAGAAAGCTCAGATCGGACGCATCACGGCGAAATACCCAGCAGTCAATTACCCTGACGTCAATTCCCGGCATGGCGGCAATCCCGTCAGAACGGAAGGTCTTCGTCTCCGGCGTCGCTGCCGAAGCTGTCCGGAGCGGAATAATTTCCGCCGCCGCCGGAAGGCATCTGACTCTGTGAATAATCAATACTGGAGTCGCCGCTGTTCTGCTGGCGGTCCAGCAGCATGGCGCTGTCGATCATAACCTCTGTGGAATAATGTGTGGCATTGTTGTTATCTGTCCATTTTCGCGTTCTGAGCCGGCCCTCCACATAGAGGAGGCGTCCTTTCTGGACATAGCTGTTTATAAAATCTGCCGTTTTTCCGAACGCCACACAGCGGTGCCATTCGGTCTGTTCCGTATTCTGGCCGCTCTGATCCCGAAACACTTCGTTGGTCGCCAGGGACACATTGGAAATGCTCCGGCCGCTCTGTGTCGCCCGTTTTTCCGGATCATTGCCCACCCGGCCCACAAGTATAACTTTATTCATTGAATTTCTATGCATTATTCCTCCCTGTTTATCTGAGAAAATAGGTTGTTAATATCCACGTCCGCGGCGAAAACGTAGCCGGCTGGCCGTATTCCCTGATGATGGACGACGATGGTCTGCAGAACGAGACGCGTAACCACCGGCTCGTCACCGCTGCCACCGAACACGATGGCCGGATCAGTCGCCGGATTCAGAACGGCATCAAAGGGTGATTCCGTCGCATATGCATGGCTCATATCCGGAAAACGGGGGCCGAGCGACTCATCATTGGGGCCGATCAGAGGATTCCGCCCGCTGAGATTTACATGGTCGCCGACACGAATCGTATTCGTTATCCGGTCCGATGTTTCCGAAAGAAGAACCTTGTTGTATTTTTCTTTCAGTCGTGAAAATTCTTCCGAACTCAGAATCTCCTCACGCTGTATCAGATCAGCGTTCCGGCCGCCGAGCAGCGATTCGTTTAGCTTGCCGAAGTGAATCCACAGGGTTTTTTCCTTCATGCCCGTGCTCCGAAAATTGCAGTTCCGATGCGCACCATGGTCGCACCCTCCTGAATGGCCAGCGCGTAATCACCGCTCATGCCCATTGAAAGTTCATTGAATTGTATGTGTCCGCCTGCAAAGGATTCCAGCTGTTTGCGGAGACGCGCCAGGTCATGAAAGGCCTGACGGATCGCAAGCCGGTCTGTCGTATGCGGACCGATGGTCATGAGGCCGCAGATCCTCAGCGACTCAAACGAAGCCAGAGATTCCACAAAGGCCGGGACCTCCTCCGGTGACAGGCCGTGTTTCGTTGCTTCTCCGGATATATTCACCTGAATCAGGCAGCGGATATCCGATTTCTCATCATTGATCAAACGTGCCGCCGGGTAGGAGGACAATCCGTGAAACCAGTGAAAAATCCCCAGCATTTTTCGAATTTTGTTGCTCTGAATGCTGCCGATGAAATGCCGTTCCACGCCGTCAAAGGATGCTTGCGAAAATTTCTCCTCGGCGTCCTGGATTCGGTTTTCACCCAGATCACGGATTCCGGCCGCAACAGCCTGTTTCATTTCTTCGACCCGTCGGGTCTTGCTGACGGCAATCAGCCGAAGCGGAGCCCCCTCCGGCCGCAGTCGATCCAGGTCTTCCCGAAGCCGGAAAATATTTTCAGCAATCGCTGACATTATTCCTCTGTGGTGCCCGTCTCTTCAGTGCTTTCGTCTGTCTCATTCTCGTCATCTCCGGCAACCAGCGATGTAACGGAAGAGATGGTGTCTCCGTCGCGCAGGTTGATCAGCCGAACGCCCTGTGTATTTCTGGAAATGACCCGGCAGCTGTCCACGGGCATGCGGATGAGTGTTCCGGATGCCGTGATTATCATAAGATCGTCCGTATCCACAACTTCCTTCAGCGCAACGAGCCGTCCGGTTTTTTCTGTGGTTTTGAGAGTAATGACGCCCTTGCCGCCGCGTTTCGTAATCCGGTAATCATCAATTCCGGAGCGTTTGCCCATTCCCAGTTCACTGACAGTGAGCAGATTTGCATCCGACCGGGTGATCACAACCATGTCCACGACGCCGTCATTGTCATCATTCAGTTTCACGCCGCGAACACCCGTTGCCGTGCGGCCCATGCCGCGAATCTGTTTTTCATTGAAACGGATGGCCTTGCCGTCACGCGTGCCGAGAACGATATCGTCCTCCCCGTTCGTCATGGCAACGCCGACCAGATCGTCATCCTCGCGGATATTCAGGGCAATGATGCCATTCACACGAGGCCGGCCAAAGGCGGATAGAGCGGTTTTTTTCACGATTCCCTTGCGGGTGGTCATGATTACGTATTTATCATCGGGAAACTCGCGGACATTCAGAAAGGCCCGAACCTTCTCCTCGTTTTCGCAGCGCAGCAGGTTGACAATGGCCCGGCCCCGCGAGGTCTTCCCGCCTTCGGGAATGGCGTGAACCTTCAGCCAGTAGAGTTTTCCGAAACTGGTGAAGAAAAGCAGATAATCATGCGTGGAGGCGATGAAGAGATTTTCGATAAAATCATCATCCTTCGTCGCCGCGCCCCGGCTGCCGACACCGCCCCGGCTCTGACTCCGGTATTCCGTCACCGGAGACCGTTTGATATAGCCATTATGAGAAATGGTGATGACCATATCCTCGTCGGCTATCAAATCTTCAATCTCCAGATCACTGGAATCCGTAAGTACTTCGGTTCTGCGATCGTCGCCGAATTTCTGTTCGACGGCTTCAAACTCCTCTTTCATGATGCGATAGCGTTCGTCTCGGTTTCCCAGGATGAATTTCAGAGATTCGATCAGCTTCAGCTTTTCCTCATATTCGGCAATAACCTTTTCCCGTTCCAGGCCGGTCAGCTTCTGAAGCCGCATATCCAGAATCGCTCTGGCTTGAATTTCAGACAATGAGAATTTTGCCATCAGCTGTTCGCGGGCCTCCGCCACGTCCTTTGAGGAACGAATCGTGGAGATCACTTCATCCAGATGATCGAGAGCAATCTTCAGGCCTTCCAGGATGTGGGCCTGTTCCTCCGCCTTCTTCAGTTCAAATTCCGTCCGGCGCACGATAACTTCATGACGGTAATCGATAAAATGCTGATTCATCTCCTTCAGGTTCATCACCTTGGGAATGCCGCCGTCCAGCGCCAGCATGATAATTCCGAATGTATTCTGCAGCTGTGTGTGTTTGAAGAGCGTATTCATCACAACCTGGGGAATCACGTCCTTGCGAAGTTCGATCACGACGCGGATTCCATCCTTGTCCGATTCATCGCGGAGATCCGTTATCCCGTCCACCGTCTTCTGCCGTACCAGCTGGGCGATTTTTTCGATGACATTCGCCTTGTTGACCTGATAAGGCATTTCCGTGATGATGATCTGTTCCTTGCCGTTTTTCAGTTCCTCCAGATCCCACTTGGCGCGGATTATCACCTTGCCGCGTCCGCTGCGATAGGCCTGACGAAAACCGGTGACACCGAAAATCTGCCCGCCGGTGGGAAAGTCGGGACCCTTTACAAAATCAAGCAGGTCATCCACGTCACAATCCGGATTATCGATCATGTAGACCATGGAGTTCAGTATCTCGCGCAGGTTATGCGGCGGAATATTGGTCGCCATACCCACGGCGATACCGGAGGTTCCGTTTACCAGAAGATTGGGAATGCGCGTGGGCAGGACAGAGGGCTCTTCCAGAGAATCGTCAAAATTCGGCCGGAAGTCCACCGTTTCCTTTTCAATATCCTGCAGCATGAATTCGGCCATCTGCTTCATGCGGGCTTCCGTATAACGCATGGCGGCAGCGCCGTCTCCGTCTATGCTTCCGAAGTTTCCCTGTCCGTCCACCAGCGGATATCTCAGGGAAAATGTCTGTGCCATCCGCACCATGGAATCATATACGGCCGAATCACCATGAGGATGGTACTTACCCAGAACTTCACCGACGATTCTGGCGCTTTTTTTATAGGGCTTGTTATACGAAACACCCAGTTCATGCATTCCGTAAAGGATGCGGCGATGGACGGGTTTCAGCCCGTCGCGAACATCCGGAAGCGCGCGGGCAACAATAACGGACATGGAATAGTCCAGATAACTTTCCCGCATTTCGTCTTCAATATTGATCTGTAGTATTCGTTCTTGTGCCAATGTCGTATTCCTGTATTTGCTTCTTTATTAAATATCGAGGTTCTTTACATACTGAGCATTGCTCTGTATGAATTCCCGCCGCGGTTCCACATTTTCTCCCATCAGAATGGAAAAAGTATGATCGGCTTCAGCTGCATCATCCAGTGTCACCTGCTTGACAGTCCGGAATTCCGGATTCATGGTGGTTTCCCAGAGCTGGTCCGGATTCATTTCTCCCAGACCCTTGTAGCGGGATATCTCTGCTTTTTTGCCGTCTTCCGAAATCTCTTTCAGAATTTCGGCGCGCTCCTTGTCATCAAACGCGTATTTTTCCGATTTTCCGGATTTGATTTTATACAGCGGCGGCAGCGCTACAAAAATATGCCCCTGTTCAAGAAGCCGCGGCATCTGCCGGAAGAAGAAGGTGAGAAGAAGAGTCCGGATATGAGATCCGTCCACATCCGCATCGGTCATGATGATGATTTTGTGATAACGAAGTTTTTCCAGATCAAAATCCTCGTTGCCCACTCCGGCTCCGATGGCCGTGATGAGTGTGCGGATTTCCTGGTTCGCCAGAATTTTATCCATCCGCGCTTTTTCCACATTCAGGATTTTCCCGCGGAGAGGAAGAATGGCCTGAAAGCGGCGGTCCCGTCCCTGCTTGGCCGAACCCCCGGCCGAATCCCCTTCCACCAAGTAGAGCTCACAGAGTTCCGGATCCTTGATACTGCAGTCGGCCAGCTTGCCCGGCAGCGATCCGATTTCCAGCGCGCTCTTCCGTCGTGTCAGATCACGGGCGGCCCGTGCCGCCTCCCGGGCCTTTGCGGCCATGAGGGATTTTTCGATAATATTTTTGGCGACAGAGGGATTGAGTTCCAGGTATTCGTTCAGACCCTCCGAGATGATGCTGTCCACGATACCCTTCACGTCCCCGTTTCCCAGCTTGGTCTTGGTCTGGCCTTCAAACTGCGGATCGGCGACACGAACAGATATAATGGCCGTCAGGCCTTCGCGCGTGTCATCGCCGCTGAGGCTGAAGGTGTTTTTCTTCATGGTCTTGAACAGATTATTGCGCAGAGCGTAATTGTTCAGACTGCGGGTAATGGCGGTCCGGGCTCCGGTCAGATGGGTACCGCCTTCAATGGTGTGAATACAGTTCACGTAACTGAAAAAACTTTCCACGTAGCTGTCATTGTACTGAAAGGAGAATTCCACTTCCACGTTGTCCTTTTCGCCGGCCAGATAAACCGGTTCGGAGTGGAGAGGCGTTTTCGCCACATTCAGATACTGAACGAATTCATTGATTCCGCCGCTGTAGGCAAAGGTATCCTGCTTGCCGCTGCGCTCATCGTTCAGATGGATTTTCACTTCCTTGTTCAGAAACGCCAGCTCGCGGAGCCGCTTCTGAAGAATATCGTAGTGATACTCTTCCTCGGTAAAAATCGTCGTATCCGGCTTGAAGGTGACCGTTGTACCGCTGGTCTCGGAATTGCCGATGGTCTCAAGTTTTGAAACCGGTATACCCCGCTCATAGGATTGTTTGTAAATATTTCCGTTTCGGGAAATTTCCACAGAGCATTGTGTGGATAGGGCGTTCACAACGGACACACCCACGCCGTGAAGGCCTCCGGACACTTTATAGCTGCCCTTGTCGAATTTTCCGCCGGCGTGGAGGATGGTCATGATGACTTCCACTCCGGGAACGCCTTCGACCGGATGAATATCCACCGGCATTCCGCGGCCGTTATCCCGGACACTGACACTGTTGTCCGGATGTACGGTCACGTGAACCGTATCGCAGAACCCGGCAAGTGCCTCGTCGATGGAATTGTCCACAACCTCATAGACCAGATGGTGCAGGCCGCGCAGGCCCACATCCCCGATGTACATGGCGGGACGTTTTCGAACGGCTTCGAGTCCCTTCAGTACGGTAATTTTATCTGACTGGTAGTCACTGGCAGCGCTGTTCATGTATTTTTCAAGCTCCTCTGTTGTCTATCTGAATTTTACGTCTCTTACCACGTTCTCGCCAAAATGGAGACGGAATTTTTCCAGGATCTCCGGCTTCAGCAGCGACAGTTCCTGGCGCCAGACGGAATTCTTCACCTTCACGTAAAGTATTCCCGATGCGATGGTTTCCGCGCTGCAGACCGATGCGATTTTTTCACCGGCAATCTGAGGCCAGATACTGTAAGCCTCGTACTCCTTTATCGCCGCTTTACCGACAATATTTTCAACAATTTTGAAAACCTCATTATGTATCGGTTCCATCAGGATAATTTACGATTTATTATTGAAATTTAAAACCCTTACTGTGTCCTTATCCAGAGAGATTCCGTGTCGTCTGACATCGCTGAGATCCGTGGATGAGATGAGCACCTGGGATTTATCTGCGACGCGCCCGGTCAGCTCTGCCGTTCTGTCCAGATCCAGCTCTGAAAACAGATCGTCAAAGAGAAATAGCGGCTCCTCGCCATATTCCCGGCGCAGCAGCTCCCCTTCACTGAGCCGCATGAGCGCCATCCACAGTTTATGCTCTCCCTGGGAGGCGGAATTTTCCATGTCCCGGCCTTCGCGAAAAAATTTTATCTTATCGTAATTAATTCCCAGGAGCGTCCGGTTCAGCGCAATTTCCGACTCAACGCGCGTCCGGCTTTTTTCACGGTAAATACGCTGGTACTCGTCCCTGTCTTCCGCTTCAATCATGGACGAATAACGGATTAAGGGTTCTTCGCCAGAATCGGGATAAAACTCGGCGTAGAGTCCGGTGAAAATCTGCAGATAGACACGGATGATTTCCTTTCGGCTGCGGAAAATGCTGTAATTGACGGCAGAAAGCTGGTCATCATAGATTTCAAGCTGAGTATCATAGGAGAATGTCTTCTTTTCCTTCAGCTGTTTCAGGTAGGCATTCCGCTGTTTCATCAGGCGGGTGTGGAGCAGCAGGTCGTCCAAAAATCCCGGATAGATCTGAGAAATGAGACGGTTGAAAAAAAGACGTTTCTCTTTGGATCCGCCCAGAGTAATACGGATATCTTCAGGGCTCTGAAGAACAAGGGGCTGAAAACCGACCACATCGCTCAGCCGCTCGGCGCGAACCCCGTTTTTCAGAATCCGGCGCGCCCCGCGCCGGACAAAATTTGCCTGGATTTCCACGTCCGAGCCGGAACGGACAAACTGTCCACGGATGCTGAAGTGGTCCGTGGATTCCTTCAGCATTTCGGCATCGGTCGATCCACGGAATGATTTCAGGAAGCAGAGGTAATAGATTGCCTCGAGAACCGTCGTTTTTCCGCTTCCGTTCGGCCCCAGCAGAATATTGACACCGGGAGTGAATTCCATAAAAAATTCATCAAAATTTCGAACGTTCACTATTTTTAGTGATTGGAGCGACATCGATATGTTTATCCGGAATGTTTAGTTGCTGTTGCTGCGAATCGGCATGAGAAGCATGAGAATATCTTCGCCGGGCGCCTGCTCTTCCGGGAAGAACAGGGTGGCGGACAGATAGGAATTCATGTGGATCTCGATATTGTCTCCGTCGATATGGCGAAGAATATCCTTGAGATATTCGCCATTCAGGGAAATATTAAACTCGTCACCGGCGTACTCAACGGGAAAATCCTCATTTGCCGTCGAGGCGGTTTCAATGTCTTCCGTCGACAGATTCAGATTATTGTCCGTGAGATTGAAGATAACCTGGTGCGTATTCTTGCTGGAAAAAATAGCGATACGTTTTACCACCGAGAGAAAATCATCAATATCGGCCTTGACGATATGTTTGTTATTCGAGGGAATCACGCTCTCATAATCCGGGAAGCGTTCTTCAATGATACGGGTGTAAAAAGCCATATCCGAAAATTTTGCCATGAGGTGATTTTTCCCCACATGCAATTCTACCGTCATATCATTTTTCAGATTTGTGGAAAGAATGGAGAGAAATTTCGTGGGAATGAGGATGTCGAACTGGTGGTCCTCATTTATAAAATCATGGCGGACATAACGAACGAGTCTGTGGCCGTCCGTGGAAACCGCGCGGAATTCACCCTTTTTGAACTGAAACAAGACTCCGCTCAGGGACAGTTTCATTTCATCCCGGGAAACGGCAAAGGCAGTCTTGTCGATGATCCGCTGAAGTTTATCGCCTTCAAAATTGAAAACGGCGTCGCCTTCAATGAGTGGCAGGCTGGGAAATTCATTGGCAGGCCGGCCCACAATAACATATTCGCCACCCAGACTGGTGCGGATCATCACTCTGTCCTTGGTCAGGTCCACATCAAAATTCAGATCCGTATTGGGAAGTTCATTCGTCACCTCGAGAAGCATTCTTCCGGGAATGGCAATACTGCCGTTATCCTCACTGACTACATCACACTGTGTATGCACACTCAGTTCGAGATCCGTTGAGCGCAGTTCCAGAACATGTTCCCTGACAGTGAAAAGAATGCAGCTGAGAATGGGAAGCGTTGATCTCTGCGGTGTCACCTTGATAACACGCTGAAGTGTTGACTGCAATGTTTGTTTAGGTACAGTGAATTTCATAACATTCCTCTAAAAATTTATCTTTAGTAATTTAAACAATTAAGTATTTAAAAGAATAATAATATTATTAAGCGTGTGGAAATGTGGAAAAGAGGGTTAAGACGGCAAAAAATCATGTGTTTACAAGTCTCCCCGAAATGTGGATAAGTGAGAACAAAACCCGGAAAGTCCGCTTGTTTTACAAACATCTTGAAAGTAGCGGGTGTTTCGGGTTTTTATTAACAGATTATCCACAGTTATCCACAGCTCACATTTTACGTTCTACATAAAAATCATTGCGGAGTCCCAGCAGCCATTTATTCCAGTAATTCTGACGTTTTTCATTGAGAACCATGTTTTCCACGATATTATAATGTTTATATAAATCTATGTTTTCACTTGGTTTATATGAAATCAACTTTAGAATATGGATTCCATACTGTGTTTTAAAGGGCATGGAAATCTCGCCGGGTTTCAAGGTATCGCAGACATTGGAGAACTCTTGTATTTGCATTGAGTTAAGAGGAAACTCGCCCAGATACCCGCCATTTGTGACAGCGTCCGGGTCTTCACTGTATTCCCGGGCCGCGGATTCGAAATCGCCAGTATTTATGATGGTTTGACGCAATGTGGATAACTTGTTGATAGTCTCCTGCACATCGGTGTCATCCGTCTGCAGTGTAAGGAGTATGTGGCGAGCGTGGATCTGCTCTCCGCGCTTCTCAAGCAGCTGAATGAGATGGTAACCGAATTGTGTTTTAATGATATCGGAGAGCTGATTTTCTTCCAGGGACCAGGCGGCCTTTTCAAATTCCGGAACAAAGGTTCCGCGGGGAACAAAACCGAGATCACCGCCGCGTTCCGCGGATCCCGGATCCTGGCTGTATTTTTTGGCCGCATCCTCGAAACGTATCTTCCCGTCCACGATCTGCTGGCGGATATCCTGCAGCTGTTTTTTCACAGCGGCGCTCTTTGAGTCGGACGCACGGGGCGACATGAGAATATGAGCGATTTCCACGCGCGCAGGAATGGGTGGTATGGAATCCTTGTGTGCTTCATAAAAGGCAATCACCTCGGGACGAGTGACGGAAATATTTTCAAATTTCTTTGCCTGCATCTGCTGAACAAGAAGAGAGCTCTTTATCCGCGGCGTCAGCTTTTCTCTGAGTGTCTTGACTGAGATCCCCATCGCGCTCTCGAGAGCTTCCTCGGAACCACCGGCCATCTGAAGATATTGATCAACCTGATTGTTTACCGCATTTTCCACGTCACGGTCCTTTACGGTGATCGAATCAACATCTGCCTGAAGGAGAATGATCTCCACATTGATCAGCTCATTGAGCGCCTGTTCCTGATAGGCCTGAAACTGACTCTGCTGATAGCGAAAGTCGACGCCGTTCTGACGGGCCATTTCCATGGCCATCTGGTTCACATCCGAAACGAGAATGATTTTTTCACCGACCAGGGCTGCGATTCCGTCCACGAGCTGCTGCGCCGGTGCCATAACAAAAATCAGGGCTGTAAAGAGAAGAGCGAAGGCTCCCTTAACGAAATTCGATATCATATTTATCCTTCAGGTTATTTACAAGAATCTGATATTCCTGCTGTTTTTTCGTATTTCCGATTCGTTCACGGATACTCTGGCGAACCTCCGCCACCGGCAGATAGGTGTCTTTTGGAAAATATTCCTTTACCTCTATGACGTGGTAACCATATTCACTGTGAAGAGGGCCGATGATTTCATTGGGACGCGGATTGTCAAAGACCGCGTCATCCAGAATTTTAATGAGCATTCCCTGTGTGACCAGCTTTTCTTCGGGCATGAAGCGTTCGGTGAGAGAGTTTTTCTGTGATGCGTCGCCGTAGAGAAGAATCCGTTTGGAGGAGTTCGCATCATCCAGGTTGTCGAAAAGATAGTGGACGATACGGGCCTGATCTGTTGTAAGGCGAAACGAGGAGCGATTGTCCTGATAATATTTGACAATCTCATCGTCGCTCACGGAAATTTTTTCACTGAAATAAATATCCAGAAATTTATTGGCCAGAAGGTCGCGCTTATAGCTGTTCACTTCACCGAGAATAAGAGGATCCTTATCAAGATGTTTGGACAGCGCTTCCTGATACAGCAGCTCTCTGGACAGCCAGCGATCCCTGACTGCGATGCTGTCATTCTGATTCAGAAGCAGGCCCGAAGACGTGTTCCGGTAAATGGCAGCATTGTCATAATAATTCTGATTAATTCTCAGCGCATAAGGCCGCCGTTTCTTTTCCTGAGAGCAGGAGACCCCGATCAGGAAAATGAGTAGGAGAAGGCTATAGCGCCTGAGGATAGAGTTTGACATGATGTTTCCGTCTGAGTTTTTTCAATGATTTATCTACAATTGCGTTTTTATTTTCACGAAGCCAGCTTGTCTTTACATTGTCCTTTACTTCGTCAAACGGTTTGAAGCTTTCATCCTTGTGATCAAGGACTCGAATAATGGAATAGCCGTCCGAAATATGAAAGGGCCCGCCGATTTCACCGCTTTTCATCGTGAAGGCCGCATCGCCCATTGCCCCATATCTGCCCTTGACGAAATAGGGAAGGACGCCTTTTGAGTCAGGCCGGTTTTTTCGCTCCGTATAATGAACGGCAACCGAATCGAAATTTTCTCCATTCCGGAGCCGGGCATACAATTCAGCGGAAAGAAGGGAATCGCGGACAAAGACTTCCTGAACCTGAACCTCCGCCGGATTTTTCCAGAGCTTTTCCCGGTTTTTATCGTAGAAAGTCTTCAGCTTACTATCGGAGGGATTTGCATTCTTTATGCTGTAATCCAGATAAAATTTATAGGCAGCATCGTTAGACGTGCGGCGATAACCCTCCCGGAACGCTGGTTCATTCTGAATTCCCTTTGATTTCGCATCCACGGCGAGACAGTAATTCCAGAAATTCTTCTGCATGAAGCGTTCGATCTGCTGTTCGGCGACGAGGTCCGCAGCATCTTTGGGAGAGATAAGAATGTATTTGATGAGCCAATCCTGGTATAGAGTGAGCGTGTCGTTACAGACGGCGATGGGAAGAGAATCCGACAGGGAATAGAGAAAGGGAAGCAGGCCCCTGTCTTCCGGGGCGCGATTCGGGGACACGTTCCAGCTGTGCAGCGAATCGGCAATCAGATATAGATTCTTTGAATAAATGTAGAGATGATTGGCTTTATTGACCGAGTCCAGATAGGCATCGCCCTTCTTGCGCAGTGTCATCGCATACATTTTACGGGCCATATTCAGAACAGCGTCGTACTGCTTTTCAAAGGACAGCGTATCCAGCTGTTTATCTTCGGTCACTATAAAGTAGTCTGTTCCATACATTGTCTGAACGGGAGCGGATACTTTGTTGAGCGGCGCTTCAAAGATCGCCGAATCTAAGGCGGACGGCATCTGTCCGCTGCTTACAAAACCCAGGTCGCCGCCTTTTTTTGCTGTCATTTTATCGTCCGAATAACGTGAGGCGAGCGATTCGAAATTATCGGTGGTGAGAGCCCGGTTCAGGCGCCAGATTGTATTTTCCCGGTCCTTATTCCGTATATTGACAAAAATGTGTTTGACATGGCGTTGACGGCTCATGTTTCGGTGAATGCGCCGGAGGGTGGCCGGCGTGATTGTTTTCAATACGACGGTCTGATCATAGAGGTGCTCCAGAAGATAGCGCTCCTCCCAGCCAAACATGGTTGTTCGGAAACTGCCTTTCTTTTCCACCGGAATCCGGCTGACTTCATTTGCGGATGCGATCCGATCCGCAAAGAGCTGCAGTTTTTCTGCTTTTAATGTGGTATCAAGGGCTGCGAAATAATCCGGATTGTATACGTCTTTGATATCATTCCGGGAATAATTTTTTCCGTCAACAACTGCGATGGTGCCTTCCGGGTGGTTACAGGATGCTGCCAGCAGCAGGAACAGGGATGTTAAAATCAGGGGGCTGCGTTTCAAAATTTTCTCCTTTTATCTCATCTTGTCATAAATTTATTATCATAAGACCGAAAATACGTTTTGTTTCAATTTATTTCAATGAATTCCTTTTTTGCCGGGAGGGCTTCAATGTCCGGAAAGAGTCGCGCGAGGATCTCTTTCGGGTGGGTGTTTTTCAGTGGTATTTTTGCGGACAGGCCTTTGCGGGTACTGAAAAACAATTCAAGATTCTTTTCGTAACACAGGGAGGAAAAGCGCAGTGCGGCATCCTGAAGCGCACTGTTGTTATCTGATTTGGGATATGAGAGGGAAATTTCCTTTTCGAGAACGGTAAGTTTTTCTATAAAATAGGGTTGGAGCGCGAGGGACAGTTTCTTTTCGAATATCAGATTTATGACCGGTTCCGGCAGGCGGCCATAGCGATCCATCATTGCGCGGATATTCCGGTCCAGGTCTTCCGTGGTGGCAGAGCCATTGATGCGGCGGTACTGATCCAGCTTCAGGTTCGTATTGTCAATGTATTCATCCGGAATATATGCGTCCATACCCAGGCTGACATCCGGGGGAAAATCCAGCTGAGACTCTGCATCCCGGACCTCTTCGTTTATCTTGCGGATTTCCTCGTTCAGCAGGGAGAGGTAATAATCATATCCGACCGTATTGATGAAACCGCTTTGTACGGTACCGAACAGGTTTCCGCTGCCGCGGATCTCCAGATCACGCATGGCGATATGATATCCGCTTCCCAGATCTGTATAATACTCAAGTGTACGCAATCTTTTTTCGGCTTCGGGTGTCAGCAGCTTATGTTTGGGAATGATGAGATAGGCATAAGCGCGCCGATGGGACCGGCCGACACGGCCGCGGATCTGGTATAGCTGGGACAGCCCGAAACGGTGAGCGTCAAAGACGATCAGGGTGTTGGCATTGGGAATGTCAATTCCTGATTCGATGATGGTTGTCGCGATGAGGATGTCATATTTGTGATGATAGAAATCAATGAGGCGGTTCTCCAGTTCGGAGCCTTTCATCTGGCCGTGGGCATATTTCACCCTCGCGCCGGGTGCCAGCTTTTCAAATCTCATTACAATAGCATCCAGGGAATGAATGTCGTTGGAAACAACGATGATCTGGCCGTTTCGATCAAGTTCGCGGCGGACCGCCTCGCCGATTTTATCCGGGGACCAGTGCTGAATCTTCGTGATAATGGGCATTCGTTCCTTGGGCGGCGTTTCGATGCGGGAAATTTCCCTCAGGCCCATGAGGCTGAATTCCAGTGTGCGGGGAATGGGGGTGGCGGTCATCGTGAGTACATCCACATTGTTTTTCAGCTGTTTGATCTTATCCTTATCGCGAACGCCGAATCGATGTTCCTCGTCAATGATCAGGAGTCCGAGGTCCTTGAAGGAAAACGCGCCGGACAGCATTTTATGGGTTCCGATCAGGACGTCACAGGCTCCTTCGGACAGGGCCTGATATAATCGCGTTAATTCTGATTTCGTCCGGAAGCGGTTGATGATTTCCACCGTGATTCCGAAGGGTTTGAAACGGGACAGGAAATTTTCAAAATGCTGAATGGACAGAATCGTCGTGGGAACCAGGACGGCGACCTGTTTTCCGCTCAATACGGCCTTGAAGGCAGCCCGGATGGCAACTTCGGTTTTTCCGAAGCCAACATCTCCGCAGACCAGCCGGTCCATGATGTGGCTTGTTTCCATGTCTGCGTAAATTTCATCGATCACCCGTTTCTGGTCCGGCGTCTCGGTGTGGGGAAAGCTCCGTTCAATTTCGGCCATCATATCTTCATTGCCGTGAAAGGCGAAGCCCGTGCCCTGCTGTCGCTGGCCATAGAGGCGCAGAAGATCGGCGGCAATTTCCCGCACCGCTTTTTTTACGGACCGCTTTGTGCTTTCCCAGCCGGAGGAACGCCGGAGATTCGCGAGGTGCGGCGTAAAATTATCTGCCCCGCTGTAGCGAAAAATGCGACTGATATATTTAAGGGCCACATAGACTTTATCATTGTTCTGGTACTCAATCACCAGTGCATCCTGGCGAACCCGGCCATTCAAAAGGGTTTCGATACCAAGGTAGCGGCCCACGCCGTAATCGGAATGGATGACCAGATCTCCGTATTTCAGGGCGCTGGGCGCATCCAGTGTCTCGGCATAATCGGGGATAAACTGGCGGTCCGGATTTACAACATGTTCCACGTGAAACAATTGATCGCAGTTTATGAGAAGCCGGTTGCCGTGGTGGTCTGTCAGCGAATCGTGAAGAATGGCGTGATGAAAGTGGAGGCCTGGCCTGCTTTCAAATTCCTTTCTCAGGTTTTCAACCAGCAGGGCGTGGTCGTAGAACAGATGAATTTCTTTATTCTCACGTAGAAGCGAATCAATAATATCGCTGGGGGTTTTATCCGGAGGGGGTGTCCAGCGCGGGGCCGGCATGGTGTCGTCCAGAAGGATGAGCGGAAAGCCGAGATCTCGGGGTGGCGGAGATGCGGACAGGATTACAGTGTTGGCGGGAAAATAGGATTGGAGGGTGTCCGGATCATCTCCGGTAAGGCGGGGTAAAAGTTCGAAACTCTCAATTTCGCGGGTGCTGAGCTGGGAGTGGGGATTGAACTCCCGAATGGATTCAAGGGTGTCTCCGAATAATTCGAGGCGAAGCCCGGAGCTTCGGCCGAAAGGGTAAATGTCAACGATTCCGCCGCGAACACTGAATTCGCCGTTATGCTCCGTCTGCGGGCTGCGCTGATATCCGCTGTCTGAAAACACCGAGAGGATCCAGTCAAACTGATATTCGCGCCCCCGGTGAAAGGTGGCTTTTTTTCGGCGGATCAGCTCCCGGTCCGGGATCTTTAATTCAGGGGCTTCGGAGTGAGCACAAAGCGCTGCCGTTCGGGAATCAAGAAGCAGAGAAATCAGATTATGGATCTGGTTCTGAAATCGGGCATCATCCGGAGAGGCAATGCCGCTTTCCGGCCGAGGCATCAGATAGGCAATGCGCTCTTCGCCGAAAAAAGAGACAAGGCTGTCGTAAATGTTTTCCCGTTTTACTTCATTGTCCTGAAGAAAGATCGGCAGTTGGCCGGCTTCGATAAGCGATGCCATGAGGAGGGCAATCGTGGCCGGATTGTCCGGAATGCGAAGCGGATCGGCGCCGGGGCGGAGTTTGCCGTCCGGAAACCCGTTTGCGAGCAGGGACGAATATTTAAATTCTGTCATGTTTCACGTGAAACCTGCCGAAGATACAGAAGCAGGATTTGGATGTCTGCCGGGGAGACGCCGCGAATACGGCCGGCGCTTCCGAGGTCGCGGGGCTGCAGTTTTTTCAGTTTTTCCCGTCCCTCGTTGGACAGAGACGGGATGCGGTCAAAATCAAGATCTTCAGGAATGCGCAGATGTTCCAGTTTTCGCGTTCTTTCAATCTGTGTATTCTGGCGGCGGATGTATCCCTCGTATTGGGATAGGATGCCGGCCTGCAGGCAGGCTTCCGGATCTTGGTCGGGGAAATAGTTGCGGTGCAGGATTCCCATGTCCCCGTCATGAATTTTTTTCTGTTTAATGGCCTGGTCAAGGTTGAGCGCGCCGGCCTGTCCGCCCCCGGGTTCCTGATATCGCGTTGTCCGGTAGGCCTCGGACAGCATTTCGGTGTCGGTGATAAGTTTATCAAAGCGTTCACTCGTGGCCGGATCCAGAAGGCCGACATCCCGGGTGATTGTGAACAGGCGCTCATGGGCATTGTTGTAACGAAGCAGAAGACGATATTCCGCCAGGCTGGTGAACATTCGGTAGGGTTCGCGGGTTTCCTTGGTGATCAGGTCGTCGATGAGGACACCGGCATAGGCTTCATGCCGCGCAAGAACCACCGGATCCGTGTCGGACAGAGATCGGGCGGCATTGATTCCGGCCAGAAGCCCCTGAATGGCCGCTTCCTCATAACCGCTGGTTCCGTTGATCTGTCCGGCGAAATACAAGCCGGCGAGAGCGCGGGTTTCCAGGCTTTCGCGGATCTGCCAGGACGGGAAGTAATCATATTCAATGGCGTAGCCGGGCCGGATGAGCTGAACCTGCTCCAGGCCGGG
>JBJKQR010000007.1:0-21947 GCA_046735395.1 Fidelibacterota bacterium | reverse complement strand
CCTTCCAGTCCCAGTTCATCGAGGGCACTTTTCAATGACCGCCCCGGAACGTCAGGATGGATCTTTTTGCCTGTCTGGCTGATAAAGACGTATTCATCATGCTTGCCAAGCTGCTGTCTGATAAGTTCGATAGCATCCTCATGCAGAGTAATGACGCGCTTCTCACCGGTTTTGGTGTCGTAATCATCGTGGGGGATGATCGTGATGGTAGGTTCCTCAACATCAAGGTTGACATACTTCCATTTCAGGTTAATGAGCTCACTTATTCGGGTGCCGGTGAGATAAAGGGTGCGTAGAAATGGTACCCAGTACGGAGTGACAGTTTCCCATATCTGTTTCAGTACTTCAACGGTGAAGAAGGGTGACTCTTTGTTAAGGTTGATTTTGTAGCGTGTAATTCCGACAGCAGGGCTTTTGGAAAGATATTCCGCCTTTACCGCATGTTTCAGGGTAGCAGCGATGAAGCCGATGGTGTCGTTGATGGTTTTATCTGCTTTTTTCTCCACCCGTTTGAGATAGTCCAGGTATTCTTCGATGTAGATGCGTTTCAACTGGGAAATATCAGCAGCCGCGGTGGGAAAGTATTTCTCAAGGTAGGCTACAACAGATGCTTTGAAGGAACGGTAGCGCACCTTCGTCGCTTCCTTGGTTCGGCGATTGCGCTCGGTAAACTCGTCACACAATTTAGCGTAGGAGATGATGTCACGTGGTGTATCAGGTTCCGTAAAGTTCAGTTCACGATATTTTGCATCCGCGGCCAGCTCAGCCATCTTTTTCGATGTGCCGACGACCTCTCGTTTATATTTGCCAGGAATACCCGAAGGCCAGCTGATACTATAGACAGTTTTGGTGCCGGACTTGCGCTTGTAGATGGAGACTTGAATTGCCATTTTACCTCCCTAATCTTCCCTGTTTTGCCCTGTTTTTCATCTGGTAATTCGCACCAGATTCGCACCGTCTAATATAGCGATCCTTCTAAGTCTATGCAAGTTAATAAGTTACGAAGTACAGCCGGAGAGACTCGAACTCTCACACCTTTCGGCACCAGATCCTAAGTCTGGCGTGTCTGCCAATTCCACCACGGCTGCAAAAATCGTTTTAAATTTATGAAATTTCCCGAACACTCACAAGGGCGCTTTACGGGGCTCAGTCGCTGAACTTGACGGAAACGATTTTCGAGACCCCTTCCTCTTCCATGGTGACACCGTAGAGATAGTCGGCGGCCTCCATCGTGAGCTTGTTGTGGGTCACGATAATGAACTGCGTCCGTTCGGTAAAATGGTGCAGCGCGGAGGTGAAGCGTTTGATATTCTGATCGTCCAGCGGGGCGTCCACTTCATCCAGGATGCAGTAGGGTGACGGCTTGACCAGATAGATGGAAAAGAGCAGGGAAATGGCGGTAAGCGCTTTTTCTCCGCCGGAGAGGGCTTTCAGTGTTTTCAGATCCTTGGCCTTGGGGCGGGCGTAGATCTCGATCTCCGCGTCGAGAGGGTCGGAGGAGCCGGTGAGACGGATATCCGCTTCACCATTGGGGAAAAAGAGCGTGAAGGTTTTATTGAAATTCGTCCGGACCTTGTTGAAAATATCCGAAAACTGGGTTCGCGCCTCCGTGTCCAGTTTCTCCAGTGTCTCGAGAATGCTTTTTTCGGCTTCCAGCAGGTCGGTCTGCTGTTCGCGGAGGAAATTGAGGCGGGCGGATTCTTCATCAAACTCCACCTTGACGGCCATGTTGATGGGGCCGATGAGCTCAATCTTCCGCCGCAGCCGGTCCAGATTTTCGCGGATTTCATCCTTCCCCATTTCGGAGTCGGTCCAGCCGCGCAGCGCCAGATCCACATGATAGCGGTCGTAAATTTTTTCCCGGATCTGTTTCTGCTGCTGACGGATGTCATTCAGCTTCAGTTCGATATCCTTCAGGGTCTGAAAGACATTTTCCCGGGCCTTGTGCTGTTCATTGATATGCAGCGTGGTTTCGGCGATCAGCTGCTTCCTGGCGGCCAGACGGGCCTGAAGTTCATTCCGTTCCTCCTGCTTCGTCCGGAACTCCGCTTCCAGTCCCTGCAGGCTGTCGGCGTTCTTCTGCCATTCGGCACGACCGCTTTCTATGAGTTCATGATGGGCGGCGGTTTCCCGGTCCATCTGCTCGAGGCGTTTTGTCAGGTCTTCAATGGTTTCGAGGGCATTATTGTAACGGAAGCGGATGGTTTCCTTCTCCCGCTCCCGGGTAATCAGCTCGATACGCACGGCCTGAAGCGCCGCGTTGAGTTCATCCCGTCGGGCCAGCACATTGGCATTTTCATCCTGAAAGCCGCGGAACTTCTCCAGTGTGACGGCGGCCCTTTCCCGGGCCTTTTCCAGATCTCCCAGCAGCATCTCGAGAGCCGTCCGGGTTCCATCGATTTTTAATGTGTATCCGGCCAGATCCTCCTGGGAACGAACCTTTTCCTCATTACTGCGGCGCAGTTCATAGTCCAGCGTGCTCTGTCGCTTGTCACTGGCGTGATATTGCGTTTCCAGCGTGGCCTTATTGGCCCGGATGTCCTTGATCTCCTGAATGGTGGCCGTATAGCGCAGGCTGCTTTCCTGAATCTCCCGGCGCAGATCCTCGCCCTCACTTTTCAGTTTTTTCAGATCCCCGTCCAGGCTTTCGATCTTTTCCTTCCGGCCCAGTATGTGCTGCGAATTCTTCTGGCTGCTGCCTCCGCGCAGGAGGCCCTTCTGTTCATAATAATCGCCTTCGGGCGTAACAAAGCGAAAGGGGCTGCGTTTGAACAGCGCATCGGGAACGGCCCGCAGCGATTTGACGATCACCAGATCCCCGAGAAAAAATTCGGTAAGCAGAGATGCCTCTCCGTCCGCATGCACCACATCGCTGGCATAGGCCAGAAAATTGGAATCAAATTCATAGTCAAAGGACTGTTTCCGCCGGACCTTTCCGGCCGCGATATCGAGGGGAACAATGGTCACCCGGCCGCGCTGACGCCGTTTCAGTTCCTCTATGATATCCAGCGCTGTGTCCCGCGTATCGGACACGAGAAATTTGGCCGCGTTGCCCAGGCCGATTTCGATGGCATGGGTATAGGCTTCATCCACCTTGAAGAGGTCTGCGACGCTGCCCAGAATTCCCGGATTCTTCATTTCCCGCAGCACGTAGCGAACCCCGGGATTGAAGCCTTCCATACTCTCGAGAATTCCTTTATAAAAAGTAAGCTCGCTCTGCACCCGGTCACTGCGGCTGTCCAGCTTGGCCAGGCCTTCACGCTTGATGCGGATGTCTTCGCCCAGCTTTTCCTTTTCGCTTTCCTTTTCGGAGAGGATGGCGTCCATGGAAGCCAGTTCCTTGCTCAGCTGAGTCAGCAGGGCCTTGCTGTCCGCCATTTCCTTTTCGGTCTGCCCATCCCTGTCGCGCATGGTGTCCAGTCGCTGCTGCAGGCTTTCCTGCAGCGAGATGAGCTGGGTGATGCTATCTTCATGACGAATTTTTTTCTGTTCCAGTTCCTGGATTGCCTGCCGTTCCGACCGCAGCTGCCCTTCCAGCGCCTCGCCCTGCGCAGAGATCTCCTTAAAGTCCTTCTCCGCTTCGGTGTAGGCATTTTCTGCGGCCTGCACTTTTTCCTTCAGCTCGGCAATCTGCGGATCATTGTCGTGGAGCGTCGCCGAGATTTCATCGCGGATGCGCTCATTGGCCTCCCGCCGTTTCCCGGCGTCTTCCTTGTCCTGATCCAGACGCAGCAGGCTCTGCTCCGCGTTGCGGAATTTTTCCTCCCAGACCAGATTATTTGCCTTCTTCTCGTTGATCTCCGCATTGCGGGCGGCAATCACGGTAATAAGCTTGTCCAGTTCAGCTTCCAGGCTGTCCTGATCGTCCCGGTAGCTGGAGAGCATTCCCTCCTCGATACTGAGCTGCTGGCTGCTCTCGGTCTGGCGGATCTGGTTCGTGCTCAGCCGCTCCTCGAGGGGCGCGATCTCATCACCCAGATCCTGAAACTGCAGCTGGGCCAGAAGAATCTCCTGATCCCGGAGCTCATCCACATATTCCTGATATTTTTCGTAACGCTTCAGCTGCCGGCTCAGGGCCTGCACCTTCTTGTCAATTTCGAAGATAATATCCTCGAGGCGGTTCAGATCCTCCCGGGTTGCATCCAGTTTCCGCACCGAAGATTTGCGCTGACTCCGGTATTTGCTGATGCCGCTGGCTTCCTCAAACAGCCGTTTGCGGCTGTCCCGGTTGTCGCTGAGAATATCCTCCACCATCTTCAGCTCGATGACCGAATACACGTCCGAACTCATGCCCGTATCGGTAAAAAGATCCTGAACATCCTTGAGCCGTACCGGCGTATTGTTCAAGAGATATTCGCTGGTTCCGTCGCGAAAAAGCCGGCGGGTGACCATCACATCCGTATAGGCCACCGGCAGCACGCCCCGGTCATTGTGAACGGTCAGGGAAACTTCGGCATAATTCAGGGGCTTCTTGTACTTGGATCCGGCAAAAATAACATCCGTCATCTTGTCCGAACGCAGCAGCGAGGATTTCTGCTCGCCCAGTACCCAGCGGATGCCGTCCACCACGTTCGTCTTGCCGCAACCATTGGGCCCGACAACGCAGGTAATGCCCTTGGAAAATTTGAACTGTGATTTATGGGCGAAGGACTTGAATCCGAAAATGTCCAGATCCGATATATACAAGTACTGTGACTTCCTTTTCTAGCCGGGAGGCCAGGCCAGTTTTCTGCCTGCGAGGAGATGCAGATGAATGTGGTCGATTTCCTGGCCGCCGTCGGCGCCGTTGTTCAGAACAATCCGGTATCCGTGGCTGATTCCCAGCTTCGCGGCCGTCTTCTTTGCCGTATACATGAGTTCACCCAGCAGAGGCTGGTCTTCCGCATCCAGAACCTCCACGGAATCAATATGCTTGCGGGGAACGACAAGTATATGATTGGGAGCCTGCGGATTAATATCCCGGAAGGCGACAACATGCTCCGATTCATAGACGATATCGGCTGGAATTTCCCCTTCCACGATCTTACAAAAAATGCATTCCATCCTTTGTCTCCTTCATCGGCCGGGGCTCAGAGCCACTGCGGTCAGCGCCGCTGTCTCGGTCCTCAGCCGTCTAGATCCTAATATTGCTGAAAAGTAATCGTTTTTTTCTGCAAAATCTACTTCTTGTTTTGAAAAGCCCCCTTCCGGGCCGACCAGCAGAATCACGCTTTGTCCGGTCAGCGGCAGCAGCTCTCCATAGGGTCGCGCCGAACCCTGATTGTCGAAACAGATCCGTGTATCGGCCTGCGCTTCTTTGATGAATTGCCGGTATTCTGCCGGCGCGTTCAGCCGGGGAACCCGCGACCGTCCGCATTGCTTGGCCGCCGCAAAAATGATCTTCTCCGACCGCTCCGATCGCAGGGACCGTTTCAGCACATGCTCCGTCAGCAGGGGTGTAATCTCCGTCACACCCAGCTCGACCGCCTTCTCGATCATCCATTCCCAGTGACTCTCGCGGATAAGACCCACCGCCAGATGCATGTCCAGCTTTTCCTCGCCCCAGCCGGGGAAGATTTCCTCAATCCCGACCCGGGTTTCGGAGACACCGATATCGCGGATCCGGCAGGCATACATGGTACCCGCCCTGTCCCCCACATGAATCAGGTCATCCGGCCGCATGCGCAGAACCCGGCTGAGATGATGATGTTCCTCACCGGACAGGATCGCCTCCTTCGAGGCTGCATCAATCTGTCCGGAATAAAAAAAACGTTCGTGGGCCATGGCGGAAATTACGCTTTTTCCCCTCCTCCGGCAAGCCCACAAAACGCCCCTTGGGATGCGGGTTATTGAAGGGAAATAATGCCGCACGATTGTGGGTCTGTTTTTGATTGACAGGCCTGGTATTATTCTGTAGTAGAGACACAAAATGGTATGTCTCTACAATGGTGTATCTCCACAATCCCGCATCTATCATTCGTTTTATCAATAAAATGCAGATTTACCTGAAATCCGGCATGCCCAGATTCACGTTGGGATAGCAGGTCATTTACCTTGAAACATCACGGGTTATCCGATCAATTAACGCGACGGCCGCATGTGCAGCAATGAAAAAATCGGGCAATGCTGATCGCTTCGATCCTTTATTTCTTCGATATGCAGGAAAACCTTGCCGGCCAGACACAGTGCTTCCCGGGGGATTTCAAGGACGTTCAGGCCCATTTGGTCTATAATTATTTCCACATCTTCTGACTTTTCTAAGCTGAGGGAAATTTCACTGCGGCCCAAGTGCCTATGTTTGCAATCCTGTATTTTACCTGAAAAACAAGCGATAGTTATACTGAAGAAACAGGCTGTTTACCTTGTCATCCAGTCTCATTCCTCCTGCATCCATGTCAACCCAGAGCCAGTCCCGCGTAAAGGAAATTTCAAATAAATGCCTGTTTACCGCATATCCTGCAGAAAGAATGAACTGGGATGTAACAACATTATAATTGTGTAACCTGTATCCGATAATTTCAGGGGATTCCACATCATGTATTTTTTTATTATCCAGCCCGCCGCCGGACAGCTGAAATCCGAAACTTTCTCCCAGGCCCAACAGCAGCGCTCTGTTTTCCCTTAACTGTCTTCGATATATTATTTCAACGGGAGCCGAATATTCCAGTGCAATAAAATATAAATCTGCGCTGCCGTATTCTACACCGGGCTCCCCTATATCACTGGCATGATATTCGTATGTAATGTCTTTCAGGGTAAAACACCTATAGTATACATTCCATCCGCTTCGGAGCATCAGATGTTTTGTAAAGGGTTTATGCAGGATGCTGAACTGAATTCCATAACCCGTTCCCGGAGTCGATTTTTTATGGTCGGAAATTGTAAAATTCGTATGAATACCAAGATAAATCTGCGGATTGTTCCCGTTTCGGTTCCGACTCCGGCCTATGGCACTGCCGACAACGGTCATGTACCCTACAGATCCGATAAATGCCGCACCACCCAGTACATCGGAGTTTACAGGCAACTTCAGCTCGTATAATAATCCGAATATTTCAGCTGAATATATCATTCCAGCCGGAACAGATGAAATGACAAGGGGAAGCCCGGCCAAGACCATGAGCCTGTCGTGGCGAATGGAGTCTGTTTCTGAAAATTCTTCTGATTTATTTGTCATTCCTTCAGAAAACAGCAGGGCTGTGGTGATCAATATAAGCCCCATGATTCGTGCAGGCATCCATGTGTTCATTTTCATCCTCCCATGTTCTTCATCGTTTCGCCCGGCCGGGATTCTATCCAACAACAATTCCGCCCCTTTGAAACCCCATTCACAACCCGCCATCCCCTCCGGGGAAGCCGCAATCCGATCACTTAATCAGTGCACTCACTTCAACGGGATAAATTTAAGAATGATTCGCGCAATCCGGAACTGTTTTCTTCTCCGGAACCCCCCCAACCTCTGAACTTCTGAACCTCTGAACTAAAAATGCTTGCCGCTTGACTGAAGGATGCAATCCGGTTTATATTATCATGTCTGTTGGAGCAGTGCATAACTGATTCAATGAAAACGCAATAATGAGACCTATGCAGATAAAAATGTCCGGTATGGGGAAGAAAGTCATCGCTATTCTGCTGCTTTCGGCGCTGGGCCTGCTGGGAAATATTTTCACCCTGCCCATCGGTTTCTCTGTGAACTTTCTCTTCGGCAGCATTTTCGTCATCATCAGCTGTTATTTTCTGGGGATGGGCGCCGGCATCATCACCTCTCTCATCACTTCGAGCTATACCTATATCCTCTGGAACCATCCCTACGCCATCCTCATCTTTACGGCTGAAATCATCTGGCTGACACTGCAGGTTCAGCGGAAGCGGAAGAATATCATTCTCTCCGATGCCGTGTTCTGGTTCGTTCTGGGCCTGCCGCTCATTTTTCTCTTTTACTATTTCATTATGTCGCTCGGGATGCAGGCCACGCTCATCATCTTTCTCAAGCAGTCCGTGAACGGTATCTTCAATGCCATGATCGCCAGCATTCTCATCTATCACACCCCCCTTGCGCGGGCTTTCGGAATCGAAAAGCACCAGGCAGAGAAAGTTCCCTTTTCCCTGCTCATTTTTCATCTGACCACCCTGTTTCTCATGATTCCCAGCCTGACCCTGGCCCTCGCTTCGAATTTCAGTGAACTGGCCCATTACCGACAGATGTTCGAAGATACGGCCGTCTCCGAAGTTCATGAGGCAAAATCCAATCTGGAAAACTGGCTGGACAGAATGACACTGGGTGTGGATATTATTGCAAAAAAAGGGCTGGAGTACGGATTTCAGCCTTCATCCGGGCTGCAGCGTGACCTGAAATTCATCAAATCTGTTTATCCCGATTTCCATAATATCTATGTGGCGGACAGCCTGGCCGTCACAAAAGGCTTTTATCCGCCTGTCAATGAACGCGGTCAGTCGACCATCGGCCTCGACTTTTCCGATCGCGCTTAGTACAAGACCCTAAAACGCACCCGGACGCCTTATATTTCTAGAGTCTTCCGTGCCCGCGGCGGTGTCTTCGTTCCCATTTTCTCCATCAGCAGTCCGGCACTGCAGAACGGCCGCTTCATGGGCTTCGGCCTGGGGGCCATAGATCTCAACAAAATGCGGGAACTTCTCCGGGCAAATCACTACGGCGACAGCTTTCAGATCACTGTCTATGATGATGAATTGAATATTATCTGCAGTACGGGAAATAACCGGGAGCCGCTCACGCCCTATTTTCTAAAAACGGAGGGCAATATCTCCGATCAGGGTGGCCCGGTCAGGATCTGGATGTCCGGGAATAAAAGGAATATCTCGGCCATGGATACATGGAGATCGGCCATCTATTTCAGCGAGCTTCCGGTGGCCAATACCTCCTGGACGATTGTTGCCGAGGCCTCAGTGGAACCCTTCCGGGATGCCATCTATAATCAGTCCATCAAAAGCCTTATCCTCATTTCCATCCTCTTTCTTATCTCCATCATCGTTTCCTCCATCGTCAGCGCCTACCTGGCACGCACACCCTCCAAGCTGGCTTCCATTTCGTCTGAGATCATTGCACGTATTGAGGATGAAGGAAATATCGACTGGCCTGAAAGCACTATAATGGAAATGAACGATCTGATCACAAATTACCGGAATGCCGCCATTGAGCTTCACCGCCAGTTTCAGAATATCCAGCAGAATAACGAGACCCTGGAGAAGCGGGTCACGGACCGGACGAAGGAACTTCAGGAACTGACCGACAATCTTTCCCTGAAAGTCGAGGAAGAGGTGGCGCTGCGCCGGAAGAATGAACACATGTTCATACAGCAGTCCAAGCTGGCGGCCATGGGAGAAATGATCGGCGCCATCGCTCACCAGTGGCGTCAGCCCCTCAATGCACTCGCTCTGGTGCTGCAGAACCTTAAGCTCCAATACCTGCAGAAAAATCTGACGGAGGACGACCTCATTCGGATGATTGCAAAATCCATGGACCGGATACAGCTCATGTCCCGGACTATTGACGATTTCCGGAATTTTTTCAATCCTGCCAAGGAACGCACCGCGTTTGACGCCGTCGCGGCCGCGCTGGAAGTTCTGTCCCTGTTTTCTGCCCAGCTGGAGGCAAACAGCATTGAATGCAATCTGGACAGCCGGATTACAGATCAGGTCTACACCATCAATTCCGCAGTCGCTCCCGAGCCGGCCCATCTTGTTTTCGGTTTTAAGAATGAATTCGAACATGTGATCATGAATCTGATCAATAATGCCAAGGATGCCATTCTTCAGCTGCGCGATGAGGCGGATCAGGAGCAAGAAGTACCGGGGCAGATCCGCTTTGAATTCTCCCGGAATGACACGTTTCTGCGGCTCTGTATTTCTGATAATGGATCCGGACTGTCAACAGACGTGGAAAACCGGATTTTTGAGCCCTATTTTACAACCAAGGATGAATCGAAGGGAACCGGATTGGGCCTCTATATGTCAAAAATTATGATTGAAGAGCATATGTACGGAAAAATCTATTCACTATTTCAGGAAAATGGAGCACGCATCTGCATCGAACTGCCCATTTATGAAATGAACGGAGAACAGGCATGACAAAGAAATATGCGGGGATCTCATGTTTGTATGTGGAGGACGACCACAGCGCCAGAGAAGAGATGGAAATGATTCTGTCCGGCCTTTTTGATGACTTTCACCTGGCCGAAAACGGCCAGAAGGGTTTGAAACTCTTCATGGATAATAATCCCGATCTGATCATCAGCGATATCCGTATGCCGGTGATGGACGGACTGCAGATGATCGGTGAAATCGGAAAAAGCGGCCACACTCCCAAATTCATCATTACCACCGCTCACAGCGACATACAGTACTTAGTGAAGGCCATTGAACTGGGTGTTCATAATTATGTATTCAAGCCCATCAATCTGGATAAATTATATGAGGCCATCGACCGCAGCGTGGAAATTATCCGGGTTCAGAAAATGCTGGAAGCAGAACAGAAGAAAAAAGATCAGCTTATTGTGGATCTCCGGAAAGCGCTGGATGAAGTTCACACTCTGCGCGGCTTCCTCCCCATCTGTTCCTACTGTCACAATATCCGCGATGACGAGGGCTATTATGTCCAGCTGGAGGAATATCTCCATAAAAACCAGGGCCTGGATTTCAGCCACACCATCTGTCCCACCTGTCTTCGGAAAAAATATCCTAAAATTGCATCCGCCATCGAAACAACTCAGGATGGCAGCCTGAAATAATACATATTATCTGCCCTTCAGACTCTCACGGACCCGCGATTGTATTTTGTATAAATTATTCTGAACATTGCTCCGGCAGAAATTCCTTCGGATCCATATTCCGGCCAACAGCCCGAAATCATCCGGATTGCATCGGGCTCCAAAAAATAGTCAGATCTACAGGAATATAACGCTGTTCAGCCTGATAGGGGCGGCAGCGACGGATTATTTCTTTTTCGCGTTGGGAAAGGCGTTCCAGATTCTGCGGGTAAAATAGAGCCCGACCAGCGTGAAGGGAATCAGAAAGATGGGCCACAGATTCCAGCCGAAATGGGGAATGATATATCCCAGGGCCGCAGACTGAAAACCGGTTCCCAGGTAGACAAATCCGTCGATGATCCCTGTCGCCGTGGCAGCCGCCTTCGTTCCGCCGAAATCCATGGAAGCCGTTCCGGACAGCATGCCGTGAACACCGATGACGCACATGCTCATGAAAAAGGACAGAAAGCCGATGAGGCCGTAAATCCGGAAGCGGACGGCAAACAGCATGACGACCATACCGAGGAACATGCCGCCATAGAGAAAGAATGCCGACGGCCCGCGGCGGGACTGAAACAGTTTATCGGACACGAAGCCGGCAAAGAAACCACCGGAAATTCCGGCAATCATGAGCACCAGGCCCCAGTTCTGGAAGAAGATGTCACTTCCATGAGCGCCCACTTCCTGGGCAAAAATGATTCCCCAGTGCATGATGCCGTTCCGCAGCACGCCGGAGGAAAACTCGATGGCCAGAATAATGAGGATGATGGGGTTGCTGAAGAGTTTCTTGAAAATGCCCACGGTGCTGTAGGTCTGATTTTCCTCGCCGCTGGACGCGTCCGCCACATCGAGAGCCGGAAAACCGGCTTCCACCGGATTGTCCTTCACCGCAAAGAAATCAATAACGATAAAGGCCAGCAGCGCCACCGCCGGGATAAAGAAGACAACCCAGGTCTTGAAGCTGCCGTCAGCCATTTCCGTGACCCGAAGGAACATTTCATTCAGATCAAAGGCCAGATAGATACCGAGGGAAATGAGAACACCGAAGATCGCGCCGAACATTCCCCGTTCGCGGATATGAAACCAGGCGCTGTTCACCTTGACGATGGCCACGGCGCCGAAACTCTGGAAATACATATTCAGCCCGTAGAGCAGGATAAACAGGGTCTGCAGCGACATGCGGATACCCAGAATATTCAGATGGGGATGGCCGGCTGACAGATTGGGGTCGGTCAGAATCGCGTGCGTGGCCCAGCCCATGAGCAGGTTCGCCAGAGCAGCGCCGCTGGCTCCGATGAGCATGGCCTTCTTTCCGCCGATCCGGTCGGACAGCGGGCCGTTGATGATGAAGGCCAGGCCGTAGACCAGTGCCCCCACACCGAAAACGATGCCGAACATTTCCTTGGGCATCATACTGCCGAAGGCATTCTTTGCAACCGTCAGATTATAACGTCCCATGTAGAGCAGCGCATAGGTCAGTCCCAGCGGCATCCAGTTCCAGTAGGACCGGATGCGGAATGATCTGTCATGATTCATGGGATTATTCAGAGAATAAATGTAGGAGACCAGGCCGATGGCGATGACCGGCAGCAGTCCGACAAACCAGTTTCGGCTGAGGGTGTACATATAGCCCTCAAAGGCAATAAGCAGCAGGGGAATTCCGATTTTCTTATACACTGTGAACTCCTGAGTTTTCAATGTTTGGTTTAATGTTGCTTACTCGTTCCATGAAATTTGTGATGAAGATACAAATAAAATATCCCAAATCATACTCAAAGGGCGAAATCGGATCCAGCCCCCGGGCCCATTCAGCGGGTCGCAAAAGTCTCATACGCCTCTTCATCCGGAGCGGGAATGGCAAGATCCGGAAAACGCCGCATCAGGGACTCGATGAACAAATATTCCAGGTGAGCGTTGCTGCGCGGGACAAAGCCCTGGCTTCGCTCCCAGACCTCCCGGTCCTCCATGCAGAAATACAGAAAGAGATCCGGGCTGCCGTAGCTCTTCAGCCAGGACACCATCTTCTGAAACATAGGAAGGCGGATTCCCTTGAAATAGCGCATCTTATTATCTTTTCCCCGGATCATTTCACCGAGGAAAATGGGCGAAGAGGGAAATTTCTCCCGGGCTTTGCTCTTCATTTCCGGGGGATAGCGCAGGCTGCCCAGCGAAATCCAGGCGATGGCAGCCGGATCGACATACTTGAACAACGTACGTACAAGTTCCTCGTAATCCGCTTCCCACTCCGGGTAATGAATCAGGGGATCAAAATGAAATGCCAGTTTGTATCCGGCCTTCATGGCACGCTGAGCCGCGCTGAGCCGCTCCTCCAGCGAGGCGGATTTATGTTCCTCTTCACGAATGATCCGGGGCGGATTCAGGGACCAGGCCAGAACGGTATATCCTTCGTGAGGAAGCTCCAGCAGCTGGTCAATGTGATCCGATTTGGTCTTCAGCTCCAGCAGAAAACGCTTTTCGGCTGCCGCGAAACGAATCAGATCCGACGCTGCGCCGCTGACGGGATCCACGGCCAGACTGTCCGCCAGTTCACCCGTCCCGATCCGGAAAAAGCGCTGAGGCTCTGCTGAGACCCGGGCCCGGATTTCCTCCTTCATGCTGTCTATATTGGTATAGATGGTCAGAACCGGATTGGTCAGGTAATATTGCAGAATGCAGTAACTGCAGTCAATGGGGCAGTTGGTGGCCTGGTTGAGCACCCAGTAATTGCAGCAGAGATACTTTTCGTCCGTACCCGGACAGGGTTTGAAGGCTGCCCCTGCATGTTCGGTCAGCAATATTTCCTTTTTCCCTTCTGTAAGGCTCCGGGAATACAGGGACTCAACCTGCTCCGGTGAAATCTGCTCCTCCGCCACGTTCCCCAGATTTGTTCTCACCCGATCCGATACCGCTGACTCCGTACCGGCCACCGACCATAATTTTCTGAATGCAAAGGGTTTCACGGCTCGAGATCCCTTTCCGCAATCTTCCGCAGAACCGGGCCGGCCTTTTCAAACCAGATTTTAAATTGCTGAAGGCGCTGCGGGTCTTCCAGATCGGCACTGAGCCGGAAGCCCGGCTTTTCGTAGCCCGGATCAAAGACAAGCTGTACAAATCCCGGCATCTCCAATCCATCCAGAAGTTTTTCGACGTTTTCCCGATAGGCTGAAAGCTGTGGCATGCGGCGGCGGCCGAGGTTCTCCAGTAAAGCTGCTGTCAGTGCGGCAGCTCCGCAGCTCTCCCCGCAGTGCTCTTCACTTTCGTGAAGACATTCTGCCAGCAGCTCCGCTTCCGGCCTGCCGCTCAGGACAGACAATTCGGAAATTTTTTCAGCAATCTGCTCAATTTTATTCAGCCCGACACCCTGTTTGATTAATATTTCCAGTTCATCGGCACAGGCGCTGTTCAGCAAGGATTCCACCCGCTTCAGGGGCACATTCCGGCTGACAAAAAAGTCCTGCCACACGGCCGAGGCCAGTCCCAGCTTCGCCAGGCTCTCCAGCGTCCGGGGCCGGGGAGGCAGGGACAGACGCGACAGCCAGGCCATCCTGTCCGCATTCGGAACCATGGCCATAACCGTATTGAGAAAAGCGGCCTTTTCGATGAGATTCAGGGGAGCCTGAGAATGATGCTCCAGATACAGCGCTTCCATGATGGCTTCCGGATCCTGTTCAGGTGAAAGAATCCGAACCGGCAGATGGTGAATCTCCAGCTCCATGGCCGCTCTCAGGCGGGCACAGCCATGGAGAAGCACGGCTTCCTCACGGATGGAGGCGATCAGCAGCGGGGTCTGGATTCCCAGGGTCCGGATGGACTCCAGCAGATCCCTGAAACCGGCGTGCGCCCGGTGAAAACCCATACAGCGAAGATTGGAAATCCAGTGAATATCCCGATATTCTGTTTTATGCTGTTCGACTGTCATCTCCCACCTCCAGGCACCGGGCCACATCTTCAATCGGATTATCGTGACGGCCGCGCTTCTGCAGACCGCCCAGATATATCTTCAGTTTTTTATTCAGTTCGTTCCGGACGGCTCCCTCTCTCTGTGAATCCAGATAGGGGCTGGCCAGACATTTGTTCAGGCTCAGAATACGATATCGGTCCATACTGTGGTAACGGCGGCTGAGCTGATCCTCGTGACCACCGTACTTGATGATTCCGGGCCGCTCGTCCAGCCCCACCGGATAACGAAGGCTCCAGCGCAGCCACAGATCATAATCTTCACACACGGGAAAGGCCGTGTCGAATTCGCCCAGTTCCAGAAAAACGCTCTTTCTGAACATGACCGCCGAGGGGCTCACAATACACAGCGGCAGGCTCTGAAGGAAAATATCCCCGCCATATTTCCTGTGCTTCTTCATCGGATTGACCCGCACCCCATTCCGAATCCAGATTTCCTCAGACTGGAAAATCGTGCAGTCCGGATGCCGCTCAATGTATTCCAGCTGATTCCTGATTTTATCGGGCAGCCACTCATCATCCGAATCCAGCAGGCAGATCCATTCATGAGTGGCCCGCCGGATCCCCGCGTTCCGGGCTGCAGAGACGCCGCAGTTTTCGGAAAATCTTTCAACAACGATCCGGTCTTTATATTTTTCATAAACTGCAGCGGTCCCGTCCGTGGACCCGTCATCCACAACTACGATTTCCGACACGGGAACACCTTGTGAGAAAATGGATTTCAAGGCCCGGTCCAGCGTCTCCTGCCGGTTGAAAACCGGAATGATCACCGAGATGTCAGCGGCCATACTGTTCACTGAAATAATCGGCGAGCCCGGTGGATGCCGAGCTGAGATTCGCCCTCATTTCCTGTTCCGCATTCTCATGTCCCAGGTCACTGCTGTATTTCACGATCCGGAAATCCACGTGTCGGGCCCGGCAGCGTTCCGCGACCGCAAAGCCTTCCATGTCGGCCAGAACCGGGCCGTAACGTTCCACTATGTTCTCAGCCTCAGCCTTCGAGGCGACCGGCTCTGTACCGCTCAGGAGCCTGACCTCATCCGAGGTCTCTGCACTCAGATCAAAATAATACCCGCTGTCTGCTGCGATGACACGGCGAATGGCATACGCTGCCTTCAGGGGCCATGCCGGGGACAGGCTGGCAGCGGTTCCCAGATTCAGCACAAAGTCCGGCCTGAAATCAGAAAAATAGGCATCGAGACTGCGGCGGGCGTTTTTCAGGCCGATTCCCGTCAGAAACACCTGCCATTCGTCAGACTTCAGCACGAACCGGTACAGCCCCCGCCCGAGTCCGGGTATCTGTATCCTCTCAGCCTTGTATCGGTGTAAAAGCACATCGGCCTCCGCCTTCAGTGCCATGCAAATCAGCTTCATCTTGTCAAAAATAACTGCTTTTCGCGCATTTGTCAAGCCTTGGAGCAGGCCATATCGTTCCGTGTGATCGGGTTCGGCTCTCTCTCAGCGGAATATACTGAATGCCGGTTTATTCTGTATGAAATCATCGAAGCGGATACTCCGGTTCGCCGACAGCTGGTATCCCATCACCGGAGCACGTCCGGCTTCGCTCCAGTACAGAACAATTCCGGCCTGCAGCGTATTGAAGGCCAGATAATCATGCTTGATACGGTAGCCGGTCCCCAGCCCCCAGACAACCTTCTGCCGAAGCAATTCTTCACTCTCATCTGCCAGAAGCCCCATGTCGCCATGCAGATACCAGGCGCTGCGGATCCCACCCCGGGGCTGACGCGTGTACAGCACATTTTCCACTCCCACCAGCAGCCGTTTTGTTCCGGTCCGAACCTTTTTCTCGAAGGTCCCCGGAAGCAGCTCGTCGAAGAGAATCAGCCGGGCATCATCCTTCCGATGGATTCCACGCGTATAGCTGACGCGTGAAAAGAAACGTCCTGGCAATCCGTGCACCGCGAAGATGGGAGTGAATTGCAGAAATTCACAATTCAGGCTTCCATTCACAGCCGCCGAACCATCAAACCAGGTGCTGTATTCCACTCGCTGATACACATAGCCGATATGATGATGGTAGGCGCCCCCGGAAGCCTGTATTCCGGCGTAGTCGAAGGGATCACCGAATTTATAGCGGCGGCCGCCCGTGATATTGACCAGATACCCGGCAGGCAGATCTTCCGTTTTGCCCAGGTCATGGACCAGCGTCGTATAGTAAAAATGGCGGCGCGAAACGGCCAGATTCAGCAGGACATCCGTTTCCGGCTGATATGCAAGCGGCGTCAGAGCCACCGAATAGGGGGAACTGTTCAGAACCCGGCGGTAAACCCGGGTAGAGAGGAGCACCTTTGGATGGCTCAGCATGGCTTCATCATCGCGAAAATTCAGGGATCGGCCCAGCCAGACATCATAATCATTATAGTAATACGGCGCCGGCTGTCCCAGGCTGTCTGTCACGCGGAAACGGCCCAGATTCACCTCCCCGGTATAGGTGAAGATATCCGACCTCATGTAGCGGTCCAGGCTGAAAATCCGGTAATTCTTCAGCTCATCCTCATGACTGATGAAGCCTCCGTTCACGAAACTGCCGCCGATATTATCGAGGCGTACCTGACTATGACTGATGGCGCTTTTCTGTATCTGATCGGTCTCGAGTTTAACTTCCTCATTCAGCGCCGTTCCCGAACCGTAAATATTCAGAAAATTCAGTGACAGCAGCGCCTGACGGGAGGAATTGAAACGAATTTCACCCGTATAGGACAGACGGTCCTGAACAATGATCAGCACATCCACCCAATCCTCCTCCGACGCCGGTGACACCAGAAAACGGCATTCATCGATATATGGGAGAGAACGGATCAGTCGTTCATTTTCCAGTATCAGGGCCGGATTCAGCATCCCTCCCTCACGGATAATCAGATTTTTTCGGATAACATCTTCACGGGTATAATGGTGCAGATGTTCAAGCAGGGCAGAGGCCCGTTTCAGCAGACTGACATCGGATGTATCCGAAAAACGATAGAGGATATCCGTCTTCAGGATTAGAATATCCCTGATTTTCTTTCCACGGTAACGAACGAGATCATTCTGCCTGGGCATTTCCGGCACTTCATCCTGAATGGTCTGCGGGCGAATGAAATGCTCCGCAACCTGACGTGTGACCCGATAATGGCTGGCCAGTTTCTGCAGTCGGGATATAAGAACGGGCTCCGAATCGGCGCTGTCCAGGCGGACGGACTGGGAGAGCCAGACCGCCGAATCGGTGTTCAGATGCTGCAGATCCAGGGACCGGAACGGGCTCATAATCTTCCTGAACAGCGAATCGACCGGGGTCCCGGATTCATCCTGCCCCTTCAGTCCTGTCGCCGACAGGCTCCCCAACAGAATCAGGAAACACAGTGCCTTTCGCAGAATACCGGGCCGGGCCGGGGTGAAGAATGTCCGTTTTCTAAGCATTTTTCGGTTAAAAATAAAAAGAGCTGACCCGGAAAGCCAGCTCTATGCGCATTTATGTCACATTATTTTCAGTTATAGAAGCTTCCCATGATAATCAGGATCAGCAGTCCCAACCCCACAAAGAGGAAGAAATAGCCCATGAGGAAAATGAGGTCACTCTTCAGGGTTGAGAGCGGCTTCACATAATAGTCTTCCAGCTTCTCTTCTTCCGCGATCATATCCTTTTCCAGAGGCCGTTCCTCAAGGAATTTGGATTCAGGCATGCGCCCGCTGAAAATCACATCGTCCATGGGAAAGGATCCGGGCCGCAGATGTGTATTGAAGAAGTGAACAATGAAAATGAAGGCGGTCGCAAGGAGGGCTTCCTCCGAGTGAATGATATGAGCGGCGTTGATCATCCAGCCCGGCAGAATCCGCGTCACCACTTCCGGGATCATGAGCGTGATTCCCGACAGGCCGATGACAATCATTCCCCAGAATACGGCAAAGTAATCGAACTTCTCCCAGTAGGTCCAGCGTCCGAATTTGGGTGTATCTTTCCGCATTCCCACGAAATAGAGCATATGATGAATGAAATCCTTCACATCCTGAAGATTCGGCACCAGGCTCTTCGGCCCCCAGAACATTCCCTTCTGCTTTTTCACAAAGGTCTTGTACAGCAGATTGAGGATGTGTGCCAGAAAGACAAGGCCGAGGGTAATGGCCGCCGACCGGTGCAGAATGGCCGCGGTCCGGAAACCCACGATATTGTGAACCAGCCAGTTGGCCAGCCGTGTGTGGCTGTATTTGAGCGGCAGGCCCGTAAAGGCCAGGGTCAGGAAGCCCATGATCATGACCACATGAGAGATCCGATCGATCAGATGGAAGCGTTTCACATAGCGGCCGCTGGGGTTTTCATGCTTCAGCGGACCGTTTTTCACGCGGTGGATCATGAGGCGGATAAACCACAGCAGCGTGTGGGTTCCGAAAATCACCAGCGTCACCAGCAGCAGGCCCTTCATGAAGACATCAATGAAACGCAGAATTTTGTTCTGCTTCGGCGCCATGGGTGAATAATGCTGCAGGTAGCCGACGAAATTCTCATTTACATCTTCGTGGCATTTCCCGCAGGTCTTCATGATATTTTCTTTGCTGATCGTGGATTCGGGCTGATCCGACGGGAGAATACTGTGGTTGTCGTGACAGCTCACGCAGGTCGCGAACTGTTCACCCTGATATCCGAGAGCATAAATCTGTCCATGATAGGAGGAATTGTATCCTTCCACAACATTGGGATTCAGCTGGAATTTCATCGTAATATTGCGGTCACCATGACAGCTGCTGCAGAGCTCGATGATATGCTGGCCCTTATAGGTTTCATTCATACTGTTGATCATACGGTTGCTGTGGCAGGTCACGCAGGTGGGCGCCTCCATATGACCTTTCTGGCGCGACACGTAATGGGCAGATTTCTCATAATCCGCCTGTTCCTTCGTATGACAGTCACCGCATTCCTTGCGCAGCGCGTGATCCTTCTGATGGTGAGGTGCCCTGTAGTGATACTGATGGCAGGTTCCGCAGTCCGCCACTTTCCCTTCCTTGATCAGGTCCAGCTGCTTCAGGTGAATGGACTGGTGTGCCGATCCGAATCCGCTTTCCAGAATGTCCTCATGGCATCCCATGCAGACCTGGGAAACATGTGTATCAAAAATCAGGGATTTTGCATTGAAATCCGTATTGTGGCCGGTATGGCAGGCCACACAGGTTTCATTCCGCGGATCATCATTCACGGGCTTGCGGTGAATACTGCGCTCGTAGCCTTCGTGGCAGCGCGTACAGGTCCGGTCCAGATTTGCCACCGACACGATGCTGTTCGGATTCCGGGGTGACAGAATATTATGCTTGGCGTGGCAGTCCGAACAGATGGGCGCCTTCAGGTTTCCGCTCGCCACCTCGGTGTAATGGCGGCTCAGCTTGTAATTCCTGACCTGGTCCTCATGGCAGCGGGCACAGCGGTCCACCAGCTTCAGCTTCCAGCCCTCCGGACTGTAGAGGCTCTTCTCATGCTTGAAGTGAGGATTGTGACAGGTTACACAGGTAATATCCGGATCATCGCTGTCCTGCCAGTGAATACTGTTCTGAAATTCCCGGACAATATCCTGATGACAGATACCGCAGACCTTCTTCGGCTTGCCCACCCAGGACACCTTATGCTTTCCATGGCAGTCCTGACAGGTGGGAATGGTCGTATACCCCTTGTCGATCAGAGGCTGAAAGAATCCTTCGATGAATTCCTTCTGCGCTTCCTCGTGGCAGTTTCCGCAAACCGGCAGATCCAGATTTTTCTGATGCGGAAAATCCTCCACACCTTCCAAATCGGTATGACAGTCGATACATGAAAAACCTTCATGCGGGGATCCGACTAATTGTTCGCTCGTAACGTAAAGTGATACCGGCCGGCCCCCGATGGTGGTCTCCATCGTCTCATCATCGTGGCACATTTCGCAGGTCTCATTATCCTGAGCCTGCAGGGTATGGGGCAGCGTAACTGCAAAAAACAGCAGCCCCACCCATAGCAGCCGATCTGTAAGTGTCTGTCGTCTAAAGGTATTCATGAACAGCCTCTGATTATTCCGATTAAATTTCTGCTCCCGCTGATGCGCGTTCATTGTGGAGCAAAATTAGCGGAATTATTGGTTTCCCGCAAGCGATTTATTAACCATGGTTAACGGGTATTGTCCGCTTCAGAGCCGCGTTTTCGGGTTTTGCAGGAAGAGAAATAAAATCGTGGCGAAAATTGTTTTGATTTCCTAAACTCATCCATGAACCTTCACGATATATTTTCATCTCATATCGTCGCCATGATCGTTGTTCCGCTGCTGATTGTGCTGTCACGCATCATGGACGTGAGCATCGGCACACTGCGGATCATCTTCGTGAGCAAGGGAATGAAATATGTCGCCCCCTTTCTGGGGTTTTTCGAAGTTCTCATCTGGCTGGTCGCCATTTCCCAGATCATGCAGAATCTGACCAATGCGGTAAATTATTTCGCCTACGCCCTGGGCTTTGCCATCGGGAATTATGTGGGAATCCGGATTGAGGAACGCATCGCCCTGGGAAATGTGGTCATGAGAATCATCACGCAGAAGGATGCAAAATCTCTCATCACCTACCTGAAGAATACAGATTTCAAATGGACCATCCTGGATGCGGACGGCCCGGAGGGGCCCGTGAATGTGCTGTTTACCGTCCTGAAGCGGGCAGACCTGAAGGATATGGTATCTATTGTAAAACATTATAATCCCAATGCCATGTACACTGTGGAGGACATCCGATTCATTTCCTCCGGCTATCTTCCCACGACCCTAGGCAGTGAAAAATCCGCCCGACGTTTTCCCATTTTGCGCAAATCAAAATAGCCACGGCAGTACAGACCGTCGGTGTGTTGGGGCGTTGAAGCGTTTGCAAGTTTACGGGTTAGCGGGTTAGCGGGTTTATCGTGGAAAGCCCACTGCGACAATATTATGAAACTGTCATTCCGGACAACCCTGTCGTAGTGGAACGTAGACGGGGGCGATCCGGAATCTCCTTAATTCTGTTGTACACCAGATTCTTGTACACCTCACACCTCGCCTTAAACGGCAAGAGATTGCGCTGCGGATCAGGTCCGCAATGACATACTTAGGTCGGTTGGATGGTTTGCGGGTTAGCGGGTTGATGCGTTTTAACCGGTGGTTAACTGTCACTCACGTCTTGATTTTATCGGCATCTTCGCAACACGTAAAGCAGATTGCGGGTCAAGCCCGCAATGACAGATTGGGCGGTCCGCAG
>JBJKQR010000006.1:0-19717 GCA_046735395.1 Fidelibacterota bacterium | reverse complement strand
GTCTTCACATTGGTTGATATTGAGAACGGTGAAATCTTAAAAGAAAAAATAATTCCAATTAAAGGAGTAAATGAACCATATGGTATTGGATTACCAATTATTGGGAAAATGGATTCAGATACAATTTTGTTATTAAATAATAATAATCTAATACTTTATAATTTTTCAAATGGAAAAATTGAATTCAAGCAATTTGAGTATATTGATGCATTTTATACTATCTTAGGATATAAGAACAAATGTTTGTACACAATTTCATTTGATAATGATATTATTTTTAAGAAAATAAGTGTATCAAATGGAGAGATACAATCGATTAATATTAGTAATCTCTATAGAAATATTTTTGGTGAGAACTACTTTATAGATTACTCAGGCATTGAGGGATTTCACTTTAGTGCAAAAATACTCGATGATATTTTATTCATTTTAAGTTCAGACGACAATTCATGCTATTTAGGAAAAGTTGAATTATAGAATAATATATAGTAATACATCAACCCCCACCAACCCACCTCAAATCCCTGTAAGCCCGCATAAAACCTGGCCTAAATACAACATAAAAAGACCACCCAACCCGTGGTCTTTTTTATTATATATCGAATAAAATATCTTATATATCCAACCTCTTTCCTACTGAAATTCCTTAAGAAATCAACACAGGCGCAAAGAATCCTCGGAAACGTAGCCGGATGAACAGCAATCCTGACAATTTGCCCGTTTAATTTTGAATACAATAGAATAAAATTGAATACAATACAATTAATTTGTATTTTAAATTAAAAGGAGAGACGTATGTCAAAAACAGTAACAATTCGACTTGATGATAAAAAATATGATTTATTCCAGACATTTGCAAAGTTGGATAACAGAGCTTTATCTAATTTTATCGAAACTGCCACATCCCGATATATTGAAGACATTGAACTGGCGAATGAATTTGAGATGGCAGAAATTAACGCAGATACTGAATTACAACAGTCACTGAATCAGGGCCTGGCCGATATTCAGAATAACAAAAGGCGACAAATTGGCTGATTATCAAATATTTGTCTCTGAAGAATTCGATAAACAGTTGTCAAAAATATCGAAGAAAGATCGTCTGCTTATAGAGAAAAAAATGAGTGATCAGGTCGTGCCACAGTTAAAACAAGAACCCTGTTTTGGGAAAAATATTAAACAATTAAGAAACTATTCGCCTCCAACCTGGAGATATCGATTTGGTAATTATCGCTTATTTTACCAGATAAATCCTGAGAAGAAAGAAGTGGATTTAATTACTGTAAAATCCCGGGCAATCGCTTATAAGTAAATACTTTTTTCTATGCTCTGTTTCATCGTGTAATACCCGATTTTCCAACCCATATATCCAACCCATTTTCTACCAAAATTCCCTAAGAAATCAAACCGGGCGCCTATGTTCAGATGTTGAGATGTTCAGAAGTTCAGAGGTTGAGACGGTGCGGGAAGAAATAACACTTCGGCTGAATTGAATGCCCGGATTAAGTGAGAAATTACGGTCTCCTGAAGGAGATTGTCGTACGCGGATAGGACTCAATGGGGCGGTGCTATTGAGGAACTGAGATCGGTGGCGTTTTAGTTATACGGGCTGATGCTGAAGAAAAATAATTTTCGAAGTAATTCAATAAAATAATTGAGCAATGAATTAAAGAAGCTGACTGAATGAAGTTTCGGGATGCCGTCCATCAGCTGCCGGACAGCACGGTTTCCAGGAAGTTGTTATATTTATTCTGGTCGAAGGACATGACCCAGAAGTTCGAAGTTTCGTCTCCGTCGCAGAGTTTTTCGAGGCCGAGTCCCGAGATAAAGGATTTGCTGCCTTCCATGCGCAGGATGCCGCAGTTATCCTGATTTACCAATTGGATGCAATTACCGGATAGGATGACTCTGAAAGCGGAGTTGCTGTTTTTCAGAATGCAGTTTTTATCCCCGGCGCACACCTTTACCAGATCATTCTTCACCATGATCATTTCCTTGTCATTGAAGATGCAGCAGCACTCTTTATCCGCATTTCCACCGCAATATTTCATGACATAATCATGGCCGGCCGGTAAATACAGCCTGACCTCCGCCGTGTCGCTTCCGCTCCGGTTGCTGAAGACATATTTGTGGTCGGATAAATTTCCCACCACCTCTTCGCCGCTGAGACTTTCGATCCTGACTTCGTCGCTGTCGGAAAACTGCAGATCCCTTACCTGAACTTTATCAAACTCCAGAAGAACACTCGCTGCTCCCGCGGTCGAAAAGAGCATGAGTCCGATGATAAAACATACGCTTTGTTTTTTCATTTTTTAGTCCTCCCTGTTTCGTACTGTTAGACGTTTGATATTCGGCAATAGTTGTCTGAAATCGGAAATATGGGCATAATAATAGATTTGCCGTCGGATATCATCCGGCCCATAGTCCGGATGGGCTTGCCGATGTAAAGATCCGGCCCGCGAAAAATATAGGTTGCCATAATTCACTGTAATGTCTATATTTTTCCGGCATTTAAGTTTGGTATTTGAGTGACGGGCCGCAGGAGATGAGACCACTTCTGTGCAGGGATGTGAAGTGTTATGCTGCCGGCAGTTCAGGGCAGACAGACCATTCCAACCCGGAGCCTGTGATAAACGGAGAACGGGAAAATCTGAAACCGAAAAAATCAAAGGGATTTAAAATGAAAAAAATACTGATGATCATTCTCATGCTCGGCGCAGCTGCGCAGTCGCAGGAGAAAATTGGGAAAGGAACGATTCTTCCCCGGAGTACCGTACGATTTGACAGTTACCAGAATGGCAGTAATGACCGTACTATAAAAAGCATGAGTATTTCCCCGGGCTTTGTTTATTATTTTTCGGAGCTCTGGGGGCTGGGCCTTGAATCGGCTTTTAATTATCTTGAAGATAATGTGATAATACGCTATGGATCATTCACGCCGCTTATCGCCCTGAATAAAAATCTGAAGGATTTATCCCTGTTTCTTGAGACCGGGCCTTCCTACAGCTTCTACCGGGACGATCATGATTGGGGGCTGAATGCAGCCATCGGGGCCCGGTTTTTTGTAAATGACCATGTTGTGATCATATCGCAGTACCGCTACACTTCAAAGATATGGGGCGGAGAGTATAAAAATGGGAATTCACTTTCTATCGGTTTCGGATATCTTATCCATAGCGATGATTTGAAACATAAATAAGCGAAAGGGATTAAAATGAAGAAGATCTCCATATTGGCCCTCATCCTGTTTTCATTCAGCTGTTCGAGAAGTGACCATAACGTCAATAATCCGGTCCGGGGAACGGATTATACGATTCACTATGCCGCTGATTCGCTTGCGGGGGACATCTCCGTATTTTACTGTTTCGATTACTGGGGAACAAAATATAACAACTTCCAGGGAAGCGCCAAACTGTTTGAGAATGTTCTGTCACCGGACTCCGGGCGCGTTGCCTCTGCGCAGATGGTGAAAGATGGAGCATCGGACTATTCCGTGACGATTCATATTCCTGATGGTGTGAGTTTATTGAGCTATTATTTTACCGATGGCGAACATTTTGATTACAACGGGCGGAAAACCTATACCCGGTATATTTATGACCGGGATGGGAAACCCGTTGAGAATGCCCGTTTCCGGATGATAGATTTTCTGGTAATGGCCGGGGCCTCCAAGGATAATATTATTCAGGAGATCGCCTATGAGGCTCAAGATCATCCCCGAAACTGGATGGCTCATATTGTTTACTGGAGGAAACGTTTTCAAAATGCAGAAGATCTGAGTCAACTGCAGGAAGAAATGAAAAATGCCGAAAGTGATTATTACAGACTGGTGCAGACACTTGGGAAGTCAGATTCGTTAAAACAGGTGAGAGCCGCGCATTGCCTGGATTTCATGAATGCCCTGAACAGTAAATATTATGCCGTAGCCGGGTCTACTATGGATACTTTCCGGGCGATAATGCAGACGGTGCCGGCCGAGCAGCAGTTCGGGTCCATGAAGGAATCCTACGACAGGATACTGGCAAATGAAAAAAGCGAAAATGAAAAGAGAAAATTTTTAGCAGATGTTAAGGGACAGTCAGCGCCGGATTTTGAGTTTACGGACTTGATGGGGAAAAAGGGGAAATTGTCGAATTTCAGGGGAGATTATCTGCTGCTTGATTTCTGGGGAACCTGGTGCGGGCCCTGCGTGAACGAAATTCCCCACTTACAGAAGCTTTATAGAAAATTCCATGATGAGGGATTTCAGATTCTCAGTATCTGCTGCGACCGCATGGATTTGGATGATATCAGTGCCTTCATCATGAAGAAAAACATGCCCTGGGAACATGTGAGTGAAACTCTGGGCGGTGAGATCGAGCAACTTTATCATGTGAATTCATATCCCAGTACGTTTTTGCTTAACCCGGACGGCATTGTCCTCGAAGCTGGTTATGAATCTCTGTACGGAGATAAATTGGATACAATTTTAGAAGGAATATATTCAACCAAATAATTAGGACTGTAAAGAATTCACCTTCAACCCGTAAGCCAGGTCCGGAAAAAGACCGTGGAGACCTGAATCTCTCAATCCGCTGAGTGAAAGATTAACGCGGCCGCTTTTGATCATCCGGATCTGAACCAGGAAAGTTGCTTTTATGAATTATTTTGATATCGCCGCGAAAGGACTGAAGAATTTCCGGAATCTGGCCACCTTTACTCCGGGCTGGCTGTTTGCGGAACTGATGATCACCTATTCGTGCACCCAGCGCTGCCGTCAGTGCAATATACCCGAGCGGGCCAGCCGGGAAAATACCATGAGTTATGACCATTACCGGATGATTCTGGACAAGCTGAGCCGGCACGGAAGCCATGGTGTGGTCATTACCGGAGGTGAACCGACGTCCCATCCGGAGATTGAGCAGTTTCTGCTGGCCCTGAATGACTACTCCTTCCTGTATAAGAATATTCTGAGCAATCTGTATTTCTCTCCCGAAAAAATGGAAAGACTTACAAAACTCTTCATTGAGAATAAAATACATGTCACTACATCTTTTGACGGTCTGGGGGAAACGGCTGACCTGCTGCGCGGGGCAAAAAACGTTTCAGACCGGGTCATGAGGAATATGGAATATCTGAGCAAAGAAAACGCAAAGGCCGGCAGTCCTCTGCGACTGATTGCCACGATGGTTGTCAGCCGGCATAATGCCGCGCAGATTCCGGAAATCATGGCTTACCTGAAAAAAATCGGCTGGGCTCTCTCCTTCGATGTGTACCGAGTGTCCAATACCAACCATAACAGACATTCCGATATGATGATTACCGATCCCGGCGAAATGAATGAAATTATCCATACCGTGAAAAAGTCCTCAAAACTCGTCATACCCCGTTGGATCCTGAATGGTTTTGTGGATTATATGCAGAATAAACATCTCAAATACTGCCCCTATATCCGCAACTTTTCCTTTTTCTCCAAATTTTTTATCCAACCTGACGGGGACGTGCACAGCTGTAATAACAAAGCTTTCGGCAACATACTTCGGCAGGACGTGAAAGACATTTTTTCCTCAGTGGAATGGCGAAAATTCCGGGACTATGCCCGGTCCTGCTCCGGCTGCTGGAACAGCTGTCATACGCCCTATGGTAAAATATCCGGATATTTCAATTTTAAGGAAGTGAAGCAGCTTGCGACTGTGTTGAAAAAGAAGCAAACTGCCTGATTTCATCCGGATGCATGAAACCATAATTCAGATTGGATTATTCCCACGCCCGTTGAAGCGGACCTGTTCTGCGTCGAAATGTGCAATTCATCTTCAACCAGTAAGCAGGTCCGGAAAAAGACCGTGGAGACCTGAATCTCTCAATCCGCTGAGTGAAAGATTAACGAGGCCGCTTTTGATCATCCGGATCTGAACCAGGAAAGATGCTTTTATGAATTATTTTGATATCGCCGCGAAAGACATTTCTTTAATAAAAATCCAGCTATAGCCAATATCTAACCTTCTTCAGACATGTTCCTTATCAGGTGTTTAATTAATCGTGAACCGAGTACAGTCGCGTTTCTGTATCGCCCTATTTCAATAAAATCATTTTACCTGTCCGGACAGAATTTCCGTAATTGACAACATAGAGATAGGTGCCGGTCGGTACGAGTTCTCCGTTCTGAGAGCGTCCATCCCAGCTTATTGTTATTTCCCCGCTTGCATTGACAACGGCGTACAATGTTCGAACCAGGGAACCTCGTATATCATAGATCCTGATTACTATCACCGGTGCAGAAATATGGCTGATTGAGAGACGGATGCGGGTTGTGCTGTTGAAGGGATTGGGATAATTTCCCAGCAGCCTGACATCTCCGGCAAGTTCCGGACTTTGACTGGCCTGTTTTATCTCTGTTTCTTCGCCGCCTGAAAAACTGGTAAAATCTGTAATTATGCGGAAGAGCAGACTGATCTGAATGATTTCATCCTTTATATTTGCTGCTTCGGTGGAATACTCGGGATAGCTGTGATACTGCAGCATCAGATCCTCGATTTTCTGTTTCGCCCATATTTTGGTCAGGAACTGATAGTCAGCCTTTACGGAGTCGGTGAGAGCAATGGGATAACTGTATTGGACGGCCTGCCCGAATGCAAATCCTTTCAGTTGAATAGTCAGTTCTGCTGCCTCGGAATACCGTCCGGATACAATCAACTGCTGTCCTTTGTACAGATTCGGCAGTTGACTGGGGCATGCGGCGCTTATAATATTGGGTGAAAACATCAGTTCTGTGTTAATCAGAACGGGATTTCTAATCTTGATGTAAAAGGAAGAAATGCGGCTTTCCACTTCATCGTCCCCTAAAAATTCTGATAATCCATTCATAGCGACAGCCAGTTTGGTCAATAATTGTTCATTGACATAATTACCGATACCGAAGGTAAAAAGGGAAATGGGGGAAGAGATGTTGCCGGCTGCATCCTGTACGGCATGTTCAATATCATTCGGATCTGTCAGGCCGGCTGTCGGTTCGCCATCGGTAAAGAAAATAATAATATTCGCGGTGTTTGTTCCTACGTTCAGATACTGCTCAACAGATTTTACCAGCGCACCGGAGATATCGGTTCCACCCGTAGCGTTCAGGGCCGTAATTCCATCCAGAGCCACTTGTTCGTTTTCCTGATTGAATACAGCTGGTTCATCCCAGAATCCGTGTACGGTTGTGGAAAAATCAATGATATTGAATTTGTCGCCTTCATTGAGATTCTGAACAATAAAACTGGCCGCTGATTTTGCCTGAGTGATGCGGTTTCCGCTCATGCTGCCGCTGCAGTCAATGACCAGCGTAAACACTTTTTCAACGACGCTACCGTTGGCGCTGTTGTCGGGTTCTGCCACAAAAATGAAAAAACCGGGATCTCCGTTATCCGGAACATCATCCCGGCTGATCATGGAACTGATGGCAAATAGACCCAGTTCATCAGCGTTCAGCCTATAAATGACTTCGTAATCCTGATCCGCCTTTGATTCGTAGATATTCAGATAGGCATGGGCGTCATATCCGTTATTGTCCAGACTGTCGGGAGTATGATTGAGCATTTGCAGGTCATCGATTTTACGACCGCTTTTCAGATGAAAGGTGAAACGTTGATTATTCAGATAAAAATCGGAAAGATCGTGGTAATTGTTCGGATAGAAAAACCGGACCTGGCCATCCTTGTATTCAAGCAGGCTCACATAGGTCAATTCCACTTCTATTGTGGAATCCTGCGGGAGGAGTGTTTCGATATTGAAGTATAAGGGCGTTTTTCCCAGATAGTCCTTCAGATTCGCATCAATGGAACCACCGGGACCGGGCAATGTCGTATCCTGGGCAGTAGGAGCAATATTTGCGCGATATCGGGTGCCGGCGATTTTCCATTCAAGCTGAGTGGCACTTTCATTTTCCGCCAGGGGAAATGCATACTTGAAGTTCTTCATATCATTGGTGATATTCTTGAAAATCTGTTTAGTCTGTACGACGGCGACCTGATTTTCCACGGTTACATTCACATCAGAATTGAGCAGATGGAGGACTTCTCCGTTTTCAGCATTAACGATACATACACCATTTGCCATCAAATGCAGCAAGGACACCATGATGAGAAAAGAGATTTTCCGTATTACATTCCTGAACATGTGTCTGCTCCTTTCATATTTTCTTAACTAAAAGCACTTCTGCTAAACATAAAAATATAGTAAATAAATTAAATTCACACACTAAATTGATTTCCGGAAACAAAAAAATGTGATGGGTATCAAAAACAGAAATTATAAACTTGTTGTTTTCAAACAGAAAAACTAAGTTTTTGCAACTTATTTAAGGTTTTTAACTATGCTGAAGAAGGTTATCCTCTTTTGGATTCTTGTTGCAACACTGGGTTATGCCGGGGAGAAGTCCACCGTTGCAGTGGTTGATTTTCAGGGAATCGGTGTATCCCTGGATGCCGTTAAAAAAGTCACGGATCGTTTTTCATATGAATTATCACAATTTTCTGATATTGCATTGATCGAACGTGAAATGATGGAATTGATACTGAAGGAGCAGAGTTTTCAGCTCACCGGATGCACCAGTTCGGAATGCGTTGTTCAGATTGGTGAATTATTGGCTGTTCAATATATTATCGCCGGTACCTTGAGTCGTACAGATGATCTCTATTCTCTGCATGTGCGCCTGATTGACGTTGGAAGCGCTGGAATCATCAGTCAGCATATTGAGGATTACAACGGTAGTATGAAATCATTTCTGAAAGATGCTGTGGCTGATGCGGCGTTGAAATTACTGGCCGGTTCTTCCCTCGTGAGTATTGAGGAATTGCTGAAAAATGAGAACAGCAAAACGCTGGCTAATCTTTCCATCAGCGGAATACCGGAGGGTTCACAGATTGTGCTGAACGGAAATTTATCCGGCCAGATACCTCTGCGCCAAAATCTGATGAAATCCGGGTCCTACAATCTGGAAATCAACAAAACGGGGTATGTCACCTACCGAAAAAAAATCCAGCTCAAAGCTCAGCAGAATATGGCCATATCTGTCAAATTGCAGAGTGTTGATGACTACAAGCAAAATTTCAGGTTCACGCGCCGCAGGCAAACCCGTTTTTGCCGGCGGGCCCTGAGCGTTCTTGTCCTAAGTGCGGGTGTGACCGAGCTGAGCAGCCGGATTCTGTACCAGAATTATCTGGACAGCAAAAATACAAGGGACGCGGACCGACTCTATAAGCTGAGTAATACGCTGCACCGAATTTCAGCCCTGCCTGTGGGAAGCGCCGCCCTGATCGCACCGTTTTGGTTGAAATTCGAAATTGATTTAAAAAATAAAAAGTATCGCTATGAGAAATAAACAATTATTCACAGCATTGCTGTTCCTGATTCTGATTGGCTGCGGGGATTATGAGCCTAAAAACCCATATAGCAGCTCCTTTGATTTACAGGAGCCGGATCAGGTATCCGCACATGTCATTAACGATCATCGGGTTGAGATCAACTGGGATTATAATCGGAGTGATGCAGAAAATTATCAGATTTACAGAAGTACGGCGGACAGCAGTTTTTCGCTGATTGGTTTTGCCGACAGCTGCATTTTTATCGACAGCTGTATCGTGAAGAATATTGAATACCGGTATGTAATTGCGGCAAGTTATGGTGATCACATTTCTCCCTGTTCTGATACGATCAGGGTCTGTACAGAATTCCCGGGTGTCTCTGATTTTAGCTGCATACTATTAAGCGATGTGGAAATAGGCCTGCAATGGTCATATCCGGCGGATTATTTTCAGACCTTTGATGTCGATTCGTTAATTCTAGCGAGGAAATCCGGGCAGGATGAGGATTTCAAGCTGGTCCGGGCCTTTGACCCCGTCCGGATGAGCTGGGTGGATACATCTCTGGTCTATGGTGAAAAGTACTGGTATCAGATATTTGCTCAGAATGAGATCAATCACAGTGATATTATTCAAAGTGATTCGGTTGTGAACAGAATCAGTTCCCCGGGAAATCCGGCTTTTCAGGTTCTCAGTGATCACGAACTGCTGTTGTCCTGGGAAGACCGGAGTTCTCTGGAAAGAAGTTATCGTATTGAGCGTTGTTCGGGAGACACTGCGAATGTAGTCTGGAGTCTGGATGCGAATTCAACCCAATTCACTGACAGTACTGTTATGATTGGTGTGCAATACTCCTATGATATCTGCCCGATGGGTTTAAAAAACCGGGGAGAATCCGTACTACTGAATGATATCAGCCTTCCGCCCTTTGGTGCACCTGAAAATGTTACTGCCGAAAACAGCTATGATAACAGTATCCGTATCACCTGGGAAGACAGTTGTCCCTATGCGTCTGCATATCGCATTGAACGGAGCGTTGATGGCTCGGGCTTCACATTGGTAAAGGAATTATCCGCCGAAAATACAGAATACAGTGATACGGCGCTGACAAATGGGCGAAGTTACTCCTATCGCATGTGTTCGGTAAAAAGTGATGGGATATCGGATTATTCTGATAAAACACTCCCTGTTGATATGACCCTGGCCCCAGCTCAGAATCTGCAGGTGACTCAGTTGAATGACAACAGTCTAAAATTGACCTGGAAGGATGCCGCGCAATGGGAAGAATATTACCGGGTTGAATATCAGCCACAGGGTGAAAATTGGAGCATACTCACACAGCTTCCGGAAAATTCTGAGAGTTATATCGTTGACTCGCTACGAACGGATATGTTCTACCGTTTCAGGGTAATCGCCGGAAGTTCCTATGGAGATTCGCAGTCCAGCAATGATATTGAATTCTGGTTTGAATTGAGAGCTGTGGATATAGACGGAAATTATTACCCTGTCATCACGATCGGAACACAGGTCTGGATGGCATCCAATTTAAGAGTTCGTCACTATCGGAACGGGGATGCGATTGAATTTGTGACACTGGCAGATCAGTGGGTCTCCGATGATAAGCTGGTTACCGGTGGTTACTGTCGTTATGATAATACGGGAACAGATAGCGACAGTCTCGGATATCTGTATAATTTTGCAGCTGTACAGGATGGGCGGGGCCTGGCTCCCGAAGGATGGCATATTCCAAGCGATACGGAATGGCAGGTACTTATTGCTTTCCTGGGAGGTCAATCCCAGGCCGGAGCGGCATTAAAAAGTCTGGACGGGTGGTATAATAACTCAAATGGAAATGGTCAGAGTGGTTTTTCTGCCTATCCCGCGGGTCAGAGAAATGGAAGTACCGGAAGCTTTGACCAAATCGGGAAATATGCATATTTCTGGTCATGTACCGAAGGCTTTACATCCTCAGTCTGGGCCTACCAGATTTATTATTTAATGGATAACATCTACCGAAACGGAGTAGATAAGAAAAACGGCTATTCAGTGCTATTCAGTACGGTGTATCAAGGATTGATCCAGAGACTTGCCGGAAGACACTCCGTTGCCGGAAATGGAAGCCGCATCATTTTTCAATAGAAAGAACCAGCAGGGCAAGTAATTAATTTTCAATAAGATATTTTCGTATTAATTGACGATGAAATGCCGTATCTTTGGCAGTGTTCTGATCGGGGGCACGTAACTAATCACTGGAAAGAAATAGATGACCACAAAAATGACATTCAATGAATTGGGTCTGTCCGAAGAAATTTTAGACGCCATTCAAACAAAAGGCTTCGAGGAGCCCACAGCCATACAGCAGATGACCATCCCGGCCATGCTCAAAAATGAAACGGATCTGATTGCGCAGGCACAGACCGGAACCGGGAAAACGGCCGCCTTCGGCCTGCCGCTTATCGATATGATTTCAGCCGAGGCCAGGCAGGTTCAGGCTCTTATCCTCGTTCCGACGCGCGAACTTGCCATTCAGGTTGCGGAGGAAATCAACTCCCTGCGGGGACAAAAGAAAATTTCCATTGTTCCCATTTATGGCGGACAGTCCATCGATGAACAGCTGCGGCGGCTGAAACGCAGCGCCCACATCGTCGTCGGAACACCCGGCCGGATTCTGGATCATCTGCGGCGCACCACGCTGCGGATTGATGCCATCGAACATCTGGTTCTGGATGAGGCGGACGAAATGCTGAATATGGGATTTGTTGAGGATATGGAAGAAATCATGAAGCATACCAATCCTCAAAAACGGACCTGCCTGTTTTCGGCCACCATGCCTGTCCGGATCAAGGAACTTGCCCGGAATTATATGAAAGGTTTTCAGCATCTGAAGGTGGAAAAGGAAGCTCTGACTACCAGTCTCACCGAACAGATTTATTTTGAGGTCCGGGCTTCGGAAAAATTTGAAGCGCTCTGCCGCATCATTGATTTTGAGGAAAATTTTTACGGACTTGTATTCTGCCGGACCAAGCACGATGTGGACACCATTGTTCCTCATCTGCAGGATCGCGGCTACGATGCGGAGGCCATTCATGGAGATATCAGCCAAGCGCAGCGGGAACGGATGCTGGCTAAATTCAAGAGTAAGAAATTGAATATCCTGGTTGCGACGGATGTGGCGGCCCGGGGTATTGACGTGAATAACCTGACGCATGTCATCAATTATTCGCTGCCTCAGGATCCTGAATCCTATGTTCACCGGATCGGCCGCACCGGCAGGGCCGGAAAGGAAGGCACGGCCATTACCTTTATTACGCCCAGTGAATACCGGCAGCTCCTGTTTATTCAGCGCGTCGCGAAAACGGATATAAAAAAATCCCGACTGCCGCGCGTGGAAGATATTATTGAAGCCAGGAAGAAGAAAATTGTGGAAGAACTGACACAGGCATTGGACTCGAATATTGATTCCACCTTCTATAACTGGTCCAAGGCGCTTCTGGAAGTGGGAAAACCTACGGAAATTGTAGCGGCTCTCCTGTATAATTCCTACGGAGAGGAACTGGATCCGGCCAACTATGCGACGATCAGGGAACCCCAGCGGGGCGGGGGCGAACTGCTGGATCAGCAGGGGAAAGTCCGGCTCTTCGTGGCCCGGGGTAAAAAGGACAAGATGGATGTGACGAAACTGGTCAGTATGATCACGTCCAGAGCTGAAATTCAGCCCCGGCAGATCTGTGATGTTCAGATCATGGATACCTTTTCCTTCATTAATGTTCCCTTTGATAAAGCTGAAATGATCATCGCCAGCTTTAAGGAACGGGGCCGCAAACCCCTCGTCACCCATGCGAAAAAATCCCGGAGAAAATAAGCGGGTTAGCTGGTTGGCGTGTTTGGGGGCAAGCGGGTCCGGCGAATATCAGTAATAGTGTTAATATATCCCTGCAGCAGTGAGTGATGTAGAAACAGGGACCTGAGTTCAGAATAGAATTCAGGGTATCGTTCTGATCTTTCCGTGTTAATCCGTGCAATTCGTGGAATTATTATTCATTCGTGTAAATCCGTGTACTCCGTGGACAATTCTTTGGTTTGATGGTTAGCTGGTTGGCGTGTTTGGGGGCAAGCGGGTCCGGCGAATATCTGTAAAAGTGTTAATATGTCCCTGCAGCGGTGAGTGATAGAGAAACAGCGACCGGAGTTCAGAATAGAATTCAGGGTATTGTCCTGATCTTTCAGTGTTGATCTGTGCAATTCGTGGAAATATTATTCATTCGTGTAAATCCGTGCAATCCGTGGACAATTCTTAAGTTTGAGGGTTAGCTGGTTGGCGTGTTTGGGGGCAAGCGGGTCCGGCGAATATCAGTAATAGTGTTAATATATCCCTGCAGCGGTGAGTGATAGAGAAAAAGCGACCGGAGTTCAGAATAGAATTCAGGGTATTGTCCTGATCTTTCAGTGTTAATCTGTGCAATTCGTGGAATTATTATTCATTCGTGTTAATCCGTGTACTCCGTGGAATTATTATTCATTCGTGTTAATCCGTGTACTCCGTGGAAATATTATTCATTCGTGTAAATCCGTGCAATCCGTGGACAATTCTTAGGTTTGCTGTTTGGCGTGACCCGATTGGTGGATCTTAATGGACCCGCCCGAGGCCCGGACATAGTTCGGTAATTAAAGTAATCCGTAATTCACACTTCGTAATTTTCTACACTGCTTCTTTCTGCAATTTTCGCTGAATTTGTGTACTATGAGGTGTTACAGCCGCTATCATCCTGTCCCAAGTCATTATTAATGCCAATTTTACCTTGACATTAATTCGCATCCTCCTATATATTCAAAGCGATATTATTAGCGAAAGCTAAGACTTAATAAAAGCGGGGCAGAATGAAAGGAGAGGGAATGAGTATGAGTAAAATGCTGTTTAATCTTTTTACCGGCCTGGTATTTCTGACGGGCAGTCTGTGGGCGGATGAATTTCAGCTGATGGGAAAAATTGATACGGGTCTGCCGGACAGCGGCAGGAACGGAAGCAAGCTGGGAGAGGCTGTGGCCAATATCGGCGATGTGAATGATGACGGATATGATGACTGGGCCATTGGTCTGCCCGATGCAGCCGCCGATTACGATGGAGCTGTGACAACCGGGAAAGTCTATGTTTATTTCGGGTCCGGATCACCGGTGAGCGAAGCGGATCCTGACCTGACCATCTGCGGAACTCAGGACATCGGACGATTCGGAACTGCCGTGGACGGTGCCGGGGATGTGAATGGCGATGGCATTGCGGACCTGATTGTCGGGGCGAACGGTGAAGAATCCGGTGGCACGGTTGCCCGGGGAAATGTTTATATATTTTACGGCAGCAGCAGTTTTGACGGTATTCCCGATGTAACACTGGAATCTCAGAATACTTTTAAGTTCGGTTCCTGTGTCGCCGGCCTCGGCGATGTGAATCATGACGGCTATGATGATGTGGGTGTGGGACATGAACGCTATAATACGGCTTACATTTATTTCGGCGGAATCAGCATGGGAAGCGGTAACATGCTTTCCATTACCTATGGCAGTGCGACCGAGTTTTTCGGCAAAACCATGGATGCGGCCGGGGACGTGAATAACGACGGCTATGATGATGTGATTATCGGCGGCCTGCTAAGTTCGGGAACCATTCTGAATTCGGGCGCAGCCTACCTCTTCCTCGGAGGTGAATCCATAACCGGGACTGCGGATGTCATCTGGTACGGGGAAGCCCAATCGGATATGTTAGGCTGCAGTGTAGCCGGTGTGGGGGATGTGGATAATGACGGCTATGATGATGTGCTGGTGGGTGCCTACGGGAATGATGAAGCGGGGTCATTAGCAGGGAAGGCCTACCTGTATCGGGGAGGAAGTACGATCGCCGATACAGCAGCGCTAACCATGATGGGGAGCGCTTCCGGATATCTCGGATTCAAGGTTTCAGCTGCCGGTGATATGAATAATGACGGCTACGCCGATATGCTGATCAGCGAATACAATAAGGGCTGGGCCTATATCTATTATGGAAACGCCACACTCGATACGGTGGAAAATGTGAAATTGACCGGGCCGTCCGGCAGTTTTGCGTACAATATTGCCGGCGGAGGTGACATCAATGGTGACGGATATTCCGATGTTATGTCCTCTTCGCATACCAGCAGCATAGATGGTTATAATTCGGGTAAGGTAAGCCTCTTTCTGGGCAGCGCGAGCGTCAGCGGAACGGCAGACCTGGAATACACCGGCGAACAAGCCTACTTTCAGGTAGGTTCGGGTGTGAGCAATGCGGGTGATGTCAATGGCGATGGCTATGATGACATAATTATCGGATATGCCAAACAGGGCACAGTGGGCGAAGCCCGGATCTTTTTCGGCGGGCCGGGAGCGGATCTGGTTGCGGATGTGGTGCTCACTTCTACCATCATCAGTGAGCGATTCGGCCGCAGTGTGTCAGGGGGCGGTGACATCAATGGCGACGGGTATGCGGATGTCATTGTCGGCGCAGATATGGGCAACAGGGCCTATATTTATTACGGCGGATCGGCTATGGACAATACGGCGGATGTGACGCTCCTGGGATCGGGAAATTTCGGCGCCTGCGTATCCAATGCCGGAGATGTGGATGGAGACGGCTATGATGACGTGCTCATCGGTTCCTATCTGGATGATGAAATCGCGACAAATGCCGGGAAGGCGACCCTGTTTTTCGGCGGCCCGGCTATGGATAATACGGCAGACCTGTTTTTTTACGGAGAGGCCGCGAGTGACAATTTCGGGTACAGCCTGTCCAATGCGGGTGATGTGAATAACGATGGCTATGACGATATTCTGGTGGGGGCCTACATGGCTGATCCCGGCGGTCTGGGATCGGCCGGCAGGGCTTATCTGTATCTTGGCGGACCCGTCGTGGATAATATTGCCGACCTGTATTATGATGGTGAGGCTGCCGGCGATCTTCTCGGCTTCAGCGTTTCCGATGCGGGAGATGTAAATTCTGACGGATATGCCGATATCCTTATCGGTGCCTATTCGAATGATCCGGATGGACAGCCCAACGCTGGTTCTGTCTATCTGTACTATGGCGGCAGCAGTCCGGATAACACTGCGGATGAAGTACTCAGCGGAACGGCTGCCGAGGAATATTTCGGCCGGGGGGTTGCCGGAGCCGGTGATGTGAATAACGACGGATATGATGATATTCTGATCCGGGAGTCAAATCGGGATCCTATCAACGGCGCCACCTTCGAAAAAATCCGGCTGTATTATGGCGGGGAAGTGCTGAATACGCTTTGTGCTGCCGAAGTTTCGGCCGAATCACAGTTCACCGATTTCGGGTATTCCATGGATGGAATCGGAGACTTCAATGGAGACGGCATCGGTGATATTGCCGTCGGTGCCCCGGCTTCAAAAGCCGTCGGTTACTACATGGGAAGGGCTTATGTCTACACGGAGCTACCTTCCCTTGAGCTCAGTACAGAACTTCTGACAGTTCCCGGTTCTGCCGGAACGGTCACGTTTGATATCAATGCGAATATTTCCTGGGCTCTTACAAAAACCGCTTCATGGCTTGTTCCGGACATTGAGGAGAGCGTTGCTTCGCAAACCGTGACTCTGACCTATGACGCCAGTGATGTTCTGGAACGAAGCACGGTGGTTACAATTACGGGAGCATCCATCACAAAAACGCTTACCCTGACTCAGGTGAATGCTCTGCCTCTTCGGGTCAATCCCCTCGAAGATATGGTTTTCATGGAGGATTTCGGAAGCGATACGGTGAATATCTCCTCGGTTTTCAGTGATGAGGATAATCTGACTTTTTCCGTGGATGTCATCAGTATTTCACTTCCGATGGATTCCATCCGGGTCGTCAGTGACAGTCTCCTTGTCTTTTATGATAAGGCAAATGCAACCGGTACGGGCGTGTTCGTATTGACAGCCTCGGATCCCTTTCACAGTTCGATGGATACGGTAAACCTGAAGGTGAATTCCGTGGCCGACAATCCTGTCTTTCATGGACCGCTTCCCACCGTTACCTTTAAGGAGGATGAGTCAGCCATCATTGATGTCAATATCTGGGATGATTATGTGACCGATGCGGATGGCGAACCGGTCTGGGCCTATTATATCAGCGGCAGCGTCAACTTGGATGCTGTGATGGACGGTGAATTATGCACGATCAGCACCAAGATGGAAAATTGGTGTGGTGACGATTCTCTGCAATTGATTGCCCGGGATCCCGGCGGCTACAGGGACACGACCTTTCTGTCCGTCACGGTTACGCCTGTCAATGATATTCCCTTCGCATTTACGCTGACTGAACCTGCGCAGGATGAAAGCATTCAGGACTTATCACCGATTCTTCACTGGAACAGGGCTGTCGATCCTGATCTGATGGATACGGTAAGCTATACAGTTTATTATGGCCCGGATGTACTTGGCCAGACAATGGCCACAATAGTTGATACATTTTATCAGATACCTGAAGCACTGCCGGACAACAGCATCTGTTTCTGGAGGGTTGTGGCGAGAGATCTGTCCGGAACGACCCGGGAAAATACGGAGGGATACAGGAGCTTTGTTGTGAATACGGCAAATGATGTTCCGGGTGATTTCGCACTTCTGTCACCAGCGGACGGCGCGATGGTAACGGACCTGACACCTGAATTTATCTGGGATGCCGCAATTGATCCGGATATTCCGAGCAAGGGAACCGTTATTACTGCGTATCGGGTTTTTCTGAGCACGGATATCATTTTCAGTGGCGTGAGCGGAACAGATGTGACAGGAACCCGCTGGACACCGGAAACCGCTCTGGATGAGGATATGGTCTACTACTGGAAAGTGGAGGCCGTGGATGCTCAGGGTGAGGTGCGGAGTTCCACCCGATGGAGTTTCTGGACAAACAGCAGGAACAGCATTCCCGAACCGGTACATCTGCTGTCACCTGAAAACGGGTCCATTCTGAGCAGTAATACGTTGACATTGTCCTGGAACAAAACCACAGATAACGATATCAACGACAGTCTGAATTACAGGCTGGTTCTGGGAACGGATATTGATAACATGAAGGAAATCTATTCCGGGCCCGAGCAGGAATTCAGTGTATCGGATCTAGTGGAAAACGGAACCTATTACTGGAATGTGTCTGCGAAGGATCTGTCGGGGGCCGTATCGGAAAACAGGGATTCCTTCCGGAAGGTTTCCATAAATACAGTAAATGAAAATCCGGCTGTGGCCATGCCCCTGAGTCCGGACAGTGTGGTGGTCCTGACCCTGAATCCCAAATTCATCTGGAATCCGTCATCTGATCCTGATCCGGGTGATTCCATCTATTATGAAATGCATGTCTGGAGCAATTCATCATTTGATTCTGTCTTAACCAGCGCGACCAGCTGTTTCGGGAATGTAGACCTGAAGGATAATAATTCCTATCACTGGGATGTGCTCACGATTGACCGAGGATCCGGCATTTCCCACTCAGAACAAATTCCATTCTGGACGGATCTGTTTCCGGAAGCGCCGGATCAGTTTAAAAGTATTTCTCCGGTTCCCAAACAGGCCCTGGATGATAATGTGGTGGAATTGAAATGGGAAAAAGCAGAGGATCCGGATCCGAAGGATTATGCGGTTTACACGGTTAAATACAAGTCCACACACATTGACAGTGTGGTATGGCACGAAGTGAGCACGGGAACCGATACGAGCGTTATCCTTAATCTGGCCCTCGGACATCGCTATGAATGGCAGGTTCTGGCAAAGGATGATGATGGGTTTGTCGTGGAAAGTGACAGTTCGAAATTACAGACATTTGATGTCGGCGAGGTGACAGCGATCGCCTTTGATGAAATTCCGGCTGAGTATTGTCTGTCTCAGAATTTTCCCAATCCCTTCAATCCCATTACCCATATTCAATACGGATTGCCGGAACAGACAGATGTGAAGATTGTCATATATGATCTGGTGGGACGGCAGGTGAGAAACTGGATCTTGCCGGCGCAGAAAGCCGGCTGGCATGAGATCATCTGGGACGGAAGCAATTCCTTCAACCAGATGGTTTCCACCGGCATTTATATTTACCGGATGCAGGCGGCGGATGTCATACAAACCCGCAAACTGATCTTCATGAAATAATTGACTCACAGTACACATAAACTCCCTGTGGCCGCTCGAAAGGGCGGCCTTTTCTGTCTGTGAAGGAAATTTATTTACAGTGAGAATGAGGTTGAAACGGGAACCATTAGAATGCTGAATGTCTTATGAGTAATGTTAAATGTCGAATGCTTAATGATTCTGAATGATTCGTGTCAATCCGTGTACTCCGTGGAAAATTCCTATGTTGGCGGGTTCGCTGGTTGGCGTGTTTGCGGGTTTGCGTGTTCGGGGGTAAG
>JBJKQR010000005.1:0-7471 GCA_046735395.1 Fidelibacterota bacterium | reverse complement strand
GGAAATCCGGAAAATTTCGTGGAGGTGGATTTTCCCGGGGCTGATATCGGGGATCTGATGCTTTTCGGGGCATCGGGCGCCTATTGCAGCTCCATGTCGCTGGCGAATTACAATTCCTTTCCACGGGCCGCCGAAGTGCTGAAAACGACAGACGGACAGTTTCGTCTCATTCGCCGCAGGCAGACTCTGGAACAAATGATTGAAAATGAAATAATGGAATGACAACATGGTAAAAACGTATGAAATCAGTCAGAAGGGTGATTCCAAATTCCTCAAGAAAGTGAATGAGGCCCGGATTCTGAACATGATCCGCAATGATGACAGTATCAGCCGCGTGGAAATTTCCAAACGGGCGAGAATGAGCAAGGCGGGCGTATCGGAAATCATTTCCCGCCTGATGGATGACCATTTCATCATGGAAAAGGGCAAGGGCATCTCCACAAACCGTGGCGGCAAGCGTCCCACGATTCTGGAAATCAATCCGGAGGGAGGATTTGTATTCGGGATTCATATTGAGAAGACCCGCTGCCATGTGGTTATTGCCAATATCAAGGGTGAGTTCATCGACAGGGAAATGCTGAAATATCCCATCAGTGAAGCCATAGACACCGCGCTGCCGGAAATCTGCCGTTTCATGGAAACCCTCATGGAGAAGAACAAATTATCCCCGAAGCGCCTAATCAGCATCGGAATCGCCATTCCCGGCCTGGTGGACAGGCAGAAGGGTGACCTGATCATTGCCTATACGGAAGGCTGGGCACATAAACCCTTTATTGAATTCTTCCAGAACCGTTTCGATGTTCCCGTTATTCTGGAAAATGATGTGAATGCCCTGAGCCTGGCCGAATTCTATTACGGCGCCGGCCAGAATCATTCGGATATGGCCTGCCTCCATTTCGGTGACGGTATCGGTGCAGGAATCATTGAAAACGATGAACTGGTGAGCGGAATCTATGGAGGCGCCGGAGAAGTGGGGTATATGAATTATCGTCCCTGTACCGGTGATGAAAACTTTTTTCTGCTGCAGCAGGGGCAGCCGCGCTTCGGACGGATTTTCGGTATGCCAAATCTGGTTGCCAGCCTGAAAATCGCCTGCAATCATTACAATTTTACACCCGATCTGCCCATTGATGAAAATAACTATTTTGATATTCTGAAAAATGCCGATCCGGATCAGAATGAGGCATTTTCCAAATATTTCGAACAATTCAGCCGGATTCTGTCCGGGCTCTGTGCAAACATGATCATTATTCTCAATCCCAGCCTCTTTGTGCTGAGCGGCCCGATTTTTCATTGCAGTGAAGCTCTGAATACGCGGGTGACTGAGGATGTGAAAGCCATTCTGGATATGACACCGCTGAAGAATATGACCGATATTCAGATCGGAAGCCTTGAATCTCAGGAAGTGCTGATCGGGATCGTGGAGATTGCTCTCGGCGTGCTGTATAAACCGAATATTGATAAGAATTTTATCAAGGAATAGTGCTATTTGATGATCAGAATATAATCCTGCGGCGTGATGCTGCCGAAAATACCCATGACCGGGCTGCCCTTGCTGTCCCGAAGATTCGTCACTTTCGGATTATTGATGGGCAGCGATGAATACGCGTAGCGTGACATATCATCATTCAGAGTCCATATTGAAAGTCTGTAGCTGCTGGGTGTGATAATGGACGGAACCATCGTCAGGCCCAGGGCTGAATCGGGCCAGAAGGTATTCAACTGGTAATTGGGGAAGGAATATCCCTCGGAAATCAGCATGTCTCCCACGTTTGTCTTCATCCGCAATGTCGTGTAGTAGGTCGTGGCATTCAGGGCAGAAAGCCAGGCTATAAAGTTTCTGGATGCGTAATCAATGACGAGTGTATCGGACTTCAGCGGCTGGAAGGTGGTGTCCATCAGGGTAATGCCGTCTACGGGGCGGGTGCGGCCACGGATCTCCACATCGAAGCGACTGGAATAAATATTCAGTTCATATTCGGCGCTGCGATCCACGGTGAAGGGTTCAGCCGGAATATAACCGCCATAGATTTCCGTTTCAAAACTGTCGGGCAGCAGGGTTTCTTCGTTCGTATCGAAGAGATACTGAAAACTGTCCGCCTCATTTGTCCAGATGAAGGGAATGATGACACCGCTGTTCAGATTGGTCAGTGAAACGGTGGCCGTGGTATCATTGATAAGGGGCAGTATTTCATCAATTTCATCCACATGGGGCTCACCGGCATCGGGTCTGCCGTTGCCCTCTCCCGCATCTCGCTGCGGAAAACCGTCCGGGGAACCTTCGATGCCATCCAGGCCGAGATCGTCGTTCAGCCTTTCGCCTTCATCCCAGCGTCCGTTTCCGTTCGCATCGTCATAGGATTGCCAGTCCCCGTCATCGTCAATGCCATTGAAAACCGTCGTATCATCGAGGCGAATGCTGTGATCGATGAGAATGACAGATGACATGGGGCGGGAGGCATTGAGAATGGCCTCCACACGCAGCTCTTCCTGATACTGGGCAAAGTCATCGGAAAAGTCGGTTATATTCATCTTCCGTTCACAGGAAGGCAGGCTCATCAGTACAGGAAGAAGGAGGGTCAGCAGATCTGTTTTTTTCATAAATCAAACTCCCATCCGATGCTGGGTATGACGGGGAACATGCCCACGGCTGTAACCTGCGAGGGTGAATAATTATGCTGCCAGTTATACATGAGGAGATTGAAATGATTTGTCACATTGATAATCTGCAGCATGAAACGTCCCGGAACTCCGAAGGCATGCACATCATGCGTCCAGCCGATATCCACGCGGAAATAGGGCGGGTAGGTGGCGCTGTTGGTGCGGCCGTTCAGGGTACTCAGGTGATCATAGGGATAGAGAAGGCTGGAAAATCCGGCGCGGTGATATACCTTGCCCACCACCGGCGTGTAGCGCTGTCCGCTCTGGGCCGTGAGCGCGAAGCTCAGGCTGTTTTTCTTATTGAGCTGTGCATTCATGACGACATTTACGCGGTGGGGTGTATCGTACTTCAGGTAATACTTCTCATTATCTGCGGCTCTGACCTGTCCGTCCTGATTGAGATCAATATCCTTGCGGACCCGGGAATAGGCATAGCCGATCCATCCGGTCAGCCGGCCGGTCTGTTTTTTGAGCAGCAGTTCCAGGCCATAGGCCTTTCCCGTACCGGCGATGAAATCGTCCGTGTCATCGTTGGGGTTGTTATCGGGATTTGTATCCAGAATATTCATATAGGGCTTGTAGTAGGCTTCCACTGAGGCCGTGAATCCCTCACCCAGCCACTGTTCGATCCCGACAATGGTATGCCAGCTGCTCTGGGCATCGAGAGAGGGAGGAACCGGTTCCCAGAAATCGACCACCCGTAGAATTTCGTTGTCATCATTGGTCGTGAAGAGAAACTGGTTGTAGAGTCCGGTACTGAGTTTCAATTTGCAGTTTTCGCTCAGATTGTATTTCAGGCCCAGCCGTGGCTGAACATAGAACCGGTCATGCAGTTCATAGCGGCTGATACGCAGGCCCGCCTGAATGACCATGAGTACATTGACTTTCCATTGATCCTGCACATAAGCCTCGGCAATATAGGGGCCGCGGTCGATATTGAAGAGTTTGATATCGTTGATCAGGTATTTGAACATCATGTCGAGATATTTCAGGCTCACACCGGTCTTGATCTGGTGGGCACGGGAGGGAAAGAGGGTGATATCTTCCCGGTAGGTCACATCCGATACGTCATTGGTGACATTCAGATGGGTTTCGGCCTTCTGTCCCAGGCTGTCCATCTGGGCGAGTCCCAGATCCACATCAAAAAGGTATTGGGTCTTGCTGACACAGAATTCGGAAAACCAGCGGCTGTTGGGTACATAGCGCCAGTGGAGACTGTTTGTGCGGTTACCCCAGCCCCAGTCAAAATTGATTTCATTGACGCTGTTGGGTTCCAGTGAAAATCCCAGCACGTCATTCCCGCCGAAGCTGCTGAAAATGACTTCATTCTGGTCATTGATGGTCTGGGTGATTTTACCCTGAATATCGTTGAAATAGTAGCCCCAGTTCTGGGTGTCTCCCTTGTAGAGATAATAGAGCTGGGCCAGTTTGTCAAAATAGGTTCTGCGGGCGGACAGCAGCCAGCTGCCCTTCAGGAGCGGCCCTTCCGCCATGATCTTGCTGCTGAGGATATTGATTTCACCTTTTGCGCGGCTGATATCGAAATATTTTCCCAGAGGACGGTTTTTGAACAGACGTCCGTTCTGTGAATCCCCTTCTTTGGTCGTGATCTCGAGGACGGAGCTGAGCCTGCCGCCGTATTCGGCCGTGAACCCGCCGGCGTAGAATTCGGCATTGGCGATGGCATCGGCATTGAAGGTGCTGAAGATGCCGCCGATATGATAGGGATTGTAGATTTCGCTGCCGTCCAGCAAAATCAGATTTTCATCCGGGCTGCCGCCGCGGACGATGAGCGCCGAGCTGAAATCACTCTGGGTGCTGATTCCGGGCAGGAGCTGCAGGCTGCGGAATACGTCACTCTCCACAAAGGCCGGTGCGGTCTTGATTTCCCGCAGGCTGAGATTTACACGGCTTACATCCACCTTGTTCTCAAAACGGGTCCGCTCGGCCGTAATGGTCACCGCGTCCCCCTGAATGGCCCGGACTTCGAGGGCAATATCCAGCCGCAGTTCCTGATCGGGGTCCAGGGTGATCGGGATGTCCTCATTTCCGTAACCCATCATCATAACCCGGAGAGTATAGGAACCGGGCGGAATATCCGGAATGACGAAATAGCCCTTGACGGAGGTGGCGGCTCCGTATTCGCTGCCCACCAGCACCACATTCGCGTAGGCCAGAGATTCTCCGCTTCCCTTCTCACTGACAAAGCCATATACCGATGCGGCTTCAAGAGAATTTGTCAGCGTCAGAACCCGGACTGAAATCAGAAGTAACAGCGCTTTTATTTTCATCCGCGGAATTTACTGATTTGGAAGGCAGATATGGGGCTTTTTTGCTAAAAAATTAATTTTGTAGCAAGTGAAAAGCTTGTATATTTAAAACCACCCCGAGATGGATGGATTGAATCAAAAAAAGGCCAACATGCCGGTGAACCTGCCCATATAATTTCAGTGAAGATTCAGGAGGTTGTTTTGAGTGTTATAAAAAAGAAAAAAGGCGGAGCCACGATCCTGCTGGACAGCGATATGGTCGCGAATACGACCCAGGACGTGAAGGAGGAGCTGCTGGCTCTGATCAGGGACGGACGGACAGAACTTATTCTGGATTTTGAAAAAGTTGAAATGGTGGATTCACTGGGTATCGGTGTGCTGGTGGGAACCCACAACAGCCTGAAGAAGGTGGACGGCTCACTTCAACTGATCAATGTGGCACCGGATATTTACCACCTGTTTATCACCATGCGGCTGAATGACTATCTTGATATCAAAAGCATATAAAACGGTTCATACCCCATCGCGGGTTTGGGAAATAAGTTGGAGACGCTATGGCAATTATTGAAGATGATGAAGTTTTACAGCTGTTTATCGAGGAATCCCGTGAACATCTGGATGGAATAGAAGCAGACCTTCTGGACATTGAGGAAGGCGGTGAAAATATTGATGACGATCTCGTCAATAAGGTTTTTCGCGCGATCCATTCCGTAAAGGGCGGCGCCGGTTTTCTGGGCCTGGAAAATATCAAGGATGTCTCCCACAAGATGGAGAATATTCTGAATATGATCCGCAACCGGGAACTTGCCCCTCTGCCCGGCATCATGAGTGTCCTGCTGGCCGGAACGGATATTCTGGCGGAATTGCTCAATGATCCTGTTAACAGCAATGATTTTGATATTACCGATATCATTAATCGACTGAATAAATCGTTATCGGATTCCCTGCCGGAGGAGGAAAAGGATTCGGTGGGCGATATGGTGGATCTGGTACTGCCTTCGGGAAAACTGGTATTTTCCGTGTCCGGGCTGGATCTGAACCAGGCCCGAAAAGGTGGAAAGAATCTCTACGTTGCCGAATACGACATGCTGAGAGATATTGAACGCCAGGGCAAAAAGCCGCTTGATGTGATCAATGAAATCCTGTCCGTCGGAAATCTCCTCGAGTCCCGTATTGACGTGGAAGCAGTGGGTGACCTGGAAGATCTTCATCCGGAAACACTCATTTCATTTTATATCATGATTTCGACCATCGTGGATGATGACCTGATCACATCCGTGTTCAGAATCGATGAATCAAGAATTTTCAGGGTACAACCCGACAACAGTCTGGACGTTGTTCCCGGAGACGAAGAGGCGTCTGGTGCGGAACCGGCAGCGAAAGTGGCTGCGCCGGCACCTGCGAAAAAAGCGAAAAAAGCGAAGGCGGCTCCCGAACCTGAACCCGAATCAGAACCTGAACCCGAGCCTGAACCGGCAGCGAAAAAGCCCAAAGTGGCAGCGCCGGAAAAAAAGGCTTCGCCCCGGACCCGGACTGCGGATGCGAAGGCGAAATCTGAAGATAAACCTGATGACGGGAAAGAGGGTGAATCGGACAATGAAGGGGGAGGCCGGAAAATTGCCACTACGTCACTGCGCGTTCATGTAAAGGTGCTGGATCAGCTTATGAATCTTGCGGGAGAGCTGGTGCTCACCCGGAATCAGCTCCTGCAGGCGGTTCTGTCCAAGGATTTTCAGCTGGTGGAAACGGCATCTCAGAAAGTCGATCTGGTGACCTCTGAACTTCAGGAAACCATCATGACCACGCGGATGCAGCCGGTGGGTGTGGTTTTTCAGAAATTTCAACGTGTGGTGCATGATCTGGCCCGGGATCTGGGCAAGGAAATTGAGCTTCAGATCGAAGGGAAGGACGTCGAGCTGGATAAAACGATCATCGAAGCCATCGGCGATCCCATGACGCACCTGGTCAGGAATGCGGTCGACCATGCCATTGAGCTGCCCGATCAGCGGCGGGCTCTGGGAAAGGCCTTGCCGGCGCAGATTAAACTTTCCGCCTACCATGAAGCCGGACAGGTTATCATCGAAGTAGAGGACGACGGCGCCGGGATAGACCCGAAGAAAGTGGGCGCAAAGGCGCTGGAACGGGGTTTGAAGAGCCGGGACGAACTGGAAAAAATGACCGGTGATGAAATCGTCAAACTGATTTTCATGCCCGGATTTTCGCTGGCGGAGAAAGTAACGGATATTTCCGGCCGCGGTGTGGGCATGGATGTGGTCTATTCCAACCTGACCAAGCTGGGCGGTACGATTGATATTTTTTCCCAGGTGGGAAAAGGGACCACGATACAGATCAAATTGCCGCTGACGCTGGCCATCATTCCCAGCCTGATCGTCAAGGTTGAGGAAGAACGCTTTGCCATTCCGCAGGTGAATCTTGTTGAGCTGGTGCGCATCCCGCCGGAAAAGGTTCAGGAAAAAATCGAACTCATACAGAATACGACGGTCATGAGACTGCGCGGCGAACTGTTGCCTCTGCTTCGA
>JBJKQR010000004.1:0-24167 GCA_046735395.1 Fidelibacterota bacterium | reverse complement strand
AACTTCGTCTGGATGACCAGGCCCGTCATCTGGAATCCAACCTGGCTGCACAGAAGATCCGGTTTCAGCTTCTCATCAACAGTCCGGATCCCATGACTATTTTACTGCCGGATTCTTTCCCGGCACCAGGCGTACTGCCCGACAGGGACGCTCTGCTTTCAGACCTTCGGCACTCCAACCCGTTGCTTGAGAAGGCCGATCTGATGGTTGAGTCCGGATCGCTGATAGCCCGTCGCAGCAAGCTGAACTATTTTCCCGATCTTGGCGTAGGACTTGATTATATCCTGACCGGCGAAAAAAGTATCAATGGGAACCCCGTTCCGGATAGTGGAAAAGATCCTCTGGTGGTCATGGTTTCCGCCCAGCTGCCGATCTGGTTCGGAAAGAATAGCAGCGATCTCGAAGCGGCGAATCTGGATAAATCCGTCGCCATGCATAACCGAAGGAATACGGAGGACCGTCTTTTATCCGAATTCGAACAGCGCTGGTTCGACCTGACGGATGCCCATCGCCGGGCAGAATTGTACCGAACACAGATCATCCCGGACAGCGATATGCTGTATGAGACAACCAAGGCTGCCTACATGTCCAATCAGGTTGATTTTCTCACCCTCATTGAGGCGGAACGGCGGCAGCTGCAATATGAACTTGACTATATCAAAAGCCTGGGGGACTATTACCTCGCTCAGGCCGGCTTCGACCAGTTAACCGGAAGGATTTCCCATGAAAAAGACATTTAATACAATAATAAATTTCCTGAAGCGAATTCGCTCCAATCCCGGTTCGGTCTGGGTTTTCATCATCCTGGCCTTTCTGCTGGGCCTGAGCCTTCATGATGATGAATCCGGAACCATTACACCTGTAAAAACAACCGATACGAGCTCTGTTCAGGAGGTGGTCACCTGGTGGACCTGCTCCATGCATCCTCAGATCAAACTCCCGGAACCGGGTAAATGCCCCATCTGCTTCATGGATCTCATACCCATGGATAAGAATGCAGCTGTTCCGGATGAAATAAAGCTGGAACTCTCCCCCGCGGCTCTGAAGCTCGCCCGGATCTTTACCAGCAAGGTTCGCCGGGGCAAGGCGGAAAAGGATGTCTTCCTTTCCGGAAAAATCGCCATGGATGAAACCCGGGTCAAGCAAATCACCGCCTGGTTTCCGGGACGTCTGGAACGATTATTTGTGGATTATACCGGAACATCAGTCGAAAAGGGCGAACACCTAGCGGAGATCTACAGCCCGGAACTGTACAGCGCGCAGGAAGAGCTGATACAGGCCGTGAAAGCAGGTTCTGGCAGTGACCCTGACCATCGCCTCACTCTCGAGGCGGCCCGGAAGAAGCTCTCGCTGCTGGGGCTTTCCAGTGATCAGATACGGAGCATTGAAAAACGCGGAAAACCCAGTGACCGGCTGACGATCTACTGCCCCATTTCGGGTGTGGTGATTCATAAAAACGCGATGGAGGGGGCCTATGTCAAAACCGGGACACCCATTTACACCATTGCCGATCTGTCCCATGTCTGGGTTGTCCTGGACGCCTACGAAAGCGATCTGCCCTGGCTGATCTACGGACAGAACGCCACCTTCAGCACCGAATCCATCCCGGGACAGGAATTCAGCGGCCGGGTTACCTTCATCGAACCGGTGCTGAATGAAAAAACCCGAACCGTGAAAGTCCGCATCAATCTGGAAAATCCCAAGGGCCTGCTCAAGCCGGGTATGTTTGTCCGGGCAAAAATTCATTCCGAACTCGATGCGACGGGAAAACCCTTTAATCCCGAACTCGCGGGAAACTGGATCTGCCCCATGCACCCGGAAGTGATCCGGGATCATAAGGGGAAATGCGACATCTGCGGAATGGACCTTGTCCGGGCAGAAGAGCAGGGGCTGGTTCGTCAGCCGGAAGGCGGAAAAACCTCACTGCTCATCCCTGCCACGGCAGTTATGCAGACAGGCAAACGCACTCTCGTTTATATTAAACTCCCTAATAAGGAAACTCCGACTTTTGTTCCCCGTGAAATCACGCTCGGACCGCGCGCCGGGTTGGATTATATTGTCCTGAGCGGACTCGGAGAAGGTGAAGAAATCGTGTCTCACGGCAATTTCAAAATCGACAGCGCCATACAGATTGCCGGCAAACCGAGCATGATGAGCGGCGATGACAGCAGTGAGCAGGAGAACGGTTCATCTTCCATGGAAGGCATGGACATGAAAAGCTCTTCTGACGCGGCGTCCATCGATCCACTGCTTCAGCCCTACTATACCCTGCAGGCAGAACTGGCTGCGGATAATTTCCGCAGCGCCTATGCTGCGATCCTCACCCTGAGCGGCCGTGTGGATTCTCTGAGTGAAACAGATTTGAAATCCGAGATGCTTTCCAGCGGCCTGACGACCTTGAAAACGAACCTGAAGAATGTAAAATCCATCTCGGATATCGAAACATTACGCGTTCTATTTTCCCGGGTCAGTGAAACACTCATCATGCTGGAAAAACACGTGGGACATTCAGGGGACGAAACGCTGTATGAATTATTCTGCCCCATGGCCTTTGACAACAAGGGCGCAACCTGGCTTCAGACTGAAAAAACCGTCAATAATCCCTATTTCGGCACAAAAATGCTGCGCTGCGGGGATGTGACCGCAACCTTTACAGGAAATAGCGGAGAGGCAGGTAATAATGGAAAACCCTAAGCTCTCTCCCGTTGACAGGCTGATAAAGGCCTGCCTCGACAACAAGCTGGTTACCGGACTGGTGGTCGCCATGCTGATCGTGTGGAGCATCATTGTCGCTCCCTTCGACTGGCAGATCAGCTCTCTTCCGCGGGATCCGGTCCCGGTGGATGCCATTCCTGACATCGGAGAAAACCAGCAGATCGTCTTCACCCAATGGGCCGGACGATCGCCCCAGGATGTGGAGGATCAGATCACTTATCCGCTGACAGTTTCCCTGCTCGGCATCCCGGATGTAAAAACCGTCCGGTCCTACTCCATGTTCGGGTTCTCCACCATCTATGTCATATTCAAGGAAGATGCGGAATTCTACTGGTCACGGAGCCGGATTCTGGAAAAACTGAACTCCTTGCCCGCAGGAACGCTTCCTCAGGGCGTTCAGCCATCACTCGGTCCGGATGCGACGGCACTCGGCCAGGTATTCTGGTACACACTGGAAGGAGAGGACGAAAAAGGAAATCCCACCGGCGGCTGGGATCTGCAGGAACTGCGAAGCATTCAGGACTGGACGGTCCGTTACGCACTGCAGTCTGCTGAAGGAATATCGGAAATTGCATCTGTGGGCGGCCATGTGAAGGAATATCAGATCGACGTGGATCCTACCGCACTGCAGGAATATGGCGTCAGCCTCACGGATGTCTTTAATGCGGTCCGACGCTCAAATCTCGATGTGGGTGCCCGCACCATTGAGATAAATCGTGTGGAATATGTGGTCAGAGGTTTGGGCTTTGTTCGCTCCCCGGAAGACCTGGAAAACACGGTTGTCTCCACCCGTGATAACGTCCCCCTCTATATCAAGGATATCGGAAATGTTGTCCTGGGCCCGGCCCTGCGGCGCGGAATCCTGGACAAGGAAGGCGCCGAGGCCGTAGGAGGCGTGGCCATCGTTCGCTATGGTGAAAATCCTCTGGCAGCCATCAAGCATCTGAAGGAAAAAATCAAAGAGATTTCCCCGGGCCTTCCCTCCAAAATCCTGCCAGACGGACGAAAAAGCCAGGTGCATATCGTTCCCTTTTATGACCGGACCGGCCTCATCAATGAGACACTCGGCACTCTGAATCATGCCCTTCGCGATGAAATCCTCATCACCATCATTGTCATTCTGCTTATGGTCATGCACCTGAGAACCTCTCTGATGATCAGCACGCTGCTCCCTCTGACGGTACTGCTGGTGTTCATCGCCATGAAACTCTTCGGGGTTGACGCCAATATTGTCGCGCTGTCCGGAATCGCCATCGCCATCGGGACCATTGTGGATATGGGCATCGTTGTGTCGGAAAACATTCTCAAGCATCTTGAATCAGCACCACCGGAGGAATCCCGGCGCGATGTTATTTTCAGGGCGTCATCCGAAGTCGGTTCCGCTGTCCTCACAGCTGTTTCCACCACCGTTGTTTCCTTTCTGCCCGTCTTTACCATGGACGCCGCCGAAGGTAAACTCTTCAAACCGCTGGCCTATACCAAAACCTTCGCGCTGATTCTTTCAGTCCTGATTACGCTCACCATCCTGCCCCCGCTTGCCCATATCCTTCTCGGCAATAAGAGCAAATCACTGCGTCTGAAGACGGTGCTGCACGGGCTGGTTATTCTGGCCGGTCTCGTCCTCATGATAAAGGTCAGCTGGTGGATCGGCCTCATCTTCATTGCCGCAGGCCTGTGGCCGCTTGCCGAAGCCCGGCTCAGCGAGGCCTGGAAAGCCCGGATGCCGAAGATCATCAACTGGACTGCCATCGTCGTGACCGGTGCGATTCTTGCCAAAGTCTGGGCTCCCCTCGGCTATGACAAATCCACTTTCGTGAATTTCCTCTTTGTAACCGCCATGCTCACCGTCGTCATGGGCGCATTGATTCTCTTCACGAAATTATATCCTACTATACTCCGCTATGCACTGGATCATAAGGCGACCATCCTCAGCCTGCCCGTATTTCTGGTCATATTCGGATTCACCGCCTGGCTGGGAATCGGGAAAACCGGCGCCTTTCTTCCTGCTTTTGTCACCCACAGCCACTGGTTCGGACAGCTCAGTCACCGGCTTCCGGGGATCGGAAAGGAATTCATGCCGCCCCTGGACGAAGGATCCTTTCTCTATATGCCCACCACCATGCCTCACGCCGGTGTGGAGGAAGTGGAGGATGTCCTGAAGACACTCGACATGGCATTGTATTCCGTTCCGGAGGTTGAAAGCGTGGTCGGCAAGGCGGGCCGCGCCGATACGGCTCTCGATCCGGCACCCCTGTCCATGATCGAAAGCATTATTACCTACAAATCGGAGTACAAAAGCGACGAACAGGGCAACCGGATGCTTTTCGCAGTCAACGAAAAGGGTGAATTCAAACGGGATTCAAAGGGCGAACTGATTCCGGACAGCCATGGCAAACCCTTTCGTCAATGGCGGCCGGAAATTCACAGCAATTCCGATATCTGGAAAGAACTGGTGAAAGCGGCTCAGTTACCCGGAACCACCTCCGCGCCCAAACTCCAGCCTATTTCCGCCCGGATCGTCATGCTGCAGAGCGGAATGCGCGCCCCCATGGGTATCAAGGTCAAGGGACCGTCACTGGAAAGTATTGAATCCACAGGCCTTGCTCTGGAAAAAATTCTTAAAGACGTTCCGTCCGTTCAGAGTTCAGCTGTATTCGCCGATCGTATCGTCGGCAAACCCTATCTGGAAATTGTCGTGGACCGCAAGGAAATCGCCCGCTTCGGCATTTCCATGGAACAGTTTCAGATGGTCGTCGAAACCGCCATTGGAGGCATGAAGCTCACAACCAGCGTGGAAGGACGTGAACGGTATCCCATCCGCGTCCGCTACATGCGGGAATATCGCGGTTCCATTGAAGACCTGAAGAAAATACTGATTCCGGCCTCGGACGGCACACAGGTCCCGCTGGGACAGCTGGCGAAGATTCAGTATGTGCGGGGGCCCCAGGTCATAAAAAGCGAGGATACGTTTCTGGTCTCCTATGTGCTGTTCGATAAAAAGGACGGACACGCGGAAGTGGATGTGGTGGAGGATGCTCAACGGGCGCTGCAGCAGAAGCTGGAAAGCGGCGAACTTGTTCTCCCTGCCGGCGTCAGTTACAGTTTTGCCGGATCCTATGAAAATCAGGTGAGGGCCATGAAAAAGCTGCGGCTCATCCTGCCGCTGGCGCTTTTCCTGATTTTCCTCATCCTGTGGTTCCAGTTCAAGAGTGTGCCCACCACCCTGATCGTCTTTTCGGGAATATTGGTGGCCTGGGCCGGCGGATTCACCATGCTCTGGCTCTACAGCCAGGGATGGTTCCTGAATTTCCATTTCGGAAATATTGACATGCGGTCGCTCTTTCAGATTCATCCCGTTAACCTGTCGGTCGCTGTATGGGTTGGATTCCTGGCGCTGTTCGGCATCGCGACTGACGACGGTGTCATTATCAGCACCTATCTGGAACAGAGCTTTGCCGAGCGCAAACCCTCCACGGTGCAGGAAATCCGTGAAGCCGTTATCTTCGCCGGGTCACGACGCATCCGGCCGGCCATGATGACAGCCGCAACCACGATTCTGGCGCTGATCCCCGTACTCAGTTCCAGCGGACGGGGAGCCGACGTCATGGTCCCCATGGCCATTCCCTCATTCGGAGGCATGGTCTTCGTCATTCTGACCACTTTCGTGGTCCCCATCCTCTATTCAACGGTTGCTGAAGCGAAGGTTCGGATGCCGGACGGCAGCTTAAGATCTTCGCCAGCCTGGATGGAGAAACTTTGGTCCAATCAAATAAATAATACACAAACCTATCCAAAAGGAGAAAAGAAATGAAAAAGCTGACTATCATGCTTTTAGCACTCGGCCTCAGCTCCCTGCTCACAGCCGCGAATGACTGCGGAAAATGTCCCATGCCCTGCGGACAGAAGGACAGCACGGAAATGAAGTCCATGGACATGAAAGGTATGGACATGAAAAAAGATGCCGCCCAAACCGAAGCAGAAAAACTTATCTACTATACCTGCCCGATGCCGAGCCACTCCGATGTTCACAGCGCCGAAGCCGGCAAATGCCCTAAATGTGGAATGGAGCTGGTGAAAGCCGTTGTGACAGATGCCGAACACGCAAGCTTTTATGGCTGCCCCATGCCCTCCCATTCCCATATCCGTCATGACAAACCCGGCAAATGCGAGGAATGCGGAATGACCCTCGAACCGATGCGGCTTGTGAAGTAAAATTCCCTGTGAGAAAGAAAAAGGGAAGCAATTGCTTCCCTTTTTTTATACTTCAAATTATTGAATATAAATCAGTGCGGATCCAGAGCACGTTCAAGCAATTTGCGGAATTCAGTAAATTTATCTTTTCCGACGCAGCCACACTTAAACAGAACACGTGCAGAATCCAGGAGCAGACGGCTGCCTCCGTGCCCGGACCGGAGCAGAAAAGCGGCCCGATTCAGAATTAGTTCAGGCCGGCATTCGGTAAGTCCGTCACACGTCAGACTGCCCCGCAATGCCATCAGGCTCGTGAGAAGCTGTTTGCTGTGATGACGGCTCAAACCCGACTCAACTGCAAGGGACAAAACTGATGCGAGACAACGCGTATCGGCCGGATCCCAGAGAATCCGACCGGAATTTTCCGGATCATTATCCTGTGAGGACGGAATCATCTGCTGCAGGGATATCCTCAGAGCCAGCCACAGGCGCCGGGGCATTTTCCAGGCCGGATGCGCCAGCCATTCATCCAGAAGAAGCGAAAGAGGCGCAGCTTCCGTGTACGCTTTTTTGCCGCTTTTCCTGAATTTCAGCCCGGATTCGTTCCCATTGTGCAGATCTTCCATAAACAGACGGAAACGACGAAGTTCCGGACTGTTGTCAGCAGAATTCTCGTCGGGAAAAACAAGACTGTTGAAATATTTCATGAAACTATTACTTGAACCAGCGGCTGATATCGTTGAATACCACCAATACGACCAATGTCAGGAGAATGAAGGTTCCTACCTGCTGCACGAGGAGTTTGGAACGCGTGGAAATTTCCTTCCGGCGCACGCCTTCCAGAATGGCAACGATTATATGGCCGCCATCCAGAGCCGGGATGGGGAGAATATTCAGCAAGGCGAGATTCACGGAAATGATTGCAATAAAGGAAAACAGGCTGCCAAGGCCCATTTTAGCTGACTCGCCGGCGAGTTGGGCGATCATGATGGGGCCGCCTACATTCTTGAAACTTTCCTGGCCTGTCACGAGCATGAGCATGGAGTTCCAGGTCAGTTTCAGCCAGGCCCAGGTACTTTTGGCTCCGACCTTCAGCGATTCTCCCAAACCGGCTTCATGATGAACCAGTTTGCCTCCGATGCCGATCATCCCCACGTCCACAATATTTCCGTTGCGGATGGTCCGCTGAAGCCGGGGCGTCACGACGGTCTCCGCATCTGAACCATTCCGTTCATAGACCAGTTTCACATCCTCGTCCGCATGGCTGTAAATATAAGCAGTGAGATCCGACCAGGTGGAAATCTGCGTATCGTCGAGGCGCAGAATCCGGTCTCCTGCAAGCAGACCGGCTGTTTCTGCCGGCATTCCCGGTGATACGCTGTCAACGACCGGCTCTTCCGAAACCTCGGAAACACCATTTGCAAGGGTGAGAAAAAAGAAAATGACCAGAGTCAGCAGCAGGTTCATGATAACACCGGCAGAGCTGACGAAAATCCGCTGCCAGCTCTTCTTTGAACGGTATTCGTAGGATTGGGGTTCCTGCTCGGCAAAATCAGAGTCGAAACTTTCATCAATCATACCGGCCATTTTCACATATCCGCCGAGGGGCACCCAGCCGATACGATACTCCGTTTCTCCGATCTGTTTACCGACCATTTTCGGCGGAAATCCCAGGGAAAAGGTATCCACGCGAATTCCGACGCTCTTTGCCGCCAAAAAATGCCCCAGTTCATGTACGAACACGAGAATTCCCAGAACGACAATGGTGGCGACAACATATATCATAAATTCTCCTCAACTTTCTGCATATAATTTATCAGATTTTTCTCCAAATGTAAAATATCGTCAATCCCCGGATTCTGCAGGCCCGTATGCCCGGACAGCGCCTGCTCAACCAATTCCGGAATTTGTGTAAATCGTATTTTCCCCTTCAGAAAGAGATATACAGCCTGTTCATTGCAGACATTAAGGACAGTGGGGTAACTGCCGCCGGCCTCAATGGCCTCATAAGCCAGTCGCAGTGCCGGAAAACGACGAAAATCCGGTTCGAAAAAATCCATTCTCGCCAGCTTTGCAAAATCCAGATTTTCCCAGTTGCTGCTCAGGCGATCCGGCCAGGCCAGCGCGTACTGGATGGGGATCTTCATATCGGGCACACCCAGCTGGGCCTTGATGGACGTATCGATGAATTTTACCATACTGTGAATGATACTCTGCGGATGGATGACGATGTCGATGCGTTTTACAGGAATATGAAACAGATGATAGGCCTCAATGAGTTCCAGGCCCTTGTTCATCATGGTCGCAGAATCGATGGTGATCTTTGAACCCATGCTCCAGTTCGGATGAGCCAGGGCTTCCTCAACGGTAATCCGGTCAAAGGAATCCAGATCCCGTCGCAGAAAAGGGCCGCCTGAACCGGTGAGAATCAGACGGGAAACGGCAGAGGGCGCTTCTCCGGCCAGGCACTGCCAGATCGCGGAGTGCTCCGAATCGACAGGGTAAATCTCTGCTCCGGTTGATGCGGCAAGCGCGTTGATCTGCTCTCCGGCCATGACCAGACTTTCCTTGTTGCTGAGCGCCACGTCTATTCCGGCCCGGAGCGCTGCCACTGTCGGCTCAAGTCCCTTGGAACCCACAATCGAATTGAGCACCAGATCTGTCGATGTATCCGCGGCAGCCTGAACAACAGCGGCATAACCGGCCTGCACCGACATGGGCAGATCACGGAGGGCGGTCTTCACCTCCACATACAGAGAATCGTCAGCGATCACCACATAATCGGGGCGAAAACGACGAGCCTGTTCCACCAGAAGTTCAGCATTTTTATTCGCAGTCAGCCAGCGCACCGAAAAACGGTCCGGATGCGCCGCAACGACATTCAGGGCGTTCACACCGATGGAACCGGTGCTGCCCAGGATTCCGATTTTTTTCATAGAGACACCTTATAGCTCAGGCTGGAAAGCAGCGCCGAACGATTTGCTTTCACTGAAAGGGAGAGGCCGGACCGGCTGAAGCTCAATCCGAGGCCTGTTATCCACTGGTCTATCGTATAGGTATTTCCGTTTCCAGGCATACGGCCGCGCCTGTAATCCAGAAGCAGAAGAAGAGCCCCATCACCAAAGGACAGCCTGCGCTGAAACCCGGTATATAGAGAGACCGTTCCCGATCGCAGTGTTTTATGACTGATCAATTCTTTGCGGAAACCGAGAACCGGGGCATAGCGGGCGGAATCGCGAATAGCCGGAACATAGGCGAAACCATAGTCCCAGGCTGTAAGCGGCAGATTGTCCAGAGCCCGGTATCCGTAACTCCCGCTGATCAGGTACTTTCCCGCCAGGGTCCAGTCGAAAAGCCCTCGCAGCAGGCTGTATTCATTATTCCCGTCACCGGTGAGGCTGATGCCTGCGGACAGGGGCCCGTTGCTCCCGGAGGGCAGCACGGAATAATGATTTGCGATGGTTTCTGCCTCCCGGTCCGAAGCCGGTACAGCGGAAAGCAGCACAGCCGTCTGAAAAAAAAGTATGAAGACAAAACATCCTCCAAAACAGGGGAGGATGTTTTTGAAATATGTCATGAACCGTGTCACAATCTATACCAGTCCCCGGGTACTCCTCTTTATGAAATCGTAGGCATTCCGTGTTTCAGGAGTGAATTCAAATTCAGACTCAAGATGTTTCAACGCATCGCTGAGATTGTACTTGGAGCGGAAAACGATACGGTAAAAGGCTTTCAGAGCATCCAGCTGCTCCGGTGTAAATCCCCTGCGCCGCAGTCCCACCGTATTCAGTCCGGCATAACGCAGCGGCTCTCCGGAGGCAAGAATATAGGGCGGCACATCCTGGCCGACACGAAAACCACCGCCGATGAAACTGTGAGCGCCGATCTTCACAAACTGATGAATGCCCACCATGCCGCTGATAATGGCATAATCATCAATATCCACATGACCCGCAATCTGCCCCGCATTCGAGATGATGACATGGTTTCCCACCTTTACATCGTGGGCAATATGAGAATAGGCCATAAGAAGGCAATTGCTTCCCACCACCGTCTTCATCCTGTCTTCCGTACCCCGATGAAGAGTGGCGTATTCGCGGATAGTCGTATTCTCACCGATTTCGGTTGTGGTATATTCGCCTGAGAATTTCAGGTCCTGAGGCCGTTCCGAAATAATCGCTCCGCTGAAGATCCGGCAATTCTTCCCGATCCTCGCACCGTCCCGAATCACCACAGAGGAATCAATGGCAGTATTGTCACCGATTTCCACATCCGCTTCGATAATCGTGAAGGGCCCGACGGTGACATTCTCACCCAGCCGGGCCTTCGGACTGACAATTGCTGTCGAATGAATATCTGTCATATTTACCTGTTGACCAGAGCGGCCGTCAGCATCGCTTCACAGGCCAGCTGATTGTCGACATAGGCTTTGGCTTCCATTTTATAGGTCCCCATTCTGGCCTTAACCATTCTGACGACCATTTTCAGCTGATCGCCCGGTTCCACGACCCGGCGAAATTTTACATTTTCCATAGCCGAAAAGAAGATGAGCTTGGAGTCGGGCTGAGATACGGAATTCAGCAGGAGGATGCCGCCGGTCTGGCCCATGCTTTCCAGGATGAGCACGCCGGGCATGACGGGCCGTCCGGGGAAATGGCCCTGAAAAAATGGTTCGTTGATGGTCACATTCTTCAGGCCCACCACTTCCTCGTTCGGCTGCAGATCAATGATGCGGTCAATCAGAAGGAAGGGATAACGGTGGGGAAGAATACGTGTAATATCATGAATATTCAGAGTAATATTGCTTTTTTCCTGCATCTCGCTGACGAGAAGCTGCTGTGTGATCTGTTTTTCGAATTTTTTCTGCAGCAGTTTCACGAGTTCCACATTGCTTTTGTGACCGCTGCGGGCAGCCATGACATGACCCTGAATGGGCATGCCCAGCAGAGCCAGATCGCCGATCAGATCCAGAATCTTGTGGCGTACCGGTTCATTGACGTAGCGGAGCTGGCGCTGATTGAGGGTCTCATTTTCCCGGATGGAAATACTTTCATGAACGTTGAAGGCTGTTTTCAGCCGGTCCACCTCATCCTCACCGATGACACGGTCCACAAAAATCAGGGCATTGTCCAGGCTTCCGCCCTTCACCAGTCCCTGTTCCTTAAGCGGTTCCACTTCACTGAGCAGTGTGAAGGTCCGGGCAGCGGATATTTCGACAGGATAATCCTCCTTGAGAGAATACAGCGCATAATACTGGGTTCCGAGCGTCGGCGTCTTGTAATCCATCATGAAGGTGACACGGAAACGGTCGGAGGGTGTGATGTGGATATCGATTCCTTTATCCGTATCATCAAAGGTGACGGTGGTATCAATGACCAGAACCTTGCGGATTGCATCCTGCTTGACGATACCGGCTGACAGGAGAGCGTCCACGAAGGGTTTCGCGCTTCCGTCCATGATGGGCGGTTCAGGGCCGCTGATCTCGATGAGCACATTGTCGATTTCCAGGCCGGCCAGTGCGGACAGAACATGTTCCACCGTGTGAATGGTGGCATCCTTGACACCGAGGGTCGTACCGCGCGTAATATCCACCACGTTGTCCACGTGAGCAGGAATTTCGATGCGTTCCGGCAGATCGGTCCGTACAAAACGGAGGCCGCTGTTTTCCTTGGCCGGATTAAAGGTTAAGGTGGTCTTTGCCCCGGTATGTAGCCCGATACCGGAGATGGAGACCGCTTTCGCGATTGTGTGTTGATTCTGAATCATTTCGTCTCTTTACTTTTCTCTTGTTTCAACTTCTCAAGAATATCCGGAATTCTCCGGATATTGATTTCCCTCTTGTGATAGTCCTTGATGGGAATAGCCGGAAATCCCCCCACCACTTCGCCGGGAATCACATCCTTGGTGATTCCGCTGCGAGCAGCTGCCTGGGTCCCGCTTCCCACATGAATATGTCCGTTAATGGCCACCTGTCCGCCGAACACGCAGAAATCGTCGATAACGGCCGAACCGGCAATACCGGTCTGGCCCGCGAAGACGCAGTAACGCCCGATCTTCACATTATGAGCAACATGAACATGGTTGTCAAATTTACAGCCATCGCCGATGAGCGTATCGCCGATGGTACTGCGGTCCACGGCACAATTGGCGCCGAATTCCACATCCCGGCCGATGATGACCCGCCCGAGCTGAGGAATTTTTTCATAGTGATCGTTATGAAAGGTGAACCCGAAGCCGTCACTCCCGATGACGGTTCCGGAATGAATGATGGTATTATCCCCGATCTGCGTGTTGTCGTAGATACTCACATTGGCAAAAATGGTCACGTTATCACCGATGACGCAGTGATGGCCGATGGAGACATGGGGCCCGATATGCACGTTTTTTCCGATGACTGCGGTTTCGTGAATCACTGCCCCGGGATGAATACTGCGCTCCTGTACTCCCCGATCCCGGATGAACAGCGGAATGAGTTTCGCAAAGGCTGCCTGCGGATCCTCGGCAAAAATCACATTGGGAAAGGCCGTTTCCATATTCCGGGAAATGATGACAGCCGCGGCCTCGGTTTTCTCCAGATATTTCAGATATTTGCCGTTGCCGATGAAGGAAATGCTGTCCTTCCCCGCGTGCTGGATTTCCTGTATTTCGGAAATAGTCCGGCCGGGATCTCCGCGGAATTCACATTCGAGAATCCGGGACAACTCTTTGAGTGTATACGCCATATTTATTTGGTTTCGCCGCCGGATTTACGCAATTCATAGAGGACCGTATTGGTCAGGTCATGCTTGGGATTGGCGAAGACGAGCACACCCTTTGCGCCATCCATGATATAATCGTAATTTCCTTCTTCACCGACCTTCTTCAGGATAAGATTAATCTTTTCCAGCACCGGTCCGAGATATTCATTTTCTCTCTGGTAGATTTCCCCCTGAGGGCCGAATTTTTCCATCTGGTAATTCTGGATGTCCATGCTCAGCTGATCCATTTCCTGCTGTTTCTGGGTTTTCCAGGCATCCGTGGCGACAAATTTTTTCTTTTCGAATTCCTGAGACAGATCCTGGAAGCGGGCCTGCATTTTCTGAAATTCTTCCTGAAGCCGTTTGTTTTCGGCATCCAGCTTTGACATGGCATCCACGCTTTCCTCGTATTCGGTGAGAATCTGATCGGAATTGATATACCCGACCTTGAGTTCAGCAAAGGCATAGGATGCCGAGAGAATACCGATCAGTGCAGCAATTAACAGTTTTTTCACAGGTTTACTCCTTATTTAATTTTTTTAAAATGGCATACCGAAGACAAAATGAGTCTTCCAGCCATCCGCTTTTCCATCCTGATTAATATCGTCAAAACCATAGCCGACATCAAATCCGAGCATGCCGATCATGGGCATGAATACGCGGACACCCACACCGGCGGAACGATCCATCTTGTTGATATTCACGGTCCGGAAGTCCTGCCATACCTGGCCGCTTTCCGCGAAGGCCAGGCCGTAGAGAGTGGGATTATCGGTAATGAGATACCGAAGTTCCATGGAATATTTCATCATCCCGAAGCCGCCGAGGGGATAGCCGGAGGCCCAGGGACCCACGGTCTGATCATCATAGCCACGGAGGGCTGTCGTATAGGAGATCAGCCCGGCACCGCCCATATAGAAGCGTTCATCGTAGGGAATAACCGAATGTTTACCGAAGGTATTGATGAGGCCCAGCTGGAAATTCTGGTAGATGACCAGTTTGGGCAGGGTGGGCGTCCACCACTCAAGACCGAACTGATTCTTCACGAATTGTTCATCACCGCCCAGAAGTCCGCCGGATAATTTGGATGACAGGGACACGCTGCTGCCGGCCGTGGGAAATTCGGGCCGGTTACGGTTATCCCTCGAAATGGTCTGGGTAATATTGTTGCCACGGGTCTTCTCCAGGCCTTCAGGATTCTGGTAATAAAAGACAGTGGAATCACTGATATTGGTATAATTCTTTTCGGAGACGGACACGCTCCAGCTGCCGCGGAAATAGGAATCGGGCCAGCGGAAGCGGCGGCCGAAACGCAGAGACACGCCCTTGACACCCAGGTCGTAGGGCTGATAATAATTTGCCGTGGCGCCACGGGTGGAATAATACACATTAATTCCCAGCAGATTGGGCTTCCCCAGAAGCCAGGGTTCGGTAAAACCCAGGCTCATATACTGGTAGGACTGGCCACGCCGGTATTCGGCGCTGAGCTGCTGTCCGCGGCCGAAGAGATTGGCGATATCCACGCCCATGCTGCCGATCACGCCGTCCAGTTCACTGTAGCCCATGGCCACATTGGCCTTGTCGGCGCTGCGCTCCTCCAGCTTGACTTCCAGGTCCACGTTCTTGTCATCCACCGGGACGATATCGGGAACCACATCCGAGAAATAATTCAGGCGGAAGATATCACTCTGTGAACGGATGAGCGCCTCGCGGTTAAAGACATCACCGGGAAAGACGCGCAGTTCCCGCCGGATTACAAAATCACGGGTTCGTGTATTGCCCACCAGATTGATGTGGCGGACGCTGACTTTGTCATTTTCCACGATATTGATCTTCAGATCGAGGGTGTCCTTGTCGCGGGGTGTGAGTTCGGGAACGACCTGTGCGTAGAGATAGCCGTGATCCAGATAGAGAGAGCGGACACGGGAATCCACGCCGGCTTCAAAATCCTTTTCCCTGAAGGCGGATCCCCGGGTAATCCCGGCCATGGCGAGCTGAAAATTGAGAAGGCGGGTATCATAGATCTCATTGCCGTCGATTTCAATATTTCCGAAATAGTAGGGCGTCCCCTCGTCCACCGTCAGCGTGATGCGGATGGATTTCTTATCATCACTCAGGGCCACTTTTTCATCGGTGAAACGGGCATCGCGGTATCCTTTGTCCCGGTAATATTTGAGAACGGCCAGTTTATCCGTTTCAAATTTATTCTCGTCAAATTTGCCGCCATTGAAAAAGGTATACCATTTCCGCTGCTTGATTTCCTTCATCTTACGGCGAAGTGTGAAGGCGCGGATATGATCATTTCCCACAAAGTCGATGGACCGGATACGAACTTTTTTCCCTTCGTTGATGTCGACCAGAACCTTGATGGTATTTTCCGTCTTTCCAGGTTCGGTGCTCACATCAACCTGCACATTGTAATAGCCCTTGTCCTCGTATTTCTTCTTGATATCGCGAACGGCGGTGTTGATGACATGGGGATTGATGACCTGGCCGGTAATGAAGGTGATGTCCTCGTTCAGGGTCCGGGTCTTGATCTTCTTGTTTCCCCGGTATTCGATACCGGCGAGACGGGGATATTCCTCCACCTTGATGATCAGAAAGGCCCCGGCATCCGTCTCTTTTTCCACAAAGACCTTGATGTCGGAAAAGAGAGCCAGGCGCCACAGTTTCTTGATGCCGTCCTGAATGTCGTCTCCGGTCAGCGTTGCACCATCCACAAAGCCGGAATTGAGTTTAATGATATTTTCCGAGGCCGTGACATTTCCGATGACGGAAACACCGGCCACCTTCAGTGAAGCGGTCTGCGCAAAAAGAAGCGAGGCTGTGCCGAAGGCGATGAGGATAAAAAGTTTACGTACCATTGCAATCCTGATTAATCGTTAACTTTGCCGAAACGCCGGTCCCGGCCGAGATAATCCGTCAGTGCCTCAATCATCTCCGCTTTGCGAAAACTCGGCCAGAGAACGGGTGTGATATAAAATTCGGAATAAGCCACCTGCCAGAGCAGAAAATTCGAAATCCGCTGTTCACCGCTGGTGCGGATGAGGAGATCGGGATCGGGGATCTGATTCGTATAGAGATAGGAACTGAATGTCGATTCACTGATCTCATCCGCCTTTACGTTTCCCGCCGCCACATCGGCCGCGATAGCTCTGGCGGCATTGACAATTTCGTTACGGCTGCTGTAACTCAGTGCAAGGATGAGGTTCAGGCCGGTATTATCGCGGGTCAGATCCATGCATTCGCGGAATTCCTCCCGGGACTTTTTCGGCAGCTTGTCAATATCGCCGATAACCCGCACACGGACATTGTTGCGGTGCAGCGCTTCCACTTCCTTGCGAATGGTTTCCATGAGCAGATTCATGAGGAAGGAGACTTCCGCCTGAGGCCTGTTCCAGTTTTCCTCGGAAAAGGTATAGAGGGTGAGATATCCGATGCCCAGCTCGCCACAGAATTCCACGATTTCCCGAACGGAATTGATGCCTTCCCGATGGCCGGCGATGCGCGGCATCCCCTTCTGCCGGGCCCAGCGGCCGTTTCCGTCCATGATAATGGCGACGTGACGGGGCAGATTTTCCGCAGATTTCAGTTCGTCCGTCGTCATCCGTGACATGAATTTCCCTCTGCGGCTGATTCTGGATACTTCATTTGGCTTTATTTTGTCCTGTCTTTGGGCGGGACCGCTTTCTTATACATCAGATAAAATGAATGATTGTCCAGGGTGAACCCGAAATTGAACTCCCATCCGAAGTAGAAAAGTTCGTCAAAGACTTCGGGCAGGTCATCGATAAAGACATGGGAGGTTCGTTCGGAATTCAGGTCAAAGAATCCGTTATCGGGATTCATATCGCCTTCGAAAACCCGGAAGATGCGATGGTCCCAGGCGGGGCCTTCACCCATTTTTGCAGCAGCTGTCTTGTTTTTTCTTTTCAAATTTATTCCATTCCCAGAACTTTTCGGCCGGCCGGCGAGATCATGGAAGGAGTCCACTGGGGCTCCCAGACCATTTCAACCGAAACCGCATCGACCGAATCGAGTTCGCTGATCTTCGTCCGCACATCCTCGGCAATCACGTTATGCATGGGACATCCGCGGGCCGTGAGCGTCATGATGACAGACACATTCCGTCCTTCAATCCTCACATCATAGACAAGGCCGAGATCGAGAACATTGACCGGAATTTCCGGATCGAAACACCGGGTCAGAACTTCGTTGATTTCCTGTACTGTCGGCATACCCTTCATACTCCCTTTAATTCAAGTTTCGCAAAAGAGTTTCCACGATATTTTCAAAAGCCCGGCTTTCTTCGCAATCCGGGTCTGCAAAGACCGTCGGTTTTCCGGCATCACTGTCGGCCATGATACGGCCGGACAGAGGCAGGGCTCCCAGAAAGGGAACGTCCAGACGGGCGCTTTCCTTCCGGCCTCCGCCGCTGCTGAACACGTGATCCCGGTGTCCGCATTCGCTGCAGACATGGTAACTCATATTTTCCACAACACCCAGCACCGGAACATTCATTTTCTGAAACATTCCGGCTCCGCGGCTCACATCGATCAGGGCCAGGTCCTGAGGCGTCGTTACGATCACAGCGCCGGTGAGATAAATTTTCTGGCTCAGCGTCAGCTGCACATCACCGGTTCCGGGCGGCAGATCGAGGATGAGCACATCCAGTTTGGACCATTTCACATCGTTGAGAAGCTGGTCGACCAGTTTCATGACCATGGGCCCGCGCCAGATCACCGGTGTGTTTTCGCCGATGAAAAAGCCGAAGGACATGAGCTCCACTCCGTACTGGGTTACCGGGTAAATATGGTGTTCGTCCTGAACAACCGGAGCGTCGGTGACATGAAAAATCGTGGGGACGGACGGGCCATAGACATCCAGATCCAGAAGTCCGACCTTCAGACCGCGGCGGCTGAGGCTGAGCGCAAGATTTGCGGCAACCGTGCTCTTGCCCACACCGCCCTTGCCGCTGGCGACGGCAATAACCTGATCCGCAAATTCAAACTGTTTCCTGAAGGCTGCCGGATCCTGATTCACATCCATCTTCTTGGTCTCAACCCGGTGCTTCTCCGTATCAATATTTATCTGAACAGGCCCGGCACCGGCAGAGGACAGCGCTTTTTCAATGTCCTGACGAACCTGAAGCGGTTTATCCTCTTCGCTGGTCACAATATGCAGGTCCACGACCCAGACACCATCTTTCTGTTCAACAGAACGAACCATCCCGAAATCCACGATATTTTTCGAGAATCCGGGGTAGCTCACCTGCTTTAAAATTTCATATATATTTAATTTATCCACACATGCACCTTTCACTCATAACCGGTAAATATAAAAAAAGGCGGGTGAAATTACCACCTGCCTTTTTACTTATTTTGTAATTGATGGGGAGTAGATCAAGCGGGAATGATGCAGTCAACGGGGCAAACTTCAACGCATGCCGGATCGTGGCCTGTGCCTTCGCATTCCGTGCATTTGTTGGGGTCGATTTCGTAGATATCGTCACCCATTGAGATTGCGTCATTCGGGCATTCCGGTTCGCATGCACCGCATGAGATACATTCATTGGTAATTTTTAAGGCCATTTTAACTTCTCCTAGATTTGTTTCTATTCATCTGGCAGGAAATTACGACTATTATTTTTTCCTGTCAATATAGTTTGTCTCACATTTGGACAGCGCCGCGATGCATCTCAGTAACGATATGCGAAATAGTCGCTGAGAAAGGTTGTCGCCACGGTCGTGGCCGCCGAGATATAGACGCATTCCAGATCACGGGTATAGATGTAATGCGTCCGTCCCTGGCCATAGCAGCGCCAGACTTTTATGTCACTTTTAAACACGCGTTCCTGATTCACATAGGTTTCAGGCAGTGTCTCGAAATGCCGGACCAGAGACTTGTAGGCTTTTTCCGCTGCGTCGGCACTTCTGTAGGTCTTGACGAGAATACGGACATCACCACGGTCTCCACTGTAATAGGCCGTTTCACTGTTCGTCTTTTCCTGGTCGTTGTAGATGAACTGCTCAAATGAATTCAGACAGTCACCATTGATATCGTCATACTTCTGGAGAGAGCCGACGGACGGAGGAAATACATCCTTCTTCCCGCAGGCATTCAGGACGAGGATGGAGAGCGTCGCGGCAGCAAGAATCAGGTGTGCAGACTTTTTCATAACAACCCCTCAGAATTCGAAGGTTAAACCGCGGTCAGGGATTGACCCCGGTGTGGCATTCTGTACACATCATATCCTGCCAGGCACCGTCAATATCCACCGGATGCTGGAATTCGAGGGCTTTTCCGACAGGGGCGGTCTGATAGTCATCATCGGTACCTTCGCCCTGGATGGTGTGACAGAGCTGGCAGTCACGACGGATGGTCCGTCCATCCTCAGACACATGGGTTCCGTTATGGCAGCGGAAGCAGCCATTGCTTTCGAGATGGCCGATAAAGCTCGGGTATTTGTCCCAGCGGGCATTCATGGATGGAAAGACATTGGCATCAAATCCGGCGAGAGCCGCGGTAAGGGCCTTCGCAAGAAGGGGCGCATTGGCCTGAGTGAAATCCGGATAATTCTCAGCATAAAAACTGTTGAACTGACGGGTGATTTCCGTATGAGCTGAATCCCGGGTACTGTAGGTATCGCTGCAGAGTTCGGTGAGCAGGCGTTTCACCTCAGGAATATCCGTGGAAATATCGCCGGCGCTGAGAGCCGCATTGATGAAGCGTGTCGGAGCATTATATTTGTGGGACGGGCGGTTGTGACAGGACATACAGTCCATGGTCATCACGTCCATTTTGGCCAGTTCGTCGTCATCCACCGGGTTTTCCTCATCCCGGTACACAACGGTTTCGCCCGTGCTCTTATTCGTGTAGCGCACCCAGGGAATGGTCTCCAGCTTGTCGTCTGAAGCCACGTATTCGACCTGAGTATCATTATTCACATGCCAGTGAATGCCCTTCTGCAGGCCTTCCGATTCGTGTTCACCGCCGATCTTCATCATGAGATCGACAGACCATTTCGTATTGGCGTCATCCGAGAGGTAATATACTTCGTGACGGAGCTGGCGCGTATAGAATTTCTGAGGCCAGTGGCATTTCTCACAGGTTTCACGGGCCGGGCGCAGATTTTCGATGGGAGTGGGAATGGGGCGGGGGTAGGCATTGGCCAGGACCGCGTAGACCTGATAGGCGCCGGAGATCTTGGATTTTACATACCATTTCGCACCTTCACCGACGTGACAGGATACGCAGGCAACCCGCGCGTGAGCGGAATTCTGGTAGGCCGTGTATTCGGGCGTCATGACGCTGTGACAGACCGTTCCGCAGAATTCAACCGATTCGGAAAAATGAAAGGCCTCATAGCCGATGGTGACGGATACAAACAGAACGATGACGCTTCCGACCACGAAGATAATGGCCGCATTCCGGTGATGAACCAGATTCAGGTCAATGGACGGCCATTGGTTCTGTTCTCCGTGTTTTTTCCTGTGCAGCCACATCCCCACCGGGATGAGAATCAGGCCGAGGACCAGAATCCCGGGCATGACAAGATACAGGATGATCCCGATATAGGGATTGTCGTGCTTCATGAGAAGCATGACGAAAATGAGCATGACCATATTCACCAGACTGAAAACCGCGATAACGGCTCCGGTGATTGAGATCCAATTCTTTGATGATGCAGGCAGTTGCATGGTGTTCCCTTCTACTATAATTTTTCGCAGTATCAGGCAATTCCCCTGGAAAACCTGTCTAAAATGATACGATTTCAACTGCGATATTTCATGGCGTAAATATACTTTCTTCCAAAATTGATGGCAAGTTCTGAATACGACCGCTTCTCTCTCCTTTTTTCTCCGAAACGGGAGGGAGCGGCGATCTGAATCCGTGGCAAATCGGAACTCATTGCTATGATGTCCCGGCGAAAAACTGTAAATTCCCCCAAAGACAAGGAAAAATCACATGTTTCTGTACTGGGTTCACAACATCAAGCCCTACTTTCTGAAGATCGGCGGCCTGGAGCTGCGCTACTACGGCCTGATGTACATCATCGCCTTCGTGCTTTTCTATTACTGGTTCAAGTATCTGATCCGGGAAAAGAAACTGCCCATGACCATGACGCAGCTGGAAAGCCTCTTCACCTGGGCCGTGCTGGGCGTCCTGATCGGAGGCCGGCTGGGCTATGTGCTGTTCTATAATCCATCCTACTATTTTTCCCATCCCCTGAATATCGTCAAGACCTGGCAGGGCGGAATGAGTTTTCACGGCGGCACCCTGGGTGTCATCATTTCCTTTCTCATCTGGACGCGCAGGAACAAGGTTCCCTTCTGGGATCTCATCTCTGAGGTGTCGGTGATCGCGCCCTTCGGGCTCTTTTTCGGCCGCCTGGGCAATTTTCTCAATGGTGAACTGTGGGGACACGAGGCAACGGTGCCCTGGGCCATCATCTTTCCCTCCGGCGGTTCGGTTCCGCGGCATCCATCCCAACTCTATGAGGCATTGCTGGAAGGCCTGCTGCTGGGCATTATCATGATGATCCTGCATTTTCGGGGAGCAAGCAGCCTGCAGAAATTCGCCGCCTCCATCAGCGGCTATGCCGTCGCCCGTATTTTCGTGGAATTCTTCCGGGTCCCGGATGAACAGCTCGGCTACCTGTTCGGTGGCTGGCTGACCATGGGCATGATTCTGTCCTTCGTCATGCTGTCTGTCGGAATCGGTATTCTGCTCAACGAGGCCATCCGAGCGAAACAGAAATAAGGCCCTGATCAGCGGATATCATTTTCAAATTTTTCTTTTATGAATCGTAATTTCTTGTTTTTGTAATTATTTAGGTTTAAAATACCTCCGGTTTATAAGGAGTTATTCAGATGAAGACAGGATTATTCAGTAAAGTAATGCGTTCCGCTACAATTTTATTATCCCTGACAATCATGAGCTGCAATTCTCCGACAGAAGTCGGGGAAAAGGATGGCATCATTCCCAAGATTCTGCTGACACGAAGCTATAACGCCGACAACAGTTCGATCACCTGCCGCACATCGGTAAAAATTATGGACATTGAAAATAATTATATCAGGATCACCCATGGCGCCATATATATCGATGATCATAAAATGAGCGCTCCCGGGCTCTTCGGCACCGAATATGTCTATTCCGGCGAAATCCTGGCAGGATCTGTCTATACGATACGCATCGTGAAATCAGACTCCAGCGAATGCTTCCTCTGGATAGAAACCCCTCCGGCTGAACTGAATGCGCTGGACTGCCCGTCTACCTGCATCCGGGACCAGTCCCTGGACATCTCCTGGTATAACCGGGATTTCAGATACCCGCAAAAAGTGGATATCGCCTACTGCAACGCGGACAACGCCTACATCACAGGATCGGTGTTAAACATTGAATATCCCTACAAAGGCAGCTTCACCATCGGTCATAAATATGTAAAATACACCGATTACAGTGAATCCATCGCCCCGGAAATGAAAATCACCCTGCATTCCCGGACAAGCGGCATACTGGATGATACTTTCGAGTACGGCGGAAGCATTGAAGCCGATTTTTCAATTTACAAGACCGTGGAAGTGAAATAAGTCCAATATTTTAAAAAACATTTGCATAAAAAAAATATCTTCACTAAGCTACGCGGCTATTTTAAAAGCGGGGGCGATTAGCTCAGCTGGTTCAGAGCGCCTGCCTTACAAGCAGGATGTCGGGGGTTCGAATCCCTCATTTCCCACTCAAGATAAGTCCCTGTTAACAATGACGTTAGCAGGGACTTTTTTCGTATAGGCTACAATATTTTTTCTGGGTAAAACTGGGTATTTTTCCGGGAGTAGTAGTGAAAAAACTAAATTCCCAATTACACTGGGAATATTTTTTCGGAGGGATTTTTGGCACCAGAGCTAAAATTCCTCGCAAAATACCACAACACAAGTCTCTATTACATTTTTCGCGAACAAACAGAAAAAGTAAAAAAAAATGTGTCTTTCTAAAGTGTACTTAGGAGAAATCATACAAGGCGAAATCCCTTCCTCAACAAAGGATTTTCGAGTGATGTAAACCATGTAAGTTATTATTTACTATTAACATACAAAATATTTTCTATTGACATGAATCTCAAAAAACAGGTATATTTCCATTGATATTTGAAATCTGGGTGTAAGTGATCGGAGACGGATTCGATCGAGATTACCAAAATGTTTTCTGATTCCTGCGCCCTGTGCGCCCTGAATCATAGAAGACAGGCTACATAACGCTGGAGGTAGCCAAAATTTCTCCGGCAAAAACAAAATAACTGTGGAGGCAAAATGCCACGACAAAAGAAACAAGCTCCACCCCCGGAGCAAGAGCTTCTCAATCAGATAGCACATTTCATTCCTGACATAGAGGAAAGCTATTTGACAGACGAACTGACCAAGAGAAGTAAAACGATGATTTTCCAGCAACAATTTCAGTATCAGGAGATTGATGAAACGGCTGGCAAAACGATCAGAATAAGTCACAAAAGACGAATGGTCATCA
>JBJKQR010000003.1:0-30325 GCA_046735395.1 Fidelibacterota bacterium | reverse complement strand
TCAGATGGATTGTAGGTAAAATGCGCAACGGTCTTGAAGTCTTCTGCAACCAATCCTACTGCAATTAAGCTGAGAACGAGTCCAATAACACTTTTCTTCATGCTTTCTCCTTTTGTTAGGTTCTCTTTAAATCTCACTGAACTATCTCGATAATTATAAATCATACCTATAGTGCAGATCAATTTGGTGGCTAATTTGGCCTATTAAAATTCGCAGAACAAGGAGAAATCCGTTAAAATATTACAATATTTGCTTGATTGTGAGCCAGACGACATTTCGGCTGAACGGACAGCTCAGACATGGACTGACGGAATGGGAAGCAAATATGACTGCGGATTGATTCACAGTACAATCTGACCTGCCTATCCTAAATCGCTGTTATCATTAAAATAAGAACGCCTATTACCGAATTGCATCAACAACGGGCAGATGCCCTGCGTTTACCGTCTCACAAAGCATCCGTCTAATATCTTTATAAAAGTCAATGAACTCTGCAAATTGTCCGGCCTGCCTATATACTGTTTTGTATTCTTTATCACATATTTTGAGTATTTTAATCATTATATTGAAAAAGTATAATTAAACAGAGGATGGTGTACCATGAAACGTATATTCTTGACTTTAATTGCAGTGAGTACCATGATGTATGGAATTACTTCTGCGGACCTGAAAGTTTACGCACTTTCGGAGGACGAGCCCGCTGGATATTATGACAGCCAGGAAACGCTGTTTCAGTCAAATATTGCTTCGGCAGATTCTGCTGCCATGAACCGGGGGTATCTGGGAATGGCCTTTCTCGAAATGGCGCGGGGAAAATATAACGGGGATGATTTCATTGACAGCCTGAGCGCCTGGTCCGATACGGCAGGACAGGATATGGAACAGTTCCTCACGTCCGTTGACGACAATCTAATTCCCATTTTTACAAATAACGTGAACGGGCCGGAAGATATTCTGCATAATCTCTCCACTTTCTTTTCCCGGGGTAATTACAGTACCTTCAAGTCTGATTTTCAGGAAGCACAGGATAAATTTGATACTCATTTCGGAAATCTGGATTCCATTCTGTCAAATTTTAATGATGATGCTTCGGCCAATATGCAGAATGCCATTGATGATTTTGAATGGGTCTGGGACAATGATGCCGATTTCACTTTCATTCTGGAAGTCGTGGAAGCCGGCGGATATGAGTCGGGGGATCAGTATATCTTCACACGGCGCGGCATCAACCGTGTTAAGAATTTCGGACAGAAGATGGATGAATTTTCAGATGCCATGGACAGAGGACTCAATATGCTGGATTCACTCAGCCATGAAGCAAGCGGAGACACGGGCCCGGCTGTTGACGAACTGAAAATTGCAGTTCACAGGCTTCAGGATGCCAGCGACACACTCACGGCAATTCTGACATCGGATCCCTTCGTGCCCTTCTCCATCGATACACGGGGTATCGCGGATTTTCATGATGCGATGGATTCGGTGCTCACGGTGCTGGATGGCCGGGAATTTGAGATTGACGGGCAACCCGGCTATACCTTCAAGCCTCTGGCCGTCATAGAGAATTCTCCCTGGGGGCTGGAACATCTGTACACGGAATTTTACACCAGCAGTGACCAGAATGCCTACACGTTCGGCGGAATCTTTCCCAATGGCCTGCCGCCGCTCTGGGTGCAGCGCCTGTCTCAGGATATGGTTTTCAATACAGTTGCTTCACAGGTTGAACGGGATGCCTACCTGGCTCTGAAGGAAACACAGTATGTCACGGTGCTGGGAACATCCAGCGACACCCAGGACCTGTTCGAAGCCTGGGTCGGACGCGCCATGATCATCTACAGTCATCAGGTCGACAGACTGGGCGAGATTTCAGGCGAGGTCATGACCTATCTGGATAATGGGAATATCGATTCACTGCTTTTTCATTATGACTGGAGTCAGCTCAATGATGTGGAAGCGGAGTTCGACCGCGCGGATGAAATGCTGCAGAATGCAGAGAATCTTGGAAACGGCGTCTTTACACTGGTCATGAAGGACGGGGAAAATTCCTCTGCGGGAGCCGCGCTTGAGCCGGGTGATGTGTTCAATGTCCTGTATATGACACGGGAAACGCTGCAGGGCATGATTCTGGCCTATGACGGATACAAACAGACCAAGGAGGGAATCAGCCAGGCCGCCACGGCCATTCAGGATGAACTTGGTTCCATGTTCGATACCTATCTGGATCCCAATCTCATTGATTTTTCAAATGTGGAATCGGACCTGGATCTCATCAATGCCCTGGAGGCCGCAAATCCTGATTTCCTGAAGCTGACCGATTACGGCAAGCAGAACTTCCGGGATATGGGACAGGGACTGGCGGATTTCACCCGTTATCTGGCGGAAGTCAGCGATTCCATGAAAGTGGCCGGGGAAGCCTTCAGGCCCTTTGCCGAGGACTTCAATATCGACGGGGATGCCATGCTGGACCAGATCACTCAAATGGACAGTCTCGGTAACGAAATTTCCGCCGATTTCAATGTTCCGGGAAAAATGAATATCATAGACGGAGAACGGGTGGATCTCTCCGCCTGGTTTGATACTCCTCCTGATAACCTGCTGCAGGTCTGGAAACGCTTCGTGACGGGGCAGGATTCCAGTCTGTGGGGCCTCTTTCCGGATCGGCTCAGGCCACAGGGCATTGAGAGTCCCGTACTGCCGGACAAATGGGCCATCAGCGAAGCCTGGCCCAATCCCTTCAATCCGGTCACCCGCATCCATATCGACCTGCCCCAAAACTCCGCAGTCCGGATTACTGTCCTGAATATCCGGGGGCAGATGGTGGACATTCTGAAAAACGGAGTACTGAACAGAGGATCCTATGAGTTCATCTGGAACGCGAACGCCTTCAGTTCCGGAATTTATTTCATCCGGGTGCAGACCGCTGATGGTATCTCGATCCGGAAGGTCAGCCTGCTGAAATAAGGTACAATTCCTGACCCGCCCATCCATTCGCGGTCACGAATCCGCCATGAAAAAGGGAATGGAAATAAACAGACGTCTTTGGAACAGTTTACGATCAGGCAGGGAGGCAACTCCCTGTCTGATTGCATGGATGACCATTTTTTTTCTGCTGCTGCCGAATCCGGGACGGAGCGATTCTGTTTTTGCTCCACTTCTGCCCGAATCTGCGCAAAGGAAAGAACAGGCTCCCGGCATCCGGATTTCAGGTCTGTATGAAAATATTTACCGGCTGAAAAAGGCCGATTCGCTGCTGACCCTGAGCCGCAGTACCGGACTGGATATGGGCTTCACGACTCCCGTGATTGCCGGCCTGCAGCTCTCTGTGAATGTTGCTTCCAATACAGCCGCTTTCAGAAATATTTTAAATAAAAGTGACGTGACGGATACAAGCCTGATCAATTTCGGAAACTACGACATTGAATTGAATACCCGAACCCGCAGATTCAGGCATTATCTTTACTGGAGTGGATCAGCTCTGTCCTGCCCGACGGATTTTCATATTTCCTCCTATGCCCGGTCAGAGACAAATTCGAAACAGAATCGTTATTTTTTCGATCTGCTGCCCCTGTCCTTCGGATCGGATTTTCATATGAAACAGTCAGCTTCCTCGGAAAAAATACGGATCGGGTCAGAACGAATTGTGCCGGGAGCCTTCAATATTTTCTGGATGCTCGAGGGAGAAAATCTCCGCGACCGGGCGCTACTCACTTACCTGAATATAGGCGATGCGCGTCTGGCCGGGCAGCACCAGGTACGCATCGTGACTCATGGACGAACCCGGCGGGCTGAACTGGGTCTCAGCAGGGGAACTCAGCGGATCTCTGTAATCTACCATAAACTCCGCTTTGAAAATCAGGCCGGTCAGGATGATCAGTTTGAAAAATGGGATATCCGGGAACTCCTGTCCGGAACCGGTAACTCAGGTTCAGCCTTTCTGAAGTATCAGGCCGGAATGGCCCATGCCGGTGTAGTCCTCACGGCCGGCCAGGGGCGCCTGTCCCTGTCGGACAGCCTGTCCACGCCCGTGCTGGGTTATGATTTCTGGGGCCTCATACCCATTTCCCATCAGGGTTTCATTGACGGAGACATCAGCTTCCGTACCCGGTCCGTCCGCGTCTGGATGGAAAAATCCGTATCCACGTTTACCTTCCGGCCGGCCATCAGCTATTATTTCGCAGGAATCAGCGCCGACGCGGGTGTCAATGCGGATCTGGAATTCGGACTGGATTCCGTCGAAAAACAGGTGCATACCCTGTTTGATCTGCAGGTCTGGCAGGCAAATGCGGAGTGTGTATATAAATATAAGCGCATGGAGTTATTCCTTGCCGTACAGCAGCTGATTCCCTCACTGAAACAGGTTTCAGGGCCGAAAATCATTCCTGAGCCCGGGCCCGCGAGGCCGACACTCCGTCAGTCCGGAGGCATGACGTTCAGAGTCGGCATCTTCTACGGATTCTGAGCAGACCTGTATAAGTGCACTACTTTTCCTAAAAAAATTCAATAAACATCTGATCCGTTTCACTTTAGATGCCCCAGGAGCCTATTTTTATTTTAAAATACAGGGAGGAATACTCGCAGAAGGGGGGCACTGGTTATGGAAAAGAATCTTGTCAGAACCTTACTTGATCTGAAAATCGGCATCCGATCCGTATTTGTCGGCTCCATATTTATCATATCCTGGTTCATCGGGTCAGCCGTAGTCAATGTATCCGTTCAGAGAGCGGCGTTTTCCCGTTTTTTATTCATGAATGATACGGGTCTGAGCAGGGGGGAGGAACTACATATCTGGCTGGTGATAGGGATTCCGCTGATGCTGTTTTTTCTCATTACGGATCAATTCAGCATACGGATACTCCGGAACCTGCAGAAGCTGAACAGGGAAAATGATGTATATATCCGCCGCGTTGTGATTTCGCAGCAGGCCGCAAAGCTGGGTATCTGGGAATGGAATATGGAAAGGGACGAACTGTTCTGGAGTGATAACATCGAGAATCTGTTCGGAATCAGCCCCGGCACGTTCGGCAGAAGTTATGATGCCTTTCTGGAAGCGGTGCATCCCCTCGACAGGGACCGTGTTTCCGAATGCGTGGACGAAGCTCTAAAATTTGATAGAAAGTATGAGATTGATCATCGAATCATCACTCAGAACGGTATGGTTCGCTGGATGCGTGAAAACGGAACCGTTATTCGGGATTCACAGGGAAAGCCAATCGAAATGATCGGCATTGTTCAGGATGTGACGGATATTAAATATTACCAGAATGAACTGGAAAATTTGAAGACCTGTATCAATATGTCCGAAGACGGTATCGTGGTGACCGATGATAAGGGGGTGGTTGAGTATGTCAATCCGAGTTATGAAAAATTAACCGGATATGATCTGGTCGGTAAAAATGTAAAAATATTAAAAAGCGGATGGCAGCCTGACTCATTTTATAAGGAGATGTGGACAACCATTGTATCCGGAAAGACCTGGAGGGGGGAAATCGTCAACCGGACACGTCATGGAATCAATCTCATTGAGGAAATGTCCATCACACCGGTGAGACAGAACAACGGGGACCTGAAATTTATCGCGATCAAACAGGACAGGACATTCGTAAAGTATCAGGAAAAGCTGCTGAAGGACAAGGAAAAGGAAACGGCCCAGTATTTACGGCATGAGCTGAAGAACCTGATACAGCCGATTCAGGGATACAGCGAAATCCTGAAGGATTACGCTAATGAAAAATTAAGTGATCAGCAGCTTGAATTAATCGAGGCGATTCACAAGACATCCCGGCAGATGATCGGCATCATTACAAAGATGAAGGAACTGCAGGATCTGGAGTCAGGCAGGGAGGAAGTGAAAAGGGAACGGACGGATTGGATTCAGAATATGGACAGCCTAGTCGGTGATTTGAATTTATCGCAGCCGGACGGCGGGGTTCGGATTGAACATGAGCACGGGGATGCTCAGATCATCCTGGAAATCGACAGGGTACTGGTGAATAATGCCCTGCTGAACCTGATACAGAACGCGATCGAACATGTGACGGATTTACAGACTGAGGAAGAGCGGCTGATTCGGATCAAATCCCAGCTGAATGATGATATCCTGCGTGTCACGATCAATAATAAAGGGCCTCTGCTGAAGGAAAACCAGGTCCAGACCTTCTTTGAAAAATTCAATTCCACGAAAGAGAACGGAAGCGGTCTGGGGACAAATTTCGCGAAATTGGTTGTAACCCTTCACCGGGGTGATATCGCGGTAACGAGTTCCGCGGAGGAGGGTATCACGGTTCATATGAAATTTCCGATATACTGACCCTGATTCCTCACCCGCCACCTCCAATTGTCCGGGAAAGAATTATTATATATCCTTAATTCTATACTGAAAAAAACTTAACCATAATTTGGAAATAATTGAATTCACTGCTGTTGCGGAGTGAAGCGGCAACAGTCCGGAACGGGGAAGCGGCTGCCGGCAAATCCGCAGAGGGAAAATATTCTTGCAATGGGATAAATATTGTCATAATATGAGACAAACCTGAAGGGGATTTTTGCCTCACTTAACAAAATACGATTAATCCGACCTGCCGCTGCACAGGGGGAATGCAGGATTGAACGAAGCTCAGACAGTTTCACCTGCATCTGTTATATGGTGACACACCGATGGAATTACCATTGCAAGAAAATACCGTACTCGAAGCCCGCATTTCAACTCTCGAAGAAAAGTTGAAGATCCTCGAGTCCTATGTGAATTTTCATGCCAGCATGTACGAAAAGTACAAAGCGCAGGCGTTGGAATCGAAAAGTGATAAATTACGGATCGATGACCAGCTGGAGTTTCAGATCGGCAGCAACTGGTTTGCAAAATTCGGACTTCTGGTCATCGGTGTAGCCCTTCTCTTCATTCTGTTCTTTCCCTATGCAGGTGTCAATCCGGTTATTCCGGATTCAATTGCCTATGTCACCGTCTTTGCCATCATGTTTATCCTTAAACTCAAATCTGACTGGTTCGGATCACTGAGTAATTACATCCTGGGCGGCTGTATTCTCATGCTGTATATCATTACTCTGTACATGGGGCACAATACAAATCATGTCCATATACATTCACAGGCTCTCGAATTTATTCTGCTGACGGCTGTTTCAACTCTGGGATTCGTGAATTCCTTCAGACTGAATTCAAAAGTTCTGATGATAATCAGCCTTTCGCTCGGATATTTCACAGCGATCATTGAGCCCGATCCGATGTTGAGATTTCTCCTTGTCACCGGACTCAATGTACTGCAGTTCATGATATTTAAAAAATATAACTGGCTGTCGCTGTTTATCATTTCAGTCAATTTGAGCTTTATATGCCATTTCCTCTGGTTCCTGAATAATCCCCAGCTGGGAAATGATTTTCTGCTGCAGTCTGCGCCCGAGTCCAATCTCCTCTTTCTGCTGATCAATTCAGTTATTTTTGCCAGCACACTTTTACTGCGGAGAGATAAGGAAGAAAATCCGGAATTGATCGTTACATCCCTGAATTATCTGACCGGGACCTTTGTGCTGTTCATGATGATTTCACTGCTGAAGTTCAATGCTACGTCGTTTGTCTGGCAAATGCTGCTGACGCTTTCCTATTTTTATGTGGCAATTATTTACTGGGTGAAGGAACGGAGCACCTATGTCACGTTCTTTGCGGCGATACTGGCATATCTTTCCTTAAGCACAGCCATTCTCTCGGCGGTTCCCCAGCCTCATTCATTCATATTTCTCGCCTGGCAAAGCCTTCTGGTCATCAGCACCGCTCTGTGGTTCCGGTCGCAGATCATCGTCAGCGCGAATTTTTTCATATTTCTGCTGATTTTTATCGTCTATATGGTCGTTCAGGGAAATGTCGCTTCCGTGAGTCTGAGTTTCGGGATAGTTGCCCTGCTGAGCGCACGGATTATGAATTTTCAGAAGAACCGGCTGCAGCTGCAGACAGAAATGATGAGAAATGCCTATCTCGGATCCGCGTTTTTCATCCTGCCCTGGGCCATGTATCATATTGTCAGTCCGGCCTGGGTCATTGTATCCTGGATCAGTATTGCCCTGCTGTATTTTGGCCTGAGCCGTCTCCTGAGTAATGTGAAATATCGCTGGATGGGTATCGGGACGATGATGGTGACGGTCATTTACATCTTCATTATCGGGATACAGAACCCGGATCCGTTTTTACGAATCGCCTCATTTCTCATCCTGGGTTTATCCCTGCTCGGTATTTCAGTCATGTACAATAAAAATATTTATAAGTCAAACGACTCACATACAGAGGACACCGGAAAATGAAATTTGAATATAATGGAAAGGATTTGAAGGACATTATGAGAATGAATTTTACTGCTATACCGGAACAGATAAAGAGATTGTCTGTCATCGTCGTGGTACTTGTCGTGCTTTTCATTGTCGCCAGACAGTATTTTATTCCTGAAGGCTACGGGAAATACGGACATTACCGGGCTGCTGCCGTCGATTCCATCGCTGCTCTGCCGGTTAAGTACGCCGGACACCAGATCTGCGCGGACTGTCATGACGATATCGTCGCCCTTAAAAATAGCGGGTATCACTACAACGTGAACTGCGAAGCCTGCCATGGCCCGGCTTATGCCCATACGCAGGGGGAGGATGTGGCGCTCCGCATCCCTGACCGGAAATACTGCCTCCTGTGTCATGAGTACCTGTCATCCCGGCCCACCGGGTTTCCACAGGTTGAGGACAAGGAGCATCACCCGATGGAAAATTGCGTGGACTGTCATGATCCGCATGATCCCACACCTCCGGAAACACCCACGCAGTGCAAGGCCTGCCACGCGCAGATTGCCAATCTGAAATCCCAGTCCAGCCATATGTACGTCGCGTGTGAAAGATGCCACGTGACGCCTGAAGAACATAAAATAACACCACGGGAAGTGAAACCATCCATACCCACGAACAGAGAGTTCTGCGGAGAATGCCATGATACGGGAAGCAGCGCTCCGTCCTCGATTCCCCGTGTAGATATTCAGACTCACCACGAGAGTTATGTCTGCTGGCAGTGTCACTATCCACATTTTCCGGAGGTCAAGTAATGAAGAATAAAGACAGATCATTGAATAGACGAAATTTCCTGAAGAAAGCATTCATGGCGGTAATCGGAGTATCAGCTCCACTCATACTGAATGCCGCCGAAATCGCGAAGAGAATGCAGTCCTGGATTCTGGGTACAGACTATAATCCCTTTGAACACAAATGGGGGATGGCCATTGACATCGATAAATGCATCGGCTGCGGCCGCTGTGCGGATGCCTGTAAAACCGAAAATGACGTGCCGAGAGAACCCTTCTTTTTCCGAACCTGGGTGGAGAGATATAAAATATTTCAGGATGGAACTACTACGGTGGACAGCCCGAATGGCGCCGTCGACGGCTTCACCGAAGTGCAGCAGGATGACGAAGACGTGATGCGCTCCTTCTTTGTACCCAAACTGTGCAACCATTGTGAAAACCCGCCCTGTGTGCAGGTCTGTCCTGTGGGCGCGACCTTCAAGACACCCGACGGAGTGGTGCTGGTCGACAAGGATTACTGCATCGGATGCCGCTATTGTATTCAGGCCTGTCCCTATGGAGCCAGGTACCTCAATCCCGTAACCAAAACTGCCGACAAATGCACCTTCTGTTACCACCGGGTCGTAAAGGGCCAGGATCCTGCCTGTGTTGAGAATTGTCCAGTCGAAGCGCGGATATTCGGTGAAGTCGAGAAGAAAAGCAGCCCCCTGATGCGCTTCAAACGGAGGCATAAGATCGGCGTACTGAAACCCGCCCTGAATACGGAACCGAAAGTCATATATGCAAATCTTGATAAAGAGGTGAGATAATGGAAACGATTGTACAACACCTTACGCCGCTGTTGAATCAAATCACCGGTTTTATATATCCGAATGAAATCGAACTCCACTGGAGTATTCTCATCGTACTCTATCCCTATATCACCGGACTTGTTGCAGGAGCATTTATCCTGGCATCTCTGGTAAAGGTTTTTAAAGTACAGGAACTTCAGCCCGTTTACCGCCTGGCGATGCTGACGGCCTTGTCCTTCATGCTGGTCGCGACGCTGCCGCTTCTTGCCCATCTGGCGCATCCATCACGGGCCTATGAAATCCTCATGACTCCGAACGGAACGTCAGCCATGGCAATGTTCGGCTTTGTCTACGCCTGGTATCTGATGGCCGTGCTGCTGCTGGAAATCTGGTTTGACTTCCGGGCTGACCTGATCCGATGGGCCCAGTCTTATAAAGGTCTAAAGAAATATCTCTATAAACTGACATCGCTGTTTTCGAAGGATGTTTCCGAAGACGCGCTGCATTTCGATGACAAAGCTGAGAAAATAATCACCATTGTGGGAATTCCATCCGCTTTTCTGCTGCATGGCTATGTGGGATTCATTTTCGGATCGATCAAGGCGAACCCCTGGTGGTCATCCGTACTGATGCCCATTGTTTTCCTGTTCTCCGCAATTGTATCCGGCATTGCCATTGTATTATTGCTGTATCTGATCATGTCCGCCTGGAAAAAACGAGGTGTGGACATGATCTGCCTTGACAAGCTGGCGAGTTTTCTGTTCTATACCATGATTATCGATTTCTCCCTCGAAATTCTCGATGTTCTGCACCGGATTTACGAATCGGAGGAAAGTATTCACATTCTGGGAGAATTGGTAAGCGGCAAACTGTTTATCAGTCTCGTGGTGGTTCAGGTCCTCATCGGCATGATCCTGCCCATGGTGATTATTGCTTCGATGAAAATGTTCCGCGTTCCGGATGAACTGAAAAAGCTGACCTATTTCCTCGCCGCGATTCTTGTACAGGTCGGTATTTTTTCCACAAGATGGAATGTGGTCATCGGCGGACAGCTATTTTCTAAAAGCTTCCGGGGGCTGACGGTTTATAAGATGTCATTCCTGGGTATAGAAGGCCTTCTCATGGCGCTGGCGATTTTTGCCCTGCCCTTCATCATCCTTTTCGTTCTTGTCAGGATTTTTCCGCCCTGGGAAAAAAGCGCGGAACTCGAATAAAACGAAATTCAGAAGGTCCTGCTAATAAGACTGTTTTTCGCTGACTTTTTTTTCGATAAGACTATTAATCGGGAATTATAACCGTGGACCGGCATTGATAATGCCGGTCCTTCGTTGATATGCCTTAATTCCGGAAATAAACAGGATCTCAGGTTGATTATGAGAAAATATTATATTCCCAGCCGGATGCCGAACTGTATGAAGTCCAGGCCGATCTGGACCCGTGTATAGTCGGCCTGAAGGGTGTTTTTACAGAGACGGTAGGGTGTATAGACCACGTTAACCGGCCCCATTGCCATTGCCAGTGAGATACTGCTGTAAATATCTAACTGCTTTTTGGGTTCAGTATTGTAATAGGCTGCGACACCGCCATGAATCGAAAAGGCTTCCAATTTGGGAATATTGACCGAACTTTTAGCCAGCAGCATTGCTGAGCTGTGGCCGGCCGCATCCGGTGCCGTATCCTCGATATTGAAACCGTAGAGCGTGTGAGCGGCAGCCAGCATGAGGGTCTGTCCCGGCGCCATTTCATCCGAAGCCCGGGACATGAAATAGCCCCGGTCAAAGTCCGGATCAATTTCCGAAGCGAGATAATAGTTCTGCTGCAGGGGAACCTTACCGAACAGCAGGGCTCCGAAAACGGTTGTCCGAATCGATCCTTTCCGGCTGTAGCGATGCCGGGTGTAGAGCGTGGAGCTGAGACGTTCGAAAGTTCCCTGTGAGGCCCAGTTCCCAATCCGTGCGTCGGCAGTCCAGGAAAAATTGGATAAAGTTTCCTTTTTTTCCATCTTCCTGCTAAAAGCAGCCGACAGGATCCGGCCTTCGGACCAGGCCAGGGGATTAAAAAATTCAAAAGTTTCGCCACTGAAGCTTTTCCGGATATGACGGATATCCTGAAATATGAGGTCGACACTGTTTGTCGTTTTATTATCCGGTTTCATTACACTCCGGTTCATGAATGTATGTCCTGCCTTCAGAGACGTGAAAAAATCATTTCCCTTCAGGCGGAGAAGATGGGACACACTTTTTCCTGCTGCGGGAAAGCGGGACGCGGAGGTTGAGGCCACGTAATTCACGATTCCCGATTCGGGGCCCACGCTGAGGCGTCCGTACCAGTTGCGGTCCGAGGGCGTGGGATTGTGATGAAAGAATATCAGGCCCGGTACCACCCGATCCACAGGGTTTGTCCAGAGATAGGGCAGGAAGGAAATGGCATACTTTTCTCCGGGTGTCACGTCCCAGGCGTACAGATTCAGCTCCGGAACACTGCGGCTGCTGTTATTTGCTGCATTTGTTTCCGGCAGAACATGTTCGGGGTCAATCTCCACATCCTTGACGAGAAAATTTGTCTGAATCTGAAAATTCTCCTCTTTCTTTTCAGGTTGCAGCCATACTGTTTTTTCTTCAGATCCGTTCTCGCTCCTCAGCTGCAGGGGAAGCGGCGGAGCCACATCACCGAGATTCCGGATCCGGATGTCCGTATTATATCTGTCCTTATCCTCTCTGCATGCATAGGAATCCAGTTTGTAGTCGATCCGTCCGTCTCCGGCCAGAAGGCCATCAAAAAACCAGCTCAGATCCTGTCCGCTCACGTCCTCAAAAACGGAGCGGATATCCTCCGGCTGGGGATGTCTGTAGGCCCAGCGGCGAAAATATTCATGCCAGCAGGCGGTGGTCAGTGAATCACCCAGGCAGGCGGTGAGCGTTTCAGTGATCAGCGAAGTCTTGTTGTATACGATCATACCATAATTGGGGAAGGTATATGCTTCGCTGGCCAGATTGGCCGGCTGATCCATGCGCTGTGCGGCAGACATGAGATACTGCAGCCGGGAAACATCTTTCTTGCCGGGATTTCTCAGCAGGTAATTTAACATGCGGAAGGGAAGGGGCGTGGTTTCCTGATGGTCAAACATCCGGTTATTCGGATACTTGGCTGCCCAGTAACGATTTTCGGCATAACTGTTCAGACCCTCATCCATGTAGGGATAGTCCCGTTCATTGCTGCCGGAGAGGCCGTAGAACCAGTTGTGGCCCACTTCATGGATAATGGTGAGTTCCAGGATCGGCTGGGCGGAGGAATTATTGATGAGGGTGATCATGGGGTATTCCATGCCGCCGCCGGCTGAAAAATCGCCATCCACCACGGTCGCGCTTTCATAGGGATATTCCATGAACCAATCGCTGAAATAGCCCACCGCATCCCTGATGTAATCATTCGAAAGGCGGAAATTTTCCAGATGCTGGGGCAGCGAATAGGTCCAGGCGGTCATAACGCGACCGCTTTTCAGCTTCAGCGTATCCCGGCAGGGGATGAAACGCTTGTCGGCAAACCAGGCGAAATCATGAATATTATTCTGGGCGAAATGGATGGTTTTCATCTGTTTGGATGAAGCCGGGCTGAATGAGTTCAGAGATTTCAAGCCTCTGATATCTTTTTTCCTGAATGACTTCAGGCTGTCCAACAGGGACTGCCCATGATTTGCAAGGGAATCGCGCCAGGTGATTTCGGAACTGTCCTGAAGAACACCCGTTGCCGCGACCCGGTAGTTGGACGGCAGCGTGACGGCAACCCGGAAATCACCCCATTCGCTGTAGAATTCACCCATATCGAGATAGGACATGGGATGCCAGCCCTTCCTGTCGTACACGGCCGGCTTGGGATACCACTGTACCATTTCGTAATGATTGCCCACATGGCCCATGCGTGACATCACAGCCGGAACGAGTACCTGAAAATCCATGGTGAACACAGCCGAATCGGAGGGCGCCAATGCCCGGTTCAGATGGAAAACTGCCACATCAGCCGTATCTGCCGAGCGAAATTCCCAGTGCAGGCTGTCGCCATTCTGTTTTACATTTGACAGGTCAATACCGCCGAAATCCGAATCCGGTGCAAAAAACATCCGCGTGGATCCCGTTCTGAATTTCTGATGGGCCAGCATGGTGCTCGTACCCCTGTAGGCATTGGGCCAGAGATGCATATAGATATAATCCAGCGTATCCGGGCTGTTGTTGATGTAGGTCAGCTGCTCCGTCCCCTTCACCGTATGAATACTGTCTATAAGGGTGGCGCTGATCGTATATTTCACTTTCTGCTGCCAGTAATTTTCACTTGCGCCCCATAAAAATGTGGCAATCAGGACCAGCTGACTGATTTTCAAAAACTGTTTCACCTGAACTCCGATCTGATTTTCGTTAAAATTCGATGGAAATACCCATCTTGTCATCACGCTAAAAATATCCATTTCACAGGCTTTTGGAAACGTAAATATTTCAGGCTGTACACCGAATCCGAAATCTGAATGATTTTGACCTCATCCGGCCCAGTCGTGAAAAAGTCATGTCATTATGAAAATCAAGCATGTAAGCCCGCACTTTACAGATATGACTGCTGCACGAATCATTTTGTTTCATTCGTCGGGAAATTATTTGATGATGGAATTTTGATTCGCATCGGGCCGCATCGCTTATATTCCGGTACAACTGATGCAGAGGCCTGTGAAAAAATGTACTGATTCCATGACAAATATCTTACATTTTGCCCCATGTCAGCAGCTGGAAATGAAATGGCAGCGGATTCCTATACGGGCCAAAAGCGTGCGGATACGCTGTTGATACAGCTTCCGAGACGGCGAATCATCCGGGCGATTATGCGCCGGTTCGTCCGATTTGCGCTGAGCCTGTTGACCCGATCGCATATTCAGGGCATGGAAAATTTTCCGGAAGACGGCCCGGTCATCGTGGTGGGAAACCATACGGGCGCTATGGAAGTGGTTATGATGGCTGTGCATGCCAGACGGCCGGTGGAATTCATGGCCGCCGTCGAAATGCCCTGGCGCGGATGGATGGGCCGGGTTATTGACCTGTACGGAATCATTCCCGTATACCGCGGATCCACCGGGACAAGGTCCATGAAAATGGGACTCCAGGTGCTGCAGCAGGGCGGATATCTCGGTATTTTTCCTGAAGGCGGCATCGGTGAACCGGGCGTGGATCAGACAAAGACCGGAGTCGCCTGGCTGAGCCATATCAGTCAGACCCCTGTGCTGCCCATCGGATTCGGAGATACGCGCGGCAAACTCTCGGAACTGCTCAGGTTCAGACGGCCGGATCTTAATATGAAGGTGGGAACGCTGCTGCCGCCGGTACAGCTCGATCCGTCACAGCGGAGAGAGTCCCTGCAGAAGGCCACTGACCGGATCATGGATGCCGTCTGGGAGCTTGTTCCCGAGGCGGAACGGCAGCGGCGGCACGAACATCCGAAGAATGAAAAATTCACCTTTTCTCTCCGCGTCCTGGACCGGACCGGAGCGGAAATTGCACCCGTCCTCCGGATGGATGACAGCTCCTGGATCAGCCGTTTCATTCACCGTCCCAATCTGATTGATTCAATCCGGGATTATATCCTGTTACCGGTTCAGGTTCTGAAGGAGCTGCATCTGCGGCCGGATGCCCGGGACCTGCACAAGGCCGTTTCCTCGGTTATCGACTACGTTAATTCGGAAAATCCCCATTATTTTACCTACCGCTACGGCAGGGATATGGGGGCGGCCTTCATGACAAGTTTTCAGCAGCTGAGGGATCTGCTTCAGTGGGTGATGGACAACGGATATTCGGTTGTGGCCGAAGCCGCTTATGAATATGTGGATGAAGGAACTGGCCAGGTCCATGTGTTGACAGTTCCGGAGGAGGTTCATCAATGGTGACCGGTTCCGGGCCCGGCTGATCAGACAGTTCCATTTTCAATACTTAATCAGGAAAGGATGGGCGGGAATTTATGACGACAGCGAAAAAAACGGAGTCGGCAGGAGCCCTTTCACTCAGATTCAAGCTTCTGTTCAGCATCGGTGATCTGACAACCAGTATCCCCATGGCCATCATCATGTTTTTTCAGCTTTACTTTCTGACCGACATTGCCCGTCTCCGGCCCGATTATGCCGCGTGGGCCGTAGGGCTTCCCCGTATCTGGGATGCGGTGAATGATCCGCTCTTCGGCCTTATATCCGACCGGCTTCAGACCCGATGGGGGCGCCGGCGGGTTCTGCTGCTTTTCGGATCCCTTCCGCTGGGACTCAGCTTTCTGCTGATGTGGCTCATCCCGCCCTTTGAACAATTCGGACTGGCGCTGTACTATGCCCTGGCTTTCGTTCTCTTCGATACCGCCTTTACCCTGGTCTATGTGGGGTACAATTCGCTGACTCCGGAACTGACGAAGGACTACGATGAACGAAGTTCCCTGAACGGATTCCGCATGGTATTTTCCATCGCCGGGACACTGGGCGCCATCATCTTTGCCACGGTGCTGGGCTGGTACATTCCGGAACCGCAGCATCTTTTCCGGGTACTGGGCATCGGCCTGGGACTCTTTTCCATCCTTCCGCCGCTTCTCGTTTTCCGCATAACCCGGGAAGACACGGTATCACCCGTCCGTGACGCCCTGACCTGGCGGCAGGCCATGAAACTCACATTGGCCAACCGGCCCTTTCGTCTGGTCATGGGAATGAATCTCTTTTCCTGGACGACGGCAAGTATTCTCGCAGCCATTCTGGTTTATTTCGCAAATTACCGGCTCTCCGTTCCCAAACAGGCAAATTATTTCGTTCTGATCGCCGAAGCGTCAGCCATCATCTTTATTCCCTTCTGGGTGAAAATTTCGCACAGGCTGGATAAACGGAAGGCCTATATTTATGGTATCATCAGCTGTATTCCGGTTTTGCTGGGGATTTCCGCCCTGTCGTCCTCGTCGCTGGCAGCGGCCTACATCCTGGCAGCTCTGTCAGGTTCCGGGATCGCCACTGCCTATGTTCTGCCCTGGGCCATGATTCCCGATATTATTGAAAATGATCAGCTGCGCAGCGGACAGCGGAGGGAGGGAGCCTATTACTCATTTGCATCCTTCTTTCAGAAACTGGCCACCGCCTTTGCCTTATGGATCATGGGCCAGTCCCTGGCCTGGTCCGGCTACCTGTCGCCGGACAGCAGCGGTCTGCTGGCTGTACAGCCCGAGTCCGCCATTCAGGCCATCAGACTCTTCATCGGCCCGGTTCCTGCGCTGCTTCTCATTGTTGCCCTCTTTTTTGCCTGGCGCTATCCCATCAGCCGTGAAAATCATGTCGCAACTCTGGATGCTCTGGCAGCCCGGGAGGCCTGATCCCCAATTCACTTTTTTTATAATTTCTTTTCATTCCCGGGTACTGTGGTATTTCAGGGCGTTGAGTGGAATATCAGTTTGTAATGAATGTCCCGGCGAACCCCGCCGTGCGGCCGGACTCTATAATGTGATCAATATGGCAACGAAAATGGCCCCGGCGGGAATCTCAGCACTTTTCCGCTTGTAAATCCCGGCTGACTATCCTATTTTTCCCGCACATATGGGGATAATTAGTTAAAATATTTACAAGCGGCTTTCATATAAAGCCATGTTTTTTGATAAGGATTTGAACATAAATGACGGACAGAAGAGGGGAAACAGGGTTGCCGTATTTTCAGAAATCGCAGGTGTAATCCAATGTGGCAGAGTTACGGTGTCTGTGTCCGGCCGGGCGGATTAGTCCGGGGTAAAAACTGTCCGGTGGAAGTGAAGATAATAATCGGGAGGAGAATATGAATAAAATCGTAGTTGCGCTGATCGCGGTCGTGATGTTGAGCTCGTGCGGCGCAAGTTATTATGCAAAAGTCGGAGAAAAGGCCTTCCATGACAATGATGTGAAAAATGCCCGGAAATACCTGACCAAAGCCGGAGATACGAAATATCTGGATATGATGGATCAGTATGACGCCATTAAAAAACAGCTGGAAAAAGCCGAATTCTATGAATCGGATGAAAATTATCACAAGGCTATCAAGATTTACATCGCATCTGCTGATAAAATGAATAATTTTGTTGATCCCAATCTGATGATGAAAAACCGCCTGAGTGATGTGAATGCCTCCATTTCCTCGCTGAGTGCGAAAATCCTGATTCCTCTGTATCATGACAGACGCTATAGTGAATTTTATACTTACGCTGACCGCTGGTCGAAATACCTGAATGATGACAAGGAGGATCTGCCGGCCTACTATCGGGAAGTGAGGGATCTGATCTCAGACAACCGGGAAAAGGACAACCAGGCAGATGAACTGGTTCAGGCCGGGAGTTATCAGCAGGCTATTGATATGTGGAAGGATATACTTAAGGTATTTCCGGACTGGTCCGACCGGCTCTCGCCCAAGGTGGCACAGGCGGAGAATCTGAAATCCGACGCGGCTGCGGCCGAAAGGATGCGTAGGAAAAAAGAGGCCATGAGTGCTCTGAATGACATGGTTCAGGAGGCCAATGTCTTTCTGAGCAATAATGATTACTCGAAAGCGCTGGACGCCTACAAGAATTGTCAGGATTTTATCAAACTTCCTAAAAATCAGATGTTTGATCTGGACTCCACGGGTGAAATTTCCGTCCTGATAAAGAATGCTCGGGCGAATCAGAACGAATTCAGCCGGGAACAGTCCGAACGGCGCTCCACCCGCAAGTTCAATAAAAAATGGGGCGATCCGCTGCGTCCGAAACAGCTGGCTTATACGGAAAATTATAAAATTTCCTCAAAAACCGACGGGTCTCTCAAACGGGGTGAAACGGAATATCGCAGTGTCGATCTGGTGATCGGGCCCGGCGAATACCGCAAGCTGAACTGTAATGTGAACATGGATTATATCATCAAGGTCTATGAAGACCCGGATAATCCGAAAAACCTGGTGAATAAGGCCTACGACCGCAATGGGCGGTCCACCTTTATCGCTCCGGATCTGAAAGGCGGGTTTCACAAAATCGAAATTATGAATACGAAAGGGGACGAATCCTTTTCCTTTGATGCAACCTTATACAAGATCCTTGATTTTTAATAAGAGAGGTGAACAATGAAAAAATTCAAAACATATTCTCTGTCATTTCTGATGCTGTCCCTGCTCCTCATCATGAGCTCCTGCGGCGGCGGTAAAAAGGATACCATCTCAATCTATGTGGACGACCTGCCGGATAATCTGCTGCCGGTATTTTCTCAGAATGCGACTGCATCCTACGTGAACGATCTGCTCTTTCAGGGCCTGACCGGCCCCAGCGGTTCCATGGATGGAAAAATCGATCTGCAGGCAGCCCTGAACATCACTCAGGATCCGGAAAATAAGGCCGTCTACGATGTGAAAATGCGGGCTGACCAGACCTGGCCGGACGGACGGATTCTGTCCGCCGATGATGTGATCTACACGCTGGATGTGATTTCCGAGCCGACAAATAATTCCTCCTATCGCGGCCGCTTCCGTGATATCCTCAAATCCTACGAGAAGGTGGGGGCTGACGAAATCAAATTTACCTTCACCATCCCCGTGTCCTATGAGGATGCGATCTGGATTCTGAAATTCAAGATTCTTCCCTATAAAATCAATGAAGAGGAACTGCCTGTCACTCTGAACAGTTACGCCGGACTCATGGATCTGCAGAATACTCCGGTCGGAACCGGCGAATTCAAAGTGAAGGAACGCTTCTCAAACAAGCTGGTTCTGCAGCGGAAAAGCGTCGATCATCCGGTGCAGTTTGTGGAATTTCTGCTGAGCACCGATCCGGCGAGCAGCATAAAAAAGATGGATAACAAAGGAGCGGAAGTGCTTCTGGACGTTGATCCAGGATATTACAGCGCTCTGAATAAGAAGAATATTCCCTATAATGACTATGTTCCTCTGGGCTTCAATGCCATCGTCATCAACTGCAGTGATCCTGCGCTCTCCTCACCGGAGCTGAGACAGGCGCTGTCGCTGGCCGTGGATCGTGAAAATATGGCCGAGCTGCTCTATGGCGATGTCGGAGCCGACTATGTCATGCACAATACTTTTCCCATGAATGAAACCGTTTCGGCCTACCATAAGCTGGACGGATACCAGACCTTCGACCGGGCTGCGGCCATGAAGGCGCTGGATAATTCAAACGGCAAGCCTGAGGCTCTGGAACTTCTCATCAATAACAAGATGGGCGGCATGGCCAATGTAATCGCTGAGGAATTTCTGAAAAACCTGGCCGATATCGGAATCCAGATCAATGTGGTGGATGTGAATAATGAAGCCTTCAAGACCCGTCTGAAAACCGGGAAATATCAGCTGGCGCTCAATTATTTCAATCAGTTCACCTATAAATACGATTATTACAGCCTCTATCACAGCTACTCTGATTACAATTACTCCCGGCTGCAGTCGCCTGAGCTGGACCAGGCTGTCCTGAAGTTCCACAATTCGGTGGTTCTGGATGAGAAAATCGTTTACGCAAAGGATCTGAACACGCTGCTTCAGAAGGAAACACCCTATATCTATCTGTTCACCGGAGGAAAACGGGCCTACTACAGCAAGCGCATCACCGGTGTGACGATGGTGAATCCCTTCTCACTGCTCGGTTCTCTGCCCATCTGGAGTGTGTCCAAATAATAGCCCCCGGCTAACCTTTTCCGGCCCGGCTGCAAACGGTAATACCCGCGCGGCCGGGATTCATTGAGGGCCTGTTATAAAACAACTGTTATTCCCAACCTGAAATCAGAAGTTCACAGTGAATGAATAAACAACTGGTTTTTGTTTTCTTCAAGAAAATTGCGGAGATTCTGTTACTCTTTATTCTGCTGCTGGTCTTTGCCGCACTGATCAAGGTGCTCATGCCGGAAATGGCGAAAAGCTGGACTGTTTCCGGCGGAAAGGATTTTCTGCCGTCCCTGCTCTTCAGCCTGAAATACTCCTCTTCCTACGTGGGCCTCGATATTTTTAATCTGCTGGGAGAAGCGATTCTGAACAGTTTCATGCTGCTGTCTGTCTCTTCGCTGTTCATCCTGATCATTTCCATCATTTTCGCATATAAGCGGGCCATATATCAGAGCCGCAACGTGCATATTGTAAATCGTAAGAACAAGAAACTGATCAGTCTGGGACTTGAACAGCTGATTTTTCTGCTGTCCTCGTTTCCATCCTACATACTCGCTGTTCTGCTCTTCATCATCTTCCCGAATGTGAATGTGTACATCCTCGCCCTCATCAGCGTGATCGTGGGCAGCAATATCCTCTCCGAGCTGTCCAGCTATGCGGCCCGGTTCATGCTGAAGGAAAGCCGTGCCCAGTATCTGGACAATGCCCTCATGCTGAAGTATTCACCGCGTGCCGCGCTGCCCGGCTTTCTGAATGTGGGATATCACATTTTCCGCAGCACCCTGCCGGAAGTGCTGACGCTTCTGAAGAACAAGCTGCCTGTGCTGCTGGGAAATATTCTGATCGTGGAGCTTATTTTCAGTATCCGCGGATTATCATCCCTGCTGCTCATCGGGTTTGCAAATTTTGATATTCCGCTCATCATCAATGCTTTGCTGCTCAGTCTGCTGATGAATTATGGCCTGGATCTGATTTTCAGCATCAGCCTGCAGCTGCTCAACCCCGAAGGCCATTGAAAGGGGCTCAGTCCACGATGGAAAAAGACAGTTTTACAGAAATCCGGGAAACGATGAAGGCCGCTGTGGTTGCTGGACGGAATTTCTATAAGACCTACACTAATCCCGTACGTCTGGCCGGGCTTCTGCTGCTTCTGATCCTTATCACGGTTCTGTTTGATTCCAGTCTGAGCATTGGACGACACATGAGCAAATTTGCCTTTACCAAGAATCTGTCACCTTCCGGAAGCCACTGGCTGGGCACCGATCAGCTGGGACGGGACAATCTGCTCCTCAGCCTCACGACCTCTCTCAATTCCTTTTCCATCTCCCTGCTGACGTCGCTGTTAACCCTCGTAGCCGGCCTGTTTCTGGGTATTGTCTGGGCGCTGGGAAAACGGCGTGTCGTACGTTTTCTGGATCTGTTCTTTCGTCTCCACAATGCCGTTCCCTATGTCTTTCTGATCGTATTCATGTTTACGGTGCTCATCAATTTTGTTGAATTGAATAATGTGAGAGCGGGGTATTTTATACAGATACTGGCCCAGTCTGTGGCCATCAGCATTTTTCTGGTTTCGTCTTCCGCCCGTTTTTACCGTGATTTTTTTCAGAAGGAATGGGCAAAATCCTATATATTCACGCTCCGTAACAACGGAATGCCGAGAGGGCGCCTCATTAAAAAAATTCTCAGGACCAATTACTCCGAACTCATCACGCTGCAATTCGTATATCTGCTGTCCATGGCTTTTCTCATTCACGTGGGCGTGGACTATCTGATCGAGCTGGGGCTGGGTGAAATGATGGCAAATCCGGTGCTTACCGCCGGGAATATCATGGCGGAAAATCGCGAATGCTTTATGCTGGGCACGAATTACTGGGCGATCATTCCGCTCATTTTCCTCACCCTTTTTCAGATTCTGCTGTTCAGACTATTTCTGTTAAGGAAACGGAAGCTATGATTCACCTTCATATAAACAGCCTGAAAATTCGCGAAAATCAGCAGCAGCTTATCCGTGACAGCCATATTCATATCGAAAAAGGGGACCGGGTCGCTGTCATCGGGTTGTCGGGAAGCGGGAAGACCACTCTGATCCGCCTATTGTCCGGACTGATCGATGAAGAGGCCTTCGAATTCCGGGGAAAGGTGCTCTATGACGGGAAGAATATTGATCCGGATGATCTGCCCGGACTTCATGAACTTCGCGGGGACGGGCTCCGTATGCTCTTTCAGGACCCGGTGAAGAGCATTTCACCCGCCATCCGTATGAATGAGCAGCGCAAGAGGGCGGAAGAACTCATTCAGGGACATCTGCTGTCGCAGGAATGGCGCAGCCGCCTGCAGAACGCTTTCAATATGGGAGATGACAGCGCTCTGAATCACCGCTTCCCGCGTCAGCTCTCCGGCGGACAGCTTCAGCGTCTGAGCCTGCTCATCAGTATGCTGGGAACCGGCAGGATCCTGCTCATTGATGAACCGACCAATTCGCTGGATATGACCATTATCGCAAATTATTACAGCTATCTGAACGAACTGGTGGATCAGAAGCTGCTGCAGACCTATCTGCTCATATCTCATGACCTGCTGGCGGTGAATATCCTGAGATTCAATAAAATCATTTTACTCAATGACCAGACGGTTCAGACATTTACTCCCGAATCCTTCATAAAAACAGAGTATTACAAGGATTATCAAAGTTATCTGAATGTGCTGGCGGAGAGCCCGTCCGGACGATCGGATTTCGCTTCGGACCGCAAACCCATCCTGTCTGTTTCCCTGAAAAGTTACAGCTATCCGGGTGAATTGTTTTCCTTTGCCCATCCCTTCTCCATCGAAAATATTCATTTTGATCTGCAGTACGGTGAATGTCTGGGGCTGCTGGGTAACAGCGGGCAGGGAAAGAGTACATTAGTCAAATGTATTCTGAATATCTTACCGGAATATGAGGGACATATCCGGAAACGCGTCGCCGAACCCATTCAGTATATTGATCAGGCGGCCTTTGATTCCTTTGATCCCCATATCAGTATTTCCGGACATTTCCGTGAAATCAGTGAGAGCCGGGGCCAGGACTGGAACACGGTCCGGCATGAAGTGCAGGCCCTGCTTGCCTATTTTGAAATGTCGGAGGGACTGTCCGACAAGAATGTCTCCGAATTAAGCGGCGGACAGAGACAGATCCTTTCCTATATCCGCGCTGTCATGGGCCATCCGGCCATCCTCATTGCCGATGAACCCTTCACGAATCTGGATTTCAAGCTGAAAAACAAACTCATCCAGGATCTGAACCGCCGGCGCCGGAAAGGTCTCAGCCTTCTTCTCATCAGCCATGATATGCATATCATGAAAAATCTCTGCGATTCCTTTGTCCTGATTGAAGACGGCCGCATGATCGGTAAAAAATTCCCCGCCAGCGAACGGCATCATCAGGCAGAAGCAATTATAAATAAATATTTTACGGCTGCTGATAAATTATATCGATAATACGAGTCAGGCGATTATTTTAAGCTGGGCAGGATTATCTGAAAAGGCGATGTTTTTCAGGCCTTATGTTTATGACGTAAAGTTGTAAAGTGGTAGAGACTTTATCTGAGCATGGCGTGTATGACAGAAACGCGATTCTTTATTTCTCGAAATACCAGTGCCAGGGTTCATAAATAATGCCGAGGCTGTTATCGCGCGGATAGGACAAGGAAAAATGGTAGGAGTGGGCATGGTCCAGAAGCCAGCGAAAGGCCGGCGTATTTTCGAATTCCTCCTCGAGCGCCGGACAGTTTTCTGTATTGATGTCAAGGGCCTGACCGCTGTGGTGCTGGCTGAAACCGGGAATGGCCACTACCCGGACAATGTCCTCAATCCGAAGCCCGGACTGCAGTTTCCTCTGAATAATATCCGCCTGAACCTCATAGGAGCGAAACCCTGAAACAGGAGCGAGGATGATGCCCTGTGAGGCCGCTACCCGCTGCATCTCAAACCACGCCGCAGCCGTATCTGCAGTGAGACGCTGCATTCTGCCGGCTTCATTTTCACCGATGTCCTGCAGGTTCCGGCCCTCAGAATGAAAGTCGAGACGGTAATTTTCCACCAGCTCTCTGCTGATTCCCAGCTGTCTGTGCATAGATGATAAAGTGTCAGGTAATCGTGTAGACATCATAAACCTTCCGAAATTGATTCTGCGGGTTTCAGTTCAAAACAGATCATGTAAAAATATACAAGAATTGAAGGTAATTATTCAGCTCAATTCATGGATCGGATGCAGTGCAAATTTTTCTTTTCTGTGCTTTTGTAGTGACTGCCGTATCATAAATTTTTAACTTATTGCGCGGAGCTGCGATGTCGAAGAGCTGCAAAGCTTTTCGCGGGACTATTCAAACCGGCCTTTACAACACATATCGACACCCATCTGAGGAAGGATAAATGAGAGAAATTTTGGATATCAGAACCCTTTCCATCACCACGTCCTTCATCTATCTCATCATCTTCCTGAACTTATTTCAGATTAAACGGAAAGGGAAGGATTACCCGGGACTCGGCTATTGGTCCTCTGCTTATCTCATCAATTTTTTCGCATTCCTGCTTCAGAGCTTCCGGCATTATTTCCCTGATTTTTTCACCATCGTGGTGGCCAATACAGCCATTATCGTCGGCTATCTCTTTATTGTGAGAGGCCTGGTGGATTTTTCCGAAGCGAAACAGGAAAACAAGCTGGACAGTATTTTTTCCATTGCCGTTTTCCTTCTGTTTGCAGTGTATACGTATTATTACCCGGATATCAATGCGAGGATCGTTATCGTCTCTCTATCCATCGCCACCATCTCCTTCAGGGCCGTGAGCGTCATGAAAAAGCATATCAGCCCGAATTATAAACTTCACAATCCCCTGCTCAGCGGCAGTTTTCTTGTTGTGGGAATGTATTCGGTAATCCGGACTCTCTATACTTTATTTATGGAGTCGAGAATCGGAGATTTTATGTCCGCAGGACTGGTTCATTCTCTTGCCTATATTATTATTTCTCTGGGACATATTTCCATATTTACCGGGCTGATCGCCATGTCCGCCCTGAGAGTGGAAGGCCATCTGGATGAAGCAAATGATGAATTGAAAACCCTGGCGGGTCTGCTGCCGATCTGCGCTTCCTGTAAAAAAATTCGTGATGACAAGGGCTATTGGAATCAGATAGAATCATATATATCAACCCACAGTGACGCAAAATTCAGCCACGGGCTCTGTCCCGAATGCAGCGAAAAGCTGTATGGAACCGAGGACTGGTTTAAAGATATGGATACGGAGCACGACGAATCCTGACAGTGCGAATGTCTTATCATAGGCAGTTTTTAGCGGATATACAGTTCTGCTGAAATTCGTTGACTTCAGTCGGCCGATCCGGATGATGCGTGCAGAATAGGATCTGTGTTTAAAATTGGAATTCAACTCCCGTATCCCGTATATTCATTTGAGGAGTATACACATTGCTAATCAAATTCTATCCTCCCATGATTTCCGCAAATTTTAATCATTGAATTCTCTGTAAACAAAAACTCACACTTTCTCAGCATATTTTTTCATGGCCTGATGATGAATGGGTATGAGAACAAACTATGCAATGTTTAAGGAGGAGAATCATGAGAATGGGAAAAAGTGCCTTTATTATTCCGGGTATCCTGCTCTGTCATATGGCCTTGGCCGCCATGCCGGATACGCTCTGGACCCGGATAATGGGTGATTCACTGTGCTACTTCACATCCGCGGATAAAACGGATGACGGCGGCTTTATCCTCACCGGCCCGCATGGGGGGATCTGGGTGGTGAAGGTGGATACCAATGGCGATTCGGTTTGGGTCCGGGTTCTGACGGAAGCAGTGAACGGGTGGAGCAATGATCATTCGCGGGTCATCACGGCTCCGGACGGGGGCTATCTGGTGACAACGGGCGGTGATCCCTGGCTTGTAAAATTCACGTCGTCAGGAGATATCGCCTATGAAAAAGCCTTCAGCGATCTGGGGCTGCCGCAGACAGACCGCTACATGCTTACGGACGCGGTCAATCTCTCAGACGGTTCCACGCTGTTTGCCGGAATGTGGGAGGGGATAGATACGGAGATTCTGCCCCTGTTCGTGCGGATGGCGAGTGACGGAACCATGACCTGGCTGAAACTGATCGGACAGGGACGCATCATGTCCATCGTTGAGGTCTCCGATGGAATATTGGTCGGCGCCGGAAATCTGGATGATCCGGCTACCGGCATATCCGGCCCCGGAACGCTCACCCTGAACAGTGACGGGGATTCGCTACGTATGGTCATCTACCGGGATAATATCGCCCTGAACGATACAACCGGGAAGTGGCGGGAGATGCAGAGAATAGAACTGACTTCCACCGGTAATTACATATTAGCCGGACGTGAGACGGACACTCTGCAGAATATGAATTATTATGTCATTCACGCGGATTCGGACGGAAATCTGCTCTGGGATAATACCTATTGCGGCGTGACCACAGGTGAAGCCTATTTTGCCAGTGAATTCGACGAAGGATTCTTTGTCGGCGGAACGGGAGTGGATACGACCTCCGGTATCGCCTCACCCTACACCTATTATCTCGACAACGCCGGAAATGTGCTGTGGGAGACTGATCTCGGGCTCAGTGAGAACAAAATTGCCTGGGATCTGGTGAAGATCGATGACGGTGAGTACCTGTATGCCGGAATCATGATCATCAGCTATGAACCCTTCCGGCTGACCGGATTCATGGCTCGTGTCACGTTCAATGGCCCGGTCGGAATTTCCGCTGCAGAAGTACCGAACCTTTACGAACTGAAGCAGAACTACCCCAACCCCTTCAATCCGGTGACAACGCTCAAATATGCTGTTCCGGAGCAGTGTGATGTCCGGATAATTATTTATGATGTTCTGGGGAGGACAGTCCGTGAATGGACTCGTCCGGATCAGAAAGCCGGGTGGTACGAAATTATCTGGGACGGACGCGATTCCTTCAGTCAGACCGTTTCCAGCGGAATCTATTTCTACCGGCTCCAGGCCGGGGACCTGCTGCAGACACGGAAAATGCTGCTACTGAAATAACGCAGCATTCTTATTATGAATTCAGAAGGGGCCATGTGAAAGCATGGCCTTTTTTTATCTCTCCCGCTTGCCGTGAGACAGTCAATTATCTATATTTCGCCATGCAAAATTTCCAGATGATTCCACCGGGAATCCGGATTCAGCGTGGCTCGGTTTCACGAGGCTGAAACATGTTGCAGGGAACTTATTTTACATCTAAATGGGTGGGGAAGGGAATTAAAATGAAAATATCAGGACTCGTATCCAAACTGCCGGCGATGCTTGCGGCATTGACTTTCATGCTGATCATGAATGGATGTGACAGCACGAAACCGGACTATCCGGAGACCCGTGTCAGCATCGTGCGGGATACGCTGCAGAACACTGTTGTTGCAGACCCTTATCGCTGGCTGGAAAACTGGGCAGATCCGGAAGTGAAGGCCTGGAGCGAAGCTCAGAATCAGACCGCCCGAAAATTTCTGGACCATATTCCCTTCGATGAAGCCCTGTCACGACGAATATCTGCCATTATGAAAGCGGCTCCGGCCAGTTATTACGACATGGCCTGGCAGGGCGGGAAATTATTTGCCCTGAAGAATCAGCCTCCGCTGAATCAGCCGCTTCTCGTGTGGATGACTTCAGCTGATGAGGCCGCGGCGGAGCGGATCATTGTGAACCCGAATCAATTGGATACGGCCAGCACGACATCCATGGACTGGTATGTCCCCTCTCCGGATGGGAAGCTGGTTGCGGTTTCGCTGTCATATCAGGGTTCGGAAAGCGGGACTCTGACCCTTTTTGATACCGAATCAGGCCGGCAGACAGATGTTGTTATTCCGAAGGTGAACGGCGGTACGGCCGGCGGGGATATGGCCTGGGCTGCTGACGGATCCGGGTTTTATTATACCCGATATCCACGGGAAGGTGAGCGCTCAGCAGAAGATATGAATTTTTATCAGCAGGTCTGGTATCATAGGTTGGGAACCTCTGTTGACGCGGACCATTACGTCATCGGAAAGGATTTTCCCCGCATCGCGGAAATACAGCTGGAGACCGACTGCGAAACCGGACAGATTCTGCTCACGCTCCAGTACGGGGATAGCGGGCGTTTTTCAATATTTATCATTAAAGCGGATGGATCCTGGAAGAAGTTAAGCGATTTTGAAGATGGTATCGTGCAGGCGGTTTTCGGTAGCAGGCGAAATCTTTTTCTCATTTCGAGAGAGGACGCGCCGCAGGGAAAAATTCTGAAACTGTCTCTGGATCATCCATCCCTGGCCAGGAGTCAGGTTCTTATCCCGGAAAGTGATGCAGCCATTGTATCCACTTTTGACGGAAAAAGTAAATTCGTCGTTACGCCGACACGCCTTTATGTCACCTGTCAGCTGGGCGGGCCTTCTGAAATCAGAAGTTTTGATTACGAGGGAAACACACTTGCCGCCCCCGAGAGTCTGCCCGTCTCCACCATCAATGAAATTACTGCTCTGAATGGTGATGATATCCTCTTCGGGAATTCGTCCTTTAATTCACCCAAGGAATGGCGTCGCTTCACTGCCGCTTCAGGTGAAACAAAGTCTGCAAAACTGAAATATGAGTCCCCGGTTGATTTTACCGATACGAAGGTTCTGAGAGAATTTGCCGTCTCCCGGGACGGAACGAAAATCCCCGTCAATATCATGATGAAAAAGGGAACAAAAAAGGATGGGAGCAATCCGCTGCTGCTCTACGGCTACGGCGGATTTGACATCAGCATCACGCCCGGATTCAGTGCCGTCCGCAAGGTCTGGATCGAACAGGGCTGCATCTGGGCTTCTGCCAATATCCGAGGTGGCGGGGAATATGGCGAAGCCTGGCATCGGGACGGGGCGCTTCTGAAAAAGCAGAATTGTTTCGATGATTTTGCAGCGGTCATGCAGTACCTCATTGACGAAGGCTATACAACTTCGGAAAAGCTGGCCATCCAGGGCGGATCAAATGGCGGCTTGCTCATGGGAGCTATCATTACCCAGCATCCTGAACTGTTTCAGACCGCCGTATCCTCGGTGGGCATTTATGATATGCTGCGCAACGAACTCACCGCCAACGGCCAGTTCAATATTCCGGAATATGGAACCGTGAAGGATGCGGATCAATTCAGGGCCCTGTACGCCTACTCACCCTACCATCATGTCCGGGCCGCTACATCCTACCCGGCTATCCTGTTCATGACCGGAGCAAATGATCCCCGTGTCGATCCCATGCATTCCCGGAAAATGACGGCGGCACTGCAGGCTGCCACCACGTCGGACAATCCTGTGCTTCTCCGGACAAGCTCCACCACAGGCCACGGCATCGGAACGCCGCTGGAGGAATCCATTCTACAGACCGTGGATATTTACGCTTTTATCTTCAGGACCCTGGGGATTGATTACATACCCGTAAATTGAATCCGTGACCTGTTCGTTTGTGGGAGCGTTCGCGTGTAGGACGGGAATCTGAGACCGGACTCTTTTGTTAAAATGCTTTCCCAGACAATATTCGTGAAATTCGAAGATTTATCTTAGAATTCGTGTTTATCTGTGATATTCGTGGATAAATCTGAATATCCGTGTTTATTCGTGAAATTCGTGGAAGACATTGTTGGCTTGTTGGAGTGTCAGCGGGTAGTATTGGGATCTGAAAACGGATTCATATATTAAAATGCGTTTCCTATACTTATTCGTGTCAATTCGTGAAATTCGTGGATAAATCTTGATATCCGTGTTCATTCGTGGCATTCGTGGAAGACATTGTTGGCTCGTTGG
>JBJKQR010000002.1:0-16425 GCA_046735395.1 Fidelibacterota bacterium | reverse complement strand
TAATCCTGAAATTAGTAAAAAATAAGCGTCGCTTCCTTGTCCGGATGATTCTGCTGCTGTCGATGGTCAGCCTGGCAGCCTTCGCGGCCGATCCTTCATACAGGATTGAGGATGTGATATTTCATGGGAATGATCATATCAAACGGAATCAACTTGAGCCGCTGCTCCATTTTGAACGGGTCGGACTGTTGAAGACCACCCGTCTTTATAATCGACGAAGTGTGCAGCGCAGTCTTGAAATGATGAAGCGGCAATATCAGGCCCAGGGCTATCTGGAATGCAGTGTCCGGGATTCTCTGGAACTATTCGGCGCCTCGGGAGCCATCCTTCATATTCTTGTTCGGGAGGGAGCGCTCTACCGTCTGGATGAAATCAGACTCATCGGAAATACAAAATTTTCAGATGAAGCAATTCTGAAGATACTTGATCCTCAGCTCCATGAGGCATTCAAACCCTTTGTCTACATGGAGAACGTGCAGGCTCTGGAAGATCGCTATGGGGAAAAGGGAATGCCCTATGTCAATATTGATGAGAGTTTTTCGGACAGCACCGCGCTGGTATGGACGCTCAGGATTTCCAATGAAGCGGCCTACCATATCGATTCTGTGAAAATTCTGGGGAATAATCCGGTTCAAAGCTCCCTGATCCGGCGGGAACTGCTCTTCAGCCAGGGAGATCTCTTCAACCTGACGAATGTAAGGGAGAGCCGAAAGCGGATTTTTGAGCTGGGAGCCTACAATAATATTGTTCTGAACCGTGTCGGCCGCAATGACTCCACGGCCACGTTGAATATGGAAATATCCGTTTCCGAGGCACTGCGAAAGACCTGGGATATGAATCTGGGACTTCGTCAGGGAAGGATCGAAGCAATAAACCAGACCTATATATACAGTCAGATCGACTGGAAGAACCGCAATCTGTTTGGGCATGCCCGACAGCTCGGTATCACCTTTTCCTTTAATCTGCTGTGGGAGCAGATCCAGCATCCTTCCGCGCTGCTTCCCTCCTATAATGTGGAACTGAAATACACGGAGCCCTGGATCCTGATTTTCAGATTTCCCACCACCTTTTCCGTGTTTACGCGGCGGGATGTGTACTCTCCCTTCAATCAGATGGTCACGACAAAAAATGATGAACTGACCAGTTCCGGTTTTGAAATATCGTCGCTGTATCGCTACAGGGAACTGCTGAGAAGTCTCTTCACGCTGAGCCTGCGCCAGGTGGACAGCAAGCTGAGCCCTGAAAAGAAGGAGGTTCAGCGAAAAATTCAGTATCAGCTGCGCTATGACGACCGGGACAGTTTTCTCTACTCCAGCACCGGTTGGAATTTTGCCTTTGAGACGCAGTGGACGGCGTCAGTGACAACGGGCCAAACCTCCTATATGGAAAGCAATCTGAGCCTGAGCAGGTATTTCCCCTTATGGATGAATGCCAGTTTTGCCTGCAGGGCGGAAAGCGGCCTGATCAACGAAATCAACGGGAGCGCTCCTCTCTATGCCCTGTATCGGATGGGATCGGAAAATACGGTGAGAGGCTGGAGCCAGAGCATCGGCCAGGCTTTTCTCAGTGCGGACGGCCAGACAATCTATGCCGGACACGCAAAGATGCTGCTGAATGCGGAAGTACGGCAGAAACTCTACGGCCCGCTGGGCCTGCTTCTGTTTGTGGACAGCGGTTCACTCGAGCCGTCCCTGTCCGGAGCCCTGCGCGCCGGCAATATTTACGCATCCTGCGGAGCCGGATTTACCTATAATACCTACATCGGGCCCATCCGGGCCGAATTCCCCTTTGTGCTCAACGACGCATCCGGAAAGAGGGCCCGCTTTGACCAGACGGAGATCCGCTTCATATTAGCCCTTTTATTTGCTTTTTAATTTTTGTTAAATTTGGAACAAAACTAATGATAGGAACATTAAACCCAACATGCAGAAAGGACCTTTGATGAGCAGAAAACTAGTCATATTACTGACATTGCTGGTGTTTGCGGCCGGATCCTGTGACCGCCGTTCAGCATCTCAGATGTATACGGATGCAGAAACGCAGATTTCCAAGGACAAGTTCGAAGACGCGGCAAAGACGTTTCAGAAACTTGAAAAGAAGTATCCGGACAACGAGCTGGCTGCGAAGAGCGCTTATCGGCTCGCCGAATTGTATATGAATAATATTCAGGATCTGAGCAAGGCCATCCAGGTTTATCGTCATGTTGCGGATGTCTACCCGCAGAGCGCCTATGGCCCTAAGAGCCGCTTTATGGCCGGATTTCTCCTGGCGAATAATACCAGCCGTTTCGATGAGGCAAAGACCGAATATAAACGTTTTCTGGCGGATTACGCCGATAATGAACTGGCATCAGCCGTCAAGTTTGAGTTAGATAATCTCGGCAAGGATATTGATGATATTCCCCAGTTGAAGGGAATGGTTGATACGGCGCCGGACAGCACTGGAAAATAAAGGAAAGGACACATGGAATTCAACCTGCAGCTGCTGAATGAGGAAATTGAGAAGGAAAGCCGCTTTACGGATGCGGTGCAGAGTGAACTTAGAAAGGTACTGGTCGGTCAGGATCTGATGGTCCGGCGTCTGCTCACGGCACTGCTGAGCAACGGCCATGTTCTGCTGGAAGGTCTTCCGGGCCTGGCCAAGACTCTGACCGTAAACAGTCTGGCAAAATGTATCAATTCGGGTTTTAACCGGATTCAATTCACTCCCGACCTGCTTCCGGCGGATTTGATCGGAACCATGATCTACAATCAGAATCAGAATAATTTTGATGTAAAAAAGGGTCCCGTATTTGCGAATATTATTCTGGCGGATGAAATCAACCGTTCCCCCGCCAAGGTGCAGTCTGCGCTTCTGGAAGCCATGCAGGAGCGGCAGGTTACGATCGGAGATACCAGTTATCCTCTTCCGGATCCCTTCCTGGTACTGGCTACGCAGAATCCCATCGAGCAGGAGGGAACCTATCCTCTGCCTGAAGCTCAGGTGGACCGCTTCATGCTGAAGGTGAAGGTAGGGTATCCCAATAAGGACGAAGAGCAGAAAATTCTTCGGCTGTTCACGGGATCGACACTCCCTGAGACCGTGAATGCCGTGATCTCCACGGATGACATTCTGCGCGCGCGGAAGGTCATCAAGGGCATTTATGTGGATGATAAAATTCACAAATACGTAACGGATCTTGTTTTTGCCACCCGCAATCCGGAGGAATACGGCCTGTCGCAGCTGGCGGCGCTCATTGAGTTCGGCGGATCTCCCCGCGCTTCCATCAATCTCGTGCTGGCGGCGAAGGCCAATGCCTTCCTTAATCACCGTGCCTATGTCACGCCGGATGATATCAAGGAGGTCGGCTACGACGTACTTCGCCATCGTATCATCCTGAGCTTCGAAGCCGAGGCGGAGGAAATTACGGTGGATGACGTGATCAAATCCGTTTTTGATACCATACCTGTTCCCTGATCGTAATCGGAATATCTGTCATGATTTCGGAAGAGGTTTTAAAAAAAGTTAAACAGATCGAGATTCAGACCCGGAAACTGGTGAACGAGGTGTTTTCGGGTGAATACCACAGCGCTTTCAAGGGCCGGGGCATGGAATTCGCCGAAGTGCGTGAGTACCAGTACGGCGATGATGTGCGGATGATTGACTGGAACGTTACGGCCCGGTCGCAGGGAACCTTCGTCAAGATTATGGAGGAAGAGCGGGAACTGACGGTTTATTTCGTCATCGATAATTCCGCGTCCGGGCTTTTCGGATCCATTTCGACGGCGAAGAGTGAGATAGCCGCCGAGATCTGTTCCGTCCTGGCTTTTTCAGCCCTGAAAAATGGTGACAAGATCGGCCTGCTCAGTTTTACGGACAAGATCGAGAAATACCTGTCTCCGCGAAAGGGGAAATCCTACGCCCTGCAGCTGATCCGTGAAATTCTCTTCGGTGAACACGAATCCACCGGGACGGATATTCGGTCCGCGCTCCGCTTTCTGTCCAGAGTTGCCCGGAAAAAATCCGTCGTATTTGTGGTGAGTGATTTCTATTCGACCGATTTTGATATGGAACTGAAGGCGCTCAGCAATACTCATGATGTGATTCTCGTTCATACGGTGGATCCCTTTGATAAAAAACTGCCGGATATGGGACTGATGGCTTTTCAGGATCAGGAAAGCCGGGAGCGTATCGTCATTGATACGGGGGACTCCGCTGTGCAGGATGCCTACGCGGGAAATTTTCAGCTCCGGCAGGAAACCCTGTCCAGAATGGCGCTGAAAAATAAGGTGGATCTCATCAATATTGAAACGGATAAGCCATATATTGTTCCCCTGAGCCTTTTCTTCAAAAACAGAGAAAGACTGATACATTGAGACTGACCATCCTGCCTGCCCTGCTGCTCGGCTATATTCTGGCCGCATCTGCCGCCAATCTTACCGAAATTCAACCGGCCCGCGGCTATATCGGCGATCCTTTTCGCTATCATTTTCTCTTTGAACACCGGGAGGGCTCGACGGTAATATTTCAGCGTCCGGCTGCAGAATCCCTTCATAACTGGGTCCTTCTCGATGTAAAGGAAGACGACAGCCCGCTGAAGGACGGGATGCGTCAGTACAGCCTGACAATGTCCGTTTCGCCCTTCGATACGGCCACGGCCACCTTTCCGGCGCTGTCCTTCATCCTCGCCGACTCGGGACGGGCCGACAGCCTGTCTCAAAAAATTGCCAGTGACAGTGTGAGTGTTCTGATTCTCAGCGCTCTGGACAGTCTGGGCGGGAATGCGGTGGCAGATCAGTATGGCCCCCGCTCCGTCTCCATCTTTACAGCGAAACAGGTCCTGCTGCTTATCCTCATTGTGCTGGTTGCCCTTGCGGCTCTGTATTTTGCATTTCGAAACCGTCATCATCCGCAGCCTGAGGATCAGATTGAATTCCTGAAATCTCCCCGGACGCGCTTTCTGGAAGAGATGGAAGCGCTGAGCAATGGTGATGATCTGTTACAGGGGCGCTTCAAGGATTTTTATGAAAAGTATAATTATATCCTGAAAAATTATATAGAGAGTCAGTACTTTCTGCACCTTATCGAATTAAGTACCCGGGAAATGCTGCCCGTACTGAAAACAGTGCTTTCGCAGGAATTGGTGGACGAGATGGCCCGGGTTCTGGAATTTGCAGACATGGTGAAATATGCGGGCCAGGCTGCAGCGACCACACTGTGCAGGGAAGCCGTGGACTGGGCGCTCACTTTGCCGGACCTTCTGGACGAAGCGGATCAGAAAAGAGAGACTCTGTGGACGGAAAAGCCCGATGACGATGAAAATTCAGAGCTTGCTGAAAATTAAACTTGAATATTTAAATAAATATTGTGATATTACGCAGCTTGAAAGGAGAGGCGAATGTCAAAGATATGCGAAATATGCGGAAAAAAACCAGTTTACGGAAACAGTGTCAGCCATGCGCATAACAAGACACGGCGTCGCTGGGAACCGAATCTTCAGGTTGTCCGCGCCAATGTCAACGGAACGGTGAAGAAAATGAAAGTCTGTACGAGCTGCATAAAATCCAATAACGTCGTCAAAGCCTGATTCCGTTTTTTCATCTGAAAAAAATTTACCCCCGGTTTTGCCGGGGGTTTTTTTATTATTCAAATAATATTTTTACCCATAACGAAGCGGAACGCTTCAAAACAGCCATTTACTGATTCCGATAGGATTCCTGCTGCCGTATCCATGCCGGAATTTCCAGATCATCGGCTCCCATATTCCGGATCAGCGGGGCTTTTGCCGTTTCCGGCTGCATGAATTCCAGATTTTTGGGCGTTTTGACCATAGTCGGTTCGGGGACTCTGTATCCGGCCGGCTGGGTGGACGGATTCCCGTTCATATTTATCCGGGTCGGCTGCTGAACGGTCAGAACCTGTTTCACGGGATCTGCCGGTTTGTTGAATCCGGTGGCAATGACGGTGATCTTGATCTCATCCTTCATCGTTTCATCAATGACGGTTCCGAATATGATATTTGCATCGTCACCCGCCTCCTGATGAATGATTTCGGCCGCTTCATTGACTTCGGTAAGCTTCATATCCTTTCCGCCCGTGAAATTGATGAGAACGCCCTTTGCGCCGGCAATGCTCACATCATCAAGCAGGGGAGAGGAAATGGCCAGAGAAGCAGCCATGACGCCGCGGGACGGGCCTGAAGCCGTACCGATACCCATGATGGCATCACCCATATCTGTCATGACCGTCTTTACATCCTCCATGTCCAGATTGATGAGGCCATGACGGATGATCAGATCGGAGATGCCGCGGGCTGCCTGATTCAGAATACTGTCAGCGGTGACAAAGGCATCTTCGAAATTTGTTTCAGCACCGACGATCTCCAGCAGCTTCTGGTTCTGAACGACAATGAGGGTATCCACGTTTTCACGAAGTTCATTGATCCCGCCGATGGCATTTTCGGCGCGTTTGCGGCCTTCAAAGGTAAAGGGTCTCGATACGATGCCAACGACCAGAGCGCCGTTTTCCCGGGCCAGTCCGGCAATGACAGGAGCGGCACCGGTTCCCGTTCCGCCTCCCATACCGGCCGTAATGAAGACCAGATCCGTATTTTTCATGACCTCGACCAGGGCATCCCGGCTTTCTTCAGCGGCCTTCTTTCCGACTTCGGGCCGGGCTCCGGCACCTTTGCCACGAGTGAGTTCACGGCCGATCTGTATTTTGATTTCAGCCTTATTCTCATTCAGAGCCTGGGCATCCGTATTCACGGCAATAAATTCCACACCATCCATATTGGTGTTTATCATCCGGTTCAGTGCATTTCCTCCCGCGCCGCCGACGCCGACGACCTTGATTTTTGCGCTGTCTTCCAGGGCATCATCATAAACAAATAACATAAGACCTCCTTAAAATAAATCTTTTGAAAAAATGTTACGGAAAATCTTTTTCAGATTACCGGAGTTATTATCCTTTTTAGGAAAGGACAGGGATTTCTGTCCTGCCCCATCCGGTGCACACCAGGAAATGAGACCCACTGCCGTGGCGTACTCGGGGCTGAGGTGGCTGCTTTCCAGGCCGGGCAGCTTGTTTGGGTAGCCTACAGTGACGGTCGTGCCGAAAATGGTTCTGGCCATTTCGGGCAAGCCGCGGAGCATGCTGCCACCTCCCGTCAGGACAATACCGGCGGAAAGATGTGACAGATTGACATGCTGCGTGATCATCGTATAGGCCATTTTCAGGATTTCCTGCATCCGCGCCTGGGTGTATTCGGAAATTTTATGGGAATCGGTGTGAATTTCATCTTCTCCCGAAATTGATTTTACCACAACATCTTCCACACCATGAATTTCTGCCTGCTGAACTGAGGCCCAGGCCTGCTCAATCTTGACTCTCTCGGCATCCGCCAGCCCGGTCTGAATGATGGTGGCGATATCCTTGGTTATAATGGCGCCTCCGTAGCCGATAATTCCGGTATAGATGAGTGCCCCTTCCTGATAGATGACCACATCGCTTGTGCCGCCGCCGATATCAATGAGCGCGACACCCAGCTCCTGCTGTTCGCGTGAAAGGACCGCCCGTGCGGAAGCCAGGGGCTCCAGGACAATCTTGCGGACATTCAGCGCCGTAGAATTCACGCAGTGTCTCAGGTTCTTTATGGTATTCTTCACACCATGAATGATATGTGCATTCACGGTCAGGGTGGTACCGCTCATGCCCTGCGGATTGAGGCATTCTCCTTCATTGTCGATATGGAAACTCTTGGGTATGGCGTGAATGATTTCCCGCTCCGGAGCCAGATTGAACTTTTTGGCCTTTTCCAGAACATTTTCAACATCATTTTCATCAATAATCTGCCCCAGATCGTCCTTGTAGCTCACTTCAATGGTGGCATCGTAATCCAGGCTGTGAATATGATCTCCGGCAATGCCGATACAGGCTTCATGTGTAGTGATTTCCGCCTCGACCTGTGCCTGGGAGATGGCCTGTTTGATGGAGGTTTTCGTTTCACTCACGTCCACGACCACACCGCGCTTCAATCCTCTGGACTCTGCGCGTCCGATTCCGAGGATATTATATGACTGTTCTTCCCGGTCATATTCGGCGATGACGGCACAAATCTTTGTGGTGCCGATGTCAAGTCCCAAAACTATGTTATTTTCATGTCCCATGGTTTTCCATCACTTTTCAAGAATTTGATCCTTGTACCGCAAATCAATATACTCCAGGTGCCTGAGATCCCGGTGCTCAACCCTGGCTTTGTCCAGATATCGCTCAAGAATCAGCAGCCTGTCATTCAGGTCTTCATTGCCCAGATAGATTCGGGGCTGAGGACGGCCGTTGAATATTGCAATCCAGGATGTATTTTTTTCGTCCCAGTGGAGTTCGGAAAGGTTTTTCCGAATCAGAGGGAATGACTTATGGGTGAGTGTAATCATGTGGAGCGCTTCCCGGATCAGGGGGTGTTTTACCTTTTCCGCCACGTGGAGACGGTGAACGGCCGTAATCCCTGTAATGGCAGGTAAATCCGGGGAATGGGCAGGCGGAGGAAGCAGCGTGGCGAATTTATCCAGTGCGTAGATGTTTTCCAGTTTCAGCAATGCTTCCGGTTCACGTTCGAATATTTCGATCTCCACCTTATCCGGCAGGACCGTATTCACGTGGGCGTCCCAGATGTAGGGATGATCCCGGAGCAGATGAATGGTTCCGGCGATATCCGTATGGAAGATATTCATGCCGCAGCGGATTTTACTGCGGCTCATGAGATCCCCTTCGTTCACTTCATTCCGGCCGCTGATTTCAATAGTCCGGATCAGGAATACGTGCTGCAAGCGGGCATATTTGAAAGCCGTGATTGCCAGAAGCAGGATCGTCACTGCCGCGAGCGAATATTTGATTCCGTCAAGGTGTCTGTCTGGAAGGTGTAACATTTTAATTTCCGGTTTTTTCTATGCAGGCATCTGCAATTTCATCAATCAGGAAGGACAGATTTCCGGCACCCAGGCAGAGGATCATATCGCCGGGGAGCAGGATGGGGGGAAGAAAATTCTTCAAATCCTTCACATCCTGTACCAGATGGGAGCGGTCGGATGGCAGGCCCTGCATGATCAGATCGCTGCTTACGCCGGGAATTTCCGTTTCACGGGCAGGATAGATGGGAGTGAGGACGATCATGTCAGCAATGGACAATGCCTCGGCAAATTCAGAGGCGAAATCACGAGTCCGTGAATACAGATGGGGCTGAAAGACCGCCACCAGCCTGCCGGGATGACGGGAACGTGCGCCGGACAGCGTGGCGGCTATTTCTGCAGGGTGATGGGCATAGTCATCAATGAAGATCAGAGATTCGGACTGCCGTCTCAGTTCAAAACGTCTGCGGATACCCTGGAAATGAGAAATTGCTTCGATGGCCCTGTCAATGGGGACCGACAGAAGAGTCAGTGCGGAAATCACAGCCAGGGCATTCAGTACATTGTGACGGCCGGGAACCTGCAGCGTGCAGCTGCCTGCAATCTGTCCGTCCAGAAGGACCTGAAATTGTGTCCCCAGTCCCTCGGCTCTGAGCCCGGATGCGCGAAGCCGTGCCGTCGGATCATCAATCCCATAGCTGAAAGGCTGCTCCATTTCCTGCATCATCTCCTTAAGCCGGGGATGGTCGCTGCAGACCACCACATGCCCTCCGGGCTGAAGATTGCGGGTAAATTCCAGAAATGTGGAGCGGATATCCTGCAAATCCTTATAAATATCCAGATGATCGGCATCCACATTTGTAATGATGCTCAGCCAGGGATGGAGAGTCAGAAAACTTCTGTCGTATTCATCCGCCTCCACGACCAGGTATTCCCGTCCTGATCCGATCAGGGTATTGCTGTCAAAATTCCGGATGATGCCGCCGACCAGAGCTGAGGGATCCATATCAAGCATGTTCAGTGCAGTTGCCAGCATGCCGGATACCGTTGTTTTGCCATGGGTGCCGGCGACGGCGAGCAGCCTATGGAAATTCCCGCTCACCAGGCCCAGGAATTCCGCACGTCTCATGGACCGGATCCCCCTTGATGCGGCAGCCATCCGTTCCGGATTGTCCGGAGCGACAGCGCTGCTATATACCAGCAGATCGCAGTCCCGGATATTGTCAGCATGATGAGAAGGAAATATCATCGCACCTTCTGCTGCCAGACTGTCTGTCAGTGCGGTTTTCTGCGCATCCGCTCCGCTGACCTTCACGCCGAATTTCATGGCCAGGCGGGCAAGTGCGCTCATGCCGATACCGCCGATACCGCAGAAATATATATGTTTGCTGTCCAGAAATTTATCAGTCAAGATTCAGCTCCCCGAAGATATGTTTAGTGATGGTTCCCAGTGTATCAGGAATTTCCTGTTCATTCATGGCGGATTGCATGTCCCGGAGCTGATCCGGATTGTCAAGAAGTGTCTGAATTTCGTTGTAAAGGCTCCCGGCTACCAGTTCCTTTTCTTCCACTACCCGCACGACCCCGCTTTTTTCCAGAGCGCGGGCATTGTGAAGCTGGTGATCAGCAGCTGCAGTGGGAAGAGGAACCAGGATGGCAGGTTTTTTCATTTTTACCAATTCGGCCAGACTGAGGGCCCCGGCGCGGGATATGACCAGATCTGCCAGCGTATAGGCCTGTTCCATATTATGGATATAGGGTTTCATGACCAGCCGGTCCTGAGCTCCCATTCGTGATCGCAGGGTATCGAATGCCTGTTCTCCTGTCTGCCAGATGACCTGCACCGGCCATCGTTTCAGAAGCGGCAGAATAAATTTTACCGCATTTTCATTCAGGGCGCGGGAACCCTGGCTTCCTCCAAAGATGAACAGGGTGTGCAGATTCGGATCCAGATCAAAGGCCCGGGCTGCTTCATTTTTATCGCAGGGTGACAGGGATGTTCTGACCGGATTTCCGGAGAATAGGGTTCGTGCAGAACCCGGTATCCAGTTTTTCATCTCCTCGTAGGCGTAAAAAACGGTTCGGGCGTGGCTGGAAAACCGTCGGGTGATGAGGCCTGGATAGGCATTCTGTTCCTGAAGGAAATAGGGAATTCCCTCAAGTCTGGCGGCCAGGATGGGCAGGGCGGAGGCATAGCTCCCCGTCCCGATGACACAGAGCGGTTTCAATGCCCTGAGTGAACGGCGTATCGACAGATAGGCGCCGACGGTACGAAGCAGAAATATCACATTATTGACCAGGGCTGCGGCAGAAATGTCCCGGCGAAAGCCCTTCATTTTTACAAGTTGGTGAGTATAGGGATAGGAATGAATCAGACGATTTTCAATGCCCAGGCTCGAACCGATATAATGAATGGAAAGCGTCTGGTCCGGGTGAAGGGATTTAAAACGGGCTTCACAGGCCTGTGCAATGGCGATGGCCGGATAGAAATGGCCGCCGGTTCCTCCTCCGGCTACGACGATTGTCTTTATTTCGTCACCTGTCTGTATCATATTTTTTCCTGATGGAGTATGTTGAAAACAATGCCGAGCAGCGCGCTGTTGACAATGAGCTGAGAACCGGAATAACTGACAAATGGCATGGGCAGTCCGGTAACGGGGAAGATGCGCACGCAGACGGCTGCGTTGACCAGAGCGTAGAGAAGAATGCTGAAAGCCGTGCTGAAAATAACGAGCCGCGCAAAAATATCATGAATCCGTTCTGTCAGACGATAGAGTGACAGGAAGAGAATGACAAAGAGAAGAATGGTGAGGGCGGTACCGAGAAAGCCCCATTCCTCACCGATGATGGAAAAGATAAAATCCGTATGAGCTTCGGGAAGATACATGTTTTTTCCGTAGCTGGCACCGAGGGACTGGCCGAAGAAACCACCGTTTCCGAGACTGATGAGGGATTGGGTTACCTGGTAGGAGGCCTTTTTATTGGCTTCCGGGTCGAAAAAGGACAGGATGCGGGCCCAGCGGTAATCCGCCATGCGGATATAGATCAGGCCTACAACGGCAGCGATTCCGCTCACGGAGAGAATATGACTGAGCCGGGCTCCCCCAGCGTAAATCATGACCATGAAAATAAGGTAGAGGATTGCCGCGGTGGAAAAATCCGGTGCAAGCGCCAGCAGAGAGATGAATCCGATCATAACCACGGCGACGGGCATAAATCCTTCCCGGAGGTCACGAATATTTTCCTGATGCTTGGCCAGGTAATTTGAAATAAAGATGATGAGAGCAAAGCGGGCAATTTCAGCAGTTTGAAATGAAAAACTCCCGATGGCTATCCAGCGGGCCGGCGGGGAGCCGGGATGGGCCAGCTTGGAAAGCAGCGGATAGATTACCACGGCCAGGGCAGCGAAAAAGAAAAAGGCATTGGCTTTTCGAATGAGCTGATAATCAATCCGGTATGCGGCAATTCCCAGGATCAGGGCTGCCAGCATGCGCGTAAGGTGACGGAGAAAAATAACGCTGCTGCTGTCATATTTATAAAAACTGATGCGGCTGCTGGCTGAAAACAGCATAATCATTCCGAACGCGACCAGAATGGCCAGAACGCCTTTAAAAATATAATATTCCAGAGCCCTGCTCCTGTTCATGAAAGCGCCTCCACAAGTATTTTGAACTGATTGCCACGGTCTTCAAAATTCAGGAACTGGTCAAAGCTGGCGCAGCCGGGGGACAGCAGAACCCTGTCGCCCGATACGGCCGATTCACGTGCCTGTGATATGGCATTGTCAAGGGTCTCGCAGGATGTGACCGGATAGGGAAGGAGCTGGGAGCGAATCTTCTCTGCTGCCTGACCGATGGTATAAATGGCTTTGATGCGATCCAGATACGGACGAAGAACAGTGAAGTCCCCGGCTTTATCCTTTCCGCCCAGAATCAGGTGAATTCCATCGCTGAAACTGGTGACGGCAGCAAGCACCGAATCCAGATTGGTGGCTTTTGAATCATTGTACCAGGATACGCCGTCCAGTTCCCTGCAGAATTCCAGACGGTGGGGGATGCCGGCGAAGGATCGGAGCGTCGAGATCAGGCCCCTGTCATCAGCGAGAAAGGGCAGTACCGCCGAGACAGCCATCATGATATTATATTTATTATGTTCACCGGGAAGTTTGATTTCGGATTCATGCAGCTGATTTTCATTTCCGCTGATCTGCCAGTGCAGGCTGCCGTCTGCATACCAGGCAATCTGTCCTTCGGCCCGCTGCCGTGAGACGGGACAACGGCTGGCTTTGCTGCGTACATGATCTCGGATATTCGCGTCATCCATATTGAGAACAGCCCGCTGCATCTGGCCCTGATGATTGAGGAGATTCAGCTTGGCATTGCGATAGGCGGCAAAGTCCGGATAACGGTCCAGATGATCGGGTGTAATATTCAGAAGGACGGATGTATTGGGGGAAAACAGGGAAATATGTTCGAGCTGAAAACTGGATACTTCCACCACATAGACGGGTGGCTGAGGCGAATCGGTATTGGAAAGGACGGCCCTGGAGAATGAGAATCCGATGTTTCCGCAGGCCACGGAGGGAACGCCGCTGTTCTGCAGCAGCAGGGCGATCAGTGTGGTGACTGTTGATTTGCCATTGGAACCGGAGATGGCGATGACCGGAGCGTTGCAGAACCAGAATGCGACTTCAATTTCGGAAACAAGGGGGACCGAATCACGAATATGGGTCAGGATGGGTGCATTGTCGGGAATACCCGGACTGATGACGCAGAATTCATACTCGTCATTTTCGACGGGATCTGCACTGAATACGAAAGGGATTTCCGCCTTCAGCAGGCTGTCCACCAGCTCCCGGTTGTCCTTCAGAGCCTCACTGCTGTCATAAAGCAGCACCCGCGCTCCCCGGGATTTCAGGAGTTCAGCAACCGAGACGCCGCTGCGTCCGGCGCCCAATACGAGAATTTTTTTATCCTTCAGATAAATCATGTCCTACCTGATTTTAAATGTGGCCAGAGAAACCATGGCGAAGAGAATACCCAGAATCCAGAAGCGGGTTACAATTTTACTTTCCGCCCAGCCCAGCTGTTCAAAATGGTGGTGGAGCGGAGCCATCCTGAAAATCCGGCGGCCCGTACCTGTGCGCATCCGGGTAAAGCGGAACCATCCGATCTGGAGCATGACGCTGACTGCTTCCATCACGAAAACGGCGCCGATGAGAAAGAGCAGCAGTTCTTTTTTAAGGAGCACCGATACGGCACCCAGAGCCGCTCCATAGGCCAGGGACCCCACATCGCCCATGAATACTTCTGCCGGTTTTGCGTTGAACCAGAGGAAGCCGATCATACCTCCGAACATGGCCGTGAGAAATATGGCAAGTTCACCGCTGCCGGGCAGATAGAGAATATTTAGATAGTGGCTGTAGTCCACGCGGCCGCTGATATAGGCAATCAGGCCGAAGACCGCGGCTGAAATAGCCATCAGTCCTGCTGCCAGCCCATCCAGTCCGTCTGTCAGATTCACCGCATTGGATGAACCATTGATGACCAGCATGACAAACAGAATGTAAAAAGGGCCGAAATCCAGAAAATGACTTTTGATGAAGGGAATCGTTGTGGAGGCGTTCAGATCCGGTATGACGGGGTAGGCGAACAGAATGAATCCGATGAGAAGGCCCAGCAGGGTCTGGCCGGCAAATTTATAGCGCGCAATCAGTCCCTTTTTCAATTTTCGCACGACTTTCAGATAATCATCGACGAAGCCGATGAGTCCCATCCAGATGGTGGCGGCCAGTACGATGCGGATGAACAGGTTTGAAAGATCCGCAAACAGCAGCGTGGGAACAAGAACGCTGATATGGATGAGCAGGCCGCCCATGGTTGGTGTTCCGGCTTTGCTCAGGTGTGTCTGAGGCCCGTCACTTCGAATCGTTTCACCGATGTGATGACGTTTCAGGCTGCGGATAATGGCTGGCCCGAAAAGAAAACTGATGACCAGCGCGGTAATACCGGCGGCCACTGCGCGAAATGATATGTATCCGACGATATTCAGGCCGGACAGATGATCCCTCAACGGAAAAATCAGCCTATATAACATGCTTCCCCCTCATGCGATGTATGTGAAAATGCCTCATAACTTTGTTTTCAATTCTTCAATAATGGTTTCAAGTGCAAGGCCGCGGGAAGCCTTGAACAGAATGCAGTCACCCGGCTGCAGATCTGCAGCGATCAGATCGGCAATCCCTTTTTTTTCTCTGAAATAATGAAGGGATGACATGCCGGCGACCTGAGCTTCTCTGGCGGTAAGTTCCGCGTTGGGCCCGCAGCAGATGAGTTCACTGAAACCGGCGCCAGCCAGAAGGCGTCCTGCCACGCGATGGGCCTCATCGCTTGCACTGCCCAGCTCCAGCATATCGCCGAACACGACTTTTTTACGGCCGGCGCAATTCATGTTCTGAAGGGTCGCAACAGCATTCGCCAGCGAAACGGGACTGGCATTGTAAGCATCATTGATCAGCATTGCTCCTGCAAGGTGAATGATATTGCCGCGTCCCACGGGTGTCGGGAAATTCAGGATTTTTTCAGCAATGCTTTCATGTGACATACCCAGGCTGTGGCAGACGGAATAGGCGGCAGCGGCATTCCGGGCCAGTGCAGGGCTGCTCCCCGGCAACATCAGTTCCCGGCCTTCGATGCTGAGGCTCAGCTCACCGTTTTTTGTTTCCGTTGTAAAACTGTAATCCGCGGATCCGGAGAGACTGTAGGTCAGGGCTTTCATCCTGGCGGAGGGCTGATACTGCGATATATGTTCATCATCCGCATTGATGAAGAGCGTGGCATCCGGATGGGCGTTATTAAAAATTTCGAATTTTGCCTTCCGTATGGCCTCAATACTTCCGAATCCCTCTATATGTGCCGGTGCGATGCAGGTGATGAGCGCGAGATCCGGAGGCGCGATGCGGCAGAGATCCGCAATCTCACCCGGATGATTTGCCCCCATTTCCAGAACGGCGATCTGCGCGTTTTCACGGATATTGAAGAGTGATATGGGAAGCCCGATGGCGTTGTTGAAATTCTTTTCACTCTGGCTGACGGTAAAATCTGATTCAAGAATGTGGGCGAGCATCCGCCGTGTGGTGGTTTTTCCGACCGAGCCGGTAATAGCGATGATCCGGGGAGATACACGTTTCTTTTTTGCGATGGCCAGAGTCTGCAAGGCTGTGAGCGGATCCGGGACAACAATCAGCGGAAAGTGATGCCATTCCGGATGCTGTACATAAACGGATTTTGCTGTAAAGGATGCGGAGGCGCCTTTGTCAAAAGCGGCGGGAATGAAATCATGGCCGTCCGCATGTTCGCCCTTCAGGGGGCAGAAAATCGTACCTTCACTGCAGTCCCGGCTGTCGATCACTGCCCGGATAAGGTCAGGATCTGAGTCGGGAATCTGCCAGTCCCGGGTATCTGCGGCCTGTAACAGTTCAGACAGTTTCATAGGGCTTAATGATTTCTTTTACGGTTTCAGAATCGGAATAGGCTCTGCG
>JBJKQR010000001.1:0-123397 GCA_046735395.1 Fidelibacterota bacterium | reverse complement strand
CGAACTCCAGAAAAATAGCCGCACGGATTCGGATTCGGGTGAACATTCAAAGAAAATACTGTTATGTACGGTGAGTATATCCACATAGTCGCCGTTCACTGTCGGCGTTCCCTCTGTGCCGCAGCGCACAAAAGTACAGTGATCAATGACGGCGCCGCCTCCGAGCGTATAGGGATTTGCATCACCGCCGTACATGAGCAGAACTTCCCTGCGAATATCGCTGAAGCTGCAGTCATTCAGCAGGACCTTATCCGCGTTGACGAACCCGCTGTTTTCCGCCTCGGCGTTCAGTGACAGAACATAGCGGCCGATATTCCGGATGCGGCAGTTTTTCATCACAATACTGTCAGCAGCTGTGCCTTCATAGGCCCTGAACACCATTCCCTCGTCCTGATAGACGATATCATGAATATCGCAGTGATCTATGAACAGCGAATAACGGGATGAAAAAGGCGCTGTATCGGTGCGGATCAGATATTTCAGCGGATTGTCGGAGGATGCCCGGCCGTCGAACTCAATATCCTTCAGGTAGAGCCGTCCACCCTGCTGTATCACAAAAATAGCCGGGGATATGTTGGAAGGATTATCAAAAATAATTTGGGGCCGGTCTCCGGATCCGGAAGACTGAATCCGAACCGGTTTCTGAATCGAAATGGGCTCCGTAATACGGTAAACCTGCCCGGCGTCGGCAAGAATCAGCGTATCGCCCACCATGGCATCTGCGACCGCCTGTGCAAGATCCTGATCCGCGGAAACAGTAACACTTCCCGGTTTGGGTATAACTACTTCGGGGAAATCCCAGTCGGGTCCGACCTCATCAGCCGTCATGGGATGATAAAGCACCGGCTGGCTGCTCACCTGATCTGCGCCCACATCCTGAAGCGCTGTTCGGGACTGTCCGTCCATGTCTGCATGACAGATTGCCGTATCTCCGAGAGCCGCGCCGACCAGAGGAGATCCCGCACCGGGCCGGTACAGGCCATCGTCAGCAAATAAATAACCGGGATTCACGGCGCTAAAACCACTGTCGGGCGCATCCCCTGCAGCCCGGCCGCTGTACATGTTTCCCTTATAGATGAAATCCTGCGGCTCACCCATGGCGTCCTCCACATAGACGATATCGAAGCCCGGGCAGTAAAAGGCATTATTCTCTACCTTGCCTTCGATGGGCGCCAGGGTCTGATCGTCGGAAGATCCGTAGCCGATGTTCATGGGAAGCTTGCAGTTATAGAATGTATTGAAAGCCACGGTGGCGTTTTTGACCTGAAAATAACGGTTCAGGGGTGAGTTTTCCACACCCTTCACGATACAGAGAGCGGAGGTATAGCCGCTTCCGTATAAATCCTGAAAATAATTGTTTGTGACCGTATGGTCTTCGCCGATAATGCGGACACCTCCGGCGTCCTGATTGGATTCGCCGAAGAAGAAATTTCCGTCAACAATGCAGCGGTTGCCGTGCCGCAGCGTCAGGCAGCCCTCACAGTTGACAAAGGTATTGTGACGGTATTCGTTTTCACAGCTTTTATTGGAAATAATTTCCGTTTCTCCGTCACAGCGATTGAAAAGATTGAACTGAACAAGCGTCGCGGAAACGCTCATGGAATAATCGGAGGTTCCGATGCGGATCGTTTCACCGCCATTCACGCCCAGCGGAGGGCGGTAATCAAAATAATTGTATTCGATGAGGTGATGATTGTTGCGGTCTTTCAGGGCATCCGGAAGCCAGACGACCAGCGTGGTTCCCAAATGATTCTTCCCGTAGAAATAGCAATGATCCACCTGATTGTACTGGCCGTACAGCGACAGCCATTTGTAACCGATAGCATCGGACGGAGGATTGTAATCAATAATGGCACAGCCGGTGATGCGGCAGTGATTTGCGCGGTTTCCGCTGCCGTCCCGAAATTGAATCACATCCGTTCCGGTCGTATAGCCATCGCGGAAGAGCAGATCCCGGACAACAATCCATGACCCGGAAATACGAAGGGTTGACAGGCCGGTGAGAATCACGTCTCCCGGATTTTCCGGACAGAGGACAATGGGAGCATCCTCCCTGCCCTGGCCGCTGAAAGTGATGGCCTGATCGATCCACAATCCTTTGCTCATAACAAGGGAATCGCCTGCCTGAGCCGTCGTCATGGCCGTTGTTATCGCGGATGCAGAACTCACCTGAAACGTACGTGCAAAAGCCGTTGAAATGAGAAAAAGGAGAGAAAGCACAGGCAGAAGCCTGTGCTTTCTCATTAACCCATGTAGTCTGTCTAACACAGAGAAACCACGGTTTATTTCAGGACCATCAGTTTTTTGACTGAGACATATTTCCCGGATGTGAGTTTATAGAAATACACACCGGAAGCAAGTCTGTCAGCCCGCAGATCCACGCTGTAGAAACCGGCGCTCATCTGCCTGTTCACCAGAACCGCCACTTCCCTTCCCAGTACATCATAGACGACAAGCCGGGTGAGTCCGGCATCCTTCAGAGCGAAGGGAATCGTCGTGATGGGGTTGAAGGGGTTGGGATAGTTCTGATTCAGGGCATAAGCCATGGGAACCATATCCGTGATGGCAGTGAGGACATCAATATCATCATAGAAATAAACGAAGCTCGTATCGCTGTTCACATCTACGATACGGTCATTAGCACCCTTGCCGCCGTTTCCTTTGCGGGTCTCGGCTACGCCATTGATTCTGAAGAGGAAATTTGCCTGTCTGTTTCCGGCATGTTTCCCAAACTTCAGTTCCATGGTATAGATACTGTCTGCATCGTCATCGTTCATGACCATGTTCTTTGCACCCATTTCACCGAAGGAACCGGCGCAGTCGACCGTATCCGTGGCGGGATTAAAGAGTCCCGCGCGGATCTGAATACTCATATTCACGCAGAACTGTGCCGTAAATACAGGTTCAATGAAGGTCGCCGTAACGGCCTTGTCCGCGTCCATGGTCAGAGATGCGGTCAGATCGGATCCGGAGAGAGCTCCGCCCCATTCCTTGAATTCCATGAGTGTATCCGGTACAGCCGTCAGAGACACGGAAGTTCCGGGGTTGTAGAATTTAGCCATGGGCAGAGGATCGAGTGTAACTGTTCCCGGTCCGTCAACGCTCAGATTGAGAGCTGTGTAATCAGCAACGTTCGTAGAAGTTGCCCAGCGCAGGTCTCCCACTGCAGCACTTCCGTCATTGGCCATATGATAGGCCACGGAGGAATCCTTCAGTGTGAAATCATGGTTGGCGGCGTCAGTGAACATCACATCATACCAGAAGATATCCGGGCCATTCACCGAACCGGCATTGTCATCGATTTTTCCGGCTGAATTGGGTGACAGCAGGATATTGTCGATGGACGCATCGGGTCCGTACATTCTCACAGCGTAAGGAGGATTCGAGCCTGTATTCAGAACATCAGAGATAATACAGTTCTGAATCCGGACGGCTGCAGACTGTTCCAGCTTGAAGGCGCTGTATTTATTGCTTTCCAGTCCGCAGTTATATACTGTGACATGGTCAACCAGCATTTCTTCGGGCTGCCAGATCTTCAGACGGAAGACTTCTCGATTCACATCCCAGAAGCTACAGTTACTGATTTCGATGCGTTTTGCCGTACCCAGTGCCTGATCGTAGATGCCTTCCTTGCCGATATCAGAGACTGTACAGTTCCGGAAGATCATTGAATCCACATTTGCCCCGGCATAGTTCTTATAGAAGCATTCCAGAGTTCCGGTAAAGTCCGTATTCGTTGCAAGCAGAGCAATATGGAAGTCCTTGGGATCATCGGACCCGCCGCCGGCACGGAAGATGTATTTCGTCTTGGCCGTTGCGGAGAAATTTCCATCCACAAGTACATTATTGAGAGTCAGCCGGCCGTCGGCACGCAGACGGAACAGGCCTTCCGATCCGCCTTCAGCCCAACCCTTGATGGTTGCCTTGCCATTGGAAATGGTATCGGAACCTTCAATGATCAGCGGAAAATCAATGTCAAGCTGCGGCAGCTTTCCATTGCTTCGCATGTCTTCCGTCGGCGCATAAGGTCCGACCTGCGTGAGGAGGACTTTTTTCACCTGCGTATTGTATTTGGCGAAATCGATGATATCGAGCATATTCCAGCTTGCGTCGCAGACCAGAATACCATCGGGGACAGGGATTTCGGTGAATTCAGCCGTAACAGCCATATCCGCATTCAGTGTGACTTCCACCGAATCATCCGTACCGGTCAGATCACCCTGCCATCCGGCGAACAGCCATCCGCCGGCGGCTTTGGCCTGCAGCGTGAGTACGGTTCCGATATCATAGGTATTGAATCCGGGCACCGGAGACGGTGACACGGTAAAGGAACCGCGTCCGATCACCGAGTCGGCAAACGCGAACTGTGTAAGTTTCGAGCGGAAATGCGCCACGAAATCACGGGTACTGTCCGCAATCCATGACAGCGGATTTGCAACGGCAAAGCTGTCACCGGCTGCATCAGCCCAATAGGCGAATTCCCAGGTTACCGTATCGGCAACTGCCGTAAACACGATACTGTCACCGGCATAGAATCCGGGGACTTCATAGTCCGAAACCTTCAGTGTATCCACATGCCCGAGTCCGACAGAAGAAATATTCACGGTATATTTCGCAGCAACCGGTTCAAAGAGTGCATTGATGATCATATTGTCATTCATCTGAACCGTAGCGACCGGGTTATTGGGCGGAAAGGTAATCATGGGGTCCCAGCCTACAAACTGCCAAAGCTCGTTATAGGGTGTAGCCGTAAGTGTGACGGAGGAACCTGCTTCATAAGCAGGCAGATCCGGATCGATGGCCACCGATCCGCGTCCGGAAACATTCACTTTCAGCAGGAAGCCTGCCGGTGCACCGGGTGTCCAGCGGGGATCGCCGATAGCTCCGCCGTCATCGGCAAAGGTCAGCAGCGCTGATCCGTCCGGCAGACTGTAATCACCGGTTGCAGCATTGGCATAGCCGGGATCCGCATGTGTCGTATCTCCGACGGTAGCATTGCCGATATCGAAATTCGCCACGTCCCAGACAGAGATATTGGTCACCTTGCTGTTCACAGAAGCCAGGTCGATGAATTTGTCGCCGTCACCCTGATTTCCGGTAAAAATGCTGTTTTTAACCATGACCTGTTCCGCATCGCGGAAGCGGATCATGCTCTTGAGGCCACCGACTCCGATATTATCAAAGGTACAGCGGTCAACCATTACCTGTGTGCCTGTGTACTGTTCACAGTGAACGGCTTCGCGGGCAATGTTCCGGAATGTCGAATTTGTGATGGAGGCAGCCTGAATAAAGCTACCAACGGTTGAGGAAGATCCGTCATAAAGACAGACGCCTTCTGAAGCGCCATCGGAAAAGATACAGTTATCCACCACGATTGATTTCGCACCGGCAAGTGGATAAACCTTGATGATCCGATCCTTGAAATCATGGATATTACAATCCACAACGGAAATATTCACTGTGGCATCGGTTGAGTCGCCGTTATCCACTCTCAGCAAATATTTGTTTTCAGCGGATCCGGTACCGGCCGTACCATCCACTTCAATCCCCTGGAGAGCAAAAAGACCGGTGCTTAAAGTGAGTTTGAAGATATAATCACCACCCGTGGTCACGCTGAGAACGGGTTTATTGATCATTCCCTCAGCTGCCCGGATGGTAACCGCCTTGGTAATGCTGCTGAATTTCGCAGATTCGCTGTAGATACCACCGTCTGTCGTAAGTTCAATCACATCTCCGTCCGAAGCTGAACTGATGGCAGCGCTGAGGACATCAGTTCCTGCCGCAACCGGAATCACGGTCACTTCCGGCATGGTAATCCAGCGCATGTCACCGATGGGGCCGCCGTCATCACCGAAGGTCATGAGGGGTGAATCCGTGGCAATGCTGTAATCCGCATTCGCCGCATCGGCATAGCCGGGATCCATATGAGTCGTATCTCCAACTGTCGCATTGCCGATATCGAAATTGGCCACGTCCCAGACAGAGATATTGGTTACCTTGCTTGTAGCAGAAGCCAGGTCAATGAACTTGTCGCCGTCGCCCATATTCCCGGTGAATATGCTGTTCTTCACTTCCACCTGTTCCGCATCCCGGAAGCGGATCATGCTCTTAAGGCCACCAACTCCGATATTGTCGAAGGTGCAGTGGTCTACGACAACCTGCGTTCCTGTATACTGCTCACAATGAACAGCTTCACGGGCGATATTCCGGAAGGTGCAGTTTGTGATGGATGCTGATTGAATGAAGCTTCCGACAGTTGATGAAGAACCGTCATAGAGACAGACACCTTCAGAGGCACCGTCAGCAAAAATACAGTTATCCACCACAACCGAGGTTGCACCGGCCAGAGGATAGACTTTGATGATTCTGTCCTTGAAATCATGGAGATTGCAGTTTGTGACAGAAATATCCAGCGTTGCATCGGTCGAATCGCCGTTATCCACTCTCAGCACATATTTATTTTCAGCTGAACCGGTACCGGCTGTTCCATCCACTTCAATACCGTCCAGTGCAAAAAGCCCGGATGTGGCAGTGAGTTTAAAAACATAATCCCCACCGGTCGTTACCCGCAGAATGGGTTTGTTGGTGAGGCCGGGAGCTGCTATAATGCTTATACCCTGAGTGATAGAAGACAGTTTAGCGGATTCCGCATAAACGCCTCCATCGGTGGTCAGCACGATAACGTCTCCGTCAGCAGCCGCGGAAATGGCGGCAGACAGTACGTCCGTACCTTCCGCAAGTTCCACCGTGGCAGCCTGGAGGGTTGTGAATACCATGGCCATCGCCACGAGTATTCCTGTTAGGATTTTTTTCATGATTTCTCCTTTGTGTTAGCTATTTCATCAAAATCATTTTTTTCATGTCATGCATGGCGCCCTGCCGGAGCTCGTAGAAATACACTCCGCTCGGTAAGAGAGATGCGTCAATCGTGACAGAATGGCTTCCGGCCTCCATGAAACGGTTCACTTCGGTCGCAATTCTGTTACCGAGAAGGTCATAGAGTGTAAGCGTTGTGAAATCAGCACGGTTCAGTGTGAAGGAAATCGTAGTGAGAGGATTGAAAGGATTGGGATAATTCTGTTTCAGCATGAACATATCCGGAATACTGCGATCTGATTTAACTCCGTTTACCCAGGGATCGGGTGTATTGGTGGCCCAGCGCAGATCGCCGATGGCTGTGCCGTCCGAACTCAGGTGATAAAGAGGAGACGAGGACAGCAGCGTATAATCACCGTTCGCCGCATCCGTGAATCCGGGATCGTAGGCGTAGACCGTTGCCTCATCCACGTCACCGCCTTTTGTACAGCCGATGCGGGGGGAATAATAGCTAGGAAACACGAGGCTGAAGGTATCAATATGAGACACCTCAGAGCCGGAAAGCTGAGCCTGAATGGCATAGTCATTTCGATCACCGCGTGCAGGGCCTGCCGGACGTCCGTTGGCGATGAGAATGTCACGGACGATTGTACGGCGATAGTTCTGTCCGTACAGAAAGCGGGGCGAACTGTTCACGGATGTACAGTGTTCAATGAGGGCAAAGCCATCCTCGAAAGTGGGTCCGGCATGGGATGTATCCTTGTCACCATAAAAACGGATACATTCGGCATCAATGTCGTCAAAGGTTGTATTCCGGACGATGAGCGTGTCAAAAGCATTCGTCCCGACGGTCAGATCCGTTCCGTATTTCTGGTTTTCAGCAATCCGGATTGCCTCATCTCCGACATCCTTGAAAAGGCAGTTTTCGATGCGGACCGTTCCGGCTCTCAGATAATCCTCATTCAGAAACAGGTCATCACGCATAAAATACAATGCGTTTCCCTGCGCATCCGGATCGCCGGCCGAATGAAAATTGATGAAATCACAGTCGTCGAGAATGATATTTGAGCCTTTTTTGACTTTCGTCGTCACGCCCGAAACCTTGTCCGTCCAGTCGCCGAAACGAAGTCCGTACTTGCTGCCGGTCTGGTCATTGTTCAGATTGCCCATGAAAGCCACGCCATGGAATTCCACCGTATTCATGATCCGGAAGATCTCCATGGAGGAGCTGGATGTACCATCCAGAAAACCCGTATTCGGAACCGAGAAAATGGGTTTTTCGGCCAGCCCGGGAGCAGCCATGATCACGACCGGATACTTGATCATCAGCGGAAGCGTATCCTTAGTTGTGTAATTGAATCCGCTGCTGGTCAGCAGCAGTGTGTCCACACCCAGACCTACAGGTGCCGGAGCAGTATAATTGAGAACATTCTTAAAATCTCCCTGAAAATACGCTTCCCAGTTTTCTGCAGAAACCTCAATAAGCGTGGGTGCCTGCGCATAGAGGGAAACGGACAGCATCAGGGAAAACACGATAGCCAGTTTTTTCATGCATACCTCCTTAATAACTAATTCAGTTTGAATTGATACCCGACCATAATCCGTTCGGTCTGCCGGCGGGTATAATTCGTATTCGTGGAATAGATATCGGCAAACTTCAGATCGGATCGCTGCCAGGACAGATCAAAAGTTCCGAAATGCCCCAGTTCCAGACCTACACCGAGACTATAAGCCGTCGCGACGGGGCCCGCATCCTTGACAGCAGCGCCATCAGGAATAAAAACCTGAGGCTCGGACCGATATCCTGCTCTGAGTTTCAATGCGGAAAACATCCTGTACTCGGCTCCGAAACTCATAATGGACTGATTTGTCCACGCGGTGGCAATGGTATCGGTCTGTATGGTGACGGGAGCTGTCGATTCATAGCGTTTGGACTGAAAGGCCAGCTGAATGTTCAGATTTTCATGAGGCCGGAAAACCATTCCCACGGCAATACTGTTCGGTACTGCCATACTCACGCTTCCGGATACATTGGAAACCGTGATCCCGCTTGTGTCCTCCACGCTGTAATCATACTTCCACTTCCGGGTCATGGTTCCGCCGCCTGCCAGGGCTAGGGACAGGCCGAAGCGTTCGTAATCCAGGCCGAGAGACAGCCGCAGCTGAGAGCCGGACCAGTCGGAGCTTCCCCGATAGGCAATGTTCAGCGTATCATAGGTGAAGGTGAAATCATTCTGATCAATGAGATTGAAAATCCCGAATTTATTCAGCAGCTCATAATCCGTGCTTTTTCCGCTGTAGAGAGAATAACCGAGACCGAGTGACAAATGGCTTCCCAGTTTTCCGGCAACCGCCACAGCATATTCATCCATGATGAGGTTTGAAAATCTCTGAAAATCAAACACGTCAACCCGAATGGTATCAATACCGTCAGTCATTGCAGGCATACCGTAGGCCTTATAGCCGAGATGCGGCGACTGCCAGGTACGGTTCCGGTCATAGGACGGGGCCAGCTGATGCGTGGCATAGCCACCCGACAGAACAAATTTGTTCCCGAGCGGCAGGGCAAGCGAGAAGTCAGTAAGGCCGGATAGCCGGTGTTCCTTTACCCAGTCCGATGCGTCACGGGAATAGGGATCCAGGCCCAGATCCGGTTCGGCCACCTGATAGGACGTATCCAGCAGGCCCTCGTAAAACACATCCGAGTCGAGCATGCCGTTATGGGCAGGATCCGGAACATACTGACCCTCAAAATAGAAGGGCAGCGTGACGAAAAGCCGGTTTGGCCTGTATTCCTGATTTTCCCACCAGGTCTGGGACGTATTCCCATACGAAAAGCTCAGGGACAGGGAATTTACAGAGGAGAGGCCGGCAGGATTTGAGAAGAGGGCCTGGCCTGCGTCGGGAGACGCGAATTCGGAGGCGGGCAGGGCCGCTGTCCGGGCTGTCGCCACATCCAGATGCTCAAGTCCCTGAAATTCCAGATCGTTTCCCTGGTTCTGAGCCAGGACAGATGAAGCGAGAAACACAATTCCCGCAGCAATGATTCGTATATAATGTGATTTCATAGCAGCCTCAATACCTTAAACTTATGGCAAAACGGTGAACGGATGGCAGAATGGGTCCGTATTCATTGTAACTGTAGTCAAAACTCGTGGATTTCCAGGAAAACCCGGCTCCCAGGGTAAGGCCTTCCGTATCATAGTTCAGCCGGTATCCGCCTCGCAGAAACAGGAAATTACGGAACGCGTATTCCATTCCGATGTTGTACTGCTGATCATAATCACGGGGCTGTACCAGATCAGCGGAGACCAGCAGACTGTGAGTACGACTGCTTCCCAGAAGGCCATCCTCATTTCCGATAAGGTAGCCGGAAAGGCCGATGGTCATGGTCTGGGGCATGGGATAACTTCTGTCACTGCTGTCTATAAAGGATATCTGCGGCCCGAAATTTTTCAGAACCGCGCCCAGCTGAATCGTCTTGAAGCGCGTTTTATAGAGCAGCCCCAGATCAAAGGCAAAGCTTTTCTTTTTCAGAACCTGAAAATTTTCCTCCATAACCTTGGCAATGAGTCCATAGCTGAATTTATCGGTCAGGACCTGGGAAAATCCGGCCCCTGCCGTATAAGCTCCCATGGACAGCACTTCACCGGTAAGTCCGGGATTGAAGGATTCATCAGCACGAAAGCCCTGATGATCCAGATCAGTCACCTCCATGCTTCCGTAATCAGCGGTCAGCAGGCCGGCATTGATGGCAATTCCCTTGGTCAGAGTCCATGACAGGGAAACGGCGAAATGCTGGGTATCAAAGAGATAATCCGTCTGACTGGCAAAGGTGCTGAACCCTTTGTCGGACAGGATATTTGCCGGATTGCTGAAATAGGGAGATGACGTAGCCGGGAGAGCGGTAAAGGCTCCGCCCAGCGCCATTTCCCGTGCCAGGGGCGACACAGACAGGAACTGAAAGGAGGTCACCGCCACTTTTTCGAAACTGAATAAGTTCTGCGTGAAGCCAAGGAAGCTAAACAGAATCAGTATGGTAGATATTTTTTTCATTCCTGCCTCCCTCACTTCAGAATTACGAATTTACCGTTGGATGTTGTGCCGTCCGGCGCCTTCACCACGAAGAAGTAAAGACCGGATGCCATCTCCTGCCCCACTCTCGTCGTCTGATAGGTCAGGCTGGAATAACCATCCGGAGCCTCGTCCGCAGTTTTTGTCGGCTGCGGATGGTGAATGGTCTTCACCAGCTGTCCGGAATAGCTGTATATATAAATCGTGCACTGAACCGGCAGGCCGAAGAAGCCGATTTTGCCCTCATCCTCCCCCTGAAATCCGGCTCTGTCAGCCCGGTAGGGATTGGGTACGACGTAAACCTTTCCGAGTTTAAGTACCGGGGCTATGTCTTTTTTCCAGCGGGTAATGTTGGTCTTGCCGCTCATGTGCCGCGTATCATCGACGGAGACCACCGAATAGTAACGGTATTCCCCGACAGAAAAATCCATGATACTGTCACCATTGTAGAATCCGTCGTCAATGTATTCGTACATATCATCTGAATTGAGGCTGCTGCCGACGGCGATGGAATCCAGGGTCAGCCAGGGCCCCATACCGGACTCCGATACCATGACATAGAATTCCTTCAGATTTCCCATGAGCCGCGGATGTTCAAAACTTTCCACCGCCCGGCTCCAGGTCAGCTTCACCTTCGCTCCTTTCACGTTTTCCACATGTATTACGGGAGCGGGATACGGCACGGGTACCTGGTAAACACCATGTGCATTCATGTCTTCAGGCCAGACCGGGGCCGCCACTTTTTTGCCGGCATACATTTCAAAGGCTTTCCGGGCCACATCGGTCACAGTGATGATGGAATCGGAATTAACATAATCGGGATATCCGAATTCGTCAATATACTTGTCGCACATTTTCTCTCCAGCTACGGTATAGGACCGGTTCCAGGATGGCGTGGCCGCCCACTGTGTCGCGACCTGCCCGCCTTCGATGCGCTTGCCCGGCTGGGCTCCGTAGCCCACAACTTCCGCCATGGAGAAATGTATCTTATCACCCAGCTTCATTGAATATGGGCCGAAGGTGTGGTGCTTCATTCCCGCATCCGCACTCTGCCGATAGGGATAGGCCGCCCGGCCGATCCACTTGTCGCCCTTCAGTTCGGGCCAGGTTGTGGAACCGGGTGTATAAACCCCGGACCAGCGCGTAGACGGGTTGATGGGATCCTTTTCATACTTGATCTTGATGGAATTTACATTTCCGGTGGAAACTTTGTTGGACCAGGGCTGGCGAATGTGATAATTCTTGTCCAGCTCTATATACCATTTTATCGTGCCGTCCAAATTCTGATGATACACATCAATGCCTTCATAATCGGTCAGACTCTGCACCGTATTGGTCTTCAGTATCTTCTGGGCTTCCGATTCATTCCGTCCGTCCGTATCAAATTCCGCTGGAATCACCTGCGCCAGGTGCGTGGTATCATAATAGAGAATACAGTACCCGGGAGCCTGCGGCGATTCGAGCGCTCCGCCATGTTTTCCTGTTCTGGCAAAGTCAAGGAACTTGTCCGGATCCTGTTCCGGTTTTCCTGCGCCGCTTCCATCAGTCAGATCATTCCGCAGGTTCATATTGAAGGTCAGCCACCAGTCCGAATCCCAGAAATTATTCAGATCGCCCCGGTAAATACCCCCGTCATACTTCCACTCCAGATAATATCTCTGAAAGCCGAACATGGATGGCGCGAAGCCGTAATTCGCGGCAAACATCACATCTCTCAGGTTGTCGGTCATTTCGATGGTGGAGGGATTGCCGTCGGTGTCACCCGTATATTCCATCTCGTACTCATATATGATCATATCATCATAATCCGGATAGGACCAGGCACGCGATGTCCGGGTGATGGTAATGCCCGTCGGCGTTGCCCAGGATGTGCGGATGATCTCTTCGGCTTCATCCGGATCATATTCGGGATTGAGAGATCCGTCCGGCAGCAAGGGGTAATTTTCTGTTCTCTCCATGTAAAGCGGAAAGGAATAAACGCCGATACTGAGTTCCGGTGTTCCCGCGCCGATCGCGCCGCAAAGGCCGAATATGCGGTTTTCCTCACCGGGTTCGCCTTCCTTGTTTGCGCCGATATAAAATCCGGCACCGAGGATATTGTGTTGCCCGTCGTACTCCAGGCCGTCGATGACCGTCTTTGAATAGGGCGGCCATTCCATAAGCGGAACGGAGGTTTTATTTCCGGATGTACCGGTCTGCCAGGCCCGGCCGATCTCGCCTGTATTGAATTCCGTTTCGTGGAGCATACCCCGCTCGTGAATCTGGTATTCCCGGATCTGAGCGCTAAGCATGGCTGCCAGCACAAGGATACCAAGGCCTGTTTTTATCATTAAGGACTTTTTCAGCATAGATTCTCCCGTATATTCTCTGCGGAGTTCTTTTCTTTCAAATTCTGTGATTTTTTCTGATTTCATGGCTGGCCTACAGTTTCACGATCAGGCCGAAACGCCAGTGCTGCGGATCATTGGTCAACAGATAAATTTCCTGAGACGTGACATAGGGCGAATAGAGTTCGTAGGTCAACAGATCCTGAGGATCCGTTCTCCATCTGGGCGTATTATAGGAATTGCTGAAGGTACGGCTGTAATTCCAGTTATAGCGGTTCAGCAGGTTGAAGCCCTCAGTGTAAAAAGTGAGGGTGGTCTCCCCTACTCTGATATCCTTTTCAATTCTCAGGCGAAGATCTGTTTCCTCCGGGGTGCGCATGGAATAGAGCAGTCCGGTGGACGGATCCGTGTAGGGTCTGCCGCTGTAATAGCGATAGGTCACCGACATCTGAAAACGCTGCAGCGGATAGATGCGTCCCATGTGGAAACCGAATTTTCCCGGTGTCTTGTAACGGACATTCATGACAATCTTGTGTGTCCGGTCATAATTAAGATAGACATCCTGAGGATCGGGAAGTTTAACCATTCCGTAGTGGGGATCGGCTTTTTCAAAATATGTCACCGGTGCATCGAGCGCGTTGGAACTTTTTCCTGTCGCCGATTCCCAGTTATAGCGGATATAGGCCTTCAGATTGCCGTAATTTTTTTCCAGGTTGATGTGGAAGCCTTTGATATCGGCATAATCCCGATTGACATATGTCTGGTAACCAATCTGCTGATCATCATAATAAAAGGCGGTTTCCACCAGGTTCTTCACATCCTTGTAATAGGCGCTCACATCCAGGCTGAGGTCGAGGAAGGGAATCCCTTTGACCAGCCCGATATCATACGCATTGGTCTCCTCCGGGCGCAGACGCGGATTACCGAGAATGGCAATCTCACCCTTGACATTGACCTGATTATAAAAAATCTGATTGAAACTGGGACGCTGAGTGAAGGTTCCGTAATTGAGATGAAGGACTGTGGTTTCATTCACGGGAAAAGAAATTCCCAGCCGGGGTTGAAGTTTCGTATATGTCTTCGTGTGAGCCAGTGAATCGGGATTTCTCAGCGGCGAGTAGATATCGGCATAATAATCATAATTCAGCTGATAGATATCCTCCCGCAGCCCCACATTGGCAATCATGCCTTCGAATTCCATTTTATCCTGAAGAAACAGAGCCCCTTCATAGGGATGGACCTTGAAATCCAGGATGCGGATATCCGCTTCACCATAGCGGTTGTACAGACGATTCACATTCAGATTATAATAATAGAACTGGGCGCCGCCCTTGAGCAGATTCCAGCGGTTCACCTGGGAAGCAATATCTCCCGCCACACTGTAAGTGCTGGTGTTTTCGGATCCGTTATCATCGATCATGCGTCCCGCGCGCATATTGGCCGGGCCGGTATAGTCCACCCAGTTGCTCATTTTCAGATAATCCATGGCGAAATCCCCGGTCTGGAGCAGGGGAATGAATTCATCGTAGGCAATATTGAGCAGATTCGCCTTCAGGTTTGCATAGGTATCGCGGCTGATAACCCGTTTCCATTCCAGACCGTACTGGCTGGAAACTGTTCTTCTCTGCGAGGTGGCCATGATGGGATCAAAGAGCCACTGCTGCCAGGAGGAGGAAAAATAGGTTTCGGTATTCACATCGTAAATACCGGAAAACTTGAGTTTGTTTGCATTATCGGGATGGAAAACAAGGGAACCCATGATCTGCCGTTCAATGTCCGGGTTCGCGATGGGATAGGCCGAATAATTTGTCGTCTGCCTGCCTGCCAGAAATAGATTGGTGGCATCTGTCAGCGGCCCGCCTGTACTGAAATCAATGCGGTTGTCCAGGCCGGCTTTCCTGTCCAGTCCCATGAGCCGTTTGCTCTCGTACCAGGAAAGCTGCCCGAGGCGGGCAAGCTGTATGGAATCTGCATAAGTGAGGGGATTGGGCGGCCAGACGGTTCGTGCCGGCAGGTAACCCGGCCCGAATCCATAGCCCAGATCATAAAGCGCGCGTCCAGGATTCTGCGGATTATCCTTCAGCCATTCTGAGGTATCGGACAGAAGCGTATAATAATCAAAAGACCGCATGTCATAGGGGCTGCCGGGGACGACAGACTTGCTGCTGTCTCCGTCTGGAACTTCCAGCCAGGTTTTATAGTAGGGAGCTGTATAGGATAGTTCGGCACGGGATTCCCAGGTGCTCCGCCCTTCCCGGGTCACCATGTTGATCACGCCGGACTGGGCATTTCCATATTCGGCGGAAAATCCGGATGTATAGACTTCCACCTGTTCCAGACCGGTTACGATCGGTGAAAAGGCTTTTGAATTTGACAGGGGGTTGACAATGGTTCCGCCGCCCAGAATGTACTGACTCTCGCCTTCGCGCCCACCCCGGAAATGGTTATCCACCACATCCGCCTGCAGGCCGATAATATCCCCGATATCATTCACGCCGGCGATGGATTGCACCTCACTGATCTGGTAAACCTGCTTCGTGGCGGTGAGATCCTTCTGCGCTGTATTCCGGCGTTGGGATTCCACCACAACCGCTTCTGATTCCAGAGCTGAAACCTGCAGGTTCACATCGATGAATGAGGTCATATCCACAAAGACACTCACCCGTTCTATGATGCTTTTTGTATAGCCGATATAGGTCACTTCCAGTGAATAGTCACCGGGATCAATATTCAGGATGTAATAGGATCCGTCCTGATCAGTGGCGGCTCCCAGCGGAATATCCAGAGGAATCAGCCTGTCTCCCTGCCAGCGGCTGGCGATAACCACATTCGCTCCGGCCAGCGCCTCCTGAGTCCGGGCATCTCTCACAACACCGGAAATCTTTCCGCTGTTCCCGGCCAGTAATGCATTCCATCCCATACTCAGCAGGGCAAGCGCCATCAGTCCTGCCTTTGAAGCAAATTTCATACGCATCCTCCGACTCTTCGACCGCAAAACCCTGAAACCCGGCTTGCCATCTATCATTGTATTTTATGCTTATTTGTCAATTTTTTCCCCGGTCAAAAACACCCTGCAATTAGTAAGATGTATGACATATTATGTTAAAAAATTTTCGATGGTCTGTCAATGGAATTTTATAATTATCTTTTGCCATTTACTTTGTCATGAAACAGTCTGGCTTCTGGCGGTATCATCGCCCTGTTCTGCATGATTAGCACCTGTTCCATCCCCAATTTAACCGACTGAATTTCAGCTTCCTGTGACGGCTGACACATTCGGCCCTTGAGATGAAAAATAGTATTACAATGCTTAGAATTAAGAGTATTCGAGCCTCAGCAGTTCCTTTTTCGCATCGGATCCGCCTGCATATCCCCCCACATCGCCATTACTCCGGATGACACGATGACAGGGAATGAAAAGGGACAGGGCATTGGCGGCATTTACCGAGGCGACGGCCCTTACCGCAGCCGGCCTGCCTGTCCGCTCCGCAAGCTGAGCATAACTGATCGTCTCCCCGTAGGGAATATGCTGCAGCGTCTCCCAGACCAATTTCTGAAAGGGTGTTCCCACCGTAAGCAGAGGGATATCAAAGTGCTGTCTCTTCCCAGATAGATATTCATCCACTTCCTCGAGAGCAGAAAGTGCCAGCGGATGTATTTTCTGTACGAATTCAGCCCTGAGGCCGGATTTGAGGCGATGGTCGACAGCTTCGCGGGTTGAACGTGTCAGATAATCCATCAGACAGAGCTGATCATTGAAGACGCCGAGCAGAAGTGTTCCGATGGAGCGTTCCGCTCTATGGATATAAATTGCTTTCACTCGTTTCCCTTTCTGTTTGTATGGGACCTATCATTCTGAAGCAAGAGGGTTATTGTAACTTATTATTTGAAATAAATCAGAAGAATCCCACAGCCGGATAGCCGACCCAATGATCAGAGCTGGCAATGGCGGTCTGTCCCATTCCCAGATCACTTACATCCAGAATTTCTCGACTGATGCTGCTCCCGTAGGCAATGAAACGGCCCTGAAGCCCTTTATCCTCAAAATGCGTCTGCAGACCGAGGGCGGTAAACAGTCCGAAGGGAATGGAATAGCGGCCGCACCAGGTCCAGCGGTACTCCCGATAGTTCTGCGGATTTACGGTATAGGCATTGAAGCGCAGGATCTTTTCGCGATCCATCGGACCCCGGAAACAGGTATCCATGATCTCCATTTCACGGGCCAGCGCCAGTTTTGTTCCGTCTTCATCCGTACCGAAGGGCGCATAATTCTGTCCTCCCCATTCGCGGTCACCGTAGTGAACGGCATCTGACGACATGAGCAGGGCCAGATCCCTTCCCGGTTTCATTCCTGATTTTGACATGAAGGAATATATGCTGTTAACAACTTGAGAACTGATTTTCTCCATGCGTTCGATGCTCATGTGCGGAATGAGTACACTGACTATTTCCATATCGCGATTGAAATACTGCAGAAAGGGGAGCAGGGCTTCTACCGAATGTTCGCGGCTCTGAAAAGTATCATGAACAACGAACATGTCATTGGGCAGAGTTTTGCAGAGATGTTCACGCAGCGGAGAAATCCCGACAGGCCCGAATGGCCCCTTCCAGGCACTGAATCCGTCAAGAATGAGTTGATTCTCTATATTAAAGCTGGCGGCGCGGTGGGCGACGCCGAAGATAACCAGGGTGCGTGCCCGGATGCCCCGCAGGACGGCGGGATAAATCCAGTGCGCGTAACTGTAATCGTCGTGAGGGCAGATGGCGGCCGTCCAGCCCGATGAGGGAGCTTCCGGCGCATTTTTCAGGTTTTCACCGTGGTCTGCGATGATGCGCTCCATCACCGCAGAGATCTGCCAGTCCTGATGCGCAAAGCCGATGGTATCGGCCGGTTCACGAAGTGATGATAACCGTGTCTCTGTCATAATTGACGGTAAGATAGCATGATTCAGGGTGAAAGTAAATACCGGAAAACGGCCTGGCCGAAATCGGCATTTCCGGATAAGCCATGTGAAAACAACAGACAATTTGCGTTTATTGTGATGAAAGAGACATGGCTTTTCCGTTTCGCGTATTGCGAATGCTGGCCAATCATTGTAATTTGTTGCAAATGTACGGGTTTAGCCGGAAAACTCTTTTTCTCGCGGCAGGGCGGATCCTGTCGGACAATGAGCTTGAATTCAAATTTATCAGACCCGAAACGGTCACAAAGGAATAGGGTTCATAATGAAAAGAAGCGTGATGATGCTCATAGCGGCCTTTTTTCTGTTTCTGTCCTGCCGACAGGAAAAGAAAGCGACGCCGGTCTCATTTATCAGCCATGATATCATGATGGTTCTGGATGTGTCCACACACAGTGCCGTCATTGACGACCGTGGAGAGCTGAATATTACGGCATCGGGACTATCCTGCCTATCCATCCACCACGGAGCCGATATAGCGAGTTTCACACTGGATGGCCTCGAAGCGGAATATCGCCTGCTGCAGCCCTCCGACAGCAGCAGTGAAGCCATGGTTCTCAGAGCCGCGCTTCCACAGGATATACTGGATATCCGGCAGGACCTTCTGGTATTTACAGGTGGCAAAACCGGTCCTCATCGTTTTTCTCTTTCCTATAAATCCACTTTTTTTGAAGATGTGGGCGAAACGCATTTTTCTAATCAGAATATCGGCCGGGAGATTGATGCCACCATTCTGGACAAGGGAGCCTACTTCAGCCCGTCCTCCGCCTATTATCCTCTCGGTGGGGAAAAGATGGCCTCCTTTGCCGTTACCGTGGATATGCCGTCCGGATGGGAAAGCATTGCAGACGGCAACCAGACTGATCAGCAGCAGGAAGCCGGGCGCACCCGGCAGCGCTGGATGAATCCTTACAGGAATGACGGCCTGATGGTCATGGCAGCTCCCTATGTCCTCCGGCATGGAAAATCCGGTGACACGGATGTGTACTGTGCTTTCTTCGCAGACGACACGTCCCTCTTCGAAACCTATCTGCCTGCCACCATCGCCTATATCGGCATGTATTCCGAACTGATCGGGCCCTATCCCTTCGACCGCTTTACCGTGGCGGAGAATTTCTTTCCCACCGGCTACGGCATGCCGGCCTGGACGCTGCTCGGACAGCAGGTTCTGCGCCTTCCCTTCATCGTCATGACCAGCCTGGGCCATGAAGTGCTTCACAATTGGTGGGGGAACAGCGTCTATGTGGACACTGAGCGCGGAAACTGGTGCGAAGGTCTTACCGTCTATGGCGCCGATTATCTGTACAAGAAAAAGAAAAGTCCGGAAGAAGCGAAATCGTATCGGAAGGATATTCTGAAGGACTACATGAATTATGTCCGCTCCGACAGCGATTTTCCGATCCGGAAATTCACGGCCCGCCATGATGCCGCCAGCCGGACTATCGGATACAACAAAACGATGATGGTTTACCAGATGATCAATGACCGCATCGGAGATGAGGCCTTTTACGGCGCCTGGAAAGATATTTACCGGGATTACCGCGGGAAGCAGATCAGTTTTGAAGAATGGATTGACGCCTGGCAGAAACGCTCCGGAAAGGATCTGAACGAATTCATTCCCCAGTGGATTGACCGGGCCGGCGCTCCCCTCCTTTCCCTGGCCATTGATTCCGTGAAACGCGGCGATGACGCCATAGATGTAAAATTCACCGTTTCCCAGGAAGCGGACTCCCAACTTTATACGCTTCGTGTTCCGCTCCGCTTTTCCGGGCCGGACGGCCACGCCGATGTGATCGTCGGCCTGAATAAAGCCGCGCAGGTTTCCTTCACCTATCATTTTGATACGCCCTATACAACTCTGGAACTGGATCCGGACTACCGGCTCTTCCGCCGGCTCCACCCGGATGAAATTGAGGCTGTGCTTTCCGGTGTTCTGGGATGTAATAAATTGATTTTCATTACAGATGACGATCAGAATAATATGGACCTGTACCGTACGTTTGCAGAAAATCTGTCCGACAGGAATTCCGGCTTTGATCCTCTCAGTTATACATCCACTCCCGATAATGCCCTGATTTACCTGAATCCACCCATGCTTCCGGATTATGTAGCACCGCTGCTCAGCATGTCCGCCGACAGCATCCGCATACTGGGCCGGTCTTACCCCCTGTCCGGGCATACTTTTGTTCTCGCAGGGTACGAGCCGGGAAGCCAGAACAAGAACCTGTCGATTCTCAGCTATGATCCCGCTTCCCTCCCCCGTATCGGAAGCCTTCTGCAGCATTATGGAAAATACAGTTATCTGGTTTTTAACGGATCCCAGAATGTGGGCAAAGGCCAATGGCCCGCCATCGGAGAGAGCCTAATAAAAGATTTGACCCAATTTTGAATAAACAACGGGTATCCGGCTATTCGTTCATGAAAGGAAAACCCATGTTGACACATCGCAAACTCCCGATCATCCTGCTTACCGCGATCCTGCTGCAGCTGGAATTCGCCTGCAGTCCTGCAACGGCTCCTGTGGCGAAGAAGGTTCAGGAACCCGCTCCGGCCTATGTGATCGACAGCCTGAGCATCATCCGGCATATCAATTTTCTGGCTGATGACAGCCTGCAGGGACGTTTTCCCGGAACTCACGGAGACAGCCTGGCTGAAAATTATATTCGTCGTCAGTTCAGGGATGCCGGAATCAAGGCCATATCCGGCCCTGATTATGATCAGGACGTGACCGTGACAACCGGTGTAAAACTGGGCCGCTCAAATCATCTCGTCATCAACGGCGAAAATCTGAGGGCGGGCAGAGATTTCATCCCCTACGGTTTTTCCGGACTGGGAAACTGCACGGCGGAAGCCGTATTCGGTGGTTTCGGTGAAACGCTTCCGAACGGAGCATGGAATGATTTTGCCTCCATCAATGTGAAGGGGAAATGGGTTATTCTGCTTCCGGGCCCGCCGCCCGGCATGGGTGCTGCAGCGGCAGGAACAAAAGTTCTTCGTGAAAAGGTGGAGAGAGCTCAGGCAAAGGGCGCGGCAGGGGTTATCATTTCAGATCCGGAAAACAGCCGGCTTCCGGACCTGGCTTTTGATCCGGTCTGGGGTGCGTCCACCCTTCCCGTACTGTTCATAAAAAGTTCAAAACTGGAAATGCCTTTCATTGAAACAGCCGGAATCACCCTCTCCTCCCTGCTCAGTGACATGCGCCAGAATAAACAGACCCTTGCCCGGACGCTGAAGGGAGTCCGGATCAGCGCAACTGTGGATTTGCTCCGGGAAACGACGCTGACTCACAATCTCATCGGACTTCTGGAAGGGAGTGATCCCGACCTGAAACATGAATTTATTGTCATCGGAGCTCATAAGGATGGATTGGGCCTGGGCGGTCCCACCTCCGAAGCCCCAGGCGTATCCGCGGTGCATAATGGCGCCGACGACAATGCCTCCGGTACGGCATGCGTTATAGAGCTGGCAAACTATTTTGCCGCACAGAAAGCAAGACCCCGTCACAGCCTGCTTTTCATCTGCTTTGCAGCCGAAGAGATGGGAGCGCTGGGATCTTCGTATTACACAGCTCACCCACTGGTACCGAATGACAGTGTGGACTGCATGATAAATCTGGATATGATCGGCCGGCCGGAAGAGGATAAGCTGATCATCTTCGGCAGCAGCACCTCGCCGGATTTTCAGGGAGCGCTGACCGGAATCAATCATCGCTATGGCTTTGATCTGGCCTTCAATACGGATATTATCGGCGTATCCGACCACTCATCCTTTTATGACCGGAATATTCCTGTGCTCTTTTTCTTCACCGGAACCCACGATGATTATCACAGGCCCTCCGATGATGCGCTGCGGATACATGCAGAGGGTGAAGCCAAAATCGTGAATTATGTAAAAGATCTCATATCCTGGCTGGACAGTCGGGATAGGGCGCCGGAATTTCAGCGTCTGGCTCCTGCCGCGGCTCCCGCTCCCCCCGGCCAGGGGCGCGCGGCCATGAAGGTATCTCTGGGCATTACGCCTGATTTCGCTTCCACCGTGCCCGGACTGGGTATCAAGGCTGTCGCGAAGGATAAAAGCGCCTACAGGGCAGGCATACTGTCCGGAGACCTGCTGACTGAAATCAATGGCCGGAAAATCAGCGGCATCCGCGAGTATATGACCTGCATGCAGGAATTCAACCCGGGAGACAGTATCACGGTGACTCTGATCCGCAACGGCAGGATCAAACATCTCCAGGTGCATTTCGAAACGCATGTTCAGGAATGACAATCCCGATCGTTTTTGTTATTTTACAGAATGGAAATAGTAGATATCAGGTGCCGGCGTGATTTCATTTTAGATAATTATCATCATGTAAATAGGCCACTGTCCGATTTCCACGTTCTGAATAGGGATACGAACCATTTTCTGCAGAGGGGGCCGATTCATGGCAGATCATTTCCCGCAGCTTGAGAAACTTCTCCGTCAGAACCGGAATTGGGCTGAACGGATAAAACAGGACAAACCGGAATTTTTCAGGGATCTGGCCCGTCAGCAGTCCCCGTCCTTCCTCTGGATCGGCTGTTCCGACAGCAGGGTTCCAGCCACTCAGATCGTGGACATGGTCCCCGGCGAAATATTCGTGCACCGCAATATTGCTAATGTGGTACTCCCGGGAGATCTCAATTCGCTTTCGGTGCTGCAGTATGCGGTGGAAGTTCTGAAAGTCCGGCACATCATTGTCTGTGGCCATTACGGCTGCGGCGGTATTGCGACCGCAATGGAAGAAGAACAGCATGGCCTCATCGACAACTGGCTCGGGCCGGTTCGCGACCTCTATCATGCGCATTATCATGATCTGCTGTCCCTGCCGTCTGTAGATGAGAGATCAGACCGCATGTGCGAACTGAATGTGGAAGAACAGGTGAGAAATGTCTGCCGGTCCACTGTTGTCCGGGAAGCCTGGAAACGGGGACAGGAACTGGATGTACACGGATGGATCTACCATATTGAGGACGGCATTATCCGTGATCTGGACATCAGTTCAGGACCGGGCTCCGATCAGGCTGAATAAGGATCTTCCCACTTCTGGACCCTGCCGTAATTCTCAGATAATTATCAATAACAAAGCTGATCTGATTATTTGAAATAAATTATCGATTGTACGAAGCAAGGATCTGGGAAAAACCTGTACAGCCTGCCCCTGTAACCCCGATATATTCCCGGAATATTTCCAGATTTATCTTTACCATAGCCAAATTTATTTAAAATTTCTTTACTTCAATGCGCCTTCGCGGCCCTGCGTTAACTATTTTATTAACTACATTGAATAAATCGAAAAGGTCAGGAATTGCTGCTGTCCTCGATCTGCACTTCCCGGCTGATTTCCTCGGACAGTTCAATGTCTTCCGTGACATTCTTCTGTTTCCATGTGCCTTTCATGAACCAGGCCAGAGCCGTGACGGCCGCAATGACATTCGCGGTGGGAAAGGCGATCCAGATTCCCTTTTCGGCCATATGCGCATGAACGGACAGCAGATAGGCGATGGGAAAACGCAGGACCCAGAGCGAAATAATGGACAGCACCATGGAAATCAGGGTATTTCCGGAGCCGCGGAAGGCGCCGTTCAGTGCCATCTGTATACCTATGAATCCGAAAGTGGGACTCATATAGCGGATGAATCGCGCGCTGCTTTCGATGGTGGCCGTTTCACCGGGGATGAAAATGGCCGCAATCTGACGGGACAGCAGGAAAAAAACCACACCGACCAGGCTCAATACCCAGAATCCGGTAAAACCGCTCAGCCTGATGATGCGCTCGGCGCGGTTCAGTTTTCCGGCTCCGATATTCTGTCCCACAAGCGTGGAAGTGGCCATGGACAGGCCCAGAGCCGGAATGATGATGAAACTGAGGATGCGGCTGCCGATCCCGTAGGCGGCGATGGTGAGCGTACCGAAACTGGCCACGAGAAATGTCATGATGGTCATGCCGAGAGCCCGCGTGCTCTGTTCGATGGATGCGGGAAATCCAAGACGAAACATTTTCTGCATGAGGGGAAAATCGGGGACCAGATCCTTCAGATGCAGCTGAATCTGATGCCGTCCTCTCAGCAGCAGAAACACGCCGATACATGCGGAGATTCCCTGCGTGAAGATAGTGGCAATGGCAGCGCCGGTCACGCCGGATCCGGGCAGACGGCCGTAGCCGAAGATGAAAAGCGGATCCAGGGCCAGATTCAGCACCACTGTGGACAGTACGATATACATGGGTGTCTTCACATCTCCCACACCGCGCATGAGAGACTGGAATACCAGATAGGTGAACATGAATACCATACCGAGGAAGGATATTCGGATGTAGGACACTGCAGATACGTAAATGGCCTGTTCCGCGCCCATGAGCCGGATCATCAGCGGAGAGGCGAAATATCCCAGCGAGGCCAGAACAACCGACACGAGCAGAACCATGAGCAGGGTCTGAGAGGTCACATGATTGACAGCCGTCTGATTATGCTTTCCCTTGTACTGCGCCACCAGAATGGTTCCGGCGATGGCCAGGCCGCTTCCCAGGGAATTAATGAGAAAAATGATGGGAAAACTGATGGATACCGCCGCCACGGCATGGGTTCCCAGCCGTCCCACCCAGAAGGTGTCCGTCAGCTGATAGGCCGTGGTGAGGATATTGGCAAAAATGATGGGGAGCGACAGAGCGATCAGCGATTTCAGAATCGGCCCCTCCGTCAGCGGATTTGCGTAGCTACTGCGTTGAGTCATGAATCTTCCTTGATCAACTGTATTTCCATTTCCGGTCTGCTTCCCCCAACCATAAGGCGCTGAATATACACATTCCGCTTTTAATACTCAAGACTGGTTGAGGTTGAGGCGGCATTACAATACAGTGCTCTGCCACAGCAAACCTGATCCGCAGTCGCCCCCTTCTGTCACAGCGGCTGGAACTGCAGTTCACCAGACCGGAAAAAGAATCCTTTACGAGAATACGGTAATAATAAAGGCAGGAGTGGAATAGAATTACGATTCACACTGAGCGTATGGATAGCTGCTTCCATCAGGCTCCTGCCCTACTCTATAATCGTTGTTATTTGCGTCCGACAATCGTCAGGCTGAATATGCCGGCACCGCTATTCCGATACCTATCCACCATTTCCCTTGAAATAGATCTGTCAACGACATCATCCGGAATTGGTATTTCTCGACTTTTCTTAATTTCCACATCTCTGAATCCCGAGTCAGCGATCAGATCTATGTAAGCATCCTGATCCAGGGCGCCGGCTACACAACCGACATGCTGTTCTGCCAGGTTCTGTATTTCGGCAGGCAATTCACCTTTCAGAACAATATCACTGATGCAGAAATGTCCGCCAGGCCTGAGAGCCCTGTACATTTCCCGGAACGCCTTTTCTTTATCCGGTACGAGATTGAGAACACAATTACTGATCATCACATCACTTGAATCATTGTCCAGCGGTAAATTCTCAATGTCCCCGAGAATGAATTCCACATTGCTCAGATTCAGTTTTTGGGAGTTTTCCCGGGCCTTCTGAATCATCTTTTCCGTGAAATCAATCCCGGTCACCCTTCCGGATTCACCAACCAGCTTTCGGGCGATAAACACATCATTTCCTGCTCCCGATCCCAGATCGACGACGTGATCACCTGCCCGTATACCGGCAAATTCGGTGGGAAGCCCGCAACCGAGTCCCAGATCTGCCGAATCCAGATGGCCATCAAGCTGTTTATAGCTGTCTCCAACCAGAGAAGAGCTGCTGCATCCGCAGCCACAGCCACAACCGCTCTGTTCTTCTGCGAGCTGTGAATACTTTTCCTTTACATTCTGCTTTACGGTTGTTGTATTCATGTTTTTTCCTTTCATTTACAACATACTTTATTGAACAGCGCCTCAAAACCATCCCTGACTTCTTGAATCACAGCATGGTCCACGCAATAACAGACTTTCGGCCCTTCGATTTCACCCGCGATCATGCCGACCCGTTTCAATTCCTTCAGATGCTGAGAAACAGTCGCCTGCGATAGCGGTAACTGCTCCACGATATCTCCACAACTGCAGATATTCAGCTGTATCAGGTATTCAAGGATTTTTATACGGGCCGGATGAGACAGGGCTTTGGCATAATCAGCCAGACGAATGTCCGTCTCATCAAACAGGTCTTTTTTGGATTGCATTTTATATCTCCTTGTATTGTATATCGTAAATATACGATAGTTAATACGACTATTTCTATAGTATTTTTATTTTTTTTTGAATAATATTACTATTCCGGATTGAACACGTTATTAATTATCTGTTAATTATCTATTTATACTATTAATTCAGGTCATAAAACTGACCGAATCCGAACAGACTACCTGCGGCCTGACAGGTCCGTCTTCGCGCACCCCTGCCACAGTCATCTCCCTCTGCCATTGCCCTCTGTCACTGAGGATCTGATCCGCAGCGCAGTATCGAGTAATCCGTTTTTTTTTCACCTCGACGTTTTTATCCGGAATAACAGTTGCAAAATATTAGAGGATTGGGGTTTCCACGAAAAACCAGCTAACCCGCAAACCCGCCAATGATTTCTTCACAGCTCTGTAATTTCTCCCCAATAGCACGAAAGGGAAGTTCTCACTTCCCTTTCACTTCCGTCGGAGCGACAAGATTTGAACTTGCGACCCCTTGAACCCCATTCAAGTGCGCTACCGGTCTGCGCCACGCTCCGAAAGCGGGCTGAATTTACCGCTACGAGGAGATTTAATCAACAGCAAAAATGATTTCTCCCTATCTTTTTTCATTCAGAGACACCGCTATTCCGCCTGTATTCAACTATTCACGCAAATGTGCGAAAATATTTTAAAATGCTCTTGGAAAAGTGCTGAATTTCAAATATATTCAGCCGCTTTTTGAAGCCCGGGTGGTGAAACTGGCAGACGCGCTAGGTTCAGGGTCTAGTCTCCAACGGGGGTGGGGGTTCGAATCCCCGCCCGGGCACTCTTTTTATTTCATCAGGTCTTTTCTGAATATTTTTAATGGCGGAAAATGTTCGTCCCGATAGTCTGTTCAGACTATTTTTCGGACTTTCCCTCCGCTTTACAGCGCTGTCTTAACGCTGAACCAGGATGATGATGCGGGATATTTCGGTATTATTGAGCGTAACGACGACCGGATACATGCGGCCATCGCCATGGAGTGAATATTTCTTCCAGATGAGATCGGATGCGGGAACAGAAAAATGCCGGTCCTCACCATCATTATAGCTGCCTTTGGGAACCCAGCCCTTCACATTGACCGTAATCTCGTCAGCACGGAAATCGGGACTGTTCACATCCTCGATGGAGAAGCTGTCCCGGGGCCCGAGCCGGAGCGTATCGCCGTCCGACAGCTTGATCCATTCGCCGTTCCGTTTCAGGACGTAGGAAATGAGCGATTTACGGATGGGCGGTGTTTCCACATCCACAAAGACCTTGCCGATGGTGCGGGCATCCTTGCGGAAGAGGATCTCTGTGCTGTTTGAGACAGTCAGGTCCTTGCCATAGTCCTGATAGGACCCGATGCCGAGAATATCGCAGCTCAGGCCGTTTTCGGTGGTCCCGGCCGAGATATGCCGCACGGAGAGCCTGTCGCCCCGTTTCAGTTTGATGCGGTCACCGGGATAGATGATTTCCGGTTTCTGCCCGTTGATACTGATATGACAGAAGAGCAGATTGACCGTCTCCTCCTTGATGCCGGGAATTTCCGGCAGGATATCATAGAGCGCCATGAATTCATTGATCACCAGATTGTGATAAAGAATTTTCTCCTCCACACTGGGCAGATCCTTCGAGCTTTCGATACCGAAGGCAGGAATGCCGTAATTGACCAGGGCATTGTAGGTGCCGCTGTTAATCATTTCCCGGAACTCGCTCTGCGGGTCGAAGGAATGGGTATTCATGAAATGAATCTGATATTCGGGATTGGGGATTTTCTTGTTCACATTCTGCAGAATGCTTCCGGCGATGCCCTTCAGATCAATGGTCCGTCCCTTGTAATTATAAACATCAACATCGGCGATGAGCGACTGTCCGAAACGATGGGGGTTGTGTTTGGCATCGATCCACTTGTCGCGGTAAAACCCGTATCCGTCATGCAGATTCAGGAAGAGGTCCGCTTCGCCCATGAGCCCGGAAATGATGACCACGATGCTGTCCTCGGCAGTTTGAGCGGCCTTATCCTGGTTGAACAGGCGGTTCATATCCTTTTCCATGGCACGGCGGTTGGTGATGATGGACTGAAAATTTGCCCGAGGCACGACAATGAGATTTCCCTTTTCGAGCGGAAGTTCGGAATAGAGATCGGCGCTCAGATATCCGCCCGGCTCATCCCCCTGTATGCCGCCGATGACCAGAATGGTGGACCCGTCCGTACGCCCGTAATTCCGATAAATTTTCAGCTCGTTTTCCGTATTCGGGAAACGGGTATCGACAACGATTCCGGGGCGCTTTACGCTGCTTTCCGCTATGCCGGCTGACAGGGCTGCCAGCAGCAGCAGAACACTTTTAGTGATTAAAGATTTTGCCATGTTTCATCTATAATAAAATAGACTTTATTCACATCCTTGATCGTGAGGGTCTTCCAGCCTGTATCATGATAATCCCCGGCGGAATAGTCCTGCAGAAAACGGATCTGCCAGATATCCGGACTCTTGTTCACGATGGATATATCCGACATGGAGAGATGGATGGCGGATGTCTCAGAGAATTTCTGCGTCTTATAGTCCAGATACTGGATAAAATTCATATCTCCACTGTTGAAATTGGGACTGTAGAATTTTTCATAGCGTTTAATATCCTTGCTTTCCCAGGCCATCTTCCACTGTCTGAGAAAATATTTCAGGTCCGCCTCCACATAATGCCGCGGCTGGGTGTCGTTGTAGGTTTCCCTCAGGATGCGCCACTCGCCTTCCCCGTCCAGAACAAAAACGAGAATCTTGTATCCGGTTCCGGAAAAGACCGGGCTGTCATAGGTCTGCATGAAGTGGACATGAACTTCACTGTCGGTCCGGTATGCCATAATATCCCGGATACTGATTTTTTTCCAGGCGTAGCGCTTATCCAGTTCCGATTTATATCTGGCGAATTCCTGCATGGAACGGCCTGACTGATCCACAAAATGTTTGGAATACATCTGGAAATACCGTTCCATGTCACCCGTTTCCCAGTACTTGCGCCACAATTCCAGTTTTGAATTCCACAGCCGCCGTTCCTTATCCATATCATTTGCGGAAAAATATTTCAGTGAATCAACAATGATAATTGGCGTTTTTTCCCGGGTGATGAAGGTTTCCAGCTGCAGGGTATTTTCATTTTCCAGTGAGATGCAGCCTTCGGTCTGAAGATCCTTGATTTCCACATCCCGTCCGTGGATCCAGATATTGGTGCCATTATGATGATTCAGCTGGTCGAGAGCATTCGGATAATCGAGCACCATGGCCAGGGGGCCGTATTTGGGCGCCAGCTTCTCCCCGGGAATTTCATATTTCACATAATAGATGCCTTCCGGCGTGCGTAAATCCCCTTCAGCCGCTTTATCTCCCCGATTGCGGCCGGTGGTCACCTTGAAGCTTTTCACTGTGCTGAGCTGCTGTGGTCCGAAGCTTTTCATCACCATCAGGGTTTGATCAGCTTTTTCAACCAGAACAATATTTCCTGATTCCGTTCCGCTGACATTGATGACCTGTGAGTTAAAGGACTCGGACATGGCTGATTGAGTCAGGAGTGCAACAGCGATAACGACGTACTTCATAATCCTTTTCATAATACTACTTTTCCGTTTTTCCTTTCCAGATAGCGTTTATACCCATCTGCTCTCAGTCGGCAGGCGGGGCAGCTGCCGCAGCCGTAGCCCCAGGGATTGAACTGACGCCTGTCTCCCAGATAGCAGGTATGTGATTGCTGAACGATGATATCGAACACGCCGAGATCATCAGCCAGGGCCCAGATTCCGGCCTTATCCAGGGACGACAGCGGTGTATGCAGACGCAGGTGAAAATCGAGTCCGAGCCGGAGGCTGTCCTGCATGGACAGGATGAAATCACTGCGGCAGTCCGGATAGCCGCTGTAATCCATCTGATTGACACCGATGACAATATTTCCGATACCCCGTGTGTAGGCCAGGGAGGCTGCCAGCGTGAGAAATACGATATTCCGTCCGGGAACGAAGGTATTCGGCAAACCGGCTTCGGTCTCGGTGATATCGATGTCTTCAATCATGGCCGAACCGCCGATTTCGCTGAAAGCGGGCACATGCAGCTCATGAAGCGGAATCTGAAGGTCGGTGGCCACTCTTGAGGCACTGTCATATTCCAGATGATGCCGCTGTTCATAATGAAAAAATAGGGCCTCCAAAGTGCTGAACTGCTGCCGGCTCCAATAGAGGCAGGTCATGGAATCCTGGCCGCCGGAAAGCAGAACCAGCGCTTTTTGATCTGTATCCACAGTCTTCACGGCAATCCCAGAATTTTATGGAGCTGCACCGTAAGCCGCCATTCCGGATGCTCCGTCACATATCTGCTGCAGTAGGCTGCGGCTTCCGGATCAAAGACGGCAGCAGAATCAAGTCCGGCATCTCTTCCGGTCCCCGGGTTCACGGGTGAGATAAATCTATGAGCTGCCTCCACCAGGTCCGCCCGCTCATCCGGCTGCCGTCCCGTTTCCAGCAACAGCTTCAGTTCATGTGCCTTGCGGATCTTCAGTTTCGTATTTTTGGGCGATACCGTGATCCAGTCCAGAACTGCCTGGCCGGGATCGTACATGCCGTTGGTTTCGATCTGAATGAAATATTCTCTGGACTTCAACGCCCGTGTGAGCTCCGTCAGATCCTGCATCAAGGGCTCTCCGCCGGTGATAACCACATGCCGTGCGGCATAATTTTCCAGTTCCTTTAAAATCTCATTCACAGACATAGTCCGGCTGCGCAGAAATTCCGTATCACAGAAGGCACAGCGCAGATTGCAGCCGCTCAGTCGGATGAATACGGCAGCCTGACCGCTCCAGTATCCCTCCCCCTGTATGCTGGCAAATATTTCGTTTATCTGGTACATACGGCCTTATTTCCGGGTGTTTCCCACAGTGTCACCTCTGCCAGTCTCGGCTCCCGGCGGCTGATTTCCCGGAATATCCAGGCAACCAGGTTTTCGGCTGTCGTCTCAAAGGGAAAGATAATCTGTTTCAATGAAGGATCAAATTTTCCCATAAGCAGTGAATCCTGTTCGTACACTGCCAGGGCATGGTCCAGTTTTTCGATGATCAGCTCATGGACCAGGGATTTCAGATCGGCATAATCCATGATCATTCCCCGGCTGTCCGGATCGCCTTCCAGTGTCACGTCCAGGCGGTAGGTATGTCCGTGGATATTCCTGCACAGGCCTTCATGAAATGTAAGACGATGGGCCATATCAAAGGAAAAATCTTTCGAAATCGCGGTTTTCATCTTTCCTCCTGCAGCAGGCGGAACATATACCCCGACCAGGGACGGGCTGTAACAATGAGATCTGCCCCGTTCATACTGAGACCGGGATTTCCGTTCAGGGATTCGGCACCCTTGATGCGCAATTCTTCCGGAAAGTGTATCCGGACTGTCTCACTTTTTTTGCTTTTACTGATCACCACCAGAATGCTTTCCTGAAAATCACGCCGGATATAGGCAAAGGCTTTTTTGGTGGCCAGCAGGGGAATAAAATCGCCGTAGCGAAGGGCTGTGTGATGATTCCTCAGATCCACGAGCTGGGAAACCTGCGTGCGCAGCCGGCTTTCCTTTGCCGTAACCTGTTCTCCCCACTTCATCATCCGGCGATTATCCGGATCGGCAGCACCGGTCATCCCGATTTCGTCCCCGTAATAGATCACCGGAATTCCCGGACTGCTCATGAGGTAGACAAAATACATGGCAATCTTATCGTAGGTTGAGGATCGGTTCACTTCAATATCCCGCGCCCAGCCGGCTTCCGCCGCATCCTCATTCCATTTGAGATCCTTCTCCAGAAAAGCTGCCAGACGGGGCTGATCATGGCTGTCCATGATATTCGCCATCAGATTGAGCTGGCCGTAGATATCGATGCTTTTTTCCATTTCGGTGACCAGGTCCCCGAAGTCAGCCGAATCTTCGGCAAAACAGTAGCGGGCCGGCCAGTACTGATTAAAATTGAATTGTGCGCTGAGCTGGCCGTTATTCACGTAGGAGGATACCAGATGGTAGTCACCGAAGGTTTCGCCGATCTGATATATATCCTTCTTCGGGAAGCTGGTTCTCAGCGTCTTGGTCAGTCCCCGCCAGAATTTGTTGGGCACATGCTTGACCGCATCATGGCGAAAGCCGTCCAGCTTGTATTCCTTCATCCACCAGACCGCATCCGAAATCACCGTCTTCATGGCTTCATCACTTTTCTCGTAATCGAAACTGGGGATGTAGGGATCAAACCAGGTTGTGAGCCGGTATTCATCCCACAGTCTGAGATTTTTTCGGCCGTCCGGCAGATCCAGCTGTCCGAACCAGTCCCGATGTTCACGGAAGTAGGGATGTTCTTCGTGTACATCATTGGAAATGAAGTCCATCAGAATCTTCAGCCCCTGACGATGGGCCGTATCCACCACCGTTTTCAGCAGGGCATTGCTGCCGAAACGGGGTTCGACGGTACGGGGCTGCACCGGCCAGTATCCATGATACCCCGCAAACCAGCGATGGGGTTTGGGCGTTTCCTGAAAAGCGTTGTTCGTTGTCTCGTACCAGGGTGATATCCAGAGTGTATTCACGCCGAGATGCCGGAAATAGCCCTCGTCGATACGCTGCAGAATTCCTTCCAGGTCACCGCCCTGAAAATTTGCCCGGTCAGCCAGGTCCGGATGAATGACCGGCATGTCATTCCCGTCATCACCATTGGAAAAACGGTCTGTCATGATACTGTAGATCACGGCATCATTCCACAGCCAGACTTGCTTTGAATTATCCGGAAGGTTCCCATTGACCAGCAGGATATCCAGAAAATTCGATTTGAATTTTTTATTGGCGATCATCACTTTCAGATGCTGCACTCCATCGCGGTTCAGCTGATTTTCTTCCAGAATGAGACGGAGGGATCTGCTGTTATCAAATACATAGTTCTTCTCACTGAGCAGCTGATTGTCGAGAAAAATGGACACATCACTTTTATTCAGCTGGCCCCTGGCGTCATTGGCAATCACAATGACCGTGATTTCCTCTTTTCCGCCGGCAAGTTTCCGAAAGGTCCCGGGTGTCAGAACCGGCATTTTCCCTGTATAGTATTCAGGAATTAACAGGAAGGAATTAAAGTCCCCCAACCCATTGGGCACCCGTTCCGGATTGTCCGGATCCAGTTTGTCGCGCCCGTTGATACCGAAACGATACTCCCAGCGGCCCGGGTCAAAGTCCACCGATCCGCTGTAGAGCACTTTATCCTGATTGTAGATAAGCGGATATTGCTCACGCTGCCAGTTATTGAAGTTCCCGAAGACGTAGACCGTATCCGTATTAAAATTCCCATGGAGACTGAATTCATGAGGAATTTTCCGGCGTACATAGACGGGCATGTCGTAATCCCGGCCACGGAAATTAAATTTCATGCTGCAGAATCCCCAGAATTCCCGGTCCGGCTTTATGATAAGGTGATGATCAGCCTGCGAATAGCTCACATTGAGATATGCGGATTCCAGAGGCGTAAAACTGCTGTAATCCTCCGAAAAGAACAGATCGTCCAGGAGCAGGGTATCCGCCCTGCCATTATATAAGGTGACGGGGGCCAATAGATCTATGCCGTTCCCGACACGACGGCTTCGCCCGCATTCCTGCAAATCCAAAAGACTCAGAACAACTACTAAAACGAAAACAACTCTACGAACCATCGACTCCTCTGTTTTGTTACTCCCCCTAATTTAAAGAATTGCGTCAATTAACAAAACAAAAAGGTCTGCGGTCCGCAAGGCAGCAATTCCCACAGCTATCAGCCTCTCCATTTCCGGTTCCCGGATTCTCGGAAATGAAAGGGAAATGGCGTAAACGGAAGAATAAAGGAAGGAATTCGGAGAGTCACATAAAAACCCTTCAAGTAATTGGAAAACAAAGTATCGAAATTGACGAATACCCTATTCATGCGGTTTTGCCAGTGTTTTTTTTAAAATCTTTCGATAATTTCCCTTGACATGAAAACAAATAATTTGAATATTCACGGTATTGAGAATTGGAATGGATTAAACAGACAAATAGCTAATCAAAGGAGAAAAACATGTCGAAGTCTTTAGGGAAATCTGAACTCGTGGCTAAAATTGCTGAAGAAGCCGGTCTGACAAAAGCCCAGGCTGACAAAGCCGTTAATGCGTTCGTTGACGCCGTACAGGATGTTATGAAAGATGGCGGAAAACTGACACTGGTCGGTTTCGGTACATTTTATGTTGCTGAACGCAATGCCAGAAAAGGCGTGAACCCGAAAACCGGCGAAAAAATCAATATTCCCGCCGGAAAATCTCCGAAGTTCAAAGCTGGCAAAGGTTTAAAAGACCTGGTTAAATAAGGCTTTTTATACCGAATTCGAACCCCGTGGCAACACGGGGTTCACTTTTTTTAAAAAACACAATCCCACGTGAACGGGATTTTTTGGAGGTTCAATGACAATTAGTTTAGATGCTCTGGGAATGGTTGAAACACGGGGCCTGATCGGTGCCATCGAAGCGGCGGATGCGATGGTAAAAGCAGCAAATGTGCGACTGATCGGCAAGGAAAAAATCGGCAGTGGATTCGTGACCGTAATGGTTCGCGGAGACGTGGGAGCGGTAAAGGCGGCGACAGATGCCGGTGCAGCAGCAGCTGAAAAGGTTGGCGAGCTGGTATCGGTTCATGTCATTCCCCGTCCCCACAGTGATGTCGAGAAAATACTGCCCTAAAACCAGGATATTATCATGAGTTATGAAAATGCCCTCGGGCTTCTGGAAACAAGAGGTCTCGTAGCTGCTATCGAAGGCGCTGATGCCATGGTCAAGGCAGCCAATGTCAAGCTTCTGGCCAAGGAATACAGCGGCGGCGGTCTGGTTATTATTCTGATCAGCGGTGAAACCGGCGCTGTGAAAAGTGCCGTGAATGCCGGTGCTGCAGCCGCCGAAAAGATAGGCGAACTGGTCGGAACCCACATTATTCCGCGCCCGGACACCTTCACTGCGGAAATGATTCGCCAGCTTATACCGGGAAACGCCGAGACCAGCGAGAATTCAGATCGTCTTGAATCCATGACGGTCAATGAATTGAGAAAGATTGCACGCGACAATCCGGATATCCAGCTGAGTGGCCGTGAAATCTCATCGGCCAGCAAGGAAACCCTCCTTCAGCTTCTGAAAAAATCCGAATAGTCCCCGCCGCAAATCACTTAGTAAAGCCTTGACTTCAAGGCTTTTTTTATATATTCTTCCTTTTAATTTCCAAGGAGAAATTCTGTGAAAATACGACTCCTCTCCGCCTTGCTCCTCCTCTCTGTATCCGCTGCTCTGGGCCAATTCGGAAAGAACAAAGTCCGATACGATCAGTTCAAATGGCAGTACATCCAGAGCTCTCATTTTGACATCTATTACAGTACGGACAGCAAGGAACTGGCTGAATTTGCAGCCGGTGAATCGGAGAAGGCGTATCAATCGATACGTGAGACCTTCAACTGGTCCCTGCAGAGACGCTATGCCATCATTATTTACAACAGTCATAATGCCTTTCAGCAGACGAATGTCGTGTCCGAATATATGGAAGAAGGTGTCGGCGGTGTAACCGAGTTGTATAAGAACCGTGTCGTTCTCCCCTTTGAAGGTTCCTACGAGGATTTTCGGCATGTTATTCATCACGAACTCACCCATGCCTTCATGAATGACATGTACTACGGTGGGTCGGTACAGTCGCTGATCAGTGGTGCCGTCAAGCTGAACATCCCGCTGTGGCTGTCGGAGGGCAGCAGTGAATACGAATCGCTTGACTGGGATGTACAGGCGGATATGTTCATGAGAGATTTTGCCTTCCAGAGCCGCTTCATTCCCATTGATAACCTGAACGGATACTACGCCTACAAAGGCGGCCAAAGCATTTTCCGCTTCATTCATGATACCTACGGCAGTCAGAAGATCACCGAATTCTATGCCAACCTGAAAAGCAGCCATAGTGTGGAACGCTGTATACAGAAGACCTTCAATATGGGGCCTGAAAAATTCAGTGAAGACTGGCATACGTACCTGAAGACCCAGTACTGGCCGGAAATTTCCATGGCGGAGGATGTAACCGGAATTTCGGTTCAGCTCACCGATCATGAGAAACAGAAGAATTATCAGAATATCGCGCCGGCCATCAGCCCCAGCGGCAGCCGCATCGCCTATCTCAGTGACCGCGACGGCTATGCGGATATTTATCTGATGAATGCCTCCGACGGCAGCGAAAACCGCAGGCTGGTGAAGGGAAACCGGCAGGCCGACCTGGAGGAACTTAAATGGCTGGCCCCCAGCATTTCCTGGTCTCCGGACGAAAAAAGTATCGTATTTGCCGCTAAAAGCGGCAAGAATGACGCCCTGGTCATCGTGGATCAGAAGACCGGCCACAAACGGTTTATTCCCATTATCCGACTGAAAGGGATCTATTCCGCTGTCTGGCATCCCAGTAAACCGCTCATCGCCTTTGAGGGGAATGACGGAACTCAATCCGATCTCTACACTTACGATATAGATTCGGGCAAACTGACAAATATTACCCATGATAAATGGCGTGACGCAAATCCTGCCTGGTCCTCCGACGGCACAACTCTGCTTTACAGCTCGGAACGCATGAAAAAAGACCAGAGCGACTTCAAGCATCCCTATCAGCACGATATCTACAGCATTAATGTTCAGGATGGAAGCCGGAAACAGTACACACAGACGGATGACAATGAGAACTATCCCCTCTTTTCATCCGATGGACGGAATATCGTGTATACCTGCGATGAAAACGGAATTTCCAATCTGTGGATACGGGACCTCAATGGAAACGCCCGGCCTGTCACCAATATTCTCGGCGGCATTTTTTATCCCAGCCTGTCTTCCGACAACCGGACCCTGTACTTCTCCGCATTTCAGAACAGCGGCTGGGATATCTATCGTATCAATAATATCTTTGATATGCCCGCGGTGACTCTGGAAGCGACCGCATTTAAAAAGGACAGTAATTCGAGTCGGGCATCCACCGCATCCGCCCTGTCCGATACCAATCTCACCATTGTGTCTGTCGCGGATGATTCGGTGAGGAAGGCCATGGAGACCATTCCGTCCAATCGGGACAGCGACGGTGAAAATTATCGTCATTATGTTTTCATTCCCAATTATTCCCATTCTCTGCTCTCTCAGGGTGTGGCTGTGGGGGATACCATTTCCATGGATTCCACCCGCTTCATGGATGACAGCGGCAAATATCTGGATCATCCCTACAAGACCAAGTTTTCACTGGATCTGGTGGACAGCCAGCTCGGCTACAGCACCTTTTACGGATTCCAGGGCTATTCCGTGTTTCTCTTTTCAGACGTGTTTGGGAATCATCAGATCGGCCTCACCACAGAGCTCTATATTGATCTGAAAAACAGTGACTACAGCATTTCCTATGCTTATCTCAAGCACCGGCTCAATGTGGGTGCGGGTTATTTCAATTATTCAGACTATTATTACAGCTATCTTGGGAATAATATCGCCATCACCCAGTTCCGGAATTACGGGTCTTCCCTCTATGCCAGCTATCCCTTCAACCGGTTTACGCGAATGGATCTGAACGAAACCTGGTATGTGGCGGAACGAAATGTGCTCGACAGTCCGGTTCTGGCTGATATGTACAACAGTAAACTCGGGATGCTCATCAACAGTTTTTCCCTTGTTTCGGACAATGTCATATGGAGTTATACCGCCCCCATGGACGGCATGCGCTATAACCTTACCGTAGATAATGTTCCCGAGATTGATACACGAAATCCCTCCTTCACGTCCCTTACGCTGGATTTCAGAAAATACTGGAAGGCAAATTTCGATTATCATTTCGCAGTCCGCCTCAACGCCGGCACCAGTTGGGGCAAAACACCCCAGACTTTCATGGTCGGGGGCGTGGACAACTGGCTCAATTACAGGTATAACGCCAACGCGCCCATCTTCGGAAATTCCTCCGACGGCTTTTCCGAGGACATGAACCTCTATTATTTTTCACGATTTGTCACGCCGATGCGGGGTGTTCCCTATTTCGAAAAATCGGGAAACCATTTCTTCGTCATGAATGCCGAATTTCGTTATCCCTTCATCGAATATGCCAAACTGCGCTTTCCGCTCCCGGTTACGCTTTATCAGGTACGGGGCATACTCTTTACCGATATGGGCACGGCCTGGTCAAACAAGCTGAATCTCTGGAAAAATCCCGATTTTATTCCGATTTTCAGCAGTACTTATGATGATTTTATGCTGTCCTCCGGCGTGGGCCTGCGCATTTTTCTGGGATATTTCCTGCTGCGTATCGATACGGCCTGGCGATATGACGGACGCAATTTTTCCCGTCCCCAGTACCTCTTCTCGCTGGGAGGCGATTTCTAATCCGAAACAAGCATTCCGTGAAACAGAAAACTCTTTCATCCTATATTTTTCGGGAGCACGTGGTGCCGTTCATCGGCTCAAATGTAGTGATCTCGTTCCTGTTTCTCAGCAATTTCATTCTCAAATCCCTCGACCGGCTGCTGGGAAAAAATCTCGGTTTCAAGATCATCAGCGAATTTATCGTTCTCAATCTTGCCTGGATTTTTGCAATGTCCATCCCCATGTCTGTTCTCATTTCCACCCTGATGGTCTTCGGCCGTCTCGGGGAGGATAATGAGATTACCGCAATCCGCGCCAACGGCATTTCCTTCTCCAGCATTCTCCGGCCATCCATCGCCTTTGCAGTCCTGGTCATGATCTTCCTGCTCTTTTTCAATAATTTCATTCTGCCGGATGCAAACCACCAGGCCCGGCTCCTGAGAGGCGACATTTACCGCAAACATCCCGATCTCAATCTCGAACCCGGATATTTCATCTATGATATTCCCGATTATACCGTATTCATGCGGGACAAGGACGGAGATATCATGAAGGATCTCATCATTTTCCACAATAAGCCCAATGGCACCAAAATCACGATCTGGGCCGCGCGCGGGAAAATGGAAATCATGGGTAATCAGGTCATTCTGAACCTCTATGACGGTGAAATTCATGAACTCCCCGACAAACCTGAAAAATCCGAATACCGGATTCTGAAATACGAACGTCACCGCATCACCATTCCGGTTGAAAATATGATGCTGGAACGTCGCGACACGGCCCGGAAGGGCGATCGTGAAATGGATATACAATCCATGCTCGCTGAAGTCCGGCGATATGAAGGCAAACAGACAGGCCTGATGAAAATGAGCCGGGAACTGCTGCCCCGGAATATGCGTACGGATTCCTTATCCTCTTCCTTTGCCGGACTGACAAGCCTGGTAAACGATACTCTGTCCCGCATCGGAAGGCCCGGTGAACGCCCGACCCATGCAGAGCTGCGCAGTCAGAAACAATTGAAAACCACCCTTCGCCGGCTGGAAAGCAATGCCAAAATCTGGGAAAGTTATCAGAAGCAGATGAACAAATATATGGTGGAAATTCATAAAAAAATTGCCATGCCCGTGGCCTGTATTATTTTCATTATGGTCGGAGCTCCGCTGGGAATGATTGCCCGCCGGGGCGGAATGGCCATTGCCAGCGGTCTCAGCCTGCTATTTTTTCTGATCTACTGGGCCATGATGATGGGCGGCGAACAGCTTTCCGACAGGGATCTGCTCCAGCCCTGGCTGGCCATGTGGGGCCCGAATCTCATCTTTTCCGTTGCCGGCGTCCTGCTCATCTGGTACGCCATCCACGAACGGATAGCCATCAAGATACCTGCTGTCCTGCAGCAGTTTCTACAGGAGAAAGAGGAATGAACCGTATTATTTACAATAACATATCCCCCGTCATTGACGATCGGGCCACGCTCATGCCCGGCGTGTTCGTGATCGGCGACGTGAACATAGCCGAAGGCGTAAATATCTGGTATAACAGCGTAATCCGGGGCGATATCAATTCTGTCCACATCGGTGCCCGTACAAATATACAGGACAACTGCACAGTTCATGTGGATCATGATTATCCCGTAGTAATCGGTTCGGAGGTGACCATCGGCCACGGTGCCACCATTCATGGCTGCACAATTGCCGACCATGCCCTCATCGGGATGGGCGCCACGCTTCTGAACGGCTGCAGCATCGGCGAGGGCGCCATCGTTGCCGCAGGATCACTGGTAAAGGAGAAGTATGCCGTTCCCCCGCACAGCATGGTGGCCGGCGTTCCCGCCCGTGTTGTCCGGCCGGTTACGGATGAAGAACTTCAGTCCATCATTGAGTCCGCGCATCATTACGTCGAAACAGCAAAAAAACATAAATTGAAATAAAAGGATTCCGATATGCTGGCCTATAGTGTCATTGAAAAGAAACAGCAGGGGCTTCCCCTGTCCTTTGACGAACTTGCATTTTTTGTGAACGGATTTGTAAAGGGAGAGCTTCCCGATTATCAGATGTCGGCCCTGCTGATGGCCATCTATTTTCGCGGTATGAATGAGGAAGAAGTAAAACACCTGATACAGCTCATCATTGAAAGCGGCGATCATAAACGATTCCGGGATCAGGGCTATTATTATGCCGATAAACACAGTACAGGCGGTGTGGGCGATAAAATCAGCATCATCCTCGCCCCGCTTCTGGCCGCGACAGATACACTGCGCATTCCCATGATATCAGGTCGGGGACTGGGCCACAGCGGCGGCACCCTGGACAAACTGGAATCCATCCCCGGCTTCAATACAGCCCTGAGTATGGATGATTTCGAAAAACAGACGAAAGAGATCGGCTGCGCTCTCATCGGGCAGACAGAGAATATCTGTCCCGCAGACAAGAAACTCTATGCTCTTCGGGATGTGACGGCCACCGTCCGCAGCATCCCGCTCATCTGTGCATCCATTCTGAGTAAAAAGACGGCGGAAGGGATTCAGGGCCTTATTCTGGATGTGAAGACCGGCATTGGCGCCTTTATGCAGGATCCTCAGTCCAGCCGTGAACTCGCCGAAAACCTGGTTCTGTTCGGAAAAGCCTTCGGCCTGAATGTACAGGCTCAGATCAGCGATATGAATCAGCCGCTCGGCCATACGGTCGGAAACTGGCTCGAGATTCAGGAATCACTGGATGTCCTGCAGGGCAAGGGGCCCGATGATGTGAGAGAGCTGAGTCTTGTCCTTTCCACCCACCTGATGAAAATGGCCTTCCCGGACAGCAGCGATGAATCCATCCGCAAGGAACTCGTGCAGCTTCTCGACAGCGGACAGGCTTTCGAAAAATTCTGCGAAATCAGCAGGGCCCAGGGCGGGGACACGGATTATCTGACCGGGAAAAAATCCATGGGCGAAGCTGCCTTCAACCATGTGATCCGCGCGGATAGAAACGGTTACCTGAAGTCCATTGATGCCTATATGCTCGGATTGCAGGCTATTGAGCTCGGTGCGGGACGAAAACAGCATTCAGATAAAATTTCACCCCGTGCAGGAATGACGGTCGCGGCCAAAGTCGGTGATAAAATTTCCCGCGGAGATACCCTGGCCACCCTTTATTCCGAAAACAGGGATGCGCTCGTAAAAGTCGCGGATCGGCTGTCGTCCGCGTTCAGCTTAACAGATGAAAAAGTTGATGCTCTTCCCCTGCTCCATGATCATATAAAATAAATCAGTTTGTAAAGAAATCGATGACGTTGCCGAAGGTGGACGACTTCATCTTGTAGAATTCTGTGTATTTGCAGCGGGCGCAGCTGATGGTTGTGAATTTTTTATTCTGCACATCAAATATCTTGGCCAGCGGCCCGCCCGTGCTTCGCATCTCATCCTGTTCGTATTCCGTAAAACCGCATTTCGGACATTTGTAATTGAAATATTCCATGATTTAAATCTCCCTGATGTATTTGCTTAAATGTTTCGCCACCGTGTCCGCATCCAGTCCGAAGCGTTTCTGAAGTTCTTCAGCCGGCGCCGAGGCTCCGAAACGGTCCAGTCCGATATGCCGGAAGCCCCGGGGCGCAAATTCGTAATAGGATCCGGCCGGACCTGCCTCAAAGGAGACGGTAAGCGGAACCGAGTCGGGAATCAGGGATTTGCGGTAGAATTCGGGCGCATTTCGGAACAATTCCAGAGACGGGACCGCCAGCAGACGTACTCTGTCTTCCAGGCCGCTTTTCCGGATCGCCTCCAGGGCAACGGGAAGCTCGGAACCGGAACTGAGCAGCACGATATCAGGATTTTTCAGATTCATGCCATGGACGCAGTAGGCACCTTTTTCAAATTCCTCAAGCGAAAAGGCTTTTTCGCGATCAACGGTGGGAATGGACTGGCGGGACAGAATCAGACAGGTCGGCCCGTTCTTGTGGGTCAATGCCGTATGCCAGGCTGCCGCGGTTTCGATTTCATCGGCAGGCCGGATCACAGTCAGGCCCGGAATCAGCCGCAGCGCAGCAGTCTGCTCCACAGGCTGATGGGTCGGTCCATCCTCCCCCACATATATACTGTCATGGGTAAAGACATGAATGGTCCGGAGCTTCATCATGGCCGCGAGCCTCAGGGACGGCCGCATATAATCGGCAAAAACGAGAAAGGTCGCATCAAAGGGGATATGAAGCCCGAACAGAGCAATACCGTTTGAAATGGCTCCCATGGCGTGTTCACGGATACCGAAATGAATATTTCTGCCGCTGAAATCTGACGCGTCAATATAGGGATAGGCCTTTAGAAGCGTATTGTTTGAAGGCGCAAGATCCGCCGATCCTCCCCAGAGGGCAGGCACCTTCTCCGCGGCAATCTGCAGCATATTTCCGGAAGATTTCCGCGATGCCATTTTTGTACCCGAGACCGCCTGCTGAAAGCTCAGGAAGAGATCAGTTGGAATGGTGAGGCTTGCCTCCGCATCAAAATGCTTCGCCAGCTCGGGACTTTTCTGTCTGAATTTTGCGTAGTCATCCTGCCACCGATTATAGTTTTCCTTCAATACAGTCAGACGTTCCCCGAACAAGGTTCTCACTTCAGCTGGAACCTGAAAAGACCGGGTTTCATCAAAACCGAGATTCTTTTTGGTAAGAGCCAGTTCCTCAGCGCCCAAAGGAGCGCCATGAACTCCGGCCGTGTCGTGCTTATTCGGTGAACCGAACCCGATGTGTGAGCGGGCGATGATCAGCACCGGAGCACCTTTCAGTTCAAGAGCCGCAGCGAGTGTCTTCTCAATGTCATCAAAATCATGCGCATCCATACCGAGTGTATGCCAGCCATAAGCCTGGAAGCGCTGTTCAACGGATTCGGTGAAGGCCATATCCGTATCGCCCTCAATGGAGATATTATTCTTATCGTAAATATAGATCATATTGTCGAGCTTCAGATGTCCGGCCAGGGACGCGGCTTCATGTGTGATGCCTTCCATCATGTCCCCATCCGACACGATGGCCCAGATCCGGGGAAGTTCCGGAAGCAGGCCTGAATCTGCGCTTTTCAGATCCGCAGCCAGTTTACGGGCGGCCATGGCCATACCCACACCATTGGCAAAGCCCTGACCCAAGGGCCCTGTGGTCACTTCCACGCCGCTTGTATGACCGTATTCAGGATGCCCCGGCGTCAGAGTACTCCATTGACGGAATCCTTTCAGATCCTCCAGCGTCAGGGGATAACCGGCCAGATGCAGCAGCGCGTAGAGCATGGCAGATCCATGGCCCGGAGACAGGATAAAACGGTCCCGGCCCATCCAGGTCGGATCCTCCGGGTTGTGACGGTAAAATTTTGTCCACAGCACCGCCGCCGTGTCAGCCATTCCCATGGGCAGGCCCGGATGTCCGCTGTTTGCCTTCTGTATCATGTCTGCGGCTAATAGCCGAATTGTATCTGCTGCCCGTTTAATGTCTGCTTTACTCATTATTCACGTCTCCTGTATCCATCAATTATTTTCATTTTTCTGAATCTGTACCACGACTCATACGCCCCGAATTTACATATTATTACACGTGATTTCATCGCTTTTTCTATCTGCCCCGGCCCTATTAACCTGCGTCATCCAATATGAATTGTCATATAAATTATCGAATATTCCACAATACCCTGTTTTATATAGCATTTTCAGGTATTATGCTAATTTTTTCAGTGAATTCTCCGATAATAAGAGTATGACAGAAGCGGCCAACATTATCACCGTTTACCAGAATTGGGCTTTTAAGCAGGGGCCGGCTGATGTGGAGCTGATTCAGGAATTACTGAAACTGAAAAGTAATGATACGCTCCAGACGGCACTATACCCGGAAAGCGAGCCCACCATGAAGAGCCGGGACGGGAATCTGCAGCTGGTGATTGACCGTCTGAAACTGTCCCCCCTCGGCAGTGATGATAAAAACCGTCTTCTGGATCAAATCTGGAATACAGCCCAGATTTCCGTTCTCATGGGCAATACGAACAAACCGCAGATTGACGGACGCACTATGAATCAGTTTCTGAAGCTCGTGGCTGTCACCGAAATGCAGACACTGCAGACCAAGGGAGTTCAGGCCACTTCAGGGGATGCAAAGGCATTGGAGGACCGTGTGAGCATGCACATGGAATATTTCGATAAATTACAGCAACTGAATGAAGCCATTGCATCCTACACGTCCGGTGAAGCTCAGCAGACTGCGGCAAGTGACGCAACCGCCGCAGAGAACGTGGGTAATACGGATTCTGAGACCACCTGACCTTCATTAATACATTCTCTTTTTTTTCAGCATAATTAATGGCCTGTCCCGACAGATTGATTGACCGGCTTCAGCGCGTCAGCTGATATTTTTTATCAGGAATTCAGAATCAAATTGTTTTTCATGTAGAATTCGTCCCGGACCGGATTTATATTAGGCCATGTTATGTTTAAAGAGCGTTAGGAAAAGCTTTACAGGCATTGATGCTGTTCGGGACCTGAGTTTCTGCATCGGTCAGGAGAAGGTCACCGGCCTTCTGGGACCGAACGGCGCCGGCAAGACCACCACGATCCGGATGATCATGAATATCATCAAAGCCGACAGTGGAACCATTCTCTATGACGGGGAACCGTTCCGGGATATCAGCCAGCTGCCGGGCTACCTGCCTGAAGAACGGGGCATTTATCAGAAATCCGAAGTTCTGGAAACTCTGAGATATTTTGCACGGCTGCGGGGCATTTCGGGTCAGGATTTTACGCGCCGGGCCGGCTACTGGCTTGAGAGATTTCAGCTATCAGGGCGGGAAAAAAGCAAAATAAAGGAACTGAGCAAAGGAAATCAGCAGAAGATACAATTGATTCTCGCCTTTATGCCCGATCCGGAGTACCTGATTCTGGATGAACCCTTCACGGGCCTTGACCCGGCAAATCAGCTCATTGTCCGGGAAGTGCTCAGGGAATATGTGGGCCATGGCAAGGGCATTCTGCTCAGCACCCATCAGCTGGAAATTGCGGAGAAGCTCTGTGATCACATCTGCCTCATCCATCAGGGACGGCTTTTTGTGGACTCTCCGCTGGATGAACTGAAAAAGTCCTATTCCTCGGACCGGCTGATTTTCAGGGTCGAATTTCCGGATGGCCCTGTTCCGGAGGATCTGCTGGAGAATCAAAGCTACGATGCGGGGGTGCTGCGCGGTGACCTGAAGTCCGGTGATACCCTGCAGAATGTCATCTCGCTGCTGAATACCCGGGGCCGGCTGCAGAGCTTCAATAAGGAAGAAAGCGGCCTGGAAGAAATATTCATCCGCCTCACCCGGGGAGATGCGCATGAATAAGGTACTGGCCATCCTGCAGTGGGAATACCTGCGCCGCGTCCGCAGCAAAGCCTTCATCATCACTCTGGTGATTCCCTTCCTCGCCATCGCTATTTCGGTGGTTCCCCAGTATCTGGCTGTGAAATCTCCCGGAGAACAGCGGACCATTGCTGTGATGAGCAATGATACCAGCATGGTTTCGGCACTGATTGCGATTTCCCATGAGAATAACGGCGATAAAAACATTTCCTACCTGCGCCTGAACAAGACGGATTCTGCGGATACAAGCATCCGTGAGCTCATCCTCAGCGGCAGTTTCGATGCGGTCATCGTGCCCTCCGATTCCTTCTATCAGAATGCAAAAATATCCTATTATTCATCCGAACTTGGAAATGACGATATACAGCGGTCCCGGCGATTTTTCAATACGCTGCTTCAGCGTGAACGGCTCCACGATCTGGGTATTTCCGAGGATAAACTGAATTATCTCCGTCAGACCAGCGCCTGGTCCGAATTTATCATCAATGAAAAAGGGGATGTGGATTCGACGGCCTCCGAACTGAAATATATTCCTCCCTTCATTTTTGTTTTTGTTCTGCTCATCGGCCTCATCACCAGCGCTCAGGCACTGATTTCCTCAGTCATTGAGGAGCGCAGCAGCCGCATTGTGGAAATCCTTCTTACCGGAGTTCGTCCCCGCGAACTGATGGCCGGAAAAATTCTCGGCATGGGCTGCGTGGGCCTTACCCAGCTGGTTTTTTACCTTCTGGTCATGTTCCTGGTTTCGGAACCGGTACTGCATCTGAATATTTTTGCCAGCGCCAGTCTGAGCATCGGGAAAAGCATCTGGTACCTGCTCTTTTTCATTGCCGGATATTTCCTCTATTCCGGAATCATCATTACCCTCGGATCACTTTTTGATAATGAACGCGATGCACAGCAGATGTCCGGCTTTCTCACACTCTTTCTTATTGTCCCCATCTATTTCACACCCTATATCATCGGAAATTCGGATACACTTCTGACTCAGATTCTCACCTGGTTTCCTCTGTTCACACCCTTTCTCATGATCATCCGCAACGGCCTGTTCTCTGTATCTCCGCTGCTGAACAGTCTCGTCTTTCTCTGGCTCGTCGGCTGGCTGAGCATCACCATATTTATCAGCGCCCGTATTTTCCGGACGGCCATTCTCATCACCGGAAAACGCATTACCCTCCCCGAAATCATTCACTGGCTGAAAAAGGGTGATTGATGCACCCCGGTCCCTTCCTTGTCTCGGCAGCTCGTATGTCTGCCCCGGATTTTCCGAATAATTTCATCCATAATTCAGCCCCTTGTTTTTTCCCCCACTCTCCTATTAAAGTCTGTTCATTCCTTCAAATATTTTGTAATATTTGCCGTTAAATTAAAGGAGTTTGAATGACTGACAAAGTTATACACACATCGGACAGCGGCTTCGAGGAAGAAGTTCTGAAAAGCGATGTCCCTGTGCTTGTCGATTTCTGGGCGGAATGGTGCATGCCCTGCCGTATGATCGCTCCGTCCCTGCTCGATCTTTCCGATGAATTTGACGGCAAGATCAAGATCGCGAAGCTGGATGTTGACAGCAATCCGCAGATTGCCGGACAATATGGCGTCCGCTCTATCCCCACTCTGCTGTTTTTTAAGGCGGGTACGGTCGTCAACCAGATTATCGGTGCCGTACCGAAATCGGTCATCAAGGAAAAAATTCAGGAAATCCTGTAAATCAAGGCGGGGTTAATCCCCGCTTTTTTTTTATCAGTACGGATAATCAGAACATGTTACTGAAGAAAACGACTTTCATCGTCGCTGTCTTTTATTTGGTTTCAAGCCTGTTTGGCGCGGAAGCGAAAATTGAAAAATTCGAGCCTCCCTTCTGGTATTCATGTTTTGAAAATGACAGTCTCATGCTGCTCGTGTACGGAGCGCATCTGGACCAGGTGAATGACATCAGCTGTTCCCGTCACCTGAAAGTGCTGTCCTGGTCTGTCAGCGCTCAGGGTAATTTTATCACGATCCAATGCAGAGTCCGGCACAGCGGGCAGGCCTCTCTCTATTTTCGCCAGAAGGATGGCAGCCCTCAGATCAGCCGGTCCTACGACATCCGATCCGCGAGCAAGTATCAACCGCTGGGACTGAACAGTTCAGATATCATGTACCTCATCATGCCGGACCGTTTTTCGGATGGTGACAGCCTGAACAACCGAATCCCCGGCAATCCGGATAATGTGGACAAAAGCCTTCTCTGGGGCCGGCACGGCGGCGACCTTCAGGGAATTCTCAATCATTTATCCTATCTGGAGCAGAGCGGCGTTACAGCTCTCTGGCTCACACCGGTATATGAAAATAATTACCGCTTTGCCTATCATGGTTACACTCCCTCCGACCTCTATGCGGTAGATCCTCATCTGGGCGATATGCAGCTTTATCTCAAGCTGATCGCGGCCTGTCATGCTGCCGGTATCCGAATGATTCAGGACCATATTGTCAATCATATTTCCCCCTCCCATCCCATTGCTGCCGATCCTCCGGGAGCCGGCTGGCTCAACGGGTCTGCAGACTCCTATCACGACTGTGACTATGACATTTCAGCTGTAACCGATGAATGGGGGCTTCCGGAAGCCCGGACCTATACGCAGAGCGGATGGTTTGCCGGATATCTCCCCGATATGAATATGGCAGATCCGGATGTACAGCGCTACTATATTCAGCATGCGCTCTGGTGGATACAGACAGCGTCTCTGGATGGGATTCGCCAGGACACCTGGCCCTATTCAGATCAGACCGGCATGCGTAACTGGGCAGCGGCCCTGCGGAGAGAATATCCGGGACTTTTCATTCTGGGCGAAATCTGGGTCAATGATCCGGTAACCTTATCCTGGTTTTTTTCCGATTCACCCCGTCTGGAAAACGCCCTGAGATCTGTGACGGATTTTCCCCTCTCCACGGCCCTCAAATCCCTGATGAAAGGCCAGATGTCCCTGCGTGCATTTCATGACCGCCTCGGACAGGATTATATCTTCAAGGATCCCAATTCACTTCTCATCTTCCTGGATAATCATGACCTGGGACGTTTCATTTCGGAAGAAATCACTCCGGATACCTATCTGAATGCCCTCACTATTCTCTACAGTATCCGGGGAATTCCCATGCTCTATTACGGTGATGAAATCGGCCTTCCCGGCGCCGCGGATCCGGATAACCGGCGCGAATTTCCCGGAGGGTTTTCACAGGCAGATCACGATGCATTCACGGACGTTGGCCGCCGGGACAGCGAAAACCGCATATATCATCATATCCTGAAACTTCATTCTCTCAGGCAGGACTTCCCGGCGCTGTTTGCGACACCCATGACGCACTGGATGGCGGGTGATTCGGTATATGTCGTGGAACGAAGCACATCCGTACGACGCCTCCTGATGATTTATAACCAGAGCCTGAAGCCCAGGCAGGGAAGCAACCGTCTTTTCAGAAGCCGGAATGATGAGAGTTTCATCGATTGCCTACAAGATATGAACCAGGCCCGCAATGCCGAATCCTACACGATCCCGGCCCGATCGGCACGGCTTTTTTTATCCCTGCCGGACTGACAATTGAATTGTTTTTATCTGAGACTTTCTTAACTTATCCCATAAACGAAAGTTGCCAGAGAGGAGGATGCGGAATTTGAAAGCTACATTGATATTCCTAAGCAGTCTTGTTCTGCTCAGCAGCTGTGGAGATTACAAGAAATTTTCCATGGGCCGTGACGAACGGATCATCACTCTCTGTGATGAAGGCACCTGGAATATCATCGAAGATACGCTCAGGTCTGCAGTGGAGTACAAAGTGCGGACACCTCAGGAAGAGAAGATCTTCTTTTTTGACCGGGTGAATACGAAGGATTTCAGTAATTATAAGTATAATAAAAACATTTGCCTGATAACCAGCCTCGACCAAAACGACAAGACTTCCGCCTTTGTCCGCCAGCTGATTTCACCCACGGCTCTGCAGTTTATTGAAAATGACCGGGAATACATGTTCACGATCAGCGACCATTGGGCCAGACGGCAGCTGATGATGATCATCGCGGCGCCGACCCGCGAAAAGCTGAAGGACTTCATTATAAAGAACCGGGATCGCATCTATCTGGCCATCGACAAGAGCTTCATAGATAATCAGATGGACCAGCTCTACTATAAGGCCGAGGAAACGGAGCTGGAGAATGAACTGATGGATAAATACGGGTTTTCGCTACGAATACCCAATGATTATAAGATCGTGATGAAGGATCCGTCGCGGCATGTCATTCAGCTGGGCAAGGCCAACCCCTACCGCTGGATAACCATCTACTGGCGTGAAGGCGGTATCCAGTCCCTTCTCAACAAGGAATGGGCCTGGAGTACCCGATCCTGGATGGCCAATCAGATTGTTGAGGATACGTATATCGAAAAACAGTACGTGACCACCCGGAATATGTATTGGGATGATCTGTTTGTAAATAATCTTCGCGGACTCTGGGCGCACAAGACGAAAACAATGGGCGGCCCCTTTTCCGTATTCTACTTTTATGATGGAATCAGCAACCGTATCTTTTTTATTGATCTGTCACTCTGGGCACCCGGGGAATACAAGAATGTGTACCTGAGACAGATGGAACTGGTGGCATCCACCTTCTCGTCACGTCCTCCCGTTGACAAATCCGCCAGCAGCAAAACAAAGAATTAGACACTCCGAAAGGAAGGGGCCCTATGATAAAAAAACTGTGTCTGCTCTGTTTTCTCTTTCTTTTCTCCTCCTGTTTCATGAGTTCGGTCATCAAGACTCAGCCGGATTTTGAACGCTATTACAATCGCTATCAGAACGGTAAAATCAAAAATATCGATAAACTGGTTGCCACTTATCATGATGAGAAACTTCCGGAAAATACCCGCCTTACTGCCCTGAAGTATATTATCCTCACAAAGGACCCTGCCGGAAGTCAGTTGATTTCCAAACTTCTGGACAATCAGGCGCTGACTCTGAAGCCGGAGGAAGTCAAAATGATGCTGGAAGCTCTGCTTCAGCTCAAGGACCCTGCCTTCACGCCCCTGCTCATGCGTGTCTATATGACCTATCTGACTTATCATATGGAAGTTCAGAACCGGATTCTGGATATTTTATACGCCAGTGCGGATCCGAACCGGATCGCAAATTTTCTGGATATGTATGAGCGCAGTCAGGAAGCCTATCTGAAACTGGATCAGAATATGACCAGGGTACTGGGAAAATTCGGTGATGATTCGGTTGTTCCCGTTCTCATCAGCATTGTTAATAACCCGAAGGCCAATATGAAGCTCCGCGAATCGGCCATTCAGATGCTGGCCAAGAAGGACAATCCGGCTCTGGCCCAGACGCTGACCGACCTGCTGGGAACCCCGGACAATGATCTCATGATCCGGGATTTCGCCTTTAATGTGCTGGAGACTGGCCAGGATGAAAAAATCCTGCTTGCACTCCTGAATTTTATGCAGAATAACAAGGATCGTGAATATAAAATGATGCAGACGGTCATGGAAGCCATTTCCAATTATGACAATCCTGCCGTCATTCCTTCCCTCCTTTACATTATCAAAACACCCAGTTTCAGAAAAATACTGAGAGATCAGGCCGTGACCTCCATCCTGAAATTCAACCGGCCTGATGTATTGGATCAGATGATGGATATTTTTTCCAGTCTCAATGATTATCAATACTGGCCCCAGCTCAGTGAGGCTGTCGCCGCCACCGGGAATATCGAACTGCGGCAGAAATTGGAAAAACTGGCCCTGAAGGATCAGCTTGAAATGCTGGGGAGTGAAAAATGAGACTCAATACAATACAGATTACAGCGCTTCTGATGCTGGTTCTGACCTCCGTACTTCCTGCCCAGACGGCATCGGATGGGGATAAATCCTTTTACAAGGTTGAAGAAAGCGTGGAACAGCTCAAACAGGAGGTTCAGGACCTGAAGGATGAGGTTCGGCGCTATCAGAATCGGGTCAATATGCCGGTTATCCGTGAAGAAATTCGCAAAACCCTGGACGTACCGGTTCTGAAATATGAAATCAAGATGAAGAACGGAACCCTCATCCAGGGCGATATCGTCGATGAAAACATGGATCGCATCCTGTTCCGGACGCAGATCGGCGAACTGAAGCTTGAGCGCTCACTCATTGCCAGCATTCAGGAAATCAGACAGGCTGCGCCCGAACTAAGTGTGAAGGGCGCCATAGAGGAACAGACCTATGCGGATAAAAAGATCTATTCCGGTACGATCACCAATACCGGTGACAAGCGGGCGGATTTTGTCCGCATTGTTTTTTCCCTCTTTCAGGAGAGCACCGAACTGGTTAATGCGGACAGCGCCTTTGTCGTCGGGAACGAAATTCAGTTCCCCAGCGGCGTCTACTCCATGGCTAGCATCAAACCTGGTGAAACCGCCAATTTCCGCTGCATTGTCAGCACGGCAAATAAACCGGTAGGCTATTACACCAATACTATCCACTTTTCCACTTTTGAGAAATAAGCAGCTGCGAGTTTTCTGCCCCAAATATTATATATCTGAATTCTTCTTATAATTCTTGACCATTCGTGAAAAACGGCGTTCATCACGGCGCCGTTCATGGATTGCCTTCTGGGCCCGGGCACTTTCCCGCGAGAGCTTCAGCCAGTTCTCATATGCCTCAGGCGTGATGCGTCCCTCTGCAATCGCTTCCAGCACGGCACAGCCCGGTTCATTCACATGATGACAGTCCGTATAGCGGCAGGGTTCCAGTCCCTCGAGGAAGGGCTGGAAGGAATCCTGAAATACGTCAATCATTCCAAGTTCACGAATACCCGGATTATCCACGATCAGCGCACCCGAGTCCAGCCGAAACAGTTCACGGTGCGTCGTGGTATGACGGCCCTTTCCGGTCTGGCTGCTCAACTCCCCGGTGGCCATGACGTCCTTAGCGGCCAGTGCATTGAGCAGTGTGGATTTTCCGGCTCCCGACAATCCCAGCAGACAGAAAGTACGGCCGGACGACATCCTTTCTCCCAGTTCCTGAATGGATTCCCTGTTCATGATACTGATCATGTGAGTCTCAATATCACCCAGACGGTCCGCCAGCGTCGCAGACAGGCTTGCCGTTTCGCTTTCTGCAATCAGATCCGATTTTGAAATAATGACAACGGGTTCTACATGACCGGCACGGCACATGGCATGAAATCGTTCAATACGATTCATGCTGAACTGCTGTCCGACTGCCTCAACAATATAAGCCGTATCCACATTCGCCGCCATGGGCTGACTCTCAGACTCGGATCCGGATTTACGGCGCTTCAGCTGCGCAAAGCGGGGCAGAACATTCAGAATGACACCATACTCCGCAGCAGCTGCCCGGATCTCCACAAAGTCTCCGACCACCGGCCAGCTGTCCTCTTCACGGGATGACAGGCGCAGCCGCCCCACCGGTTCGGCCTCGATTTCGCCGCCTTCGGTGATGACCCGGAAACTGTCCCGATGCACACTTAATACGCGTCCGACAGAGATGTCCATCGCGGGCAGTTCAGCAATCTTTTCTAAATATCGTTTAAATCCGTACTTTTCCATTTCAGACATATAAAACACCTCATGCTTTCGCCGGAAAAGGATTCTTCAACTACCCTTCAACGATTTTCACGTGATATGACCGGGTTCTTGGGCCATCAAATTCACAGAAGTAGATTCCCTGCCAGGTTCCCAGGAGACAGCGGCCGTTTTCGATAATCAGAGTCAGGGAAGGCCCGAAGAGGCTGGATTTCATATGGGCATCGCTGTTTCCCTCCGCATGGCGGTAAAAGTCTTCCTGTTCGGGAATCAGGAGTGAAAGTTTATGCCCCAGATCCTTTCGCACATCCGGATCTGCATTTTCATTGATCGTCACGGCTGCTGTCGTATGCGGTATAAAGATGGTAACCAGACCGTGGATAACATTTGATTCCGCGATGCAGGACTGTATTTCCCGGGTGATGTCCACAAATTCATTTCGCTGCCGTGTACGCAGGCTTTTTGTAAATAATGACATGGGTCCCTCCTCCTGTTAAACGACGATAGATTTCCATTTCCCCCGGACAAAACGCCGGCCGAGCACAGCCGCAAAGGCAACGAGGTAAACGATGAATGCGGACCAGGCTCCATTGACACCCATTTTCATGAATACGCCCAGAAACCAGGTGATGGGCAGAAATACAAACCAGTTCAGCAGCGTATCAGCATAGGCGACATAGGCCGTATCCCCGGCACCGCGAAGCGCACCCATCAGCGTCATCCCCACCGCATCGATGAATTGAACAAAACCCAGAATTCTCAAGGGAATACTGCCGATTTCGATCACAGACGGCTCCGATGTGAAAAGAACCAGGATCTGTCGTGGAAAGAAAATGAAGATCAGGCCCATGCTGCCCATGAAGAGCACATTTATGAGAATGGTCTGCCAGGCAAGATCCTGCGCTCTGTCGAAACGCCGCTCGCCCATGTACTTTCCCACCAGGGTTCCGGCAGCCAGGCCGAAGCCCTGGCCGGGCATGAAGGAAATGGAAAGAATATTGAAGATGATATCCGTCGCGGCAAGCTCGATGGTTCCGATACGTCCCACAATTACCATGAAAATAGTGAAGCCGATGAGGACGAAAAAGTTCTGAAGCCCGCTGGCCAGGGACAGATTTACGATGCGTTTCATGAAAACGACATTGAACCACTTTCCGCGGAAAAGGTGGAAGCGATGCCGGATTGCGGGGTGAAAGAGCCAGATAAAATAGTTGAGAGCCGCAATCCAGGTTGCGATGACCGTCCCTACTGCGGCGCCGCGTACACCCATGGCCGGACAGCCCCATTTCCCGAAAATCAGGGCATAATTGATGAGAATATTCAGGGAATTCGAAATCAGAGATACCTGAAAATGAACTTTTGTGTGGCCGACTCCATTAAAAAACCCATAGGCCGCGAAGAACAGCATGGATGGCAGGATGCCGTACAGCCGGACCATCATATACTCATCACCCAGAACTATGACCCGGGCATCATCATTGATCATCGCAAAAAAATCATGGAGGAAAAATACGGCCAGTGCCGTCAATACGGTTCCGGCTACGATGGACAGGAGAATCCCATTGTGGAGGCTTTCACCGCATTCGGAAAAACGGCCTTCACCGAAACGCCGCGCGCTCACCGTCTGTACGCCCACATTCACCGAATTGACAAGCGATCCGATTGCCCAGATAATCATATTTCCCAGACCGACAGCGGCCAGCGCTTCTGCTGACAGGCGCCCGACCATTGCCGTATCCACCAGCCCCATGAGCGTGCTGCCCACCATACCGAGAATTGTGGGCCATGCCAGCCCTACGATCTCATGTCTGTCCTTTAAATGTATGCTCCACATTGTCTATTCCATATACAATATAAGGATTAATTCTCCGCTGAGTGCGGGTCAGGGAATCTGTACCCCATTCCGGAAATGCCAGATCCGTGTTGTATCACCCTTTGCTGACCAAAAAATAAATTCACCGTTCCGCAGGCCATGCCGGTACTCACCCAACTGCCGGATCGCACCGCTCCGGTACCACTCGCTGCAGACACCGTTCCGCAGCCCGGATTCATAATGCTCCTCCCGTTTCTTTTCCGCATTGGAATAAAATTCCCGCAGAGGACCCTCCAGCTTTCCGTTCCGATATCCCGCGCTGCGCAGAAGCTGTCCGGACGGATACCACTGTTCCCAGCGGCCTGTCGGCCGGCCGTTTTCATATTCTTCCCGGGATTTCGGCAAGCCATCCGCATAAAAGCTCATCCAGATTCCATGCTTCATACCGTCTCTGTAAGTGCCGCTTGTCGTCAGGCGTCCATCTTCATCCTGGCACCGGCTGGAGCCCTGTTTTTTCCCGAGCAGGTATTCCGTCTCTTCCCGCAGAATCCCGTTATCATAATAAAAACGCGTTTTCCCGTTTATCTGTCCCAATTGATAGGGCACATCCGCGATACAGACAGATTTTTTATTCCAGAGTTTCCATTCCCCTTCCTTTACGCCACGGATATACAGACCCCGTTTTTCCACGGCTCCGGAAGGATAATAACTTTCCCAGAGTCCGTCAGGCAGGCCCGAAGTGTAGCGATGAATATACATCAGCCGGCCCCATTGGTCATATTGTTTCCATTCTCCGCATTTCTGTCCCTGACAAAAAGCGATTTCCCATGCCGGAAACCCGAGAGGGCCGCTTCCGTGAAGAATTCCCGAGTAGGGAACTTTTTCCTTCAAGCGTTCATCGTAGCGGTAATAAACCCCGGAATAGCTGTCCATGAGCCGTGGCGCACAGCTGCCGAGCAGGCCAACGGCCATGCACGGTAGCAGCCATCTCCCCAAAGCCTTTTTCAGCTTTGCAGTTATCATAAATTCGTCTCTGAAATAATTCGTCAGCGGTTGACTGAATGCCATTCCTCCCGGGGATCCCGGGTCATGAGCGTATTCACTTCCATAAGAGGATCAGCATCTTCAAACAGCACCCGATAGACCGCTTCGGCAATCGGCATTTCCACTGCCGCCTTTGTTGCGAACTGATACGCTGATTTGGCAGTATGGACACCTTCTGCCACCATTTTCATTTCCGAAAGGATATCCTGAAGTTTTCGTCCCCGTCCCAATTGTTCACCCACATGACGATTCCGGCTGTGCCGGCTCATTCCCGTCACAATCAGATCGCCGATGCCGCTCAATCCCGAAAAGGTTTCGTTGCGGGCGCCCAGAGCCTGGCCGAGTCGGCTGATTTCGAACGCGCCTCGGATGATCAGGGCCGATTTCGTATTGTCGCCGAATCCGACTCCGTCACAGATTCCCGCGGCGATGGCAATCACATTTTTCAGGGATCCTCCCAGCTCCACACCGATGAGATCCGTGGAACTGTAGATGCGCAGACGGTCGCTCATAAATTCTTCCTGAACACGCCGGGCCGCCGAATCCTCCTCCGACGCCGCCACCAGCAGGGTGGGAAGCTTTTCGGATACTTCCTCAGCGTGGCTGGGCCCGGACAGGGTCACGATGGCTTCATAGTCCCAGGGCAGGGTCTCCGAGATCACTTCACTCATCCGTTTCAGGCTGTCATTTTCGATTCCCTTGGAAATATTTACAATCAGCGGCCGGGTAGAAGGACGCACAGCAGCTGCAATCTGCAGCGTACTTCTCATGACATGGGACGGAACAGCGGTCACGATGAGATCCGGATCGACAAGCAGATCGGAAAGCTGGTTGGATGTGATGACATCATTCGGAATCCGACGGTTCGGAAGCAGATCATTGATGCCGTCTTCATTCATGCGCCAAACCCGGTCAGCGTCATATTCCCAGAATTTCACCGAATGTCCCAGATCATAAAGATGCAGGCCGAGAGTGGTACCCCACGATCCGGCGCCGATTACGGATATTTTCATTCAGCCTCCCTCGTCATTCCGATGATCAGCGGATCCTCCCCCATGCCCGTCAGAATATCCATGGCCGGATTGACCTCATCTTCATCCATGATGAGAATCATACCGATTCCCAGGTTAAAAACCTTGCGCATTTCCTCTTCTTCAATCCTGCCTGTTTTCCGGATCAGATCAAATATGGGCAAACCCGGTATACGGTCCCAGAAAATATCATATCCCACATTTCCCCTGAAAATACGATTTGTGTTTCCCACGATCCCGCCGCCGGTAATATGGGAGATACCTGTAACCCGAATTTCCTCCAGAACCGCCTGCACGGGATGCAGATAGGATTTGTGCACGGTCAGAAGCTCTTCAGCCAGGCTTTTACCGAATTCTGCGATATGGGCATCGGGAGTATATTTGTCAAATAATACCTTTCGGGCCAGGGAAAATCCGTTTGTGTGCAGGCCGGCTGAGCGCAGCCCCACCATGACCTGTCCGGGTCGAATCTCCGACCCGTCAATGATATCCTCCCTTTCCACCAGGCCTACGATCGTTCCGCTGATGTCATATTCCTTGTCCTGATAGAGCCCGGGCATCTCGGCCATCTCTCCCCCGATAAGAGAACAGGAATTTTCACGACAGGCCTTCACCATACCGTCGATGACCTGCTCAATGACATCCGGACTGAGCACCCCCGTACCGATATAATCCAGAAAAAACAGAGGACGGGCACCGGAGGTGAGAATATCATCCACGCAGTGATTGACGATATCCTGACCGACCGTATGATGAATACCAGCCATGAAGGCAACCTTCAGCTTCGTGCCCACACCATCCGTACTGCTGACCAGCACAGGATTCTGATAGCCATGGAAGGAAGCGTCGTAGAATGCGCCGAAATGTCCGATCCCGCTCAGGACATGCTCTGAAAATGTGGAGCGGATTTTTTCCCTGATGGCCCTGACCGCGGATTCCCCCGCCTCAATATCCACGCCGCTTTCCTTGTATGAATTGCCCAAGATACCGTCCTTTCTTAACTGTACATGATATCAATGATGTCCGAATACTTATTTTCCACCATGGCCCGCCGGATTTTCAGCGAAGGCGTCATTTCGCCCTCTTCGATGCTGAACTCCCGGGACATGAGCGTAAATTTCTTGATCTGTTCGAAGCGAGCCAGATTCTGCTGCTGTGCCTCCACTTCCTTTTCTATAAAACCCAGAATTTCAAAATGGTGTACCAACTGCTCATCACTGTCGTACTGAATCTGCTTATCGGCGGCTAATTGCCGGATCTCGTCCAGATTGGGCACAATAAGCGCAGTCAGATAGCTGCGCCGGTCGCCGATGATCACAACCTGACTGATATAGGGACTCTGGCTCAGCGCCTGTTCGGTCCGTGCCGGAGCAATATTCTTTCCGCCGGATGTTACAATGATATCCTTGATGCGGCCGGTAATTTTCAGATACCCATCCTCATCAATCTCTCCCAGATCTCCGGTCCGCAGCCATCCGTCTTCGGAAAAAGCTTCTTCCGTCGCAGCGGCATCCCTGAAGTAGCCTTTCATAACATTGGGGCCTTTCACCCAAATTTCCTGCTCATCAGACAGGCTGATTTCCACACCCTCGATAGCAGGCCCCACCGTTCCGAATTTGTAGCGTTCCAGGCGGTTCACATTTGTAACGGGAGACGTTTCCGTAAGGCCATATCCTTCCAGAACCGGAATTCCGGCAGCATCGAAAAATTCTCCGATATCTCTGCTCAGCGGTGCGCCGCCGGAAACAAAATACCGGATATTTCCACCGAGAGCCCGGGACAATTTCTTAAATACAAGTTGGAAAGCGATCCGTCCCTTCAGAGCCAGAAATCCCCGTGGATGCCGTCCGAACTGACTGCAGCTGCTGCTGATCCGTGAACCGACCTTTACAGCCCATGAAAACACCTTCTTTTTCGGGGCGGATGAGGATGAAAGTCCCAGCTGTATTTTACTGTAAATCTTTTCAAAGAGCCGTGGAACGGAAATGACCACGGTCGGCCCGATCTCGAGCAGATTATCCTGTACCTCATTTACACCTTCGGCAAAGGCGACACGGGATCCGGCACGGAAGGGCGCAACATGTCCGGCCATACGTTCCAGGCTATGGGAAAGCGGGAGAAAAGACAGAAATACATCCTGTTCGTCAATGCTCAGTGCCTTCAGTGCAGATTCGACATTGGAGGCCACGTTGCGCTGCGAGAGAATCACTCCCTTGGGGACACCTGTTGTTCCCGAAGTATAAATGATCGTAAAGATGTCGTCCTCTTCACTTTTGTCGCATTCGGCATCAAAATCATAGACAAAAGCGGCCGCTTCCTTTTCGGACAGTGCTCTGAAGGCATCGAAGCCCAGAATCCAATCCTGGTTCTGTGGCATTCCATTTTCATCAAAAACGATCATATATTTAAGTTTCGGAAGCGTCTGCTGAATATCCATAATTTTACGGGCCTGTTCAGCGGACGACACAAAAATAAGGCCCGCTTCACTGTGATCCAGAATATACAGAATCTGCTCCGATGTCAGTGTGGGATAAACCGGTACTGACACCATTCCCGCTCCGCTGATGGCAAAATCACAGATGTTCCATTCAGGCCGGTTTTCGGACAAAATGGCCATCACATCACCCCGGCGGAACCCCAGCTTCCAGAGCGCCGTAGCCGTTTCCTTGGCCAGAGAATAAACCTGACCATAACTCAGATCTTCCCATCTTCCCCGATGTTTCACACTGTAGGCAGGCCGGGAAGACCATTTCCGGCAGCTGTCCAGAAAAATCTGAGGAATGGTCTCTTTCTTCAATCGTTCTATACCCAACGCTTTTCCCTTGACATTAGTAAATATTATTCAAAAATTCCGCGGCTTTTTGAAAATAGCCGGGGTGGTGAAACTGGCAGACGCAGTGGACTCAAAATCCACCGAACTTCGGTTCGTGCGGGTTCGACTCCCGCCCTCGGTACACAGGAAAAACCCTCTTTCTTGGAAGAGGGTTTTTTGTATCTTTCACTTTTTGCACGGGCCATGTCAGAATATATTTAATCTTCCGCGGATAAACAATCTGAAAGGCCCCGGAGAGGAAGGATAAAGCTCTGTCACTCTCCGTTTACAGAGCGGTCAGAAATCCCCGAATTCATCATTATCGAGAGAAATGACTTTCTCGGGTTTGCTTACAATTTTCCGGATGGCCGGCCGAGTACGGGGCATTTCGACCTGTTTTTTCACCGTAGGCTGTTGTTCTACCCTATTTTCAGACAGAGAAAAGCTCCGAACCATATCCGTAAGCTGAGCTGCCTGAGAATTCAGCTCTTCGGCGGCGGATGCGCTTTCCTCACTGTTGGCAGCATTCTGCTGTGTCACCTGGTTCAACTGGGCAACAGCCGTATTAACCTGTTCAATTCCCGCAGCCTGCTCCTTGGATGCGGCCGCAATTTCTGCAACCAGAGTCTTGACCTTGCCGCTGCTCTCATCAATATGCTCCAGAAGCTCGGCAACTTCACGGCTGGTGGCCACGCCTTCATCCGCATTTTCGACGGATTCCTGAATCATGGCGGAGGTATTCTTCGCGGCTTCGGCTGACCTTTGAGCTAGATTCCGCACTTCTTCGGCCACCACAGCGAAACCCTTCCCCGCATCTCCGGCACGCGCTGCTTCCACAGCTGCATTCAGAGCCAGCAGATTTGTCTGGAAGGCAATTTCATCAATGGTTTTCACGATTTTTGCCGTCTCATCACTGCTTTCCTTGATCCGGTTCACGGCCTCCATCATCTTTTTCATTCCCGAATTGCCCTGGAGAGCAAAATCATTTGCTTCCTGGCTGAGTCCATTCGCCTGTTTTGCATAATCCGCATTCTGATTTGTCATACTGGCCATCTGTTCCAGGGAGGAAGATATTTCCTCGAGGGAAGAGGCCTGTTCATTGGCCCCTTCAGCCAGATTCTGGCTTCCTCTGCTGATTTGATCTGACGCGGATGAAACCTGGACTACACCCTCGGCGACCTGATTCAGAGCCATATCAAGATTTTCGATAGCTGTATTGATGAAGGTCTTGAAATCATCCAGATCACCGGCGTAATCCCCCGTTACACGGCTTCGCAGATCACGGTCAGACACGGACTTCATCACTGCAATGGATTCATTAACCGGATTGATGACCTGATCCAGCACTTCATTGACAATCTCCACGATTCGGGCATAATGTCCCAGATAGGCATCCGAATTTCCTCTGTGAGTCAGCCGGCCCAGCTCGGCAGCCTCAGCTATCTGATTGAATTCGGTGGAAATCGCTTCGAGTGTATCGACAGTTTTCCGCAGTCCTTCATTGATTTTGATGAAGTTGGTGGAGATATCAAAGGTATCCGAATCTGCCTCGGCCACATCGGTCTGTATCTCGAAGTTCCCTTCACCGACCTTACCCAGATTGGTCAGAAGCTTTTCCACTTCCACCCCCTGGTACTGGTTCTGTTTCTGCACCAGCTGCATGGCTTTCCAGGAATCAGTCTGATCCATGACAACCTCGAGTGCACCGACAATTTCCCCGCTCTGATTCTTCACCGGAATTCCATTGTATCCGATACGCAGAGAAAGGTCACCGGGATGGGCATCGGTCTCGCTCGCGGAGGGCCGGTCATCGCTCATGGCCCTGTTACAGGCGCAGTTAGCCGTATTACAGTCTCCGGTCCGGAAGAAATCATAGCATTTGCTGCCCTTGAGAGCATCACCGGTAGTTTTTCCCAATGCGGCCCCGGCACGGTTCATGAACCGAATCCGATAGTCCCGGTCAATAATCATGACCGGAGCATTGATATTGTCCAGGTGCCCCACATAGGTCCGGATCAGCTGATTCAATCCGTCAATAATTTCGCGAAAATCTACTGTCACACCACTTTTATCCGCCTGAATGTTCAGATGACCCTCAATCACCTGACGAATAGTCTCGTATATTTTTTCCAGGACTCTGTGAATTCCTTTTGAAATGGAGGATCCGAAAAACCAGGCAATGGCGGCAGCGAGGATGATAAAGAGCAGGATCACCTTGAAAAGAGTATTTCGTAAATGAATAATGGGAATATCGATTTCACTCATATCCATCTTTGTGAAGAGAGCCCAGGCCCGGCCATATACATTCAGCGGAGTATAGGACACCACAACCTCGTTTCCGGCGCTGTCCTCGTAAATGCCGCTGTTTTCCTTCCCGGTTTTGAAGGCCTCCTCCCAGTATGCCGGAGGCGGGATGCTGGCTCCGATGACATATTTACCGTTTCCCATAGTCTGCATGGTACTGCGGAAAGTATAGCTGCCATCATCCTCCCGTGTGGCCAGGTAGCTCTCCCCGGTCTCTCCCATACCGGCCCTTTCATTCATTATCTCATTTATACCGTCGCTGCTCATCTGCAGGACAAGAACACCGATGGTTTGCCCGTCCTTCCTGACAGGTACACCCATAAATGCAGCAACCTTTCCACCCAGCGGTTCATAGGGTTGGAAATCCTCAAAGGCCAGGCCATTATTCTTTAGAACCATCTTACGGATATGAGCCAGACCGCTGTTCTTCAGGCTACTGTATTCCAGATTCTGCCCCAGATCGGATCTGCGTGCGCTGCTGTACATGACATGACCATGCGCCGCGCAGATGAGATAAATATCCGGATAGCCGTGTGCCTCACAGTAATCGGTGATGTAACTGCCATCGTTCTTCCAGATATCACGGTAGGCTTCCGTCTCCACGTCATAATTCCCCTTTGGAGACACATTTGTATCATGATGATACTGAACAAGTTCATCATAGAGATCCAGGACATCCTTTGAGGAAGCATAGCTCTGTAATGATTTTGCAAGCGTTTCAAAATAAAGAGAGATCTGATCACTCTTCGCGGCTTTCAGTGCTTCCAGCTTACTGAAGTAGGCGTCATCAATGGCCTTGTTCGCCATATTGTCCGAAATCTGAAAGGAAAGAAGAAGCGCAACAGCTGTCACCAGAAACATCATCCCGATGATCTTTGTTCTTATTCTCATAGCCACCTCCTGGTTGAAAGGATTTCCGAACTATGTTCATACCGATTTACATTGGATTGGACCTTCACCGCTGATATCACGGCGTAAAATTATAACTATTTTTTCCGCAAAAAACCAGATGCAGCCTCGATTTTCATATTTTATTTTGTTTTGTGTCATATTTAATATATACTTAAATAGTAGTTATCTTCCGTTGAATTGCTTTTACCGTCTCGGGTGCGACTCCCCCGGAGCAGCGCAGTTCAGGTGTCGCAGTTATTTACAGAACTGGTCTGTTATCCGTAAGTATATATTATCTGGTTAAACAAAAAGCCCTCTGAGTATCAGAGGGCTTTATTAAAAACGCCATTTAGAAATGAGTAGCGAAGCAGGGACTCGAACCCCGGACACGCGGATTATGATTCCGCTGCTCTAACCGACTGAGCTACTTCGCCAAGCTTCTCAAAAAGCGGCGTAATTTACAGCATTCTTTTGTGAGGGGCAAAGAATTTTATAGTGAATCCAATAAATATTCCATGACCAGCGCGATACCGACTCCGCTGGGTCCTTTTGGCTGGAGAGGGGTCTCCTTGTCCATATCCGCCGTTCCGGCGATATCGAAATGAACCCAGGGGATATGTTCACCCACAAATTCCTGCAGAAAAGCTGCTGCAGTGGCAGATCCGGCTAGCCGCGCAGGCCCGATATTCTTCACATCCGCGATATCTGATTTTATGGCTTCCGTGAATTCCGGGTAAATGGGCAGCGGCCACACCCTTTCACCGCACTGATCCGCGGATTTTCGAATTTTCCCGATCAGTTCCTCGTCGTTTCCCATGATCCCGGTGGCTTCATGGCCCAGCGCAACAAGAACAGCTCCTGTGAGCGTTGCAAAATCAAACATCATCCGCGGTTTGTACACGTCGGACAGATAGGCAAGGCCGTCCGCCAGAATCAGACGTCCCTCCGCATCGGTATTCAGGACTTCAATGGTTTTCCCGTTGTAGGCGGTGATGATGTCTCCCGGCCTCAGACTGCCGCCATCCGGCATGTTATCCGTGGCCGGTACGGCAGCTACAACATTCAGCTCTGGCTGAAGCAGGGAAACGGCTTTCATGATTCCCAGCACGGCAGCGCCACCCAGCATATCAAATTTCATTTCATCCATACCGGCACCGGGTTTTAGACTGATTCCGCCCGAATCAAAGGTCAGCCCCTTGCCTACCAGTGCGACGGGCTTGTCATTCTTTTTGCCGCCCTGATAATTGAGCAGAATGAAGCGGGGTTCTTCCTTACTTCCTGCGGACACACCGCCCAGTCCGCCCATGCCCAACTTTTCGATTTCCTTGCGGTTAAATACCTGAACCTGCATTTTGGGATCGGTCGAAAAACTTCTGGCTGTTTCGGCGAGAAATGAGGGCGTCGCCACATTTCCGGGATGATTTCCCAGATCACGGGCAAGGCAATTTCCCTCGCCAATGGCCTGGCCAACCGTAATACCGGATTTCCATTGTTCCATATTGCCGTCAATGAGAACAGTCATTTTTTCGAATGCCGTCTCTGTGTCCCGTTTTTCCCGGTTATAGACGGTGAAGCTGTAGCTGGCAACGGTCGCAGCAAAGGCGGTATACCGGGCTACTTTAGCTATTTTCAGGGACATGGCAGAGGAAAAGGTATCCAGCACAGTGGCCGATTTCACTTTCAGGCGCAGTACTTCCTTCACAGCCAGCCCGATGGCCTTTCTCAGGTCCTCTGCTCCCATACTTTCCTTTTTCCCCAGGCCGGTCAGAATGATATAACGGAGGGAATCCTGCAGAGCGACCAGCGTGACGACGGATTTTCCCTTTGCCTTGAAGAATTCACCGGATATACTTTTACTAAGCAGATGCTGATTCGCCTCATCCAGTTTTTTCAGTGATTCGGGGAGCGCGTCCTGTTGAAAGACAGGAATAATCAGCGCTTCATCCTGAACGGCCTCGAATGAGGCAGATACTGCTTCTATCTGTTTCAACCATGCCATATTTTCATCCTCCTAAACACAAAACGCTCCATACGGAGCGTTTTGCAGATCTTATTCAAAGTAACTTATTTTTTCTTGTCAACTTTGCCTTCGATTGCGATTTCAGCATTGTCAACCCGTTTCGTAACACTTTCAAGATCACGGGTAAGCTTATTGAGTTCATTCCGAGTCGTGATATTAGTCTGACTTACCTGGCTCTTCAGAGCGGCGATCGCTTTTTTAAGGCTTTCAACCTGAAATTCGCTATTCTTGCGGTCGGCGTTCATCACGTCGCCGGTTGAATCAATTCTGGAATTCACCAGATACAGATCCTGACGATGCTGCTGACGGAAATCATTCAGATCTTCGTTCAGTTTTTTAATTCCCTGCTGGTTCTGCCGTACATGTTTGGCCCGTCCCTCAAACTTGACTTCGAGGTTGTGAATTCGATCCGTGAACCCCTGATATTTGTCTTCGATGTTGGCTGCTCTTTTGTTCATATCAATCAGGCGTGAATCAAACGAGGTCTGATACCAGTACATTGCGCCCAGACTGACAAACAGTGCGACCCAGAGGACGGACATTAAAAAACTCTTCATATTCATTCTATCTCCTGTATTTCCGATAAGCTCTTTGCATAATCGCGGTGAAGCTACACAATTTGTTTTTTAAAAGCAAGAATTAGAAAAGGAAAATAAGCTCCGTTTTTCATAAAGAACAGGTCAGTTCACCCACGATGCAAAGCGGCCCGGCAGCCATTTCGGAGCCTGATAATTTTCATAAAAATGCAATTGTGAAAAAACCTGTTCCACACGAAAAGCAGGAACAGGTTTGTCCTTATGGATAATAGATCTTATCCTATTCAAATATGGCCGGCAGACATCACCATTTTTTCCCGTGGCATTCGGTGCAGGATACGCCGACATTGCCCCCCTTCAGGTCACTGCCATGACAGGATACACAGTTAGTCAGCGGATCAGTGAGGCCGGGCCTGTGCAGAATCCCGTTCTTATTTACCGTATGGCTGGAAGGCGGGTTATAGGGCCCGGTGTTATTTGAACAGGACAGGACAAGAAAAGAAAACATGAAAATCATCAGAACTCTGGCCGGCTTTTGAATCACGTCCTTCCCAAGCGAATTAAATCCATACATATGAACTCCACTTTTTTCGTATTATAGCAAAAAAGAGACTGAATAGTTCCCTAAATAATTAATTATTTATTTTTCATTCCGGGATAAGGCTGCTGAAGGATAGGATACGGAAGCTGTAAGACGGAATTCCCTTTCAGCATATGCGGAAAATCCATGATTGCCATGCTGGGTTCAAAAGCAGTATATTGATTCGAACAGATACGGAAAACGGCATGAAGGAAGAATACGATATCGTTGTCATCGGCAGCGGGCCCGCCGGGCAGAAAGCTGCCATCGAAGCATCCAAATACGGCCGCAGTGTTGCGGTCATCGAACGCCGGGAAGTGGTGGGCGGAGTCTGCCTGCATACCGGCACCATCCCGAGTAAGACACTTCGGGAAGCTGCCTTGTATTTTTCAGGAAATACTCTGAAATCCCTTTACGGCCGAAATTACCGGGTGAAGGACAGTATCACTATCGAGGATTTACGCTACCGCACCAACCACGTGATCACATCCGAACTGAATGTCATTCAGGAGCATTTCCATCGTTATCACATTGATGTTCTGCACGGGCAGGCTCGCTTCATAGATGACCACCATATTGAGATTGAGGGCTTTTCAGAAACCGTCATTATTCGCGGTGAAAAATTCATCCTCGCAACTGGAACCAATGCCTACCGTCCCGCTGAACTTCCCTTCAATGATACGACTCTCATTGATTCGGATCAGATCATGAGCCTGAGTACCCTGCCCAAACATCTGATCATTCTGGGTGCAGGGGTCATCGGGATCGAGTATGCATCCATCTTCAGTATTCTGGATGTGGAGGTGACGGTTATCAGCCGTTCTTCACAGCTTTTCGGCTTCATTGACCGCGAAATTACCGACAAACTCAGTTATCATTTACGTGAAAACAAGGTTCGTCTTCAGCTTCAGGAAGAAATCGATCAGATCACCTTTGATGACCAGGGAAAGCCACGCGTCATTCTTCAATCCGGGAAGCGGCTCTCGGCAGACCTCATGCTGGTGGCATCCGGACGCAGCGGAAGCGGGCACAGCCTTCTCCCTGAAAAGGCGGGGCTGAACGTCAGCGAGAGAGGACTATTTACGGTTGATGAAAATTTCCGGACGGAGCTGGAGCATATTTATGCCGTGGGGGACGTGATCGGCTTCCCCTCCCTGGCATCCACCTCCCTCGAGCAGGGGCGCCGGGCTGCTCAGCATGCCTGTACCGGAAAGATGGAAAGCCAGTTCGGGAATTTTCCCTTCGGGATCTACAGCATTCCGGAAATTGCCTACGTCGGGCTGAACGAAGAGGAGCTCAGCGCGCAAAAGACACCCTATGTGACAGGTGTGGCCTATTATCGCGAGATCGCCAAGGGAGAAATCATCGAAGACCGGACGGGATACATGAAAATGCTCTTTCATCAGGAAAGCCGAAAATTGCTGGGCGTCCACATCCTGGGCAGCGAAGCAACGGAACTGATCCATATCGCCCAGGCCGTCATGTTTTTTGAAGGTGGCCTGGATTATTTCCTGAACTCGGTCTTTAATTATCCCACCCTTGCCGAATGTTACAAAATCGCCGCCATCAATGCGGACCGGAAATTCCGCAGCAGCCGGAACTGGAATAATTGAATAAATATTAAGTCTAAACAGAATAGGTAAATCTGGGAAGAAGGCAAATCCTTGAAGTCTGGAAATAAATATGTAAAATGGGCTGTAATTGCACTATTGGCCGTTTTTGCTGCAATTCATGCTCTGGCCGCGAACCTGTTGAATCCGGGCACGGCCGCCCCGGGATTCTACCTCCGTGATATGGACAATAATTCCTTTTTTCTTTCAAAGACAGTAGGAGAAAAAGCGGGAGACAAGGCTCCCGACGCGCTGGTAATCAGTTTCTTTGCCACCTGGTGTATCCCCTGCCGCGGAGAAATTCCCAAATTGATCGAATTGCAGAAGGAATTTCCGGATATCATGTTTTATCTGGTGAATGTGAGTGAAGACAGGCAGCTGGTCCGGTCTTTTCTGGACAGCATGGCTTTTGATCTGCCGGTCCTTCTGGACCATTTCGGTGTGACAGCAAAAAAATATGGTGTGGCAGACGAATCCAACCAGGCTTCCCTCCCGTCCCTGTATGTCATCGGCGCGGACGGCGTCATAAAATATTCACACACCGGCTATCACGACGGTGACGAAAACGAACTGCGCGGTATTCTTCAACAAAAGATTGAACCGTGAATCATCCTTATTTCCAATTATTGAAAAGGCTGTCATTTCCCATCACGACTGATTTATGCTAAGCAAAAACCTATCCTCATAAAAAGACAAGGAGTAACTCTGTATGAGACGCAATTTCATGAATGTCCTGACGCTTCTATCGCTAATATTATTCCCATTCACAACCGGAAATGCTCAGGTCGCGGACTGTTATCCGGGCCTCTACCCTTCACCTTATTTCAACGAACAGGCTGTAACCTTCCAGTATGGCCAGGATATCAGGATCCGCATCAATATGGGACCGGCTGCGGATTTTGATCCGAATAAGCCGGTTGAGCTCATCCTCTTTGCCCTGCCGAACGGCAATACGATCGAACAGACGGAAGGCAAAATTCTGGAAAGCGGAGATGACTGGCATTATGACATCCAGCATATCGGCGCCCAGATGCGTTTTATCCGCCGGCATGATACGGACCGGAATCAGGTACTGGTTTACCTGGAAGCGGCACAGAAGAGCTGGCCGACCTGGACCGGTGCCCACAGTGATTATACCGAGATCCTCAAACAGCTCAGTGATTATCTGATGTCATTATTCCGGGACTATGATCCGGTGCTGACACTGAGTTCGCACAGCGGTGGCGGCCGCTTCATCTTTTCCTGGATGGATGCCTATCCGGTTCTGCCGGACTATCTGAAGCGCATTTCCTTTCTCGACAGTGATTACGGCTATGATACCCATTACGGCACTCAGCTCACAACCTGGCTGCAGGCCTCACCGGAGCATTTTCTGACCGTCATGGCCTATAACGACAGCATCGCGCTCTACAACGGTGCCCCCATCGTCTCTGCCACCGGCGGAACCTGGTACCGCAGCAAATGGATGCAGCGGGATCTGGCTGAAAGCTTCAGCTTCACCAGCAGTGAAAATGACAGTTTTTTCACGCATTTTGCAGATAACGGCCAGATCTGTGTGTATCTGAAAAAAAATCCCGATCGCATCATCCTGCATACCGTGCAGGTGGAGCGGAACGGCTTTATCGAATCCATGCTCTGGGGTACGGATTATCATGATCAGGATTATGTCTATTACCTGGGCCGGGCCTACAGCGACTATATCGAAAGCGCTGTCGCGGCTCCCTCTCTGCCCGGAATTCCTCCGCGAAGCCCGGACATGGCCGGCGCCAGCCAGATCATCAGCGAAATTGAGAATCTCAGTTTCGAGGATCGCGAGCCCATCATCGTCCGGGAAATTTCCCAGGGCAACATCCCGAATTTTCTGAGAAAAATCAAGTATGTGAGTTCGGAAGGACAGGATGCCTCCGGGGGCTCTCACAATTTCGCCTTCTGGGTGCTGCCGGATTATCTGACCATCGGATCGGATGACGATTACTGCCGCATGCCCATGGGCCCGGAAAGCGCGCAGCTGCTGGCTGACCGTTTCGGTATGAGTCTGCCGACTCCGAAATTAGTAGACCTGATCTGGCAGAAAGCCGAAATGAAACTGGACCCGATCTTCTATGCTCCGGTCGGCAGCAATAATGAAAAAGTTGCTCAGTTCGTCCGGCACAATCACGATATTGATTCGGCGCGGGTTGCAGGAGGCTACGATCTGGGAATGCTGGCCAGCGGCCTGAAAAAGGATGTGGTTATTTCCAATAGAATCACGGATCCGACCCGTCCGGGCCATGTTGTCATTTATGGCTGGCATTATCTGACGGGCATAGCCATTCAGCCAGTGACAAATATTCATATCGGATCCTATGTGGACTACAGCCACGGCATCCGGCTGCTGTCCGGAACCCTGCTCATTGATATAGGTGAAAATACGGTAAAGAATACAGCCACCAATTCCCAGAATTATACGATCATCTCCAATGAAAGCGGCCCCATGTCTCAGGCTGCCTATAACTACAACGGCGTCAGTGCACCTTCTGCACCCTCCGGGTATGGCATGAGACAGAATGACAACGGAGAAATTCTTCTCACAGCCCTGCCCCTGAGTTCGGGTTTATCTGCCGATGTGGAGCTCAGTTCCGACGGCGTGAATTTCGATCCGTCTGAACGAATTACAGCCCTTCCGGCCGCTTTTTCTGCTGACGCAAACGGACTTCTGTACTGCAAATACAGGCTCACCAATGCGATTGCCGCATCGCCTGCTTCGCATGTGAGTGCCTGCAGAAGTACCGGTTCATCAGCGTCCATTCTCGTAGTGGACGGATTTGACAGAGGATCTGCCGGCAACAGCTATGATTTCATTCGTGAATACGCGTCCGCGACTCTGGACAGGGCCTTCGACGCCTGTTCCAACGAAGCGCTGCTTCAGGGGCTTTTCAGCCTGAATGATTACGACGAAGTCCTGCTCTTTCTGGGAGATGAGAGCACAGCCGATCAGACCTTCTCATCAGCCGAACAGACTTTATACGCCAATTACCTCAAACAGGGTGGCTGTCTGCTTGTATCCGGTTCGGAAATCGCCTGGGATCTGGATTACAAGGGCGATAATCAGCAGGATAAGGATTTTATTCACAATTATCTGAAAGCAGCCTACAAATATGACGCACCCGGTAACGTACAGGCCTCCTGCTACAGCGCAGGCGCAGCTGCAAACCCTGTTTTCAGCTTTCCGTCATCATTGACATATTCGAACGGAAGCGTCCGTGGCATAAACGTCCAGTGGCCCGATGTACTCACACCCCAGAACGGCGCGAAAAGCCTCTGTGTATACAGCGGTTATACCGAAAGCAACGGTACCGCCGGCGTGACCTTTGAGGGCACTTTTCCGGGCGGAACTCAACCCGGACGGCTGGTCTACCTCGGCTTTCCCTTCGAAAGCATTCAGAATGAATCCGTACGCGGGACACTGATGAGCAGCATTCTCACCTGGTTCGAATCGGATCTGAGCGGCATGGACAGCCCGGCCCTTCCGGAAAAATTCGCCATCACCGCCTGTTATCCCAATCCCTTCAATTCGAATATTGAAATCCATTTCAATACCGGATCAGGACAAAGCGTAGACTATTCCATATACAGCCTGCTCGGCCAGAGAGTCAGGACGGGACAGCTCAACACTCCCGAATCCGGCGAATATGCACTGAACTGGAATGGCTGTGACCAGCTCAACAGGCCCGTTGCCAGCGGATTGTACATGTTTGAACTTCGTCAGGGTGACCGATCCGAAATCCGTCGGCTGACCCTTCTCAAATAAAGTAAAAAATAATCGAATTTCGTAAACCGGACTCTGATTGTCCCTGATTCCGGCGATTCGCCCGAACGAAGATTCTGTATATTCGGATTATCACCGAACCACGCTTCATTCCGTATGCGTCCATACCGTATCTGAATGAGCTTCCCGGATGGGAAGCCCACTCAGAGTGACGGAATCCTGTTCCGGATTTTATAGATAATAGCGCATTGTGACATGAAAATACAGATGCGCGGTATGGGGCGATTTGTGATTGTCATTATCCATGATGATCTGAGGTTCGGCAATCACCCGCGGATTGATTTTCCAGGAAATACCGGCATAGGTGCGGCTCCACAGATAGCCTTTGTCTGTAAACCCGATTCCGGCAATCGCCGGTTTCACATGATCGTCACCCATCACGCCCCAGAAGGTTTCATTGGCAAAAATGGGTTTGATTTTTCCGTTACCCGGCAAAGTAAGCTGAAACTTATAGGTCGCCATCAGACTGAAACCGAAATTATCCTTTTCCGGATACCCGGCAAACTTCGAATAAAAATCCGTATAGAAGGTTCCGAAGAAGACAAGCCGGTTCTGCATGCTCATTCCCTTGCCGAGGGGACTGATGAGAAGGAAAATGGGATTGATATTATGAGTAATGACTTTTTTCACATTCTGAGGATTATCCGTCATGGGATAATCAATGTAGTAATAGGCCATGGGCATGTACAGCAGGTGTTTCCCCAGCTGCTTCCGGAAGGTCGGCCCGAAAAACAATTCGGTCATATAGTAGGGGTTGATATCGGATTTTTCCGAATTCACCCGTTTTATCACTTCATGCCGGCTGCCGATCATGGCCCACAGTCCGACAGATTTTGTCAGGGATTTGCTGACAGACTGATATTGCCAGAATCTCAGTGTCGTGGTCCGCTCCACGGCCGACAGGCTTCCGGATAATCCCAGCAAAATCATAACAACAATACATAACTTCGTACTTTTCAAGTAACCTCCCTCGTGTGTGTTTCGGATTTGTCGGTGATATGAGAAATCAGGTCGTTCCGCATTCCGTCTGACGGAAGACAGATCCTTGTTCCCGAGCTTATATCACTTTATCATTTGGTATCACTGCTCATGGTTTTCAGCCTGTCTATCGAGCTCCCAACAGGGTAAACCGGCCTGCATCAGCAGCGACCATACTCCTTTTATTTTCATTAATAATTTGAATCGGCATCGCGGTGCATGGACTCAAGCCCCCGCATCTCAATCAGATCCCGATAGGTAATGGCACGAATTCCCCGTTTTTTCAGGAGTTTCCGGACCTTTTTCGATGTAATGGCCTTCAGTTCCTCCTGCCGGTTCCGGCTCATGTCCGGCAGGCCGAATTTATTCATATCCTTCAGGGCATTCATTTCCGCTGTCATGAGGCCGGTGTGAACCACCTGAAGATTTACTCCGGGCTGGATACGGCGCAGGTGAGCGAGCAGCGTGTCGGTTTTGCTTCCCAGCGGCGCGGAATAGGTGCAGTTGGAATAGATTTCACCGAAATATCCCGACATGCCCAGATGATATTCGCGGGCCAGGGATTCGACGAGAGAACGCAGCTCGGGCGTTTCCACAGCCGCGCCCATGTGATAATCGAGGTAATCTATTTTTATGCCCGACTGCATGGCCCGGTTTATCTGGGCACGCAGTTCCTTTTCAATTTCATGGATATCGGGATTGCCGGCAAAAAGCGCCGAACGGGACGGATAGAAATATCCGCAGCTGTCAACGAGAGTCGGAACCGCTTCCGCACCGGCAACCGGTCCCCAGCGATAATTTTTCCATTCCGCATTGAGGGTCAGATGAATCCCCACCGCCACATCCGGATGCTGTTTCAGGATATCCACCGCCTCCTGATACCAGGGACAGGCAAACATGACCGATGTGGACACGGGAATACCGCTGTCCATCACCTTTTCGAGAGCCATATTCAGAGAATGACACATTCCCATGTCATCACAGCGAAGCAGAAAATAGGTTTCAGCCGGCGATTCAGCCGCAGTACCCGTACTCTGCAGTCCAAGAAACAAACTGATTGCCAGGAGAGATTTTGTAACAGACATTATTCACATCCTTTCGTGGTTTGATTCAGATATATATTTTTTATACGATCGCTGATAATTATTACCGCAGTTTGATTTCGAGGGCAATATTGGCCACGCGTCCGTCCGTGGGAGCATAAATTGCGGCGAATTCAGGCTCTGTCACCGAGCCGGTCATAAGTGGCCCGAAATCAGACTGTTTCACATCCGTCAGATTTTCCACGTTCCCGGTGAGAATAAAAGGCCCGAAATCTTTCCGGATCATCACACCGAGAGTCCAGTATTCCTGTGTCACCGTCAGGTCATCCAGACGCTGTTTCCCGGTGTAGAAGGCTTCGATACCGGTACTCCATTTTCCTTCCTCCTCATAAGTCAGCGTGAGATTCAGTTTATCCTCCGGAACGGGTGAACCGGTATATTCCTTCTCCCCTTTCTGATTACGGATATCAATGCGACTGTAATCCGCGAAGAGCACGAGTTCATCAAGTGACAGTTTCAGATTTGTATCAAGCCCCCGGTTGATCAGCTGATCCCGACTGTTTACGATAGTATAGATATCCCCTGATACCTGTTCCGGAACAAGTCCGTCTGAAATATTTGTGTAGAAGAATGCCTGATCCAGTGAGAAGCCGAATTCGCCGCTGGTGATTTTCCAGGACACATCAAGATTCAGTCCCTGCGACCGTTCGGCTTTCAGGCCGTCCGGAATTGCTATTAAGCTCCGGTTACCCTCATCTCCCGCACTAACGCTGAAAGGCGTCGGCAGGCTGTATCCGCTGCCGTAACCGATCCGGGCCTGCAGTTGACTGCTCTGCTTCAGAAGCATAGAAATACGCGGTAACACAAAGGTTCCGAATTCGGCGTTCCGGTCCACTCTCAGGCCGATCTGAGGTACCAGCCAGGATTTGAGCGACCAGGTATCCTGCACATAGGCACCGATTTTCCGCTGAAAATAATCTGCCGGCCCCGCATCGGGGGAATTGCCGGCATCTCCGGAAAAGGCATCGGAGCTGAGATCCGCTCCCAAAATCAGGTCGTGGTCTCCGGGGCTGAACTGGCGGTACAGGTCGCTGTAATTCAGAACCTGAGTGCCTGAGTAGGCCATATTCATACTATGATAATCGCGTTTATAAGCTGAAAAACTGTTTCTGAGGGAAAGGGATGAACCGCTGTCCAGAGTCAGGTGATATTCGGCCTGGGAAGCCAGCCGGGCCACGTGGTTTGTTTCCAGAAAAGGATGGAGGGAATCCGGTCCATTCTGCATTGCCGTCATGTCTCCGCCACGGCGCTTATCATTGCTGGCGGACAGAGAGAAGCGCAGTGACGACAGAGAATTGAAATCATAAAACAGAACGGGATTCACCGTATACTGACTGAAGCGGGGGACATCGCTGAAGCCGTCCTTGTCACTGTCCACCGCTTTCTGTGTGCTTCCGGTGGCCAGCAGGGTCATACCCAGTTTGTTTTTTCGGCCGGAGAACCAGGTACTGAAGTCCCGTCCCTCCTCCTGTGTGCCGTTCAGCAGTACGTTCCATTCAGGCTGATCCGAGGGACGGCGTGAAATGAGATTCACAATTCCGGAAATGGCGTCTCCGCCATAGAGCACGGATGTGGCGCCGCGAATCACTTCCACCTGCAGCAGGTCAAGGGGCGGAACCTGAAGGAGAGACAAGCCGGAGGACAGCCCCCCATTGACAGGAAAACCATCCTTGAGAAAGCGGGCATAGCGGTCCGGAAGTCCCTGAATACTGAATCCCATACTTCCGGAGGCCAGCGAGGTCTGATGCACCTGCACGCCGGAGGTTTCACCGAGCAGCTTGGACACATTCCCCGGTTTGATACCCGACTCCTCCCTCACTTCCTCCAGGCCCAGTACCTCCACATGAACCGGGATATCCGAAACCACCCCATTGCTTCGAGTGGACGTCACAATCACGCTGGCATTTTCCAGGATTTCCGGCTCAAGCAGCACTGTCGTATCTGACCGGGACGACTCTGCGTTGAAGGACATTTTCAGTTCCAATGTGCGGTAACCCATATAGGAAAATTTAACAGATGATAGGCCATCGGGAATATTCGGGATCAGCGCCAGGCCGTTTATATCACTGACGGCTCCCACAGAAAGTGAATCAATATACACATCGGCTCCCGGCAGCGGCAGCATGGACAGGCGGTCGCGCACTACGGCCCTCAGTGTATTCTGAGCTGACAGGGGCAGCGTAAAGCACATGAATAAACCCAGAAACAATATTGCAGCTCTGAGTGGATGAATGAATTGAAAACGGAATTTCTCTGATCGGTTGTGCATTGAAATACTACCTTTCCTAAGCCTTTTTCCGGACGTAGTATAAGAAATCCCGGGAGCATTTTCATTATTGCAATTTCGACGGCATAATCATAGAGGCAAGTATTTTCGATGCTGTAATGACCCGGGGATCGGGTTCCGGATGGGAGAAAATACATTCAAAACGTCTGTTTTCTCAGTCAGCGGAAAAACTTAGCCGTCTGTTATTTCTCCATCGGCACATAATGTTCTTCACACCGCTGCCGGGCTTCTTCCGCCTCAGCCGTCCGTCCCATTTTCGCCAGAACACGGCTGCGCTGCAGATGGGCATCACCGGCCAGCCAGGAATCGGGGAAGTAGCGGACGCTGCGGGTAAGCAGACTGTCCGCGAGTGCGAGGGAATCCGGATCATCCGAGACAGCCAATCTGCATCCTTCTTCGTAGTCTTCCTGCCATTTCAGTGCGAGGGGATCCATACGGCCCGCCTCCTGAAAAACGGGAAAAGGCGGCAGTGAAACCCGGGATTTCAGCTCCAGTACCGGCAGCTGAGGCCCGGTAAAATAATTCAGAATAGCCCGGTGATACGCCAAGGCTTCCTGCTTATTGTGTTCCCGATCCTTCAGCCGCAGCTCTTCGGCCGGATTGGAAAAGAAGGAAGCTTCTCCGATAATTCCGGGAATTCCGTAGGAATTTCTCAATACAGACGCGCCGCTGGTCGGAAAAATAACAAAATCGGAAGTGATGCTCACAGGAATATTCCCGTTTGGCCACAAAAACCGAATTTCCCTGGCAAAACGTTTTGCGAATTCAACACTGGCCTGATTTTCCGACGCATTTCCGTGAAAATAAATGATGGGAATATTTACAGAACTGTCGGCCGTGGCATTGTGATGAACAGAAATAAACAGATCGGCGTGACGGGCAATGGCCAGATCAGCCCGGGCCTTCAGTCCCACATCCTTATCGGCTTTCCGTGTCAGAATTACAGAAGCCCCGTCCTTTTTCAAAAGATCCGCAAGCATGAGGGAAACTCTCAGGTCAATCCATTCCTCCCGTTCTCCGGTGGGGCCCACACGAAAACTGTCAGTAGCCGCCGTACCCCCGTGTCCGGGATCAATACAGATGGTCCGGCCCTTCAGAACTCCCGTTTTATGACTCCCGCAGGATGTGACTGTCATCAGCGCAGCCCACAGCAGCAGTCCGAATATCTGCAGTCCATAGCGCCTCCCGATTGCGATTTTACTTAATTTATATCTCATTTTATCTCCTGCCTGTTCCCGGCTGAGGTATTATTTCGTCTTCATCATTTTTTCCACATCGCGGTAAAAGTCCCCGGATGTGAATTTCGCGTACAGGTTCTTTCCCGGGCAGACCGTTTCGGATGTGTAATCCCTGTGTGTTTTAATGTCATCAAGCGAAATACTGTATTTTTCCGCCATTTCCGCAGTCAGTTTGACCAGTGCATTATATGTCTCAGGGAGCAGTTCCTGCACTTCGTAATTGCCGTCCACACAGATCAGCAGATGTCCGGTCGGATCATAACTTGTATTCGTATCCCCGGCATATTTCACATCCCGACCTTCATACACATTGCCTTTCAGATCAATGACATAATGATAGGGTATATCCCCCCAGGGTTTGTCATTCAGGCTGAAATGCTGCAAATTTCTCATTTTCTGCGCGCCGGTCTTTGACCCGTCATCTTCAATTCCTTCGTGATGTATGGTGATCTTTTGGATCTGATGAAGTTTCATTTTGCTGCTGTCACCGGGCGCTCCGCCCCATTCGGCCTTGCTGATAATTTTAGTCGTTTCCTGAGGTGTCCTGCATGCGAACATCAGCATCATGATCAGGAACAGAAATGCCGTAATTCGTTTCATTTATCAATCCTTTCTGATTAGCGGTTTCCGGAAATTCTCCTTTTGGTCCGGCCGTAATATACAGATATTTTCGCAATGTGAAAGTGTGTTTTCAGAATGGTTTTCCGACTACATCTTCTCTCCGGCAATCAACATCAGCACAGAAAACGATTCATCTGAATTCAACTTTTAGTCCTGCGTGTTAACTGCCTGACATATAGACTATTAACATATTTCACATAAAACCGAAAATGGATAGTATTACTTGAGCAGCAGGCACTTCCGCAATGCGTACAGACCCTCCCCCTGAAGTTTCAGAAAATATATCCCGCTGGCTTCCGGCAGACCTGAATCATTTCGTCCGTTCCACTCCATTTCCCAGCTTCCTGCAGGCAGAATTCCGTCGTGTTGGATTCGGGGCGGATTTTTATTTATACAAGATTTTCAGACTATACAAATAAATCAGTTTCCATTCCGAACAGCCACGGCTTCGATCTCAATCCCCTGGCCGCCGGGAAGTTGCCTGACGGCGACGGTGGACCTCGCCGGATAACGTCCTTCCGCGAAATAGGACTGATAGACCTTATTGACAGCGGGGCCATCCTCCATACTGGTAAGGAAAATAGTTACCTTTACAATTTCCTCCATAAGAAAGCCACTGCCCTCGACCACGGTTCTGAGATTTTCCATAGCGGCTTTCGCCTGGTCCGTCATGGCGCCTACAACCCGTTCGCCGGTTACGGGATTCTTTGTTCCCTGCCCGGAAACAAACAGCATGGTACCGCCAGTACTCCGAACCTGCACTGCCGGCGAATAGGGGCCGGATGTGACACTGCCCTCAGGTTTATGATATATGGTTTTCATAAGATTCATCCTTTATCAGATATAGGTGCGGATTGAGCTTTCGACCTGGTCCAGCGTGACTTCCCGTACATCGGCCCGGTGGTATTTCAGAACATCGGCATCCTTCAGTCCCGATCCCGTCAGCATCATCACCACCGTTGCATCATCCTCTATCTTACCGGCAGAACGCTGGGAACGAATAGCGGCCAGGCTTGTCGCAGACGCGGGCTCGACAAAAAAACCGGATTCAGCCAGGCGCTTCTGCGAATCGAGGATATCCTCTTCGGATACATCCTCGGCAAGCCAGCCGTATTTCATGGCTTTATCGATAATTTCGTCACCGCCCATGGGCGTACCGCTGGTGATGGCCTCTGCCACCGTATGAAAATTCGAGAATGGAATAATATCCCGTTTCCCCTGTTTGATTGCCGAGACGATGGGACTGTTATTCCGGGCCTGCACAATGATCATTTTGGGAAGGCTGTGAATTATTCCTGCCTTCATCAGTTCCCGGTATCCCTTGAATAATCCCCGGATATGGCCACAGGCCGAAGTGGGGACTGCGATGTAATCCGGAACCTGCCCCTTCATCTGTTCGAACATCTCAAAGGCGGTGAGTTTGTAACCTTCCGCGCGAATAGGCCCGTTGCCGGATACAATACGCAGATTCAGGCTTCCCGCCAGGCTCAATACATGTTTTTTCATAGCGGAATAATCGGGCGCGCTGATTTTTATCACCGTGGCACCGTGAATGCCCATGGCCATGATCTTTTCCCGGGGCGTGAAATCGGGCACAAAGACAAGCGTGCGTATGCCGGCTCTGGCACCGTAGGCAGAGATGGAATTTCCCATATTGCCGGTGGAAATCGTCGCGGTAACCGTTTCATTCATCTCCCGGGCCATGGCGATACAGGCCAGAGACCCCCGGTCCTTGAAACTCCAGGTGGGATTCTGTGTTTCGTTCTTGAGAAGCAGGCCCTCGACACCGGTATGGTCCTGAAGTTTACGATCCGCCTTCACGAGGGCCGTATTCCCTTCACCGAGAGAAAGCTCCTCGGATAGCTGTGAAAAGGGCATAAAATCAGCGAATCGCTCAAATACGTGAGCAGCGTTCCGGATTCGCGCATTTTCAATTCCGGGAATGGCCACTTCCAATGACTCGCCGTTGTCAGCAAATTCCTCAATCCGCTCAAAAGGATATTCCTGGCCGGTGAGAGTTGATATTAAAGTGCAGCGCTTTGTCATTACAAAATCCTTTCATGCAGTTTTATCTGATTTGCTCACCCACATATTCATTGAATCAAATTTACAGCTGTATAGGTCAATGAGACAATTTGAATTCTCAACATAATATTCCGGTACAGGGATGTTGATGGTTAAATATTTCAGGCCGGTCAGGTATTACGGCCCATATTTTCGGGTGTGGGAGGCCGATTCAGAACCTCCCGAACTTTCTGGAGTAGATTTTCGATGGTGAAGGGTTTGGCGATAAAATTCATGTCCTTATCCAGCACGCCCTGGCTGGAGATGATATCATCCATATATCCGGACGTAAACAGACAGCGGATATGCGGCCAGGTTTCCACCAGACGGGATGCCAGCATATGTCCGTTCATAACCGGCATGATCACGTCGGTGAGGAGCAGGTCGATCCGCCCCTCCTGGTTTTCCGCCAGTCGGATTGCTTCTTCCGGACCGTTGGCTGAGAGTACGGTATAGCCGTTGCTTTCCAGCCCTACTGCCGTCAGCATGAGAAGATTGGGTTCGTCCTCCACAAGAAGAATGGTTTCATCCCCCCGTTCTGCAGTTTCTCCGCTTTCACAGTTTATCTCTTCATCAATCCGGCCTGTATGGCGCGGGAGATAGATATTGAAAGTCGTGCCCTTATCAAGAATACTATCCACAGTGATAAAGCCGCCGTTCTGCCGTACCGTTCCATACACGGTAGCCAGGCCCAGGCCCGTTCCCTTATCGAATTCCTTCGTCGTGAAGAATGGTTCGAAAATATTCTCGAGAACATCGGCGGAAATGCCACATCCGTCATCACTGACGGAAATATGTACATACTGACCGGGTTCGGCATCCACATGTGCAGCGCAAAAGGCCCCGTCAATGCTGATATTGGAGCTTCCAATCTTTATCGTCCCCACATCCTGGATGGCATCCCGGGCATTGACGCAGAGATTGATGAGGATCTGATTCAACTGGGACGGATCTATTTTGATTGACCAGAGATCGTCAGATGGTTCCCAGCGAATCCGGATATTTTCACCGATCATCCGCTCCAGCATTTTCAGAATACTGGTAATCGATTCACTCAGATTCAGCACCCTGGGAACGACTGTCTGTTTACGGGCAAAAATCAGCAATTGCCGGGTCAGGTCTGCAGACCGGTTGGCTGCCGTGATGATCTGTTCCAGATCGTTCAGCGCCCTACTGCCGGGATCAACCCTCTTCAACGCAAGTTCGGCATGCCCCAGAATAACACCAAGCATATTATTGAAATCGTGGGCAACACCACCGGCCAGACGGCCGACAGATTCCATTTTCTGAGCCTGAAGGAACTGATCCTGGAGGAGGGCATTCTCCTCCTCAGCCCTTTTCCGTTCGCTGATATCACGAATAAAAGCAAAGAACTGTCCGCCATGCACATTGCTGTATACGGCGCTGACCTCCACATCCCATACCGAACCGTCCTTCCTGCGGTGCCTTGATTCGAACTGGTCTCCTCCTTCACTTATGATCTTCTGAATATGCTGTCGCGTATCAATGTCCTTTTCGATAGCTTCCATATCCTGAATCCGCAGGGTAAGCAGTTCCTCACGCGAATATCCTGACAGCCGGACATAGGTCTCATTCACATTCAGAAAGCGGCCTTCCAGATCGGCATGCCAATAGCCATCCCGGGATGTTTCCAGAATGGTTCAGAGAATCTCATGACTTTCGTTGAGGGATATTTCACGCTTCCTGAGCGTATCCAGCAGACGATTGAAACCCTGAATCAGTTCACCCACTTCGTCCTGACGTTTAACCGGCAAATTCTGCACCGGAAGATCGGAAACGGATAGGTGTGCGAGTGTATAGACAGCCTGCGACAGAGGCAGAAGCTGACGTCGAAGCATCCACCAGGTAAGCGCTCCTGCAATCAGAGTCAACAGGATGGTGGCCAGCAGACTACGATGTTGAAGATCGCGAATGGGAACAAAGGCTTCCCGTGTCGGCAGGGATACAATAACCCGCCACCCTGTGGCAGAAATAATATCCATGGAGATGAGAACATCTTCCCCTTCCAGCCCGGACAGGATGGAACAAAGCCCCTCATCAGACTGCAGTAGACGATCAAAATCCGGATTCTTACCTTCTTCAGGAAGTGTTTCCAGAACATTTTTCTTATCGCTCGCGGTCACAATCAAACGGTATTCCGGTGCAATTATCATATACCCGCCACCACCGCCATAACGACTACCGGCGATCCCGTCCATGAAGGTCATCTCTTCGATTTCCACAACACCGCCGATACTACCGATGATGTCGCCATTTTGATCAAAGACAGGAACCGTCATCCCGAAAACCGGAACACCGAGCACCTTTCCCATAATGGGATGCCCCACGCTGGAGCGGCCGTCATGAAGTGCGCCTGAAACCCAGGGATCATCGCCATAATACTGGCCTATCCGGCCGGTTGAATAGGGAAGATCCGCGATAGCATGTCCCGTCCCGTCCGTGATGATAATTCCGCCGTTGAAAAGATACAGCAGCTCGGAATACTCTTCCAACGCGGATTGGAGAGCTGCATGATCCATCATATATAGCGACATTTCCCGGGCAGCTTCCTGCAAGGTTTTAAATCTGATATCGAATTCAGAACTAATGGACTTTGCAATGATGGATGCTGTTGAAAATTGTTGCTGCCCCAGAATCCCCGTCACATCCTCATGCAAAATTCTGCTTTCATAAACGAAAAGTGACCAGATGCTAACTAAAAACACCACCAGAACGAAAAGCGTCATCCGTGTTTTCAATGATCGCTTGGGTGCTTTTCTATTCCAGAATTCTCTTTTCACAGCAAGGTTCATCCCGCCTGATCATCAATGAATTTCAGCAGATCAACTCGCTTCAAGGTATGACTTTCTCTACTTGGAGGATTACGATGCCCCTGCACTGCTAACCCTGAATCCTACGGTCCTTCATTTTCCTGAACGTTGCAGGGTCCGTTCATACAAAATAACGCGGGCAAATTAGGGAAAAGATGAAATGAAGTCAACCCTGTTGAATCCATCCACATAACCACGAGACCGGATTTCGAATAAACCTGACACAAGACGAGGGTCGTATTACATTTTTCCACGAAGGACACAGATGAACACGAACTCTGGTATATCTTCCTCTTTTTCGTGTCAATCCGTGAAATCCGTGGTCAGATATCTTCGTGTAATTCCTGTTTAATGACTGCTAGCTAAAAGCATTCTCTCCACAAAGAACACGAATAAACACGAACTCTATTATTCCTTTATCTTTTTTGTGTCAATCTGTGAAATCCGTGGTCAGATATCTTCGTGTAATTCGTGTTTAATAATGACAAACCAAAAACATTTTTCCACGAAGAACACTAATGAACACGAACTCTGGTGTATCTTCCTCTTTTTCGTGTCAATCCGTGAAATCCGTGCTCAGCTATCTTTGTATAATTCGTGTTTAATAATGACAAACCATAAGCATTTTTCCACGAAGAACACTAATGAACACGAACTCTGGTATTTCTTCCTCTTATTCATGTTAATCCCTGCTATCCGTTGTTTAAAGTTTTCGGTCGTTTCGTATTTTAATGAGATGACAAAATATCCCCCACTCTTGTTCACTTTTAACGGATAATACGATTACGAATCAAAATGCCATGATCAATTCCTGTAAAAACCAATTTCTGGGAAATTCCGGAACGAAGGTCCCGATCATCGTGATGCTAATTAATAAACAAAACGTTTATAGTCAAGATAAGTCTTTCCAAAATTAACAAGAAAGCCAAGTCGGAATCCTGAAGCCTTTAAATAATTTAACAGTTGTGCCTCATGAGTTTTGGAAAGTTCGGCGACGGCTTTTAATTCAAATATTACTTTTTCAAAACAAATAAAATCAGGGACAAAGGTTCTGTTGAGGATAATCCCCTTATATGGAATCTGGATACATTTCTCACGTTCATAGGGAACGGATCGCAGTTGGAATTCATATTCGAGAGCATCCTGATAAACCTGTTCGAAAAATCCATTTCCGAGTATTTTATGAACTTCCATAGCGGCACCAATTATCCTGAATGATTCATCTTTGTAAATCATACCCACTTTAACTCCTGATTGATAAGTCTACTCCATAATAACAATAATAGCCTTCAATTTCATTTGTTTTTTTATTACGAAAAATTCAGAATTACCCAAACTATTATAAACTATATCTTCCTCTTATTCGTGTCAATCCGTGCCATCCGTGGCCAGATTTCTTCGTGTAATTCGTATTTAATAATGACAAACCAAAAACATTTTTCCACGAAGAACACAGATGAACACGAACTCTGTCATTTCTTCCTCTTTTTCGTGTCAATCCGTGAAATCCGTGGTCAGATATCTTCGTGTAATTCGTATTTAACAATGACAAACCAAAAGCATTTTTCCACGAAGGACACAGATGAACACGAACTCTGGTATATCTTCATCTTTTGCGTGTCAATCCGTGAAATCCGTGGTCAGATATCTTCGTGTAATTCGTGGTCTCAAACTATTCGTTCCGGATCTCCCAGTCTTCCGGATCGCCAAGTACGATTGTAAATAAAGGATGAGGCTGAATCGTCTGTATTTCGCGCAATTCGTGGTATCCGGCGGGATCACGCTTCTTCAGTTTAGTCAGCAGATGCCGAAATTCATATTCCAGTTGTCCGGAGGTCACGCTCAGCATTTCCCCGAAACCAGTTTCCCTCTGCTCTATGCGGTTTATATCAAAATGAAAGTGTCGTCTGTCTGCTTCGTCTGCAATACTCCGCAGATAGGAGCTAATTGCTGCTGCCGGATTCCCGCTGCTTTTGAATCGCAGCAATTGAGGATGGTTACGATAGCCACGGGTTCGGCCGAGCAGAACAGCCTGGGCCAGAAGACCTTCACGCCACAATGCGACCAGGCCCTTTGAATCCAGGTATCGAGGATGAAGTGACCAGAGTCTCATGATTATCTACGATGTACTATCAAGTGCCCGAAACACCTTTTCCCGGGCCGGGATCCGTGGACGTGATCCATGCTTCCGCTTCTTCCTCACTTCGTGTCACATAGGTTGCCGTCGGCAGGATTCCATTTCCCACTGACTGAAAAAGGCGTATCATTCCGTATTCCAGATCATTGGCCACCAGAGCAACCGCCCGGACTTTTCCCGGCTGGGACTCCAGAGATCTGACAACCTTCGCATAGGTTCGCCAATCTTCCGGACTCATCTGCGACACATCTGTTTCCAAGAAGTCCCAGAACCGGTTCATGCCCGGCTTATATTCGGGATGAGACATGACCTGTTCCAGAATCGATGAAAGGATATCCCGGGTAAGGCGTCCGATAATCTTCACTCTGCAATAGTTCTTATCCGGAAAATTCGTAATACTGAAGGAAATTTCATGACTCTGTCTTGTTTCCATTTTATTCGCCTTTTCCCAATTTATTTCCTGCCTCCGAATCAAACCTTCCTGCTCATTCAGACTGTTCCCATCCCGAGACCCGGATTCTTCCTCCTATCCAAGCACCTTCGCCCCGTAGAATGGTGTGAAAGTGCCGCTCTGATTATTCCATATATTTGCATGATCCGTCATTCCATATCCCCTGACTTTCATGCTGCCTGCAATAAGTATACAGATAATTTATCCGGGAATACATAGTTATTTTGTACTATGTATGACAATTCCTATATAAAATGAGCGACCCTGTATTTTTACCGGAAAACAGGCATTTGAAATTCGAATTGTTACTCAAGAAAGATCATTTGTATTTCCAGAATATTTTGAATATTATTCGCACCGAAAATGGAATGTGACAGGGAACAGCTGGGGTGAAATATACCCTGACAACATTCAGAACATTGGATCATCAAAAGGAGAGAAATGTGGATAACGAAAAAATGAACCGGATGCAGATGATAAAATCAAAAATAGATTCCTTTCCGGCCGGCAGTTACTCGGAATCAAACCATTACTGGTGCGTAACCTGCAAGAAGTTTTTTGTCCTCGATAAACCGGAATGCCCCTACATGACAGGCATGTGCGTGAATACGCCCATTGCCATCGAAAACTTTCATCCGGAAAATACGGAGGCGCTGGAAAAATTCGGATTATTCTATCCCAAGATTCCTCAGCGAATTCTGGCCGGAATTACGGCAGAAAACCTGAGAGAAAACGGGAAGAAATTTGCGCAGGCCTACCTGGATTTTCTGAAGGAATGGAAATTCGAAAACGGCAGCAGCCAGCCACTCCAGTCCATTAAAAGCTTTATCATCGTTCTGAGCGGCTGCGAAACGGCACAGCGCATCAATGAAGACTCTGTCACCTTCGTACTCATGGATGCGGAAAAAATCTGGAAGAAGCCGCAGATCAGGGAAATTCTGGAAGGAGCACTCGAAACGCTGAAAGCCCATTACTCCCTTGAGCGGGAGCTGCACATCGACTTCATAGATATTCTGGGCGAACGGGAAGTAGGGAAATACTTCTGCGCCAAATGCGGGATGTTCTTTGAATTCGGAATGAAACGTGACAAAGTCACCTGTCCGCTCATGGCCCAGAAATGCATGTTCGATCCTCAGCACATCGACAATGTCAGGTACGAAAGCTACAAACTGCTCAAACAGTTTGAAATTACACCGGATATCTATACACGCATGTTCAGGGCGCTCGGCCGGGAAACGGAGCTGACCTCACTGGCAGAACGGGAGCTGACAGCCTGGAGATCTGAAGATAAAGCCGATGGAATTGCAAAAATCCTCGGATCGAAATAGACACAGTCATCCAATTTTAATTAAATATTTCATTCCAAAGGCCCTTTAACGGGACTTTTTTACGTAACCAGATTTTCCTGCATTCCCTTATTTGAGGAAATGATTTTACCTTTATTCAATATATTACCTTGACTGTCATAGTACTATATCATATATTCTACACGAAATGAGGAGCGCATATGAGTGAAAACAAAATAACGTCTGATCTGCTGCGTGGCCATACGGACACCATGATTCTGCGGCTTCTGTCCGAAGCGGACCGTTATGGCTACGAGATCGTGAAGCTGATAGCAGACAGGTCGGACGGTGAATACGAACTGAAGGAAGCGACCATGTATTCCTCGGTCCGGCGTCTCGAGGCAGACGGTGACATCGAATGGTACTGGGGTGACGAAACGCAGGGCGGCCGGCGCAAATATTTCCGGATCACAGCCAGAGGCAAGGCCACTTATGACCGCAACAAGAACAACTGGGACTACGCGAAGCGGGTTCTCGAAAATTTACTGTAAAGGAATTTTGTTATGGAAAAATTGAAAAACTATCTGGATGGCGTGTTCGCGCCGTATGATGGGGTAAAGAGCGTAGCAGAGCTCAAGACGGATCTGCTGGCAGATCTCGAGGAAAGATACCGTGAACTGAAAGCTGATGGGAAGGATGATGAAACGGCATTCAGCCTTACGGTGGAAAGTATCGGTGATATTGAGGAGACCGTGCAGGAAATCGCCGATGTTTCCCGCTCACTGGAACGGCAGGTTCAGATAAATTTCAGCGCCAGCAATCTGCCGGACAGCGACCTGGCCGGAGTGAAGGCCCACAACGGCCGATTCAAGTCCAGCATGCTGCGGGGATCTGATTTTTCAGGATCGGATCTGACCGGCAGCCATTTTTCCACCTCTGACGCACGGGACATCAATTTTGATAAAGCCAATCTTACAGACTGCGTTTTTTCCATGTTGCATCTGTCAGATTCCCATTTCGACGGAAGTATTCTGACACGGACTTCAGTAAGTATGTCCGGACTGAAAAACGTGAAATTCACGAACCTGACCCTGACAGACAGCAGTTTCGAAAAATCGGACCTTCGGGAAACCCTTTTTGAAAATTGTATTTTCAACGGAGTGGGTTTCAAGTACTGCGATCTGCGGAATGTGCGATTTGACGGGCAGGTTTTCATTGGAGTTAGCTTTGATAAATGTGCACTCAATGACGCATCCTTCAGAGGAGCGACCCTGAAAAACGTAGCCTTCCGCCTCCCCTTTTCCCTTACGAATAAAGCATACAAGGCGATGAAGACACTCTGTTTCGACGGCGCGAGCATGGATAAGCTGACCTATGCTGCGCTCAAGGGAATCGGAACAGTAGATTTGTCAAACGTAACGGTCTTATAAGGAAGCGCACAATGGAAATACCTGCAATTACTGTTAAGGAGCTTTTTAAATCATATAAAGATGTCAACGTATTAAGCGGCGTGGATTTTTCCGTAAAAAAGGGTTCGGTATTTGCCTTACTCGGTTCAAACGGCGCGGGCAAGACCACCATCGTCAGAATATTATCCACGCTGCTGGCGGCGGACAGTGGTGAGATATCGGTAAACGGGTTTGACGTGAGATCACAGGCGGCACATGTCCGTGAATCCATCAGTCTGACCGGACAGAATGTGGCTGTCGATGAAATGCTCACAGGCCGGGAAAACCTGCAGATGATCGCCCGGCTCCGCCACAGTAAAAATCCGGGTACTGTCGCAGACGTGCTGCTGACCCGTTTCGATCTCAATTCGGCAGCCGACCGGTGGGTTTCCGCGTACTCCGGGGGGATGCGCCGGAGACTGGATATTGCCATGAGTCTGATCGGGGATCCGGATCTGATTTTTCTCGACGAACCGACCACAGGTCTAGACCCGGAAGCCCGGCTGGAAGTCTGGAAGATGATTCGTGAACTGGCTGAAAAGGGCACCACTATTTTTCTGACAACCCAATACCTGGAAGAAGCCGAGCAGCTGGCTCACCGGATTGCGATTCTTCACGAAGGAAGAATCATTGCAGACGGGACCCTGGCTGAACTGAAGAGCCTGTTTCCGCCGGCAAAGGTGGAATATGTGGAAAAACAGCCGTCGCTGGAAGATATTTTTCTGTCGGTTGTAAGCAGAAAGGAGCAGAATTAAATGGAAGGGATTCATACTCACACTGTCAGTGACAGTATGGTCATGCTGGGCCGCTCCATGCGGCATATACTCCGCAGCATGGATACCATCATCACCGTAACCATCATGCCCATCGGATTCATGCTGCTCTTTGTCTATGTATTCGGCGGCGCACTCCACCGCGGGTCGGACAATTATGTCAATTACCTGCTGCCGGGCATTCTGCTGATGGCTGTCGCCAGCGGCATTTCCTATACGGCCTACCGGCTTTTTCTCGATTTGCAGCGGGGAATTTTTGACCGATTTCACTCCATGCCCATCGCCAGATCTGCCGCGCTCTGGGGCCATGTGCTCACCTCACTCGTCTCCAACGCGATTTCAGTATTGGTTATCATCGGGGTGGCGCTGCTCATGGGTTTCCGATCTTCAGCAGGATTCACGTCCTGGCTGGCGGTAGCCGGAATTCTCACCCTCTTTACGCTTGCTCTCACCTGGATCGCCATCATTGCCGGACTGTCCGCAAAATCGGTGGATGGTGTGAGTGCCTTCTCCTACCCTCTCATCTTCCTGCCCTTCATCTCGTCTGCCTTTGTCCCGACTCAGACCATGCCCTCCGCAGTCCGCACCTTCGCCGAGCATCAGCCGGTGACAGCGATCGTGAACAGCATTCGGGATCTGCTGTCCGGAATAGCATCCACAAATAACGATCTTTACGCTGCTCTGCTCTGGTGTATCGCAACCACTATCGCTGCATATCTGATCGCAATGCGCAAGTACCAGCAAAGATAACGTGCCCTCTCCACGATCCTTTGCAGAATGGGCTCTTCCATTCAACATTCATCATTTACCATTCGAATAGTCCCGCCAACATATTTGACTCCTGCTTTTGCGTTGGATTTTATTCCCAAACTTCCTAAACTTGCCGACGGGAAAGGAATAAATATGAAGAAGCAAATTGGAATTATATCTGCAGTCATTTTTAGTCTGGTGCTCGGGTTATCAGCGCAGACGGAAGATTTTACGATGGGTCTGGGCCTGGGTGCCGGAATGATTTCCGGAAGCGGCTTCAGTTACCGTCATTTCAAGGAAGATAAGGGATACCAGGTCAATCTGAGCCTGCTCAGCGGCAAAAAAACGGACTACTACAGCAGCATCGGAACGCAGACGGACTTCCCCGATACCAGCTCTCTTTTCCAGGAATTTGAACCCGGGAGGGAAACGAGCGGATCCCTGGGATTACAGTTGTTCCACATTCTGCATCGGACGGAAAAATCCCGCTTTTATCTCTTCTACGGAGCAGCCTCAAATTTCAAACTGGCCACAGAAACGAAACGCAGCTATCAGTATGTGCGAACAAACTCGGTGTATGAAGCCGTCCAGGTTGGTACGGACAAGACTGAAACCACGTCAGATATGACGATTTACGCCGGAGTCGGCCTGGGCATGGAATTCCGGACCAGTGAAAATGTCCGGCTCAGTCTGGAACTGCCCCTCACCTTCAGCAGCAAAATGGACATCTATATGTATGTTCCCCAAGTGTCCGTTCATTATTATTTCAAATAATTCAACAAACCTAAAATCACAGCCTGGAGTCGTAATATGAAACGTTTATTTACAAGCCTGACACTTCTGCTGGCCTTCGCCGCATTGCAGGGAGAAACCCTGAAGGATATTTCTATCAGCCTGTGGCCCGATTATGATCATCCGGGCGTTCTGGTTATGCTGGAAGGGATACTTCCTGCCGAGACCGGACTTCCGGCTACGGTCACCTTTCCGGTGCCCGGTGATGTGAGCCGCGTCCTGACGATGGGAACAACTCTGAATCCGGACAGCAGCGTGGCTTTTCAGACAAGGGAGAATAGCGTCACCCTTACCCTTCTTCATCACAGTTTCCATCTGGAATATTACACCCACACCTTCAGTTCCGACAGCAGAGATATGGATTTTTCGCTATTCACGCCCTATGATGTGACAGATAGTTGTGACATCTTCATCCAGAAACCCCTCGCAGCGAAGGATTTCAAATTATCCTTCACGGCAGATGAAACACAGAATGACCGCCATGGCCTTGAATATCATGTCAAACACCTGGGCACTCAGAAAAAAGGAAACCTCATCAAGGCCGGTTTCAGCTATACCAATCCGGACGGAAAGCTTTCCATTGATGTACTCCAGGAAATGATGTCACAGATGGGCAACACCACGACCGGGGGAAGCACTGCTCAGCCCGAATCGTCCTTCCCGACCTGGATGTGGTTTCTCGTCGTGATAATTGTTATTCTCATCGCCGCTCTCTCGGTCATTCTGACCCGCTCCGGTACGCCCGTTACTGCCAGTACCGCTGGGTCAGCCGGAAAGTTCTGCGGAAACTGCGGCAGCGCCCGTGAAGCCGGACACCGGTTCTGCCCCAAATGCGGCCACAAATACTGAGACCGGGACTCCGAACTAACCGTAATCAATCCTTAATATTATAAAATAGACAAAGCCGCTTTCGGGCGGCTTTATCATTTGGTTCAATTATTCAGGGTATTGCGGAAACGTTGCACGCAATATCGATTTTATGTACTTATCTCTTCCTTAATCCTGAATCCAGGGCATACAGCAGCTGATCGATGCGCTTTTTTCCCGCCTGCCGTTCGGGCATTTTCAGGAGGAGCTCAATGACCGGCCGGGGCGCTTCAGAAATGGCGCGTTCAATTTCCAGATCTCCGATGCTCGGATCCGATTTGCCGGCCAGCTCAAGAGCCAGGGCGGAATAGGCCGCCGGCCCGAGAATATGCCGTCCCTGTCCGGGATCACTGAAAGGATGCGTATAGGCCGATGCAGCCGCCAGGCTGGCAGACATAGCTGCGGCCGATGCAGCGGGATCTGTTGCCTCCAGAGATGCCCGGTATGCATCCATACCGATTTTTCGCAGTTGATGAGTCCGTTTTCCATTGAGGACGAATTCCCTGATGGCAGAGATTGCCACCCTGGGACGGGAATCTTCCGTTTTATGGATTTCATACACGTTCAAGGCTCTCTCCGCAGAGACGGCAGCCCATTCTCCCAGGGCCTGCAGGGTTTCCATTTTCAATTCAAAATAATGTTTGGGTTGTGAAGTCATCTTTCACTCATTTGTCAGAAAATGTTCTGCTGATAAACTCAATGAAGGTAACACTTATTTCCCGGGAATTTCCCGGTCAGGATTTGGGGCTGCTCAGATCCACTGTCTCTTACGAAATATGTAGACACCCACGAAGGAGAAAAGCAGGGATACAAGTATAATCACCGGCAGAGCCCAGACCGATTTTTCAAAGGGAATGGGCACATTCATTCCGAAGGCGCTCGCGATCAACGTTGGAATCATTAATATGATTGAAATGAGGGTGAGCTGCTTCATCACCACGTTCAAATTATTGGAGATCACCGAAGCGAAGGCATCCATCATGCCGCTCTGGATATCCGAATAGATCTGGGCCATTTCCAGCGCCTGCTTATTCTCGATATAGGCATCATCCAGCAGATCCTCGTTGATTTCTGTGGTAATCTTTTTTGAATTCCGGAGTTTAGCCAGGACAATTTCATTTGCCTTGATGGATGTGATGAAATACACCAGGCACTTTTCCATTTTCAGTAATTTATTCAGTTCCTTGTTCTTGATGGATTTCTCCAGATCCTGCTCAATGGAGGACGTCATCTGGTTGATCTGTTTCAGATATCGCAGATAGAGATTTCCCGAGCGCAGAAAAAGGCGAAGAATGAAATTGATACTGTCGGTGATTTCCTTGTACTGATCCCGGAAGGGTGAAATCCGTTCCGCCGGCAGAACTTCGTTATCCTGCAGGCAGAGTGTCAGGGTAAAATTTCCGGTAATGAATACGCCGAGGGGAATAGTGTGAAACGGAACACCGCCGTTCTGATTTTCAACGGGAATTCGCAGAATGACCAGAGTCCAGTCTTCATCGAATTCCACACGGGAGCGCTCGTCCTGATCGAGAATATCGGTTATGATATCGGAAGGCAGGCCGAAGTCTGTGTGTAATTTTGTTATTTCCTCAGCAGTCGGATTGATGACATTAATCCAGCAGTGACTCTGCAGTTCACTGATTTCCACATAGCCACCGAAGGTTTTAAATATCTTGATCATGATGGCGCCTCCCTTCCCGATTCTGCAGGAATTCATTTCCCGCAGCTATCTCCGTCTGAAAATTTACAATAATTCGGACAAAGCGACATTATGATTATGATTTATTTTATTCAACCAACTGCCCGGTGTGAATGGGTCAGTTCATATCCGGTCAATTGAAAATTAAAGTCTGAAAGAAAGCATCCGAATCCAGGTAGATCAGGGTAAGCCCTGTGAAATTTACAAAACCATGGGTCAGGATGGTAGTCCACAGATTTCCGCCACTCCGGATAAAGATGATTCCGAACAGGATGGCAATCCACCCGGTACTTATGACACCGGCCCAACCCTGATAAAGATGGCTGAACCCGAAGATGCCCGAGGTGAGAAGAATCGCTGTCCAGTTTCCAAGCAGGGCATTGCGGAAAAACTGCGAGATGCGGGGTATCAGAAATCCGCGAAAGAGTATCTCTTCAATGAAGCCCCCAATAACCCAGCCGAATAAAATCCAGATCAGATAATTCGGAAGATTCCCACGCAGGGATTCGAATCCGGACAGATCAATTTTCGATGCAGTGATAGTTTCGATAACGGGATTAAATACTATTTGAAAACTGAATTCGATCCCCATCCCCAGAATCACCGAGGTACCGAACAGCTTTTTCCAATTGGCAACCCTGCGGAAGCCAATGGAGTGTAACTTTTGCCTTCTTTCCCCTGATAACAGAACATACACGAACACGATTCCGAAACCAACCAAAACCCCGGCAGCGGGAAAAAGAAGTAAGGCGGTCAGACAGAACAGTGTCAAAACCCGTTCCATCATCCTATTTCGCTTGGAGCAGGGATTTATCATTCCATTATCTCATTTACGAATTGATCTACTCTCCGGCGTCTTCACAATTTCACGCAGGATGTGTGTAATATATTCCGGACTTTTTGCAAAACTGATCAGAGTCATTGATTAGACAATTTCAATATTCAGCTGACGCCCGCCGGCTCGAGCTTTTTTATCCATGCTTTCGCCGATCGCCAGCCCGATCGCCATTCCCACTGCGATACCGGTCCCGATAAAAGCCATATTCCCGATCGCGGCTCCGATGGATACGCCGATGGGAACTCCGAATACGGACATGCCCATAGCCATCCATCGATTGCGGAACATATGTTTTGTACTCAGATTCAGATCCTTTTCAAGTCTTTCAAGAATGGCCGTCTGACTTTTTCTCAATTCCCTCAGCCATTCCTTCTCCGTTCCGTCCAAGGCATTGAGACCATCCACCATTTCATTGATAAGCGCTGTGACAGGGTCCGGAATATCAAAATTTTTCAGTTCAGCAAGCAGTCTGCGAAACTGGGCATCTGCCTTCTGAATTCGCCTGCTGCTCTCCGGGCCGGACACGATTTTCAACGTATTAATTTCCATATCTTAATTCTAAAATAAGCCAAAATGGTGTTCCCATGCAAGCAGAGTTTTTCACTGCAGGAAGGCCCCGTTCATCCGCCTGTAATGACAAAATAACGTGTGAGGTTTTTCCTTCAAACAAGGTTTAAGTATTTCCCGTATTTTCCTGCATATCAGTTTGTAAGCAGATTTCACATCAAGCAATTTATAGGGCGTGTCACGCGGTACTTTAACATGATTTCCGCATGTGATGATAAGTGTATTCTCTCCGCAGAAATCTTGTAAATGGCGTCAATCCCCCTGCTCCCGCTTTTTGATTTTTCGTTGAGACCTATATGAATTTGAAATGGAAATGGCCGCTTGAAAATGAAATCGGATTACGCATTACCTCTTCCCCACTTTCATCAGGCAAACCACTCAGGAAAAACGTTTCCATGCGTTAGTTTATCATCAAGGAAAGGATAAGTAACTGATCACGGATCCATTCTGACAACCCCGCAGAATCGTAAAAGGGAAAATAAATGATTCGATGAAATTAATAATTCAAACTAATTCCAGTCTGAGTCGAAGCGGCAATTTTTTGTTTGTGATTCAGAAAACCATAGGAAACAGTGTGTGGATTATCCCGTAGAGACACAAAATCCGAAGTTTGACCTATTTACGTGTAGAGACACAAAATCCGAAGTTTGAACTATTTACGTGTAGAGACACAAAATTTTGTGTCTCTACACTACTGTTTCACTACAATTTTGCGAATTTAATAAAAAGCCCTTCCGCCGGCTGACGAAAGGGCTTTCCGATTTATGAATACAGTCGGATGGAATCACTTCATGAAGATCATCTTCTTTGTTTCGATGAAACGTTGTCCGGAGCCGGTCGAAGGACTCCCGGCCTGCATGCGGTAAATGTAAATGCCGGTGGAGACTTTCTGGTTGAAATCATTCGTCCCGTTCCAGAGTAATTCATGATACCCTGCCTTCATTTGAGTCACTGTCCAGGTTTTCACCTGCCGGCCGGTGATATCATAGATCCTCAGTATAACATCGGACTGCTCCGGAAGGCCGAACTGAATGGTGGTCACGGGATTGAAGGGGTTGGGATAATTCTGATTTAAACAGTATGATTCCGGAATGGCGTTTTCATTGATGGATAAAAGGTTGGGAGAGATCGAAAAAGTTCGGAATCCGTCACTGCACCGGGTTGAATCAGTCCAATCATAGGCCCAGACTTCCCAGTGAATATCCTTATTAACCGGTAATTGACCCCAACCGATATCATAGATGTAAAAAGTATCCATTAGATAAAAAGTACGGATAACGTCATCATAGACGTATTTTAATTTGAATTGAATATATGAATTGTCAGCGTCTACCGGCCTTTCCCAGGTGAATACGATGATGCTGCTGTCGGTCCAGAAGCAGTTATCCTCCGGCGACAGTAATGAAAAGCGTCCCGGCGGGTCATTGACATCCTGATATCCGATCTGAAACTGGGCGGTATCGGAATATACTCCATCCGTTACGGTCGCGGTAATGGTACACCAGCCGACCCAGTTGGAGTCGGGAATAATCGTCAGCAGGCTGTCCCGCAGCTCCAGCTGAACCGCAGACGTGTCCGATGTTGCTGTAAACACCAGATTTTCCTGCTGATCCACATCATCCACATGAAGCGCCACAGTGATAATACTGTCTTCCCGGACTACATAAGTGGGTAAATATTTAAACTTTATCGGGTCGTTCACGGGAATGACGGTCACCCTGAAGGTTGTGCTGTCCGAATAGAGCCCGTCACTGACGGTGACGGTAATATTTGCATCCCCCACCCAGTTACTATTCGGGAAATGCAGCAATAAAGCAGGGCCATCCTGAATATCAGCCATGACAGCAGACGTGTCGCTATGGGCGGAGAAATACAAGTCATAACTGTCGGGATCCGTGGCCGAAAGATTTATAACCAGGCTCGAATCTTCATAAAAGCTGGTATCCGGGATTTGTTCTATGACGGGTGCTGCGCTCTCTGACAGGGCATACAGGGTCAGGCCGTACTCATAATTAAAATTATAGAGAGTCCGATCCGGCCCGATGGCCAATTTTCCCGTATTGCCCACTTTTTTATAACCGATATTCGTAAAGGACGTACCATTGAATGTGTAGGCCCGGAACCCGTCGTTCAGATTCGCGGTGTAGACGTGCCCGATACTGTCAATGACCACACTGTAAGTCTGTCCGAATTCCTCCTGAACATGGGCAATATTTGTAAAGGACGAGCCGTCATAACGATAAGCTCTCAGCCCGTCGGAATCATTTGCCAGAAAAATGGTTCCGCTGGTATCAACTGCAATACCGACAGCCGAACCTCCGTCATTAATATGTCCGGCCTCAATAAAATCAGTACCGTTAAAGGTATAGGCCCTCAATCCGTCTGAACCATTCGCCATCAGAATCACAGAGTCCTGATACAGTTCCACATATTGGGCAGAACCGTTACCATCCGCGATAAAACCTTTCTCCTGTATATCACTCCCCTCCTTCACATATGCATACAATCCGGACTGAACCGAAAAGATCGTACCCTTTGAATCCACGACCATTTTTTTGCTGTTAATGGAAAACATTGCCTGCGCAGTCTGTATAACAGTGCTGCCGTCAAAACTATAGGAACGCATGGGATCACTTCCCATGGCTACATAAATAGTACCATCCGGTCCCTGGGCCACACTTTCCGCGCCGTTCCCATAATCTACATCATTTCGGTGCCCGATATTTTCCAGTGCTGTTCCGTCAAATGAATAAATACGCAGTCCGTCCCCTCCATTAGCCAGGCAGACCAATCCCTGAGCTGAAACCGCCGCATCCATTGCCAGACCGCCATGATTCACTTGTCCCTTGCTGCTGAAGGAAGATCCATCGAAGGAATAGGCTCTCAGGCCATCGCGGTCGTTTGCCAAAAAAACGGTGCCGTCTGCCCCAACGGTAACACCGACGGCAGACCCGCCGTCATCGATTTCAGCGGTTTTTGTGAATGTCCGCTTCGATTTGCTGAAGATATAGGCATGCAGTCCCCACCCGCTTCCGGCCTTAAATACGGTGCTGTCCCCTCCGAAAGCAATATCGGCACTATAACCAAAATCAGTAAAGGATGCCAGGGGTTCGAATGCACTACCGGTAAAATTAAATACCTGAATGCCATTATCCAGAGTCGCAGCGAATACGGTACTGTCCGGCCACATGGCAATGCCGTATGCCGCACCAATGACATTTGCCCCGGCAAGGGCTGTGAATGCAGCCCCATCGTAATGATAGGCGCGGATACCATCCTGATCATTAGACAGTAAAATGAGTGAGTCCGAGGCGACTACCAGGGCGTTTGCGGATCCAAACCAGTCTCCTTCATGAATATGTGCCGTATTCGTTAAGGTGCTTCCATCCCAGGTAAATGCCCGCAATCCGTCCATGGCATTCGCGAGAAACACCGTTCCATCCGGAGATACGGCGACGTCCGCACTTCCTCCGCCGTTTATATATTCATTCCAGTGCCCTTCATGGTTCAATGTGTTGGCATTCAGGGAATAGACCCGCAGGCCATCATTTCCATTCGCCAGAAAAATATACCCGTCATTCCGGACCGTGACTGCGGACGCGTTCTCCCCATCGTTGATATGGGCAATATCGGTGAAGGATGTCCCATCATAACCAAAAACCCATAATCCTCCGGTATTATTCGCCAGATATACATTCCCGGCATTATCAAGGGCAACAGCATGTGCGGATCCGAATTCAGCGTTTTTTGTAATTTCAGTGAAACTCATCGGAAATTGGCTGAAACAAAACGGCACAATACTTATCAGCAGACAAATACTTTTTTTAAACATATCACCCCTATCCTTGATATTTTATATTCTCCTGTAGTAAAATACTCTGTTTATCGTGATTTTCCTCATCATAAAATCAATATTTGGCGCAAACTTGATTTTTATAAGGGTTTATAGCGGGGATTCGACTGTTTGGATGCAGGGTGGAGATATAAAATCTTGTGCCTCTGCAAAGATGCGTTTCTACAAAAATGTGTCCCTGAAAAAAAGCCCCTCCGCCGGCTGACGAAAGGGCTTTTCAATTCTTCGCCATTTCGGCGGGTATAGTATCCGGACTATTTTGCCATGCGAAGCAGCGTCTGTCCCATCATGATGGAAAAGACAATCCAGGGAATGAGAGAGATCAGGGAGAATATGAGCCCCAGAAGGCCGGCTGTGGAGGGTATGATCATGAATACACCGGAGACCAGTCCCCAGACGGCAGTAGCTTTCGAAAAATCCTCTGATTTGAGCATGACCCAAGAGATGATGAGCAGCGTGATGGCATTGAAGACATAATAGACATCGAAGCCTGTTCCCTGATACCGGGCGATGAGGCCATGCCCCACGGCCAGAAGCTGTTGCTGCAGTTCGGCAGATTCGGCGGAAAAATACTGATTGCTGACGGACAGCATTTCAAATCCGACAGACGAGGCATAGAAGGCCCCCAGTCCGATAAATCCCAGAACCACCGCGAAGAGCAGGCCGGCAAAATCGATTTTCCTCAGGGCGGCAAAGAGTCCGAGATAGACGGCCACTAAAAGCGTGTTATTCAGATAATACAGAAAATCCATGCTCAGCAGGCCGAGCAGCCAGTTTTGGTGAAACAGTTCAATGAATCCCAGCGTGGTGGCCGGCGGTGGAAAGACAGAAAAAATGACAATCTGTATGGGAATGATGGCTACGATGGCCAGCGCGGCGATTCCACCAAATTTGTAAAAGCGTTTCCAGTTAATCGTTTCATTCATCAGGTTCTCCTTTATGTTGATGAGAAGTTAATCATAATCCGGGTCGGAATTTCCCATAATATCAGTCTCCAATTGCTGCTGCGCCCTGTTCAATGAGTTTTCCTGCTCCCTCCTTCATGGCCCGGATCTGCTCCGCCGAATGTCCTGTCCAGAGGCAGACTTCACCCACAACCCTGAATGGATGTTCGGAACGGTAGGATAAGGTGGGATTTCCCGGGAATTTTTTATCCGTCAGGTCCGGATCATCCTCTACGGGTCCTGTGGGCTCAACTAAGTAAATTCGTTCCCGACCGCTGCCCAGCGCCAGTTCTGCACCCCAGATTGCCGCATCCAGCGTGCCGGTCAGATAGATATATTTCGCTTTTTTCCGGGCACCGTAATTGGATTCAATCCCGGTTTCAATGAAATCCCCCATCTTCAGATCCGCCTTGCTTCCGTGAAAATAGGTCCGGGCAAAGACACTTGCAGCGCCGTCTCCGCCTGAATTCTCAGAATTTTTACTATTCATGATGATTTCCACTTTTTCTTTCCCTCAGGTACAAATAGAGGGGCAGGGACGAACTCAGGCCCACCGCGAAGGTCAGAATCATCAGAAGGATATTTCTGCGGAGATGGGTTCCGCGGGATTCGGCGAACATGAACACCCAGAATACGGCCACGCTGATCAGAACCTGCGATCCGAAATTCGCCGCCGGATTCGTCCCGAATACACCCTGGATAAAGGCACCCGGGGCCAGGCTGCCTTCCTGCAGGAAGCGGACAAAATACCAGGTCGGTACCACGCTGCCGAGAATAAATAATAGCAGATAAACATGTTTCAGATATTTCATTTTGACTTATTTCCTCCCCGAGGGATTTTCGCATCCGGGTCTCCGGTGCTGCCCTTTCCGTTATTATCTGATACCTTCCTGTAAAGTCCCAATAATTGGGTCTCCGTATCCAAAATATTCGCCAGATGAAGCATAATCACCGTTTTACTTTCTTCAGAACGCTCCAGTGTATGTGTATAGGCATAGTCCAGAATTTTATCCAGTTTCGTGTCAATGATATCCAACAGGATATTTATGTGAACCAGATCCGACATCAGCTCAAAATCAATGTTGTTGATCTGATTCCGCTTATAAAATTCCCAGCCCGCATTGCGCAGCGTGGCGAAGGGCATCCCGTTGGTTTTCCGGAACAGGTCCACAACACGATCGGAACCATCCTTATAGGCTGCCAGCGTATCCAGTAAATTCTTATGTACGGTGATCACAGCTTCCAGGCTTTTATAGTTGTCATCCACTTCATTCAGTACCGCCTCGACTGAAGTTTTCCGATAGTGTTCATTCTCATAATTTTCCTTCAGATTACTGACAAACAGAGCAATCAGCACACCCGTCGTAATGAGTATCACTTCCTTCAGCGTCGATTTCAGGTTATCCGTCATGAACCCTGCTTTCCGTTTCCTGTTTTCAATTTCACCGATGAATCTTCGGTATGAGCCCGGATGTTGTCTTTCTGTAGTTTTCATACTGCTCTCCGAATTCAGCCATCAGCATCCTCTCTTCCACGCGGATACGGTAGAAAGTGGCGATAAAGACGGGCCCCATGACGATGACGACGGACAGCAGGCTGTTCATGGCCACGGACAGGCCTGCACAGATCAGGAGCAGACCCGAATAGCTGGGATGCCGCATATATCCGTACAGTCCCTGTTGATTCAGGGTGTGAGTGTCTGAAATGGCCACATTCACCGTGAATTCCTTTTTCAGCTGAAAGATGGCAAGCCAGCGAATCAGAAGTCCGAACCCGAACAGGAGAAGGCCCATACCGGCAACAGCTCTGTTCATGCCGGTCCATTCACCACGGCCTGCCGTGAGAAAACCGGCGGTGATTCCCAGCGGTATGGCCAGCCAGAATAGCAGCAGGGACAGCCGGTCTCCCTTTATTTTTGTTCCTGATTTCCCTGATCTTTTCACCAGCATCAGAATGAATTCTGACAGGAAAAAGAGCAGGGAGAGTTTCACAATGAAATTCAGATCCATCAGTTTTCCTTTTCATTGACGTGTTTCAGTTCGAAGGGTATCTTATATATTGTCGAAATACTGTTGCCGTTTTTATGAAGTTCCCGGACCAGGTCATCAATGGATTGAAAATTGTTCACGTCCTGGTAGATATTTCTCTTGCTGGTAAAATATAAAACCCCGTTGCGGACGTCAACAAAGGGACAATAATCCATAGATTCTGAATTAATGTCTGTGCCCAGGTTCTTCGCGGACCTCCACTTTTTATTTTCATCCCGTATGCTGATGTACAGATCTCCGCTGCCCAGGCCGTCTGGCCGCTTATAACCGCTGAAGATAAGAAATGATTCATCCCCGGCTACAAAGGCATTGAATTCATATCCTTCCGTATTGACAGATTCACTCAGAGAATACGGTTCCGCATAGCCCTGTTCTGTCAGAAGGCTGCAGAAGATATCGTCTTTCCCTTTTGACGAGGGTCGATCTGACGTGAAATAAATGTTGTGCTGCCGGGAGACGGATGGATAAAATTCATTATACTCCGAATTGAGCGGAGCGCCCGGATTTCTGGGTTCACCCCACTCCGCATCCGGATTATCCCGTTCAACCACCCAGATATCGTAATCGGCGGAGTGTTGGGTGGAATCGGGTTTGGGCCGGTCGGATGCAAAATAGAGTTTCAGATTGTCCGGCGACAGGAAGGGCTCCAGATCATGATAGCGGCCGGAAAAAGGCAGAATACCGGCAGGTTGCCAGGTGCCGCCCTCCTTTCGCAGACGGACCAGAACAGATAGTTCACCCAGCGGGCTCTGAACTGTGATGTACGCTTCATGACACGATGAGGCCAGGCTGAAATCCCGGATGCTGGAAAACGAGGAGGACAGGTCAAAGGCAGGAATAACCTGTGCCAGGCTCTGTCCGAATAAAGATGAATGGATGCAAAACAGAAAAAGGAGGATTCGTAGCTTTTTCATACATCACCTTTTATTATTTCCTTATAAATAACTTTGCAGTCGCTTCAGCCACTCTGATTTTCGGGAGGCGGATCACCCTCAGCTATCCGGGGAACTTTCCGGATCCAGATGAACATCCGCAGTGATGAGACCAGGGCGGCCAGCGTGACGCCCCATAAAAACAGGTTTTCTATCAGCAGGGACAATAGGAATAAAAAGATGAAGGTCGCAAAATATCGGCCAGACTGAACCAGGTATCCCGTCCGCTGATGCATCCATATCTTTCCATGAAGTCCCTTCCGGCTGAAACGATACCCGGTCAGATTACTCAGATGCTGAGTATTGACGATGAGAAACAGTCCCCAGAGGTAACCGGTGAACACTAACGCCGCGTCCGGAGGAATTTTCTGCAGAAAGATCCAGACAAAGAGCCCCACAGCAATCGAAATCAGGATATGCCTGGGGTTCAGAAGCCGGAGTTTTTCAACATCTTGTCGGACAATGTGATTTCCTTCAATCGTATTGACCGGATAGCTGCGATAATGCTCTTGATAATGGATTTTTCTCTCTTTTTCCTGCGCCAAGGTCAGGATCCAATCCAGCCACATCAGCAGGACAGTCATAAGCCCGGCTATCCCCGTATGTTCGATAAACCAGTTCATCATTTCCACTTAAATGTTATCCCAGTCAGATTTCATATCCGCTCTGTCTATATTAGAAGCCGGAGAGAGTTCACAAGTTGACGGGGTAACGAGTTTGCCGGCAGAGAGGTCGTATTTCAGGACAAACGACGTTCCCAGCCAACTCCTTATTTCAGAAAGAGCATCTTCCGGGTCAGAGACTGTTTACCGCTTTCGAGCCGGTAGTAATAGACTCCCGATGGCAGCAGGCGGCCGTTTCCGTCCTCTCCCTTCCAGAGAATATCGTAATGCCCGGCAGTCTGAGCAGCATTCTGCAGCACGGCAACTTTCTGTCCCAGACAGTTAAAAACCGACAGGGTAACCCTGCCCTCATCGGCGATATCATAGCTGATACGCGTGCTGGGATTGAAGGGATTGGGATAATTCTGTTCCAGATTAAAGCGGGAGGCCGTCATATTTTCCACGCTGACCACTTCCACGGCACCAAAGTATGTGGCCTGCAGGATGCTCTTATCCAGATCATTCTGCAGATAGATGATCACGCCCAGATTATCCGAATTCCAGGAGGCATCGAAGTCACCGGAGACAGTGACGGTCTGGGTTTCACCGTGGGTGAGCGAGACAGATGCCCCGTCCGCATCAGGATAATATTTTCTCAGCGCCCAGTCGAACCAGTCCTCGCCATTGGGTGCATTATATTTCACGCCGTTTTCGATGACCGCCGTATGCAGCTTCAGATCCACCGGTCCGCGGAATTCACCGGGAGTTTCAAAGGTCACCGTCGCGCTGAAGCCACTGCCTGTCAGGCTGGCATCTGCGCTCATCAGCACAGGAACACCGATTTCCAGATTGGCATTGACAGCATTCGTGGCATTTCTCTCCGGGGAGGACAGGGACGGGTGTACCGTACCATCGGCCACTGCATGAGGAACGGCATTCACACCGTAATAGTTGATGCGTGTATTGCACTGGGCAGAATTCGGAACATAAAAGGGATCATTACCGGCTGGCCAGTACACATGCACAAAAATGGGCAGGACCTTGGCCGTACCGAGCGCCTTGAAAGCGGTTTTCAGTCCGGGATTCGCAGCAGCACAGGGCCCGCAGCCTGTATTGGTGAATTCCTCCCAGACCACAGCTGCCCGGGGTGAGCAATTCGAATCTATCCAGCCTACGGAGCTGTCGGCGTCTGCATCCTCATATCCCGCTGCCCGCGTGTATTCACTGGTAAATACGAAGCGATAGGCCTCATTGTCACCGGGCGCCGTAAAGGGTTTGAAATTCACTAATTTATATGCTTTATAGCTGATGATATCTATCAGCACCGAGTCCTCATAAATCTGATCTTCATTATGATAGGCATCACAGTACATCTTAAAATCCGCATTTCCGGACCCGGTTGCGTAGATCCGGGCCTGGGGTACACAGCTGCTGTCCTTCGGCATGGTAAAATTCATAGTGTTGCTGACAACCTGAAGTCCGGTCACCGGTGGTTTGTACATCTGAACATTATCCAGTCGCCACCAGGTAATTTCTGAGACATTTCCATCAAAAAACAATGCAAACTGCACAGAATCCTGACCGAGACAGGCGTCGGGAATCACGACGGTCTGTGTATTCTTCGTTTCCTTGAGACTCTTTTTGAATGCAACGGTCCAGTTGCCTCCGGGCAGACGGTACTCGAGCCCCGAATTCACGCCGAAGCCGCTGTTGTAATACAGATGCTGGTCATAGGAAAAAACGGCGTAATTCACGTCGCTAAGGTCCATGTACGGTGTAATCAGACGGCCTATGTCGCTGCCGCTCTGCCAGGCATTATTCCAGTACGGATAGTAGGAAACATACCCGTTTCCTTCTGATTCGATATAAGATACACTCCAGATATGATCCACGAAGGCGCTGTTGGTGTTTGAAAAGCTCCAGCCTTCGGGAAGTGTCCCGGCCTGTCCGGCTGCGTCAAAATCTTCATTCAGCAGATAGGTCATAGTATCTGCCGAACTTACGGTTTCAAATCCGGGAATGCCCCCCGGCATGCAGGGATTTCCGGCAATAAGCAGAGTTGCCAGCAAACCAAATTGAACCAAATACAGAATTTTCTTCATAAATCCCTCCTGCGTTATGTTTGCACTATTACAATCTTATCTGAAAAATGAGTTCAATGCCCTGAAATTCAGGTTTGTAAACACAGACACCACCGGCGCAGACCTTTCCTTCCCGGCGGTTTCCGGCAAAGACGGACAGATCATAGCCATCGGCAAAATTCATATCTCCCTCCACACCGAGCCAGATACTCCGCTCAGAATATTGGTCCGTACTGCGCTCAGCCAGTATTGAAACAGTGTAGAGCGGAGCCTGGGAAAATTCCAGATGCAGAATCTGGCTGTAAAACTGCCGATCGGTGAGCCGGATAGCCACATGCTGGTGTTCATAGAGAAATTTCACTGCACGGCGTTCATCGACAGCTGCCGAAGCGCTGAAGACGGCATTCAGATAGGTCGCTTCCCGATCACCCTCCAGCCCGCCGGCCGCTGTCAGTGATATGTCGGATGGGAAGGAAACATCCATCTGGGCGTAATTCTCAGTATAGAGCAGATCTCCGGCAGAATTCCGGCTGCGGTTTGTATTCAGAGTCAGAAGAATGAGATCGGACACGGGAATAACCGATTCCAGGAGAAACCCGGTCTCATCATCCGCATTAATAACAAGCTGATGACGGTTCAGCAGACTGAAAAGATGTTCTCTCACGACCGTAGGTGGATTATTGTAATCGTAGAGGCTGTTGCCGGCCAGGTGAAAATGATCATAATCCTTGATCTCAAGCCGGAATGACAGCGATGATATGAAGAAGTCGGCTGCCGAATAAAAGGCATGCCCGTCATTCCAGTGTCCGCGTCCGTCATCCCGAAAGGCAAATTCTCCATAGAGGCTGCCGAGAAAACCGCTGTAGCTTGTCAGGAAAGATGCACGCTGCAGCAGCTTGTTCTCTTCGTCAGAGCTGCCCAGCCAGGTTGTTCCCAGACGAAGCGCAGTCATAGGCGACAGATCCGCTTCCACGCCGGCCAGGGGATCAAGCCTGACACCGCTCCGGTCCCGGGGTTTTCCTGCGAACACCTTTGTTTCCAGTATTCCGGTCTGAGTACTAGCCAGAAAACCGTCCACATTGGTATCCCAGCGAATGGAACGGTTTTCGAAACTTCGAAAGACCAGCCCCATGCCCAGCATGCTGTAAAAATTACCGAGGGTAAGCTGAAACCTTTCGCCGCCGTAGCGGATATAGCGCTGATACAGCCCCATGCCGCTCGTATCCTGTGAATAGGGAAGCGGCGGCGTATGAGCCTCAAACTGCAGACCGGCCCGGACTCGTTCGTGGCTCAGATCCAGCCGGGTCCAGTTCTCGAAATAGCTGTCCCCGCCCTGTCTGTCATTGGAATAAACACCATATACAGAAAGATCAGGCTGAATGCCGGGTGACCCTGCGGCAAGGGCAGACAGACTGCAGGCCCAGAGCAGCAGACCTTTCAGAAACTTCATTCTCCGCCTTTCTCAATTAACCCCAGCTGCTGACGGATTTCCTCCTCAACAAACTGCATGTCCCCCTTGCGGTAGCCATTATGCTCGTAAATAATGTTCATATCCCTGTCAATGATCATTGTGAAGGGAAGCGCATTGATACTGTAGCGTCTCATCACATCGTTATTCGTATCCATCCAGACATCATGCTGCACCTTATGTGAGTGGGCCCAGGACCGGACCCGTCCGGCGGTTTTCGGGTCATCCACGGAAACGGAGATTATCCGGAGCCCCTTCTCATGGTACGTCTGGTAGAGTGTATTGAATTCCTTCATCTCTGCCGCACAGGGCACACACCAGGTAGCCCAGAAATTTACCAGCGTAAGCGGCTGTTCAGCGACGGCCTCGCTGAGCCGTTCGGTCCTGTTATTCATATTCTTCAGGCTGAAATCAGCGGCTTTTCTCGCAGACCCGTCGCCTGCAGACAGCACAAGGGCGCTCAGCAACACAAGAAGTACGTATCGCATTCCTATTCTCCCGTCATAATTATCGCTTCGGACACAGCGCAGATTTTTACGCTTCTGTCAGACTCATCCTGAACAAAGGCGATCAGCTGCAGACGCCCCTCCCACTCGTTGCGATATTCGAAACTGAAGGGCCAGGACTTTTCCTCACCGGCACCCATCTGCAATGTTCCGTTTTCATCGAATTCCTGCAGATCCCGGACAACGTGACTGAAGTGGGTCTGACCATTTGTGCCGGGAGGTGTATCATAGGCAATCTCCGTTTCGGTGACAGCCAGCCTGAGGATCAGGCCGGCGCCGATATTTTCCCGGCTGCGGAGCGTAATTCGCCCTGATATATCCGGGAAAGGATTCAGCGTAATAGTCAGCAATTCGAAACTGGAATCGGGTTGGTTAACGGAGATATAACTGTCGAGGGCACGGGTCAGTGACCGGCTGGTGTAGGCGGTCACTTCGCTGCCATTCATGAAGAAAGCGGGCGTTGCGTCCACGCCATAATACTCCGTGCGGCCGCTGCAGGCATCGATAGCGCTGAGATACATGGGATCGGATTCGGAAGGAAAATTCGTATGCCATGCCAGAGGGACGATCTCAACGCTGTCATGGGCAGCCAGAAATTCTTCGAGAACAGCATCCATTTCCGCGCAGGGCGTACAGCTCACATTTGAGAAATGTTCCAGCAGAAAGACCTGGCTTTTCCGGGTCAGATCCACTGACAGAGCGGTGGTTTTATTCGCTTCAACGAGAACCGTATCGATGGCGGAATAATAACCGGCTTTACGACTGATGAGAATATGATGTCCCCGGGCAAGTCCGGGAAAGTCACGCTGCCCATCAGGCATGAGCAGGCCATCCAGGCGCAGCGAAACAGCGCCGTTTCGGGTCGTTACAGAAAGATTCCCGGAGGAAACGGCCGTCAAATCGAAATGAATTTCAGACAGTTGTTTTTCTTCGATACTGATATTGACCGAATCAGGAGTTGATACAAAGCCCGCCTGCCGCACCTTGATCGTGTAGAGGCCGGGATAAAGTTCAACGGTCGTGGGAGCGAAATAGTCCGTGGACAGATTATTAATATATATCCTGCACTCTTCAGCGCCTGTGCCTGCCGAAACATACAGGCTGCCCCGGTCACCGGTCGATACGGTGATGCCATCCTGAGTCGTACATGAAAATAAGATCAACAGAACGGATATGAGAAGCAGCACCCGAGTTATGAAATAAGCAGATCCCGGTCTCATTTGAGCAAAATCATTTTACGGGTTTCAGACGACAGGTTCTCTTCGCGGTCAGTGGATACCAGCCTGTAAATATAGGTTCCGGACGGAGCCGGTGATCCCTTCCCATCCCGTCCGTTCCACATCATGTGATATTCGCCGGGCATCATGACTTCCGGACGGAACAGTTCATTCAGCAGCTTTCCGTCAATGGAATAGATTTTCAGACAGATTTCAGCCGGACGGTCAACAGTAAATACGATGTCTGTCTGAGGATTGAAGGGATTGGGATAATTCCCCTTGAGACGGCAGCTTTTCGGAACCCCGGAATTCATATTTATGGAGCTGGATCCCGCGGACAGGGAAAAGCTCAGAACCAGGGAATCTCCCAGCGATGACAGCATGGCAATATCCACCCGGGCGCGTCCCGTCTCCTGAGAGGACAGTTCCACGTCCAGTTCGAAGTCGAGCTCATCATCAGGCCAGAATTCGATCAGTTCAGTCTCATCCACACTTGCGGCATAACATTGTCCGAAACACATGTTTGTGACCCAGCTGCGGGGTTTTTCCCAAACACTGCGAATTCCCTTTATATTCAGGGTCTGATTCGATGTGTTCTTCACCGTGGCATGAAATACGACTGTGGTATCCAAGGCCTGTGACAGGGTCAGCTCCTGCGCGGCGCCGGGTTCAAAGGTAATATTCTGGGCGGTTGCTGTACAAAGCAATCCCGTCATAAACATGAAAACTGCAATTTTTTTCATTCTCATCCTGAGGTGTTTTCGGGTTCTGACAGTAATATCTCATATCCGGATAAATTCCCCTCATCGAAACGGAAAAACCATTACTGAATCATTTCCGGACAAAATTACAATCACTTTCATAGCAATCAAACAGAAAAATCCGCTGTGCGCGGAGCTTCGCCGTCGGGGTCGTCAAAGCGTGCCCGGCATCCGATCTCATGAAAGCCCTTCCAGAATTTCCGGATGCCGCTTGATTTTTTTATTCAGGGCCTGGCGGGAAATTCCCAGCTGCTCGGCAGCCCGGCTCTGATTTCCGCCGGCCCGGGAAAGCGCGGTCCGAATGAGCGCCAGTTCCGCGTCCGCCAGCGTCATGGAGGACACGGTCAGATCCCGGTCACCGCGATGTTTGGATGTTTCTGAGAAGGGCGTCCCGGCCAGCCTTGTCTCCAGATACTCGATATTGATGGTTTCCCCGTCCCGTGTATTGGCGATACAGTCAAACACAATATTCTTCAGCTCGCGGATATTACCGGGATAATTGTAGGAACTGAACTGAATCATTGCCTGGCCGGTGAGATACACCGTCTTCTGCAGAATTTTCTGGGCATCCTTCATGACTTCGCGCACAATATAAGCGATATCCTCCTTCCGCTCTCTCAGAGGCGGAATATGAATATGATGGGAAATGAGCCGGTAAAAGAGATCCTTGCGGAATTTCCCCTTCTTCACCAGTTCCTCCAGATTCCGGTTGGTCGCCAGAATGAAACGCACTTTGGCGTGTTCCAGTTTGTCGGATCCGAGCGGATAATAGCTGCCGTCATTCAGCAGCCGGAGCAGCTTGATCTGGCTGTTGTCATTGAGTTCACCGATTTCATCCAGCAGGACAGCGCCGTTTTCCGCTTTTTTCAGCAATCCTTCCCGATCCCGGTCCGCGCCGGTGAAAGCCCCTTTCCGATGGCCGAAGAGGCTGTCATTGAAGGTGGTATCATCCAGCCCGGCAATATTCACGCTGACAAAGGGGCCATTGAGGGCGCCGCTCTTATAAATAGCCCTGGCCATCAGTTCCTTGCCCACGCCCGTCTCTCCGGTGACGAGAACAGGCTGGGGCGACTGGCAGATGGCTTCCACATAGCGGAAGATGCTGTACATTTTCGGGGAGCGTGTCAATATTTCCTCGAAGGATTCCTCCCGTTTCAGCTCACCGGCGAAATAGGCTTCCTGAAGATTTGACATATCCTGTTTGATCTGCAGATGTTCCACCACCTTTTCCAGCGTGAGAAGAAGCCTGTTCCGGTTCACGGGCTTGACAATATAGTCATAGGCACCTTCCTTGATACAGCGGACAGCCGTGTCGGTGTTATCCACCGCCGTAAGGATGATAATCTGAATATCCGGATAATTCTGACGGATGATGGGAAGCAGATCCAGCCCGTCCCGTCCGGGCATATTCAGATCCAGAAAGAGAATATGCACCGGATAGCGCTCCAGACAGTGAAATATTTCTGATTCGTTCATAGCCGTGTGAATAGTCTCAAACCCGGCTTTTTCCAGGCTGAACCTGAATGAAAAGAGAAAATTCTCCTCATCGTCCGCTAAAAGCAGCGATAGATTTTCTTTCAATGTGTTCATGGTGTTATGACTTTCGCTTTATTCAGAGGTAAAAGCACTTCAAATTTCGTCCCTTTGCCCGGCTCGCTGTGAACCAGGATATCCCCCTGATGTTCACGGATAATGGCATAGGATATGGACAGCCCCAGGCCGGTACCGCCGCTGCTTTTCCGGGTTGAGAAGAAGGGTTCGAAAATATTCTGGATAATATCCGGCTGAATACCGATGCCTTCATCCCGGACGGTGATGCATACGGTTTCATCCGCTGCGCGGTAATCGGTAATGACCTGTATGGCCTTCTTCCGGTCAGGCAGGGCTTCCAGCGCATTTTCAATGAGATTCAGCAGAACCTGCTCGATCTTCTGCGCATCCCAGTAGCCGGTGGGAATCTCCGGCCCGGCTACAAATTCGAAATTATCGGTCATTTTCTTGATATGATAATTCATCATAGTGAGCACGACTTCCACCAGATGGTTGACCTGCACAATATCCAGCATCAGATCGTCCGTCTCGCCCTGTCTCGAAAAACTCTTCAGGCTTTCGATAATGCGGTTGATTCGAGCCGTACCGTCACTGATGGCATTCAGCAGCGTATTGATCACCTCCAGGTCACGCTTGGGGAACTGACAGTCTTTCCGCGTTTCCACAAACTCGTTGATCATGGACTTGACCAGCTCCGAATTGTACATGATATAATTATTGGGATTATTGATCTCGTGGGCCAGCCCGGCCGAGAGCACACCGAGTGACGCCAGCTTGTTATTCTGTATCAGCTGGTTCTGCAGCATGCTTTCCTTGTCAAGAAGGGTTTTCTGACGTGTGATATCCATCTTCAGAGCCACGAAGCGGCTGATCTCGCCCTCGTTATTCATGATGGGGCCGATACTGGCATCCTCCCAGAACAGGTCTCCGTTCTTTTTCCGGTTCCGGAATTCGCCCGTCCAGTTTTTTCCGCTATTTATCGTAGCCCACAGTTCCCGGTAAAATTCAGAACTGTGATATCCACTGTTCAGAATGCGTGAATTCCGGCCGATGATCACTTCCGCAGAATATCCGGTAATCTGGCAGAAACGGGGATTGACATATTCGATATTTCCCTCAATATCGGTAATCACCACCGAAACCGGACTCTGCTCCACCGCCGCCGAGAGTTTATTCATTTCATCGATGGCAGCCTGCTTGATGGTGATATCCCGGTTTACACCGCGTCGTCCCAGAAAGACGCCCGTGTCTGAAAATACGGGAGAACAGCGGTGATCCAGCCATTTCCGCTGCCCGTCACGGCATTGTATCTGATATTCAAAAGCCTCGTGTGTATCATCCGGAAGATGGGAAAAATTGACATTGCGGGCGTGTTCCCGAAGCTTATCCCTGAAGCGCGGGAGAATCATTTCATAGATCAGTTCGGGGTTTTCCATGAGCTCGGCAGCACTGTAGCCGCTGATGCGTTCACAGGCCGGCGAAATATACTGATACTGTCCGTTCTGGTCCTGCCAGTATTCCCAGTCATAGGTGTAATCGGCGAGGGCACTGTAGCGGATCTGTGAATCCCTGAGCTGCTTCTCCGTTTCCTTCGGATCCCAGGTGTCCCAGAAAATGGCCAGCACACCGCTTACCGTGTGGTCGTCATCATAGACCGGCATTTTTGTATATTTTATTCCCTTCGGCGCAGCCGCGTCTCTGGCCACACCGTTCAGGTCCTCCACCCTGCGGATAACCAGCATATCTTCGATATAGGTGGCCCGGGCCAGACTGTCAGCGAACAAATCATGGTCATTCCTGCCAATGATTTCTTCGGGAGTCTTTTTCAGACTTGCCGCAAACGCCGCGTTCACGCTGCGGTACACACCCTTCATATCCTTCAGATACATACGCTGCGGAATAAGATTGTAGAGCCGGGGGAACTGGTCTTCCAGATCTTTCAGCGTTTTCCGCTGAACCGGGAAATGGTGGTTGGGCCTGTCCTCAAATTCCTTCTGTTTCCGGTCAATGTCCCGGATTTTCTTCCAGAGCGCGAGCGAATAGCCCAGAGCGGCCAGAAGAAGTATTTCCGGGATCAGGAAAAAAATGCTGTATTCAAATACGGTACGGATGAACCAGGGAAAACGGGGTTCTGCAAGGGGATCGATGAGAAGGGATTTCATTTCCAGAGAGATGAAGGCAAGCAGAACCAGCAGAGCCTGAGGCAGGATATCCCGGAGGCTGAGCGATATGCGATTGTAATCCAGACGTTGGTAGGAACGGTAAATCAGCCAGCACACGGCCAGCACCATGGCTGCGGACAAATAAACCAGATAGTGCTGGAGTTGGTGGTATATCGCCGGCATGTTCCTCCCTGATCTTTAAGCCCTGCGTCTCCGTCGGATTGGGAGTTTAGGTGTTTCTGTACTTGAATTCAACTCAAAAATCAGACAAAAGATTCAGTTCTGAATACGGGAAAAACGTCTGGTCCGGAATCGGACGTTCCTGGTATTCCCCGCGAACAACAGAACACTGCCGTCATACCACCGGGTGTGATAGTGTCTGTTTTAACTCAATAATGGTAAATATATCATATTCGAATGCCCGGACCGGTCTCATACGACATTGCCCGGATTCGTATCATCAATTCTCATCCCGGACACAGCGAACCGAAAGTGCGTGCATTTTTGTCATATAATTCCGGGTCAGGCCGCTGTAATAGTGCAATAATCCACGTGACCAGGCTTGGGTTGAATTATATTCCGATGAAGTCCAGAAATAAGCAGTGCTGTCTAAGCCTGAACATATACTGTAAGGATACCAGAGACCCGTCGGAATTCCGTCAAATCCCACCTCATCTGTCCCGTTTCCATTCTTTACCCAGCCAGTCCCGCTTTTCAGTTTAGTCCCTGCGCGGGTTGAACCGCCCAGAAATTCCGTCAATTCGTACCATTCCTCAACTGTAGGGACATGCCAGCCTTCCGGTGCCAGGATATGAGAACTGTTTACCGCGTCCCAGTTATACAGAGCTCCACTTTGCTCGGCCATAAGGGAATCATTATTGTAATATCTGTACATTCCTGAAGTCAGTCCTACATACTGCAGATTATCCGTCACTTTCAGAATAGCTGTTCCATCCCTGTAATGCGTCACTCTCAGATTTTCCGCCATCCACCGTTGTGTGCCGATCCGGACTGTCCTGTAAACATTCCCGTCGATATCAGACATGCTTTCCACCGCAAATTTCTCATCCGGATCCACCGGACTATCGGTTGAGCATTCAGTCAGAGGCAGTCCCACAATGATGATCATCAGTATGTATTTTAATGCCCGTTTTGTCATTGATCCTCCGTTGATACTTTATTTCTTATAAAATTTCAATTCGTCTTTCCCTGTTGTATTCGTATTCAGCCCTTACATTCTCTTCAGCATGGAAAAGAGCAGGTCAGACTGCAGATACAGTGCACATTTCAAAGCGGATAATAATACATAAAATTTAGGTTTTTCGTAACTGATTTTTTACAATTACATAAATGAAACAGGAGCTGATCCGGTCTCAATCTGCCAGCCCATTATTCAGGGCTGTCCCATTTTTATGGGAATTACCAGGTCCCAAATTTGATGAGCACTCATTATTCTATTTCAGATACAGCATCTTCTTCCGGGCCGAAAAGCCCTCCCCCTTCACTTCGTAGAGATAGATTCCTGAGGAGACCTGTCGGCCCGCACTATTGACGCCGGCCCAGGTAAACGTGTACTGCCCGGCATTCTGCCGTCCGGGCTTCCATGACATGACCTTCTGCCCGAGGATATTGTAGATATTCACTTCCACCCTGCTGCTGCGGGGCAGCGTGTAGGCGATATGTGTCACCGGATTGAAGGGATTGGGATAATTCTGTTCCAGAGTAAAACGTTGAGCCAGATCCGGTTCAGGTTCCAGTTTCGTAATAATCAGTGAATCCTTCACTTCCAGATACCAGTCCACCACCGAAAAAAGGACACCGGATGTATCCCGGATATTGATGAAGCCCTGATAATACCCGGGCGCCGGAGCAGGATACTGCACCAATGATTTTATCGTCAGTCTGCTGAGGCCCGGTGAAAGGAGCTGCTCCGTATCAAGGCCGCCCGCAACCAGATCCGTTCCGGTCGCGTTCAGCTTATTTGTACCGGTCACGTGCAGATACATATCCGGTCCGGCATCATTGAAAAAGAGTGTGTCCGGGCCATCCGTCACCAGAATATTGTCGATGAGGAAGTAGGAATCCGGACAGTCCGGGGCTGCCGCATACTGAAACTGAAGCCCTGACTCCGCGTTATCAGACGTTGTGATTCCGGATAAATCCATGGAGATGTGCTTCCAGCCATCACTGCTCCCGGTCCAGGCCGCAACCGGGTCCGACCGCCCAAACAGGTTGAAAGCCGTGGCATTTTCCGTGTTATACACAGAGCTGTCCGGAGTAAGGATTGAATACTGCCCCTTCCCGTCATCCAGATTCAGATTGACTCCCGATACCCGGTCTCCGCTGCTTCCCAATTCCCATTTTGCGTTAAAAGTCAGAATGGGATGCTGTGTCTGATTCAGGGGTGGTATGGCAAATTCAACCGTCTGAAAGGTTGAATCATCCGGCCTCGAGCTGTAGGAATTGGAAAAGGACCAGGTGCTGTTTCCCCCTTTCTCTGCAATGATTCTGAACAGAGGCCTTTCCGTTTCAGATACATCTGCCTGCAGAACAACATCGCATCCGGAAAAATTGCTGAGATAAAAACTCTTACCCAAATCCCACGTATTGATACATCTGGTCAGGAACACATTTTCGTCATGAATGAATTTTAACCTGGAAATCCGGAAGGGACAATCCATCTGCTGAATGACGGACAGGGACTTATCTCCCGGAATAATTTCAATGTGAAACAGGCTCGAATTATCGACTGCATCCTTATTTACAGCAATTGTGAAACAGCTGTCAATCTCCTGTTCACTATCAACATGAATACTGTCAATAACGGAATTTCTGAGGAGTGTGATATCCGGGTTATCACAGCTTAACACGAATTGTGTACCCGAATCCTGGGAAAAATGGGAAAAATTCCGGAAGGAAAATCCGAAATCCAGCGTATCCCCCGGATTCAGAACAAGGTCGGAAGGAGCTGTGGTGCTGAATCTGCCCGGCCTGGGCCTGGGCCCGGTCAACACTTTTCGGTAGGGAACGATGAGATGCTTTACTTTCAGCCGCAGCGGCTCCGGATTCCCGGTATACTGCTGTGACAGCGCCTTCCCCGCATTGATTCGCCCCATGCCCAGTTTTCCCGGGTAAGCAGGATTGAAGGACGAAATATCATCGCAGGAAAACAGGAGCTGCTTCCCGACCTGTTCACGGATCCAGTCCGGATTCTGCGCTTTGATCAATGCTGCCAGAGAAACTGTGATGGGAGAAGCCATGGAAGTGCCGTTTCCGTATTCATAGCCCCTGAAGGTTGCAGTGGGCGTGAAGGGCTCCAGGCTGAGGATGCCCGGGTCGTGATTCCCACCGGGCGTGCAGACATCAATATACATCCCGTAATTGGAATAATCCGTTTTCCGGTCCTGCCCGTCAACAGAGGCCACCGCAATCACACCCGGATAGGCCGCAGGATAAAAAGGGAACGCATCACCTTCGTCGTAATTCCCCGCGGCGGCAATAATGAGACTTCCCAGGGAAATGGCATAATCAATCGCCTCCTTGTCGGCTTCCGACCAGAAGCCGTGATTTCCGAAACTGCAGTTGATGATATCTGCCCCCTGTTCCGCGCAGTAGATAATCCCCGCAAAGGGATTAACGCTCACATTACCATCAGGTAAACCATGGGCAGATAAGATGATTTTCGGATTCCAGGAAAGGGACGCGATACCGATCCCATTATTATGTCTCGCTGCCGCCAGGCCGGCCACATGGGTTCCGTGGCTCAGATACCGTTTCTCATAGGGATCATTATCACCGGACTGGCCTTCAATTTCCGATACGAAATCCCATCCGATGAAATCATCAATATAACCGTTTCCGTCATCATCAACACCATTCACATCACCCGGATCAAAAACGGGGACTCCGTCAATGATTTCAATGCAGTGTCCGTCGCCGTCCGCATCCTCACCCAGATTATTCCACACATTGTCCAGAAGATCGGGATGATGCCAGTAAAAGCCACCGTCGACCACGCCGATAAGCACATCCGAATCTCTTTCCTTGTAGTTATAGGTATCCCAGGCCTCCTCCGCTCCGATCTGTCTCAGATAATCCTGATAGCCATACAAACTGTCATTCGGTACCCAGGCCGGATAATAAAGGGGAATCCGTTCCGCATATTCAATATCAGGCTCCCTGTTCAAACTCTGCAGAAGGGAATCCATGGAAATACTCAGGGGAATCTCGACTCTGTAGATCCTGTTCAGGGAATTCGCAGGGGCAGATTTGCTGTTCGAGTCCTTTATTTTGAATGCCCTATACATTTTTATGTCCTGATAATTCATAATTTCCGAAATGTGATCCTGAGCAGATACCGGTGAATTGCCTTTTGACTGTAGGCCTGACAGATCCTTCACCTTCACGTAAATATGATCCGGATCGAAATCCGGCCGGGCCGGCTGAGCAGAGAGATATGAAAAGCCAAGAAGCGTTAGAAGCAGGACGCCAAAAGCCCTGGCCGCTTCACCCTTTCCTGTCATTCCTCTCATATTCCTTTCTTTCATCACCCGAGAATAAATTTAGCAGCTTCCATCCCGAAATTTAAGAAAAATCTGGCCTGGCAGAAAATACGGATCTGCAAAGCTCGGATCTGTCTCAACCAGAAATGTATTATTTCAATAACCTTACAGAAAACCGGTTATTTATCATTATTGGGAAGCAATTCACAGCGGCCATTCTGAAAGTCCAGAATGAGGCGGCCCTTTTTCGCGATATCGGAACCCAGAATACCGTCATAATCAATAAACCCTTCCGTCGGATCACCGAGCATGGGTTGTCCGCTCAGACTGGGAAAGTCAATCCGGGTTGATCCGAGAACGAGGCTTTGTTTCCTAAATCTGTATTGGTCAACGGTTTGAAATCCTCCGGCTCCGCCGATATGCGCATGCTTCTTTTCGACTCCAGTCGTGTCAAAGGCAGTGTAGGCCGGCGGATACAGCGCGGTGGAATTGGCTCCCGTATCAAGGAAAAAGTAAAGCGGAATACCCGTCGTATCCCTGACCATCACAAAAGGCTGGGTGATAAAATGGAAATTTCTGTCTCTCACCTCTCCGGTGGACGACGGTTTGCTGAGTTGTATCGTTTTTCCGGAATAATTTATCTCCATTGAAATCTTCTGAATGGCATTCCACCCGATGATGCCGTCAATTTTCAAAATTCTGAATAGTTTCAGGAGCCTCACTTCCAGATTTTGTCTGGGAATAATGAACACGGGGTGGTTTTCGATGGTCAGATCTCCGATTTCCAGTCTTTTGACGGAAGCAGCCCGGAGATCAATGACATCATCCGTGGAGGTGCCCACCCGGGCGTCAGTTCCCTCGAGGACTGCCACTCCGCACTTTTTGGCAAAATCGGAAGACAGGACGGTGAATTCAGCACCGGTATCAATCCAGAAGCTTCGCGGCACGCCGTTCACGGTCACACTGACCATGGGCACCCCGGAGACCGACAATTCAATGGGCAGGGTCAGAGCCGTGTCCGGATAATGAATGATCTCCTTCGGACAGGTCTGCCAGGCTTTTACCATTGAAATGGTATTTAAGGTGTCCAGCCCGTCCGGAAGAGCAGCATCAAGGCGAATCAATGACTCCCAGTCATAGGACTGCATATAGATACCGGAGAGAAGTTCCCCGGCATGCCTGACCATAGCCTCATTCCCGCTCTCCTTCACCAGTGATTCCAGCGCTTCAACGGCTTTTTCGGGAGATCCCTCCATTATATTTTGCAGGGCTGCTGCAAATTCAGCCATTTCCGGATCATCTCCCTGCGTCTGGTTTATCTGAGTATGGAGCTTTCGCATTTCCGGCCAGAAATCCTGCGAATCCTGCGAGTCCGGGATGACCTCGACAGTGCTGTCCGGGATAACGATGCGATAGATCGTCGGATCCGCTCCGCCAATACTGATACAAGAATTAAGAAGGAGAACAGAACTGAAGATCACCAGGAGTAATAAATGAAATTCGTTGTGCTTTGGTGTCATTTTCCACCTTTTTTATTAGGTTAGCGATATCCGGGCTACCCGGCTCATTTCATCTCACTTTTCTGAAGCAGCATGGCCATAGTCCGTGAGCAGGGAATCTGTTTCATGATACTCTGCAAGTAAACCGTCTTCTATTTTTATCATCATCTGCAGCAGGCTTTCCAGTTTTCGGAGTATCTGATCCTGCTCAATCCTCCTGTCTCCGATCAGGGACAGGACCAGACCTGAATTTGTGGAATTGATGAGCTGTTCTCCCATATAGACATAGGTATCCTGCAGTTCATAAAGTTCGGATAATTTCATGAGAAGGGAATAATTCAAGAAAGGATTGACTCCGCTGGCTCTCAATAATTCCCAGGCTGTATTCTGTAGAATAATTCCCGGTACGATGCTTCCCTCGGTCGTATCCGTTTCACCGTCTTCCGAAAACATCATTGTGACGGTACGGCTGTTGTTCGCATGAATGTGCTCCAGAGTCCTGAGATTCGTATTGATCTCCTCCTTCACATTGACCAGGGCATCATTCAGGCGAAGCCGCATCTGCCGGCTTTCAGCCCAGTCATTCACAGCGAGCGCAAGGATAATACCTAAGACAATCGAAAACACCTCGACAAAGATGGCCCGAAGCGTCTGACTATCCCGTTTGAATACAATATTTTTCATGCCTTTCCCTCACTCTTTTAATTGGAATTCAAAATACCCAGATGCATTCTTCCATGGTGTCCGTACTCCTGATTAACCCACTCATTCGGGATGCCTGATCCAGCAGGATAATATCAGGCATGAGTGAATCCTTCCGAAATGTTTTTTTGCCGATAATCGATCGTGCACCTAAATAGAAAGCCCGGATTTTACCGGGCTTTTATGAAACTGTTTCCGCCGAATGAAGAAAACAGGAATTAGTGTTTCGATTTCCCGCTCTCCTTGATCAGGGTAGTGAGTGCACCGACCATACCCGACACATCACTCAGCGAGGAAGGAATGATGACCGTATTCGTTTCCTTGGCCAGATTTCCGAATTCCTTGATGTACTGTTCAGCCACCCGAAGGTTCATGGCGTCATTGCCGCCCGGTTTAATAATCGATTCCGCAATTTTCCGCAGACCCTCGGCGGTTGCGACAGCGACTAACTCGATTTCCTTGGCCCGGCCTTCGGCTTCATTGATCCGTTTTTGTTTTTCCCCTTCCGACAGGGCGATTGCCTGCTGCTTTTCACCTTCGGCAATATTGATTTTTGCCTGCCGTTCACCTTCGGATTCAGCAATGGCTGCTCGTTTTTCCCTTTCCGCACGCATCTGTTTTTCGAGAGCATCAGTCACGCTCTGCGGTGGCGTGATGTTCTTTATTTCGTAACGCGTAATCTTCACGCCCCATGGATCCGATGCCTTGTCCACGGCGGATATGATGGCCGCGTTGATGGCTTCCCTTTCCTCAAAGGTCTTATCCAGTTCCAGCTTCCCGATCTCTGACCGCATGGTGGTCTGCGCCAGCTGGGATGATGCAAACATATAGTCTTCGATTCCGTAACTGGCCTTTTTCGCATCCATCACCTGCATGTACAGCACGCCATCGACTTCAACAGCTATGTTGTCCTTTGTAATACAGGTCTGCGCGGGCACATCCACGGCAACTTCCTTCAAGGTATGCTTGTAAGCTACATTATCCATGAATGGTATGAGAATATGGAATCCGGCATCCAGGGTCGAAGAATACTTACCTAACCGTTCAACGATGAAGGCCATTTTTTGAGGAACGATCCGGGCTGTCTTGAACAGAGTAATAATGACGATAATTACGATACCGATGGAAACGACGGTGGATAAATTCATTTTTCAATCTCCTTTTTCCTGATAATTAATGTCAAACCATCCACTTTTTCTATAATCCCGATTTCGCCTTTTTCAAAAGAATCAACGGATGTTGCTTCCCAGGGCGCTCCCTTGAACTCGACTTTCCCCGGCATTGCTGATGTGATCTCACTCAATACAACAGCCGGTTTCCCCGTGAATTCATCCAGATTCTTATCGGGTATCTGTCTCTCACTGACAAAACCTGAGAATCGCGACGTGATGTAACGTCTGAGTAGAATTAACAGAATAACCGAAGATGCGGCAAAAACCATAAGCTGAGACGCGGCGCTGCCCGTTATTTTCAGGTATGTCGTGATAAAGGTTATCCACGCACCCAGCCCGAAAAACACAATAATGACACCGGGCAGGGCAAATTCAAGCAATATCAGGACCAACCCCGCAATGAACCAAATTAATTCAGGTCTGATCATCGTTCAATTCCTTTTTCAGTTTATATTTTCAATAAGACGTTTCAGACAAGGCATTGCTTCTTCCCATCCATTCCAGATTCAGACAGGACTGAGACCGAATTTTCTGTCAGTAAAATTCGCTCACTCCTCAACAGCTCACCGCAATCCAATAATAATAATCAGGTGGCGATTTGAAACCGTTGTCAATTTCAGAGGACCTCCTCACCAAGCGAAAACCTTGAATCAAAATAAACTGTTTTCCCGTCTTACGCAATACAGATTTTCCGGGTCCTCCCGCTATAGCATTATCATGAACAGAACTTCTGTAGCATTTACAGCCCGCAGAAACAAAGTTTTTGCGATGCGCTGGATTAAACCATATTTTATTCTTATACTTTAAAAGAACCAGGGCCGGGCTCTGTGTTGTAAAATGTAAAGCGGAGAGGAGAGAAAATGATTAAGGGAAAAACAATCTGGCTGCTGCAGCTCGGTCTTGCAGGCTTGATACTGATTGTGGCGTCGTGTACGGAATCGAATGTCCAGGATCGCGTTGTCACGATGACGGGATCGGATCTGTCCGGGCGGCTGCAGGAAATACATGAAGTCGTCAGCTGGGACACGACCGTCACCCTGAAAAAAACCTCCGGGAGAGCGCGGGATTCGCTGCTGCTGATCCTGCAGGCGGAAACCAGCACGCCGGTTCTGGATGGGAATGCGCTGCAGGCTACGGATATCAGTATTGAAGGAAACAGGGCTTATGTTACCTACGCACTGAGGGGAGACGCCTTCGGCGGAGGTGTGGATGTTTTCAATATTACCGATAATACGAAGCCTGTTCTGGAAGCCGGAATCTACATCAAGGATTCGGATGTGAACGGGATCTGTGTGACCGGCAATGACATGTATCTGGCGATAGCCAGGGAACCCGGCAGTGGCGTGGAATATGCCGCGCTGGAACATTTTACCCTGAAAGGCGGACTGCCCGGAACAAAAAGCGATCTGATCGACCTTCCCAGCTGGGCAGCCACCGATGTGACGGTTTCCGGAAACCAGGTTTTTGTGACCACCGGGGCCGTCAACGGATATATCTGTATTCTGAACAAGACCTCACTGGCGCTTGTAAATCAGATTTCGCTTGAGGATGCCCGGGGCGTCGCCGCCGAAAATAATAAAGTGGCCGTATTTGCCGGAACACCGGCTCATCTGTATTATCTGAACAGCGAGGGCAGCGCTCTGGCGGATTACAGCCTGACAGGCGCCACCATAGCGGATTCAAAATCCACCGTTGAGGTCCTGGGCGGCAAGGCCATCATCGCTGCCGGCGACGGCGGTATGCAGATCGTCTGTCTCGAAAGCGGGGACATTCTGGGTGAGATCCCCGTCCCTGCCGTGAATGGCCTGGATGCATCAGTCTGCGTGGCCAATGCAGCCACCGCCAATAATGATCTCATCTTCATCGCGAACGGCGAAGCCGGCGTTTACGCTGTCCAGTGTGACAAGAGTCTGAATGCAAATCAATGTGACACGGGATCCCTGCAGCTTCAGGGCAAACTTGTCTTCGACACGAATATCTCCGCCAATGACGTTCTGTACCGGGCCGGCACCCTCTTTGTGGCCAGCGGCCTGGGCGGCCTGAAAATCATCAGTATAGAAACGATATAGGTTATTGGTTAGCGTGTTAGCGTGTGAACGGGTTGGGGACTAATATCCGGGGTAAAGACCCGATCATCCTATCGCCATACCAACTTTGGATAACGAGAATCTGTTTCTCAACCATTCCTGATATTTTTCGTGTTCATTCGTGTAATTTGTGGTATCAAATTCTTTCGTGTTCATCTGTGTCATCCGTGGTAAAACTGTTAGCGTGTGAGCGGGTTGGGGAGTAATATCCAGGGTAATGACCCGATCATCTTATCGCTGTACCAACTTTGAATAACTATCAAATTCCTTCGTGTTCATCTGTGTCATCCGTGGTAAAACTGTTAGCGCGTGAGCGGGTTGGGGAGTAATATCCGGGGTAAAGACCCGATCATCTTATCGCTGTACCAACTTTGAATAACTATCAAATTCCTTTGTGTTCATCTGTGTCATCCGTGGTAAAACTGTTAGCGCGTGAGCGGGTTGGGGAGTAATATCCGGGGTAAAGACCCGATCAT